>CAMDJV010000091.1 GCA_945901085.1 Rhodovarius crocodyli | reverse complement strand
TCGATCCTCCTTCACCCACTATTCGTCTTCCAACAGCCTGCAAGAGCAACCTCCGCTCAAGCGATCCGTTTAACCGGAAGACCCCCTTAACGCGCCACCACCGGCCGATTGCCGAAGCTCTCCTGCGGCACGCCGCGCTCGAGCGACATATGGCTATGCACCCCCACCCAGCCCTCAGCGCCCCCGCGCATGAGGATGATGCTGGCTCGGCCGGGCCGGTCAAAGGCGCTGCCATCTGGGTTGTAGCCGGTGCTGCCCCAGGGGGTGATGGCCACCGCCATCTGGCCATCGGGGCTGGCCAGCACGCGGGTGGCCTCAGCGTCGAAGGTGAAGCCATCGGTTTTGGGCCAGACGCTGTCCCATTGCCGGTCCCGCCAATCCCATAGCCCTTCCAGCACCCGTTTATGGGTGCCGAAGGCCAGCGCCTGCTCGTGCCAGAAGGGGTAGGCATCGCGGTAATTCACCGCGCGGACGCAACTGGCGAAGCGTTCAAGCCAGGCCAGAATCTCGGCGCGGATGGTGGGGCTGGCTTCGGGAAGGGCTGGGGTCATGGCGGGCGTTTTCCAAAATCAGCCGATAGCCTGCAACAGCCTGGGCTGGCGGCCAATCCCGGGGCCGGATGCTCGACGCCGCGCCCGGTCGATGACATGCTCAAACAATGAATGATCGCGTGATCCTGGTGACCGGCGCCGCCTCGGGCATTGGTGCCGCCTGCCTGCGGGCCATGGCCGGCCCCGGCACCGCCTTCCTCGTCCATACCCGGCGCAACCGCGAGGGCGCCGAGGCGATGGCAGGCTTTGCCCGTGCGCACGGCGCTCGGGCTGAGACCATCCTCGCCGATATCGCCGACCCCGCCACCCCAGATGCCCTGGTGGCGGCCGCGCTGGCCCGTTTCGGCCGGCTGGATGTGGTGGTGGCCAATGCCGGCTTTGCCGATCGCACGCCCTTGCTGGAACAGAACGAGGCTGCATTCGCCCGCAGCTTTGATACCATCCTTTGGGCCTTTCTGCGCCTCGCACGCGCAGCCAGCCCGCTGGTGACCGCGGCTGAGCATGGCCGGATCATCGCCATTTCCTCCTTTGTGGCGCATGTGTTTCGCCCCGATGTGGTGGGTTTCCCCACCACCGCTGCGGCCAAGGCGGGGATGGAGGCGCTGGCGCGCAGCCTGGCCATCGAGATCGCCGCCAGCGGCGCCACGGTGAATTGCGTGGCCCCCGGCTTTACCCGCAAGGACGCCACCGGCCATTCCGCCTTCACGCCCGAGCAATGGCGGGCGGTGGTGGAGAATATCCCGCTCGGGCGGCTGGGTACGCCCGAGGATGTGGCGGCGGCGGTGGCGTTCCTGGCCTCGCCGGCGGCGGGCTATATCACCGGCCAGGTGCTGCATGTGAATGGCGGGCTGGTCTGACGGGGGATACCCGCTCCAGCCGGGCTTCAAGCCCAGCCCTGAAACGCCCCGCCTGTTGGCGCTATGGGGCGTTCAGGTTTCCAGCATCTTGCGCAGCAAGGTCACATCCTCGGCCAGCACGCGGTCCTCCACCATCAATTCGGTGATGCGGCTGACGGCATGCATCACGGTGGTATGGTCGCGATTACCGAAGCGGCGGCCGATCTCGGGCAGGGAGCGCGAGGTGAGTTGCTTGGCCAGGAACATGGCCACCTGGCGCGGCCGCGCCACGGCCCTGGCGCGGCGGGCGGAGAACATGTCCGTCATGCGGATGGAGTAGTGCTCGGCCACCTTGCGCTGGATATCGTCAATGGTGATGCGCCGCTCATGGGTGCGCAGCAAGTCGGTCAGCACCTCGGGCACATTCTCAAGTGTGAGCGGCCGGCCGAAGAGCTTGGTATGGGCGACGAGGCGATTGAGCGCGCCTTCGAGGTCCCGCACATTGGAGGCGATCTTATGCGCCAGCAATTCCTGCACCTTCACCGGCACCTCGACGCCGGCCTGCGCCGCCTTGGCCTGCAGGATGGAGAGGCGCAGCTCATAGGTGGTGGCGTGGATATCGGCCACGATGCCACCGCCGAGGCGGGTCCGCAGCCTATCCTCAATGCCCGAAAGATCATTGGGTGATTTGTCGGCGGAGACCACGATCTGCTTGCCGGCATCGACCAAGGCATTGAATGTGTGGAAGAATTCTTCCTGCGTATTGTCCTTGCCGATCAGGAATTGCAAATCATCGATCATCAGCACATCAACGCTGCGCAGCTGGGCCTTGAACTCCATGGTATTGCCACCGCGCAGCGCGCCGATGAAGCGATACATGAATTTCTCGGCCGACATATAGGCCACGGGGCGCTCAGGATGATTGGCGCGGATCGCCCAGGCGATGGAGTGCATCAAATGGGTCTTGCCCAGGCCCACGCCGCCATAGAGGAAGAGCGGGTTGAAACCTGCCATGGCCGGGCGTTCCGCCACGCGCCGGGCGCAGGCATGGGCGAATTCATTGGGCTTGCCCACGACGAAGCTGTCGAAGGTCAGGCGCTGGTCGAGCGGCGCCATCCAATCACCATCGCGCGCCTCGGCCTGGCGCGGTGGCGGGGCGGCGTTGCTTCGCAGGGCCGCATGGGGGGAGGGCTCACCTTCTGTGCTGAACTCAACCTCGCACTGGGCATCCGGCGGCACGCCATCCGCCACGGCCTGCGCGGCGGTTGAGACGCGGAAATCCATCCGCTTGATTTTCGGCCATTCGGCCTGTGCGAGGATGCGCAGCCTGTCGCCATAGTGATCACGCACCCAGTCACGCAGGAAGCGCGAGGGCAGGGTGATCAGCACGATCTCGCCCTCGACGGTCTGCAGGACCATCTGGCGTAGCCAGTTGCGGTATTCCGTCTCTCCAACTTCGTCACGCAGGCGGGCGCGCAAACGGGCCCATTGCGCCGCAAGCTTGCCGGCATCGGGGGGGAGATTGCCGGTTTCCGAGTTCATTCAGGATACCTGCCTATTCATTGCACTGATAAATCCGGGTGGCCGAAGCGTGGTGGCCAGGGCACGTCGGGGGGGATTGCACGCCATGCCACCCGCCCGATATCCC
>CAMDJV010000090.1 GCA_945901085.1 Rhodovarius crocodyli | reverse complement strand
TTTTCGCCGGCGGGTCGACCCGAAAGCGCCCACCGTCGGGCATATCGATCAACTCGCCTGGGTGTTCAACGACCATTTGGGCGAACGCTTGTGCGAGGTACTCGGCATCGAGCGAATGGACGATTGGTTCGGGGTCGAAGACGCGCACGGTATCTGGGACACCATTTTCGCCCATCATGGCCGTCCGTGGTCTAAGGATCCGGCCAACGCCAACCTCTATTGGGCGCCCGATGTGTCGGGCAGCGATCCGATTGCTGAGTTGGGGCCGATGCGCGAAGCGCTCGATGCCTGGTTCGCGCCAGCCTTCGCCGCTGGCCCGGCGATGCCAGAGGCGCCGGCATTCCACCACGCCTTCGCAGGTTTGCTGATGCTGGCCGATTGGTTGGGATCCGACACCGGGTTCTTTCCGTTCGCCCACGGCCAGGCGGTCGATCGCATGACACACGCACAACCCGCCGCCGAACTGGCGCTTCGCCAAGTAGGGCTGGCGGTGGAGCAGCGGCGCGAGGCGGTCCGACAACGCCGCCCGAGCTTCGCTGCTGTCTTCGGCGGCGCGTCCCCTCGGCCGATCCAATTCGCCGCTACCCTGCCCACCGCGCACTGCGTGGTGCTGGAGGCTGAGACCGGGTCGGGCAAGACTGAGGCGGCGTTGTGGCGCTTTCAGCATCTGTTCGCCACTGGCGCCGTCGATGGGCTGTATTTCGCCCTGCCGACGCGCATCGCGGCCACCCAGATGTTCGCGCGGGTAAAGCGGTTCCGCGACGACCTCTTTATGCCGGATGACCGGCCCGCGGTGGTCTTGGCGGTGCCGGGTCAGGTCGGTGCCGACGACGCCAAGGGTTATATGCTGCCGGGCTTCACGTTCGAGTGGAACGACCGAGCGGACGAGGCAACGCGGCGGTCACGCTGGGCCGCCGAGCACCCGAAACGCTTTCTGACGGCCCAAATCGCGGTCGGAACGGTGGACCAGGCGTTACTGGGTGCGATCTCCACGAAGCACGCACATATGCGCGGCACCGCCCTTTTGCGGCACCTGCTGGTGGTGGACGAGGTCCACGCCTCAGACCGATATATGGAAACGCTGCTGAGCAATCTGCTGCAAGGCCATGTGCAGGCTGGCGGCCATGCCCTGCTCCTATCGGCAACGCTGGGGGCGGGCATGAAGGCCCGCCTGCTGGTAACAGCTTGCCCGCCATTGGCCGCAGCAGAGGCGGTGCCATATCCGGCGCTGAGTTGGGGCGAGGCTGGACGCGCATGCGTTCGTCAGGTGCCACCCGTCGGAACGACCAAAGCCGTGCGGATCGAGCCCGCGTCAATAATCGGCGATGTCGTGGCTGTTGCCACGGCGGCACTGGCAGCGGCCAATCGCGGGGCGAGGGTATTGGTGATCCGCAACACTGTCCGCGACGCCATCGCGACCGCACAGGCGCTGGAGGCGCTGGCCGGCGCGGCGCATCCGGCATTGTTCCGAGTGGCGGGGGAGATCACGTTGCACCACGGTCGCTTCGCGCCGTCCGACCGCAGATTGCTGGATGCCGCAGTGGAAGCCGATTTAGGCAAAGCCAGCTCCGCGACATCACGGATCGTGATCGGCACGCAGACTTTGGAAGTCTCACTCGACCTCGATGCGGATTTCCTCATCACCGACCTCTGTCCGGTGGACGTGCTGTTGCAGCGTATCGGCCGGCTCCACCGCCACGGCGGGCGAGCCCGGCCCGAGGAGTTCGCCGATCCACTGGTATTGCTGCTGACCCCGGCAGATCGCGACCTGCTGAAGCTGTTGCGCAGCGGCCGCGGACGTTACGGGCTTGGTCGGGTATATGAGGATGCCCGAACCATTGAGGCGACATGGCGGCTGATCGAGACTGAGCCGGTCTGGCATATTCCGCGCATGAACCGGCATCTGGTGGAGCAGGCCACCCATCCGGAGCGGCTGGGCGCAATCGAGGATGAGCTGCGGGCACGGGATGCGGATTGGGCCGGAATTCTGGATCATGCCTACAGCACCGGGCTGGCGGCCAGACAACAAGCCGACCTGGCGCTGCTCGATCGTAACGCACGGTTCACCACCTTCGCCGTTGACCCAAGCGATCACTTCGCCACGCGGCTGGGTGCCAAGGATTTACTGATCGTACCGCCAACCGCGATCCCTGGCCCTTTCGGCGCGATGCTTGAGGCGATCAAGATCCCCCACTTCCTTGCCCCGGACGTGCCGGCGGAGGCGGTAATGGAAGTGTTGAACCTCGGTTCTGATGGGCTGGTGTTTCGATTGGGCGATGCGGTGCTGCGGTATGACCGGTTCGGGTTGCAACGCACTACCGCCTGAGACGCGTCGGCAGGATTGACCATTTCGCATGTTAAGGCATATTTATCGTGCCTGAACGAGAATTGTCAGCATGAACTCTCTGCTCGTACCGTTGATCCGCGTTGTTGCCGCCGACGGCACGGCGGCAACCATGACCTTGCCTAGTGTCCTTGCCCGACTGATGCGCGATGATGTGGCAGCGTTCCCCGCCCTGCGCGCACATCAGCGCCATGCCTGGCATTCCTTCCTGGTGCTGCTTTCCGCAAACGCGCTGCATCGTGCCGATCGTGCGCAACCGCCCGATAGCGAAGCGGAATGGTGCTTCTTGTTGCGCGGGCTGACCCCGGATCATGCCGATGACGCGCCCTGGTGCCTGGTGGCACCGCCGGACCGGCCTGCCCTGTTGCAGCCGGCAATCCCATCTGGAGTCCTGACCGAACTGAAGAACGTCATTGCCACGCCGGATGCGCTGGACATGCTGGTCACGGCCAAGAACCACGACCTGAAACAGGCGCTGATGGTGGCGGCGCAGCCGGATGACTGGCTGTTTGCCCTGCTGACCTTACAGACCATGGAAGGCTTCCTGGGCGCCGGCAATTACGGCATTAGCCGAATGAACGGCGGCTTCGCCAATCGTGCGGCACTCGGCATTGCGCCACCGGGCGGACCAGGCGCGCATGTTCGGCGCGACGTGCTTCGTTTGCTTGCGTTGCGGGGTGCTCTGCCCGGCGCCACGGGGTATGCGGCCGAGGGCGGTCTGGCGCTGGTTTGGCTGGCGCCATGGGACGGCACC
>CAMDJV010000089.1 GCA_945901085.1 Rhodovarius crocodyli | reverse complement strand
GGAGTTCTCCGCTGCGATCGCCGCCTCGCTGGCCGCGGTCACCAACTCGTCGAGTTGCAGTTCCAGCTGGTCGATCAGCTTGCGGCCACGCTCGGAGGAGGCGGCGAACCTGTCATGCTTGAGCTTGGCGATCAGCAGCTTCAATTGCAGCACCAGCGCCTCGGCACCGGAGGCTCGGGCCTCGGCCTCGCGCCGCGCCACCTGCTCGGCCGCGAGTGCGGCGCGCAGCGCGTCGATATCGTCTGGTATGCTTTCCGGCGCGGACATCACGCCGGAAATTGAATCATGCTCCGCGCGGTGCCGCCAGCATTATCCGGCAGCCTGCGGGCGCCAGGTATGTTGCGGATTGCGCCAGTCGATGCCGTCCAGCATGTAGGCCAACTGCGACGCCGAGATGGCCACCGCGCCATCGGCTGGTGCGGGCCAGATGAACCGGCCGCGCTCCAGCCGTTTGGCGTAGAGCGACATGCCCAGCCCGTCATGCCAGACAATCTTGACCAGCGAGCCACGCTTGCCGCGGAACACGTAGAGGTCACCCGCATGCGGGTCGCGCCCCAGCGCTTGCTGCACCTGCAGCGCCAGGCCGTTCATGCCGCGCCGCATGTCGGTGTGGCCGGCCGCCAGCCACACCCGCGCCCCCGCGGGAGATGGGATCATCGACGCAGCGCCGCCAGAACGCGATGCAGCCCCACAGCGCCGAGCGTCTCGTTCACCCGCAACGTCGTGCCGTTCGGCAGCACGATCTCAATACGGCCATCAGGTTCACCCGCCGCATTGCCAGGCGGCGGCGGCGCTGGCGGAGCCTCGGGCGCCGGCAACACCCGCAATGGCAGGAAGGTCGGCTCCTGCAACATCAAGTCCCCGCGCCGTTGCGCATCCCGCCATTCCCAGAGCAGGCTCCGGCTTACATCGTGCCGACGCGCCACCTCGGCCAACGTCACGCCTGGCAACTCAAGTTCAGCCAGGATCCGCAACTTCTGCTCCGGCCGCCAGCGACGACGACGCTCGACCCCAGTGATGATCTCCATCCATCCCTCCGTCCTTACCGACGCTCACAAGAGCGCCCGTACAAACAAAGGGCAGATTTGAACGTGACGGGTAGGCGGGACACGCCGGATGGATACGGAAGGGCGCCAATCCGCTCAGAATGGATTCGTAGGTCGGGTATCTCACGCCAGAGCCGATGGCCGCAGCGTTCCCTCCAGCGGCCACCCTCGTGTAAGAATGTCGAAAAAAACGGAGCAAGACCAGACTTGTCCCCCACAAAACTCAGGTGAGGATGCCCAAAGGTTTCACGCTCACCCTACAGACCGTCGCGCTGCTTCGTGACACGCATATTGTAGTCCTTGATATTCTTCCACACGCCAGGAACGCCGCCCACCACCACGCCTGCCGCAAGCGCCGGAATATTGACATTGCGGTCACTGTCGATCCACGCAGCCAGCTTCCGCAGCTCGGCCACTTCCCAGTCGGAGCCGTGGTAGCGCAAGCGCCCCTCGCCATAGATGCGCGTGCGTGTCGCGGTGTCTCCGCTGCGCGAGACGCGCAACGCCCCCAGCACCGATTGCGACCATTTGCCGACGATCCCGAGGGCATCCAACCGATCGATCACCGCATCACGCGGCTTGCGGCCACGCTCCTGCTCATTGACGATGATACGACACCACATCTTCGCCTCGCAAAGACTGGCGAAGGATGCCGCATCTGCCGCATTTATCGGCGTGACGGACGGGAAGAGCCGCTTCCAATCCGCGTAAACCTGCTTAACCACCTCATTCAGATAGGTGTCGAACGCCGCCATGCCACCTTTGTGCTGCGCCACCAAATCAGGGCGTGACGACACCACGTGAGCGATAAAGATATTGACGAGTTGGTAGGGATCACGCGGCGCGCCGCTGACGACTTCACCGAGCGTCGCCTTGTCGGTTCCAGTCAGGGCCTTAACGAACCCCATTTTCAGCTGGGTGTTCATCTCCTGCACGACCTCATCATACCTTGCCAGCAGCGTAACCTGGAGATTCGCTGATCCTGGAATACCGTTCGTGTCCAAGCTGCGCTTTAAAAGCGTATCTTTAAAACTCAAGGCGGCCTTAGCGATGGCCGACTGGTTGACGGACTGCACATTGACCACACGGGTCGCCTGAGCCCAAAGATCCTGCTGCCCTTGTGAGAACTCGACCAACCCGCCGAACTCGTCGACGACAGCATTGATGCCCGACGTCGCCCCGGAATTCAACGTATCGGATGAAACCATACTGGATACTCCGGCATAGACATGCTTGGCCAAGTTCCCGACGATGGCCGCTCCGATCGATGCCAAAGGGCCAGCCCCGACTGCGGCGAGCCCGGACTTGATGATACTGATCGCCATATCGTATTTGGCTTTTTCTTTTTGGGCGTCCTTCGCCATCGCCGTATCGAAATGTTTGTAGGCGACATCGACGCCCACCGCCATGCCTTGGATGGATGATCGGTATTTCGAAAGTTCGCCGTTAATATCAAGGCGAAATTCATCGCCGAACGGATTCTTAAGCTTAACATCCAGCAGGGATTTACTCAGACCGGATCCGAGGATGGTCGAGACACCGACGCCGGCCGTTTGAGCATAACGACTCTCAAAGCCGGCAGGGATGGTTAGCTTCTTCACCGGAGTTGGCGTCAGTGTCGGTGTCGGACGTGCAAATTGAGGCCCGGTGGGCAACTGGGTGGTGCTTGGCCCCGTCGGGTCGACTAGGATGGAAGCTCCGTCGCTAACGATAAGCCTGTCCAACTCACCGTCCGATTTGGCCAGCAAATTGGTGCGTTGCTTCGGGGCATCGGCGGTGTTCGTCTCGCCGATAAGCAACTTGATCAACAGCGCGGCTCGGACACGGTCTCGGTGCCCCTTACTGCCCGGCATCACACCAAAGTTGCTGTCGATATTTAGCACTCGGACGTAGTCATTCGCCGTCGATTCATCGAGAGCGGCCATCGCCGCGCGGATCCGATTGACCAGTTGACCGGCGTTTGCAGCGCGTAAACCGGCGTTTACGTCATTCCAATGCTTACTGCTCGTGAACGCGCCGCTATTCGCCATGACCAACCCTTCCAAACGCAGCAGCCAGCACCCACTCCCGGCCCAAAATTGCAGCCAAGCCGCGCTGAGTGGCCACTA
>CAMDJV010000088.1 GCA_945901085.1 Rhodovarius crocodyli | reverse complement strand
TAGGCGAGCGCGGCCTCGACCGCCCGGGCCACGGCAAAGAGCTTGCCATCGCCGCCATTCTCACCGGTGATCATCAGCCCCACCGGTGCGGTGCCCGGCTGGTGGCAGGGGATGGAGATTGAGCAGCGGTCCAGGAAATTGAACACGGCGGTGTTGCGCAGCAGCGCCATGTTGATGCGGTTGTATTCGCGCTCATCCTCGACCTCGGCGATGGAAGGCGGCGTGAGGGGGCAGGTGGGGGCCAGCACCGCGTCAAAGGGCGCGGTTTGCGGCGCCACGGCGGCGATGAGGTTTTTGCGCGCGGCCAGCAGCGCCAGGTAGTTTTCTGCCGTCATGGCCTCGCCGCGGCGGATGCGCTTGAGGATGCGCGGGTCGTAATCCTGGCCGGCGCGGTCGATGATGTCGTGATGCCAGGCCCAGGCCTCGGAGGCGGCGAAGCCGCCGGTGCCGTTGATGGCGGGTAGTGTTTCGATTTCGGGGATGCGGATATCGGTCAGCCTCGCGCCCAGGGCGGAGAGGCGGGCGAGGGTCGCGGCATAGGCATTGGCCACCGCATCCTCCATGCCCTCCTCCATGTAATTGCGCAGCACCGCGATGCGGAGGCCGGCCAGCGGCAGGGCAGCGTGCTGGGCGGGGTGGTCGGCGATGATGCCATCGATGATCTGGCAGCAGGCGACGCTGCGGGCGATGGGGCCAATGGAATCGAGCGAGAAGGAGAGCGGGAAGGCGCCTTGCAGCGGCACCCGGCTGGCGGTGGGCTTGTAGCCGACCACGCCGCAGAGCGCGGCTGGGATGCGGCAGGAGCCGCCCGTATCTGAGCCGAGGCCGCCAAAGCCCATGCCATCGGCGGCGGCCACGGCGGCACCTGAGGAGGAGCCGCCAGGCAGGCGGCCCGTCGCGCGGTCATAGGGCGTGGTGGGGGTGCCGTAATGCGGGTTCACGCCCAGGCCGGAAAAGGCGAATTCCACCATATTGGTGCGGCCCATCACCACCATACCGGCGGCTTGAAGGCGGGCGACCACCGGGGCATCCTGGGCGGCGGGGGTGGCGCCGTTCAGGGCGCGGGAGCCGGCGCGGGTGACCTGGCCGGCCTCGTCGAAAAGGTCTTTTACCGCCACGGGGATGCCGGCGTAGCGGCTGGGGGCGCGGCCGGCGCGGCGCAGCATATCCTGCGCATCGGCCGTGGCACGGGCGGCTTCGTGATGCAGCACCATGAAGGCCGCGGGCTGGCGCGCCACGGCGGCGAAGCTCTCTTCCAGCAGGGCGCGGGCGGTGGTGGTGCCGGCGGCGAGCGCCTGGGCCGCCTCTTCGATGGTCAGCATGGTTTGACATCCTCTGATGGTCGCCGCCACGCTAGCCTTTGGCAGTGAAGGCAGGAACCCAGGTGAGCGACGACAAACCCATTCTTCTGACCGGCGCCTCGGGCGGGCTGGGGCGCATGCTGGCGCGCGGGCTGGCGGGGCTGGGGTATCGGCTGCGGCTGACGGATATTGCGCCCTTTCCGGATGCGATGCCGGAGGGGGCGGCTTTTGAGCGGGCCGATTTGGAGGATGGGGTGACCATCGCGCGGCTGGCGGAGGGTGTGTCGCATATCCTGCATTTCGGCGGGGTTTCGACCAACCAGCCCTTTGAGGAGATTTTCGGCCCCAATCTGCGTGGGCTGTTTCATATTTATGAGGCGGCGCGGCGGGAGGGGGCGCGGGTGGCGTTTGCCAGTTCCAACCACAGCATTGGCTTTCACACCCGGCCCGAGGCGGGGGGCGACGCGCTTGATGCCGATTGTCAGTTTCGGCCTGACAGTTTTTATGGCCTGTCCAAGGCCTATGGCGAGCTGATGGGGCGGATGTATTGGGATAAGCACGGGGTTGAGAATATAAATTACAGAATTGGATCGTGCTTTGTGGAGCCGATTGACCGGCGAATGCTCTCCACCTGGCTGTCGCAGGGGGATTTGCTGCGCCTGGTGCAGGCCACCATCACGGCGCCGGTTCTGGGGCATGCGGTGATCTGGGGCTGTTCGGCCAATCCGCAGAGCTATTGGGAGCAGGATCATCGCGGCCGCATCGGCTGGGCGCCGCAGGACAATGCGGAGGTGTTCCGCGACAAGGTTGGGCAGATTGTCAGCGATGCCCCGGCCAATGAGCGCCATCAGGGGGGCGGCTATTGCGCCCAGGGCTATTCAAGGGCCACGCCGCCGCCGCTGGATGCTTTCGACCTTGATTGAGGCTCAGCCCAGCATGGCGAGGGCGAAGAGGGCGGCCATGGCCGCGAGGGTCAGGCCACTGAGGGCCCAGGCGGTGGCGAGGTCTTCATGTTGCATCCAGGGGTTCTCCTCGGTGGTGTCGGATGGCTGGCCCGGCCATGGTCTGCCCGGGAGCCTGTCACCGCGCCGCGGCGGCATCTGAAGGGCGCGTGGCAGGGCGTGCGAGGTGGCGATCATGGCATTATCCGCTCACTGGATTGTTTTGTAAAATACCAAATTCACGAAATCAAATGTGTATTCTTGCCCTGGCGCGCCAGGGGCCGCATGCTGCGCATCAGGGAGATATTTCATGGCCAAGATCATCATCAGCTGCGCCGTTACCGGTGCCATCCATACCCCCAGCATGAGCGAACATCTGCCGATCACGCCCGAGCAGATCGCCGCCGAAAGCATTGCCGCCGCCGAGGCAGGGGCCGCCATTATCCATCTGCATGCGCGCGACCCGAATGACGGCCGGCCCACGCCGGACCCGGCGGTGTTCATGCAGTTCCTGCCGCGCATCAAGCAGAGCACCGATGCGGTGGTGAATATCACCACCGGTGGCGGCTTGGGCATGACGCTGGATGAACGACTGGCCGCGCCGCTGCTGGCCAGCCCCGAGATGTGCAGCCTCAATATGGGCAGTATGAATTTCAACATCGCACCCAGCGCGGCGCGGGTGAAATCCTGGAAATATGCCTGGGAGAAGCCCTATCTGGAAAACACCACCAACTACATTTTCCGCAATACTTTCCAGGATATCGAGCAGGTGGTGGAGCGGCTGGGCAAGGGCCATGGCACGCGCTTTGAGTTCGAATGCTATGATGTTGGGCACCTCTATAACCTTGCCTATATGCGCGACCGCGGCGTGGTGGAGGGGCCGCTCTTCATCCAGACCATTTTTGGCATTCTGGGCGGGCTGGCGGCGGAACACCGCAACCTGATGTTCATGCGCGAGACGGCGGACCGGTTGTT
>CAMDJV010000087.1 GCA_945901085.1 Rhodovarius crocodyli | reverse complement strand
CCATTCGGCGAAGGACAGGTTTGTGGTGATGATCAGGGATGTCTTTTCGTAGAGCTGGCTGATCAGGTGGAACAGCAAGGCGCCGCCTGATGCGGGGAACGGCAGGTAGCCCAGCTCATCGAGGATGACGGCGTCGGTCTGGACGAGTTACCGGCGCTCACAAGAGCGCCCGTACAAACACAGGACAGTTTCAGCCGCGACGCGGTAGGCGGGACACGCCGAATGGATACGAAGGGGCGCGTGCGGTAGTGCTTAAGCTTAGTGGAAAGGCTCTTGCGATTGGCCATCGCCTCAGAGCCCATCCGGGAAGTCCGGATTCACGCTGGGGGCTTTTCGGCCAGCCGTCGAAGCTCCCATTGCGCGGGCGCAGGACGACCCGCGCCAGGGGAAGCCCGGCAAGGATCGCGCCTGCGCCAAGCCCGCGGGTGCTGCTTCATGCCGCGGTGATGTTCGCCTCGCGGATGATGCGCGTCCAGGTCTCGAGGTCGCGCGCCAGCGTGGTGCGCAGCAGCGCGGCGCCGCCGGGCCAGGCATCGATGCCGGCGCCGGCCAGGCGCTCGATCACCGCTCGGTCGCCCGTCGCCTCGGCGCAGGCGGCCTCGATGCGCGCGACGATCTCGACTGGGAGTCCGGCCGGTGCGAACAGGCCCTGCCAGAACACCGATTCGAAGCCGGGGATGGTATCGGCCACCGGCGGCACGTCCGGCAGCAGGGCGATGCGCTGCGCCGAGGTGATGGCGATGGCGCGCGACAGGCCCGACTGGATCGACGGCAGCGCCTCCTGCGAGGCGGCGAACATCGCCTGGATGCGCCCGGCCTGGAGGTCGAGCAGCGCCGGCGCGCCGCCGCGATAGGGCACGTGCACCGCATCGATGCCGGCGCGCGCGCGGAACAGTTCGAAGGTCATGTGGTTGATTGCGCCAGTGCCCGAACTGCCCCAGCTCAGCCGGCCAGGATTGGCTTTGGCATAGCCGATCAGCTCGGCCGCGGTGCGCACCGGCAGGTCGGGATGGACGTGCAGCACGAAGGGCGATCGCGTCGCCGCCGCGCAGGCGGTGAGGGCCACTGTCGGGTCGCGCGGTTGGGATGTCGGCTGGAGCGCCGGCAGCACCGCGAGCGACGTCGTGCCCATCAGCAGCGTGTAGCCGTCGGGCCGTAGCCCCGTGACATGGGCGTTGGCCACCGCCGTGCCGGCACCCGGCCGCGCCTCGATGACTATGCTTTGGCCCAGCGCCGCCTCCATCCGCATGGCGACGATCCGCGCCGAGAACTCGGTAGAGCCACCGGGCGGATACGGGTTGACCAGCACGATCGGCCGGTCGGGCCAGGCGCGTTGCGCATGGGCGGAACGGATGGTGGCAGGCGCGGCAAGGCTGGCGCCAGCCAGAAGCAAGGCGCGACGGCCAATGACATGCATCGTGATCTCCTTTGGAATCTGGATATCCCTAAGTGCCAGTATGGGATGGCAAGCGGTCCATCCGCAAGGTTGCCGACGCGCTCCCCACACTCCGGGTGATTTCACTTGACCCGAGCAGTCCTTTCGCGCTCCCATCAGTATAGTCCGTCGGTATTTAAAGGATATCTCAAGGAGGGAAGATGGGACGTTTCATCGCTGCCGGGATCAGCCGGCGAACGGGACTTGGCGCCGCATTGCTGGCCGCGCCGGGACTTCTTTCCGCTGCCCAGGCACAGGTGGCTTGGCCCACTGGCCCCATTCGTTTCATCGGGCTGTTTCCGCCGGGTGGCGGCACGGATATCCTGTCTCGCATCTGGTGTCTCAAGATGAGCGAGATCACCGGTCATCAATTCATCGTCGAGAACCGCTCAGGCTCGGGGGGCAATGTTGGCACCGAGGCCATCGCCCGGGCGGCGCCAGATGGCACGACGATCGGGCTGGCGAGCGTGGCCCCCCTGGGCATTGGGCCCACACTGTATGGACGGCTACCCTTCAATCCGGCGCAGGATTTCTCGCTCGTATCGGGGCTCTGGCAATTGCCCAACCTGCTGGTGGTCAACAACGACGTGCCAGCGCGCTCGGTGCCAGAGCTCATTGCGCTGCTTAAGGCCAATCCTGGCCGCTACGCCTATGCTTCCTCGGGCTCGGGCACCACGGTCCATCTCTCGGGTGAGATGTTCAAGGCGATGGCCGGGGTGGACATGCTGCACGTGCCCTATCGGGGCGCCGCTCCCGCGCATGTGGATATCCAGGGAGGGCGGGTACACATGATCTTCGACAACATCCCGCAAGGCCTCGCGCTGGCTCGCGAGGGGCGGCTGCGCGCGCTGGCCGTCACAGGCGCGACACGCAGCCCGCAGGCGCCCGAAATTCCGGCCATGGCGGAATTCCTATCGGGCTTCGAGATCACCTCCTGGGGTGGCGTGATGGGGCCGGCTGGGATGCCGCCCGCCATCATCCATCGGCTCAATGTCCTGACGAAGGAATCGCTGGAAAACGCCGATCTCAAGCGGCGCTTCGAAGAGAATGGTGCCTCCACTTGGTACACAACGCCGGAGGAGTTCGCGACCTTCCGAACACGGAATGAGGCCAGTTTCGCGCCACTGATCCGTGCGGCAGGGGCGCGCGTGGATTAGGCCCTGTGGACGGAATCGCGGAAGCAGAGATTTTCAGGATTCCGGCGCGGTCGGGTGCACGATTCATAGCAGGTCGGTTTTGGGAGCCGTTCATTCTGACGCACATGACAGAAGATGACTAGGAAATCGTGCTGGAGGTGTTCCAGGCGGTTCGCTTACGGCGAGGCTACAAGGGGTGCGACGATCGGCGCTTTCCTGAAGCGCTGCATTATTTCACGGTGCACAACATCACTTGGCGCGCGCTCGCCGCCGGGTTTGGGCCGTGGAACACGGTCTGGAGGCGGTTCTGGCGATTATCGCAGAGCGGGACCTTCGAGGCTTTATTTCACGCACTTGCGGGTTGCAGCCGGACCGCCAGCATCATCCAGATGTTCGATAGCACCCCGATCCGGGCGCACGTCTCGGCGGCTGGCGCAAAAGGGGGGAGCAAAGCCAGGCGCTCGGCCGGTCACGCGGCGGCTTCGGCAACAAGATCCACATCAAGCGCGACCTCGACGGCCTACCGCTCGACTTTCACCTGACCGGCAACGAGGCCGCCTATAGCCGCCAGTTCGAACCGCTCCTCGACATTGGCCCGGACGTGGCGCCGACGCGGGCCAACCAGTTCAGCAAAGCGTCGCGCATTGTGCTGCCGATCTCGTCCAGCGCGGCATTGGCCTCGGTAACATCGAGCAGGCGACGCTTGGTCTCGTCCAGCGAGAGCCGCTGCGCCTCCACCTTCAAGGCAAGCTGCGCGACCTTCAGCCGGGCGAAGGGCGTGCCCTCGGC
>CAMDJV010000086.1 GCA_945901085.1 Rhodovarius crocodyli | reverse complement strand
AGAAGTGGCTCGGGAAATTCGGACAGATCGATAACTGGCTTTCCTGCCTGACGGCGGCGATGTTGCCGCATATCAGGCGCGAGCATGACGAAGCGAACACGCCGGACACACAGCCCCGGCTTCAAGGCAAAGGGGGCCTTGGCAGCCATCAAAGGCGAGAAGACATCGGCCGAACTGACCTAAATGTTTGAGGTACATCCTGCCCAGATTGTCGCCTGGAAAGCGCAGTTGCAGGTAGGCGCTGCCGGGGTTTTCGGCTCTGGCGCTGCAGCCACTGAGAGCGCGCCTATGGTCGATCTGAAGCGGCTGCATGCGAAGATTGGGGAGCAAACGCTGGAGAAGGATTTCTGTCCTGCGTGCTCAACAAAGCCGGCCTGCTGAGCGAAAAGCGACGATCGACCGCGGCAATGTCCTGCTGCGTCACGTGCCGCCGGCGCGGTTGGCGATCATGCACCGGATCGACGCATTGCATGGTGAGTACCCCTTCGCGGGCAGCCGGATGATGCGCGACCTGCTCCGTGCGGAGGGCATCAGGATCGGCCGCCTGGCGGTGGCGACGCTGATGCGTCGGATGTGCATCGAGGCGCTGTATCAACGGCCGAACCAAGTCTGGGCCATGGATATCACCTACATCTCGATGGCGCGCGGCTTTGTCTGTCTGCGGGCCTATGATGGGGTGAGCGATGCTCGGGCGTCGTTGGGCCGGTATCTGGGTTGTTACAATACCCGGCGGCCGCATTCGAGCTTGAGGACGCCGACGCCGGAGCGCGCCTATCCGGACCACTTGCCGCAGGTGCTGGCAGCATGAGGCCTTCGCCGGTGCCGCGGCCTCACTCCGGTCGGGCTACGCCCCACCTGCATCAGACTGCGGCACCGGCGCGAAGTGCGTATTAACCGGCAGGGGACACAGTTATCGGAAGCAAAGCGCTGTCGTGAGAAACCGAGCCACCTCTGATAGGGCAATGGTGTATTTCTTCGCCGGCTTTGTGGCTGCCCGGCCGCGGGTGGCGAGATAACAGTCATGTCCGACGCAACGCACTGGGCGCCATGTGCCGAGCCATCCCCCCTCCATGCAGGCCTTCGCGCCGCGATCCGTGCGATGCTGCCTGCCCTCATCGCGGCGGCTCAGCATGGCCAGAACGGACCGCTGATCCATGATTTCACAGCGCCACCAGAGGGTCGGCTCGAGCTTCGCCGGCAAGACAACACGCCGCTGCGTCGCGGCGCGCGCGACCCGGTAAAGCTCTCGCTCGCCGGCCATGCTGGTAGTACCCACGCGCTTTGGGCGGTGGGCGCGACCTTGGTGATGGATCGGCAGACCCGCGCAGTTCTGAGCCTCGACGTCGCATCCGAAGTGCGGCGGGGCTGAGAACATCGCCCCCCCTAAATGGGAAAGTTTGGACGGATAACCCTCTCAGTCCTCCGCCCAACTCCCGGCCGCTATGGCCAGGGCGGCTAGCGCCGACCGCCAGTCCAGGCCTTGCGGCGTCAGCGTAGCGCGGCAGATGGTGGCAATAGGGTACCAAGGTGCGGCGGTGCCGGGCATGCCCCAGCACCAGTCGCCCATTGGCGGCGCCAAGACTGCCAGCCGCCGGCATCCCAACGCGCCCGCGAGATGGCCAAGATAGCCATCGCCAGTCACAACCACATCCGCCGCCAGCATCGCGGCCGCGACTTCCTCTGGCTGGTAGACCCATTCACCGCCATCGAGCATCTCGGGGGCCTCCTCAATGCGCGCCCGGGCATCGCCAGCCAGCAGCCCCAACCGTGTGCCCTCTATGCCCAGAGCCGCCAGGATATCCGGCAAGGCGGGCTCGCCCGCCGCTTCATTGCCGCAGGCTATGGCTATCACCGGGCGCGGCCGGCCTTCCAGCGCCTTGGCCCATGCGGCAAGGCGCACCGGGTCGGCCCGTAACGGCGCTTCCGCGCCAACTGCACGCGCTTGGCGGGCCAGCATGATCGGCGGCTGTGCGCCCATCGGTGGCGGCCCATTGGCCAAGGTGATGCCATTGACCGCCAGCAGCGGCGTGAAAGGGCCCGCGCCAAACACAGCGCGGGCAGCCGGAAGCAGGCGTGCGAAACGCATAATTTCGATCGCATCATCGTCAAGTGCGATCACCCCCGCCTCGGCTTCGGGCGCCAATTTATCGAGCAAAGCCCAGGCGGTGGTGAAATCGCCGCCGCGCAACAGAATCTCGACAGCCGAGAGGGTGATGCCAGTTTCGGCCGGTGCGCGCTGCACCGCCTGCTGCGCCGCCGCCATTGCGCGCTCTGGCTGGCCCGCCATCGCAAAGGCATGGGCCAGGGCCAGCAGTGGCAAGGCCTGGTCGGGCAGGGCCCGCACCACGCGGGCGATCAACGCCAGCGCCTCTGTCCCACGGCCCTGGGCGGAGAGTGCTCGGGCCAAGGACAGGCTGGGCATCGGCGCTTCGGGCGCCACCACCAGGCAGCGCCGGGCCTCGGCCTCGGCCTCAAGCGGCCGGCCGGCGTCCAGCAGCGCATCTGCGAGGCTTGCCGCCGTCATCGGATCGCCCGGCGCCAGCATCAAGGCATGGCGGAGGCAGCCGATGCCCTCTTCTCTGCGGCCTCGGCGCAACAGCACCTTGCCCAGATTGTGCCAGGCTTCGCGCATGACCGGCGCCAGCGAGATGGCGGCGCGCAGCGCCTCCTCCGCCTCGGCCAATTGGCCTTGGCCAAACAGCAGCACGGCCAGGTTGTAGCGATGCTCGGCCTCGCCCGGCGCCTGTGCCGCCAGGCTTTGGAGTATGGCGATGGCGCCCGCGGTGTCGCCTTCGGCGGCAAGTATCTGGGCCCGGAGCCCGGCCAGGTTTGGGCCGCCCGGCAAATGCTCCGCCCGTTCCAGGCAGAGCCGCGCCTCGGCAAGCCGCCCGGCCGCCAGATGCAACCCGGCGAGATTGGCCAGGCTGGGCGCGTGGCCGGGGTCACTGGCCAGCGCTGCCTCCAGCAACGCCTGCGCCCGCGCTGCGTCGCCGCGCGCCACCGCCTCGGCCGCCAAGCCATTCACCGCGCCGAGATCGCCTGGCGAATGCTCCAGCACCCCGCGCAGCACGGCATGGGCAGCGTCCAGCCGGCCCTGGCGCAAATGTTCGGTGGCGATGGCCAGGGCGGCGGTGTTGTCGCGCCCGATCAGCGCCTCGGAGAGGAGTTCAGCCAAGACCGATCCGTTCGGCATCAACGCGCAAATCCTGCCGCGCGGTCATGATGGTGCTGCCGCCGCTGCGGCTGAGCGAGAGGGTTTCGACGGTGCTCAGGCTGCTTCCGGCATCGAGCATATCCTCGCCACGCACCCGGGTGGTGCGGCGGCCGGCGAGGGTGACGATGTGTTCTGCCGATTGCTCGATGCGCTGGGCGGCGCCACGCAGCAGGCTGGCCGCCAGGGTGGCGGTGCCGGCGAGCAGCAGGGCGGTGGCGCTGCGCAGGGTGGCGCGGGCGAGGTCGAACTCGCCCAGCGGGGCGCGGGCGGTCAGGCGCTCGCTGGCCTCGAGCGCAATGCTGCGCGCACGCAGCGAGAGGGTTTCACCATCGGTCGGGGCAAGGGTTGTGCCCTGTCCTGGCGCGCGGGCCAAAATGGCCAGGATGACGGCCTGGGCGCCCTGGCCATGCAGCAAAGCCGTATCACCGGGCAGCGGCAGCACCAGGCAACTGGGGGCGGGTTTTACCGGCAGCGCGCCTTCGGCGGTTTCGGCCAGCAGGCCGTTCTC
>CAMDJV010000085.1 GCA_945901085.1 Rhodovarius crocodyli | reverse complement strand
GGCACTTCCTGGGCCATTGGGGCGGCAGCCACGATCGGTACGAAATCTGGCGCTGCGGTTGGCGCGCGACGCATCTCGCGCCGCCAGGCGAAAACCTGCTGCGGGCATACCTGCCAGCGACGCGCCACCACGGCCACCACGGCGCCAGGCTGCATCGCCTCCGACACAATCCGCGCCTTGGCCTCCTCCGACCATTGCCGCCGACGGCCAGGACCGGTCAGTACTTCTACACGGCGGTACACTTCCGCCTTCGCGTCGTCATTTGCGTCGACCATAATGCCGGCTTGAAGCTCCTTGCTTCTGGCCGAACCACCATACTCGTCACCCGGAACGCAAGAAGGGCCTTGGGGCTGCGCTTACGAAAAGCCAACTGGAGCAGCGGTGGGAACCGGATTCCAACCTTCGCTGGGTGCTATGAGACGCGTCTCACCGGCTGAGTCAGCCCGTGGCGCGCCGGCGACAGCGGAAGACTGGCTGTCGCGGGCGCTCCCGCTTCTGTCCCTGAGGCCAGAACCCGCACGGCCTCGAACTGCGAGAGAAACACCTGGCCTTTGAAGTGCTCGAAGAAGTCTGACCGTTTCAGCGCGTCCATCACCGGCCCCTTCACTTCAGAAAGATGGAAGCCGACGCCGGCGGCGCGCAAGCGATCGGCGATCGCCTCCAGGCTTTCGAGCGCACTGGCGTCGATCAGGTTCATCGCGGGGCACATCAGGATGACGTGCCGCAAGGCCGGGTGGGCTGATCGCACAGCACCGCTTCGGGGCGCGCACGGGCTGGGCGCCGGTGCTGCTCGGCGCGCTGCTGCTGGCTAAAGCGGAAAACTCAGGCTCCCGCCCTTCCATCAATTTCGATTTGGCGTCATGCCTGCATGAGGCGACGACGGAGGGCTGCCGAGCCGGCATCAATCAGCGCAACCGCGGTGAGGATCATCAGGATGATAAAGCTGGCCTCGTCCCAACGGAGGGCTCGAATACGGTCCGACAACTGAAAGCCGATCCCGCCGGCGCCCACGATGCCGAGGATGGTGGATGACCGCACATTGCTCTCAAAGATGTACAAGGCGTTCGACAGCATCAGCGGCAAGGCCTGCGGCAGGAGACCGAACCGGGCGATCTGCACATGGCTGCCGCCCGAGGCCCGCACGCCATCCACCTGGCGCCGGTCCGCGTTTTCCAGCGCCTCGCTGTAAAGCTTGGCCAGGGTGCCGGTGTCGGTGACGATGATGGAGAGGACGCCCGCCAGCGGCCCCAACCCCACGGCACGGACAAAAATCAGCGCCCAGACCAGCTGGTCCACGCCGCGTAACACATCGAGGAAGCGACGCAGCCCGAAGCGGAACGGCGCCAGCGACATCACGTTCCGTGCGGCGAGGAAGCCCAGCGGCACTGCCAGCAGCGCCGCGATCGCGGTGCCGGCCACGGCCATCGCCAGCGTTTCCAGCAGGGCCCAGACGAGTTCCATCGGCTGCTCGCCCGGCTGTGGCGGCAGCATTAGAAGAGCGACGCGGCCCAGTTCGGAAAGCCCGGCGAAAAACCGCGCTGGCGTCATCTCGAACCAAACAAAAGCGCCGCCTGTGGCGCTCAGCACGGCCAGCACCAGGGCCCAGCGCCAGACCAGACGCAGCCCTGTCGGGCCGAAGGCGCCGGGCATGCGCGCCCGCCATGCCCCCACATCCGCTGTTGTGCTCATCGCGCGGCCTCCACGCCGATCATCCGGTTGCGCAAGCGCCCACAGAGCTGGTCTATGAGGGAGACCGTCACCACCAGCAGGATCAGCAGGGCGCTTACATCCTCGTAGTGCAGCAGGCGCACCGCGGTGAACACCGCCTCGCCAATGCCGCCGGCACCGACGAAGCCGATAATGGCGGAGTTGCGGACATTGATCTCGAAGCGCCACAGCGTGAAGGAGGCAAGGTTGGGTAGGATCTGCGGCAGGACGCCGAAGCGCATCGCCTCGGCCCAATTGCCGCCCGCGCTGCGCACGCCATCGACCGGGCCGGGCAGGGCAATCTCCGCAGCCTCCGCGAAAAGCTTCCCCTGCGCGCCGAAGCTGTGCAGGGCCACCGCCATCACGCCCGCCATCGGCCCCAGGCCGAAGGCGTAAATAAAGAGAAGCGCGAAGACGAGCTCCGGCACTACGCGGGCGAATTCAAAACCACGTCGGATCAGCCACGCCGTCGTCGCGTGCGGCGCGAGGCCGCGGGCCGCTAGGAAGCAGCCAAGCAAGGCCGCGACCGTGCCCAGCATGGTCGCCAGATAGGCCATGACCAAGGTCTCGGCGAGGAGATAGAGCCAATGACCGAGGTCCCAGAACCACTCCGCCAGATCCTCGGGCAAATGGCCCAGTCGCAGCACTGGTAGCGTCTTCTCGACATACTCCGTGATGCGCGGCAGGCCGGCCCAGAGTTTCGCCGGATCCAACTCGGCCACGATGGCGGAGGTCGCGAAGACCGCGGCAACCACAATCCAGCCGAGCAGATTCCGCCGGCGCCTTTCGGCGCGCAACGAGACGTAGGCAGCGTCCATTTGCGCGACATTCGCCGCACCGCTGCCCGGTGATGGTATCGGGATCAAGTGCGGCGGCGACGCTGCTCGCGTTGGATCTGCGCCACCTCGACGATCGGCCTATACATCTCCTCGGTCGCGCGCAAGAAGCCGGTCGTACGGCCAGCGGCCACCGATTCCGCCATGGCCATGTTGTCCTGAGCCATGTTGAGGAAGAACTGGATCAGGTCGGCCTTCATGTCGGCCGGCATGTCCTTGCGAACGGTGACTGGCGGGTTAGGGATCAGGGGCGACTGCAGAATGACGCGGATGCGCTCGCGCTGCAGCACGCCGCGGTCGATCATCATGCGCAACTGGCCGAAGGCGTCGTCATCCGCCGTCCAGGTGAATGCCGCGTCGAAATTGCCGTTCAGCACGCCCAGCACGCTTTGCTCATGCCCACCCGAAAAGACGGTGCGGGAGAAGAAGCGGGCCGGGTCCAGGTTCTGCGACCGCAGGGCGGCCAACGGGACGAGATAGCCCGAGGTGGAGTTCGGATCGGCCCAGGCCAGCGTCTTGCCACGCAGGTCCTCGAGTTTTTGGAAGGGGCTGTCGCTGCGCACGATCAGCACGGAGTAATAGCCGGCCTGCCCGGTCGGCGCGTACCAGGTGACAAGGGGTTCGACCGCGCCATTGCTATCGATCCAGGCGGAGGCATAGGAGGCGGGCCCCAGCCGCGCCATGGGGATCTGGCCGCCGGTCAGCGCCTGGACCACGCCAGCGTAATCGGTCGCCTGGAAGATGCGGCATTCGACGCCCAGCTTGGAGCGGAAATAGGCGGGGAACTCGTTGAAGCGGGTGACTGTAGCGCCCTGGCTTTCCACGCTGAGAATGCCGAAGCCGACAGTGGGAAAGATGGCGCGCCAGGGGCGTGCAGGCTGCGCGGAAGCCGCGCCGGCCGAGCCAAGCACGGCGGCGGCTGAGAGGATCTGACGACGGTTCATGGCATTCGCTTCGGCTGTCTCAGGGTCGCTTAGTCGAGCTTCGAGACAGTCGCATGACAGTTGCGCGATGTTTCTGCAACGTGACGCTGGTGGCGCATCAAGAACCGCTCTGCCACGCTCCAACCATTCCTGGAGCTTGGCTGAAAGTGAACGAGGCGGCGCCGCGCGGCTGGCGCCCGACAACAGCTTGCCTCCCGGCTGGCCTGCTGCCGGTTTGGTGGACACCGAGATAAGGTTTTCCAACCGTATCGGAGGTTTCCATGCAGCGACGAGTGTTCAGCCGAGAGTTCAAGCTTGAGGCGGTGAAATTGGTCACCGAGCGCGGTGTGGCCGTGGTGCAGGCGGCG
>CAMDJV010000084.1 GCA_945901085.1 Rhodovarius crocodyli | reverse complement strand
AATCCCCGCTCGCCCCGCCTTCTCAGTGCCGGTGGCACCAATGGCATCAGGGGCGAGATCTCCGCCTACAGTTGCGGGGGCAGCCGCGGCACTGGGGTTGCCCCCATCCACGCGTTCCCGTTTCAACCCTTTCGGGTCACCGTCGCATGGCGCATTCGTACCATAGTCGCTGCACGGCGCCAGGGGGGGCTACAGCACGTAGCCAATCGCCGTGAACGCCACCCAGCCCAGCAGCGTAGCCAGCGCCCCCAGCCCGATCACCCGGTTGTCGCTCTCCACCACGCCCAGCGCCATGATGATATTGCCAAAGGCCTGCGGACCATTGGTGCCAGGCCCGGGCAGGATGACCATCAGCACGGTGTAGACCGTCAGCCATCCCACAAGCCTGTCGCCGGTCGGGCCGGTGAAAAACCCCGGCTAGCAGTCTGTCGGATTCCCCCCCTTGCGGACATTGCACACTACCCGCGTGGCAACCTTCGTTCTGTACAACCGTGACCAGACCTTCCTGCTGCCGCCCGACCTGAAGGACTGGCTGCCGGCCGACGATCTGGCGCATTTCGTGGTGCCGGCGGTGGAGCGTTTGCTGCTGACGTCGTTCCCCCTGAACCCGCAGGCTGGTGGCAAGCCGCAGTATCATCCGCGGCTGACGATGGCGCTGCTGGTCTATTGCTATGCCAACGGGCTGTTTTCCTCGCGGCGGATCGAGCGGGCGACGCATCGTGATATTGACGTGCGCTTCGTGGCGGCGAACCTGCGCTCGGACCACGACACGACCGCGGTGTTTCGGCGGGCCCACAAGGTGGCCTTTGAGGCAGCCTTCCTGGAGGTGCTGCTGATGGCGCGCGGGTGCGGCCTGCTGGCGGCTCGGCACGGTCTCGATCTACGGCACCAAGATCGACGCGAACGCCTCGAAGATCCGCTCGGTCAGCTATGACCGGGCCCGCGCTGCGCGCCAAGCTCGCCGCCGACATCGCGGCGTTGGTTGCCCGCGCCGAGGCCGCCGATGCCTAGACGGCGGACCCTCGGGCGCTCCTCACCGAGATCGCCCGACGCGAGGCGCTGCGGGCGAAGCTTGATACCGCCTGCGCGTGGCTCGGGGCTGAGGCGCGCGAACCGGCCGCGGCCGCGCAGCCAGAATGCCTGATTAGAGCGGTGCTCAGGGGCTTAGGCGCACGAAATAGGTCCGGGGCGACCTGATGAGGTCGCCCCAGTAATTTCAGCCCTGCGGCATGATCACGGTGTCAATGACGTGGATCACGCCATTGATGCACTCGATATCTGCCGAGATAACCTTGGCGCCGTTGACCGTTACACCGTCCGTGCCGTCCACATGCAGCAGCTCACCTTGCACAGATGCAGGTGTAAGCTTCTGGCCAGCGACTTCCTTCGCCATGACTTTGCCGGACATGACGTGAAGGGTCAGGATGCTGGTAAGCTTAGCCTTATTTTCCGGCAGTACGAGGCTTTCCACCGTGCCGGGCGGCAGCTTCGCGAAGGCCTCGTCCGATGGCGCGAACACAGTGAAGGGACCAGCGCCCTTCAGGGTCGCACCGAGGTCGGCTGCAGTCACCGCGGCGACCAGGGTCTTGAACGAACCCGCTGCGACTGCGGTATCGACGATATCATGCATGATTAAATTGCCTTGCTGGCTAGCGTTGCGTACGGGGAGAGCCCGCAGCCACTGCGGGTAATCCCCCAGCACGACCAGACGTGGGCTGTTTGGACGTATCCACAACCGGCATATCCCCGCGCGATACCGCATCGCACAAATCGTCATGGAACCGTCTTCAGTCGCCAGCCCGCGTGCCCACGCCAACACGTCGCTGTAGCCGCAGCCAACCCTGAGGGCTGCGACCAAGCCAGCGCCGATGCCGCTGCTGGCACCGATGATTACCGCCGCACCCTGGCCGATCAGACACTTCGCTGGGGATTCTGCAGAGTGGGCTCCATACGAAATGCTCGAGCTGAGCAGGGACGGGCGCGCATCTTCTCTGGGATGGCGCCACGCGTTGATCGTCCCGGTGACAAGCGGTGCTGCTCCCCACATATCGGAAGAAGCGGTCAGCCGATGTGCGGCGCCGGAGACAATTGAAATGAGACGCGCTGTGACAATTATAGCGATCTCGCTGGGCGTTTTACTGTTCGGTGGCGGGTTCTGGCTCTACAATCCCGACCTGCCCCGCACCGCGCTGGAGCGCCGCTGGGCGCCGCCGCCTTCGCAGTTCGTCGAGGTTGCAGGGGTGCGGCTCCACATCCGTGACACCGGGCTGCGCGATGGCCCAGCGGTGCTGTTGATCCACGGCTTCGGCTCCTCCCTGCATAGCTGGGAGGCTTGGGCGCCGCTGCTGGAGGATCGCTTCCGCGTCGTCTCACTGGACCTGCCGGGCTTCGGCCTGACCGGGGCTGACCCAACCGGCGACTATTCGGACGAGCGGAGCATCGCCGTGCTCGCTGCGTTGATGGACCAACTCGGGATCGGGCAGACGGCGGTGGTCGGCTCCTCCATGGGCGGGCGGATCGCCTGGCGGTTCGCCGCGGCCAAGCCGGCACGCGTCTCCAAGCTCGTGCTGATGGCACCGGACGGTTTCGCGAGCCTGGGCCGCGAGTATGGCCGCGCGCCGGAGCGGCTGCCCTGGCTGATGCGGCTGCTGCCCTACACCGCGCCGAAGCCGCTTCTGGCCAGGACCATGCAAGGCGCCTATGCGGTCCCAGGGGTTCTGACCGATGCGGTGGTGGACCGTTACCACGCCATGCTGCTGGCCCCTGGGGTGCGGCGTGCCATCCTCGACCGGATGCTGCAGACGCGCCTCGTGCCGCCCGAACCGATCCTGGCGACGATCCGCGTACCGGTGCTCCTGCTGTGGGGCGAGCGGGACGGCGCGGTGCCAGCCTCCCACGCTACCGACTACGAGCGCGCGTTACCCGATGTGCGCACGGTAATACTGCCTGGGATCGGCCACGTGCCGATGGAGGAGGCGCCGGAGGCGTCGGCGCGTGCGCTGCGCGAATTCCTCGAAGGCGAGACGGACAGCTAAGGCGTGTTAGCCGCCGGGCGACGCCCTTCACACGCTGGCCTAGTGGGCTCCAACGAAGGATTATGCCGATGCGCAATGATTTGACGATCTATGACAAGGTTGCAGACCGTTGGTGGTCCGATGACCTGCGCTGGGTTCGGACCCTAAAGAACCTCGTGCCTGGACGGCTTGGATGGTTCGACCGTTTCATCGACTGGCCAAAGAAGGACGTGCTCGACCTTGGGTGCGCGGGTGGCTTCATGGCCGAGGCAATGGCCGTGCGCGGCGCCAATGTGACCGGTATCGACCCCGCGGTCGAAGCAATCGTCGCCGCCCGCAGCCACGCCCGCACAGGCGGCCTGAGCATCGGCTATGACGTTGGAGTGGGCGAGGCGCTTCCGTACGCCGATGGCACCTTCGATGCGGTGATCTGCGTTGACGTGTTGGAACATGTCAGGGATCTCAAGCAAGTTCTGGCTGAGGTTGCGCGCGTCCTGCGCCCTGGCGGACTATTTCTTTTCGATACCATCAACCGCAACCCGATGGCCCACTTTGCCACGATTACAGTCGCCGAAGATCTGTTGAGGCTGCTACCGCCTGGCACCCATGATCCTGCTATGTTCATCAAGCCGCAGGAGTTGCGCCGTGCGATGCAAGCTGCGGGGCTGGTTCCGGGTCCGATGACTGGCCTTGGCCCACGCGGCGTCAACCGGCGCTTGGACCTCACCTTCGGCCAACTGCCCTTCATGGCAATTTTGTATATGGGATTGGCGAGGAAACCATCCGCCACAACAGGTTAGGTCGATGTCGATGTCGATGTCGATGTCGATCTTGGACGCAGTGCCCATCATGTTGTGCTGGGCTTGGGCACGACGTGCCTGCTGGGTGATAGTCCCCAACCCGGCTTATATAGGCACCAGCGTTCACATAATTTAAATAGTCACTGCCAATCAAATGAGCTATCACATCATCATCGCATGGCTGCAGTTTTTGTGGCCGAACATGCATAAGGATTTATATTTTTGCGAAACTTTATTGTTTTCTGCTGGAATTATATTTTCAATGCGGAAGTCAGTCCGCTTCGGCATATTGTTGATATTTCTATGAGACATTACGTCCTGCAGGCGCTGGGTTTT
>CAMDJV010000083.1 GCA_945901085.1 Rhodovarius crocodyli | reverse complement strand
CTCACCGTCACGCCTGGCAACTCAAGTTCAGCCAGGATCCGCAACTTCTGCTCCGGCCGCCAGCGACGACGACGCTCGACCCCAGTGATGATCTCCATCCATCCCTCCGCCCTTACCGACGCTCACAAGAGCGCCCGTACAAACAAAGGGCAGATTTGGACGTGACGGGTAGGCGGGACACGCCGGATGGATACCGCTTGAGAGCAGCCTCGCGGTACTCCTCGCCGCCACGAGCAGTTGTCCACTGGCGCGGGACCTGCAAGCCAAAATCAACCGGGCCCGAGGCCAGCTTCTAACCTTCTGCAATTATCCCGGCGAGGTGGAGGCCACCAACAACGGCTCGGAGCGCAAGCTGCGACCCTGCGTGATCCAACGAAAGGTCACCAACGGCTACCGAGCCATGTGGGCCGCCAAGGCCGAAGCCGACGTGCGTACCACCATCGACACCGCCCGGCTCAAGGGGGCAAACCCCTTCGGTGTTATCGTCGCCACGCTGGCCTGACGAGGGTGCAGGCCCAGAAGTCACCCGTCAGGGAAGGGGGTGGGTAATTACCATCGGTGGCGCCGCCCGCCGGGAAGCTGATCTGGATGGTGATGGGCCGGTTGGGGAATGCCTGTGCCTGGGCCAGGGTGCTGGCCAAAAGGCGGAGGCGATTCATGATGGCGTCTCCCGTTGGTTGTTATTGTCGTCAGGCGTTAGGCGTTAGGCGTTAGGCGTCAGGCCGGGTCGAGCCCGGCGGCGCGTATCACGGCGTGCGAAGCGGGCGAGGCGAGGAACCGGATCAGTGTCAGTGCCGCCTCCGGCTGTTCCGCCTGCGCGCCGATGCCTGCCGAAAAGGTCGTAACGCGCTGGATGGGCGCGGGCAGGGGCCCCACGATCTCAATGCCCGGGATGGGCAGCAATTCGCTCATCTGCTGGAAGCCGAGCTCCACCACGCCATTGGCCACTTCTCGCCCAACCCAGCGGGGGAATTGGCGCGCCCGGCCAGCCATCTGCTCGGCGATGCCGAGGCGGGCAAAGAGTTCGGTGGAGAGATAGACGCCGCTGGCGCTGGCGGAATAGCCGATGCTGGCGGCGTTCAGCAGCGTCTGACGGAACTCCTCGACCGTGCCGATGCGCGGATGCTGCGTGCCCGCGCGCACCGCCATGGCGATGGCGGAATGCACCAGATCCCGTTCGCTGCCGGCGCGCACCAGGCCAGCGCGGACCAGCCCATCCAGTGAGCCCCGCGCGAGGATGACGGCATCGGCCGCCTCGCCGCGTGCCAGGCGGTGCGGGATGGCATCCGGCGCGTTCCCCATGGAGGGGCCGCGTATGGTCTCGATGCGATGCCCGGTCTCGGCCGTGAAGCGGGGGCCAAGGATTTCGAAGGGCGCGGTGAAGGCGCCCGAGGTCATCACCCGGATCGTCGTGCTGGCGCTGGCCAGCCGCGGCGCCAGCAGCAGGCCCGGGAGAGCAAGGCCGAATTGGCGGCGCAGCAGCATGGCGGTGTCAGCCCTCGATGCGGATATTGGCCACGCGGATCGCCTCGGCGAAGGCGGCGCGCTGCGTGTCGATGTAAGTCGCCATGGCGCTGGCGCCCCGGTAGTCGGGCTCCAGTCCGGAGGCGGCCACGCGCTCTCTGATTTCGGGAAGCTGCATGGCCCGGCCAACCTCGGCGTCAATCCGCGCAATGATGGCGGCGGGTGTATTGGCAGGGGCCATCAGGCCGATCCAGGCGCCACCATCAAAGGCGCCGAGGCCAGGCAAGGCCGCCAATGGGGGAATGCCGGGCGCGAGTGTCGAGCCATTCTTGAAGGAAATGCCGAGCGCGCGGAGCTGCCCGTTGCGCACGGCCGCCCCGGCGGCGGCCACCGTCTCGATGGAGTAATTCACATGCCCGCCCATCACGGCGGTGAGTGCCGGCGCACTGCCGGCGAAGGGCACATGCACCACATCAACACCCGCCAGCGCATGGAACCAGGAAGCGATGATATGCGCCGTGGCCCCCGTGCCGGAGGAGGAGAAGGTGTAGCGCCCTGGATTGGCCTTGAGCAGCGCAATGAACTCGGCGGCACTCTGCGCCGGGAAATTCGGCGGCACGACGAGGATCAGCGGCGCGATGCCGGTGATGGCGATGGGCGCGAAGTCGCGCTCGGCATTGAAGGGCGTGCGCTGCACGAGTGGCGATGTGACTATGGGCCCGGTGGAGGCCGCGAGAAGCGTGTAGCCATCGGGCGCGGCCTTCGCGACCTGGTCGGTGCCGATCATCCCGCCCGCGCCGGCGCGGTTCTCGGCCACGAAAGGCTGGCCCAGAGTTTCGGTCAGGCGTTGCGCCATGACGCGGGCGGCCAGATCCGTCGCCTGGCCGGGCGGCCAGGGGATGATCACGCGCACCGGGCGGTTGGGATAGGCCCCCTGGGCGGAAGCGCCCGTGGCCGCCAGGATAAAGGGCGTGCCGAGCAGGCTACGGCGGTTGAACATCTCAGCTGTCGATACGGATATTGGCGGCGCGGATCGCGCTGGCAAAGCCGCGGCGCTGATTGGCAATGTAGTCGCGCATGCCATCCGGGCCGTAATAGACCGGCTCCAGCCCGGCGGTGATCAGGCGCTCCCGCATGTCGCCCGCCTGCATGGCGCGGCCGATCTCGGCGTCGATCCGGTCAATGATGGGGCGCGGCGTGCCGGCCGGGGCCATGAGGCCGATCCAGGCGCCGGCGTCGTAATCCTGCATGCCCGGCAGGCGCGCCAGCGGCGGCACATCGGGCACCAGCGTGGAGCCGTTCTTGAAGGAAATGCCGAGTGCCCGGAGGCTGCCATTGCGGATCAGCGGGCCTGTCGCGGCCAGGGTCTCGACCGAGTAATTCACGTGCCCACCCACCACGGCGGTCAGCGCGGGGCCGCTGCCGGCGAAGGGCACGTGCACCACATCCACATTCGCGAGGGCATGGAACCAGGCGGCCACGACATGCGCGGTGGCGCCGGTGCCGGATGAGGAGAAGCTGTAATGCCCGGGCCGCGCTCGCAGCAGGGCCACGAACTCCTCGGCGGTGCGGGCCGGGAAGTCGGGCGGCACCACCAGCAGATAGGGCGACATGCCGGTGATGGCCACATCGGCGAAGTCACGCTCAACGTTGTAGGAGGTGCGCTGCACCAGCGGCGAGGTCACGATCGGGCCGGTGGAGGCCGCCAGCAGCGTGTAGCCATCGGCCGCGGCCTTTGCCACCTGATCCGTGCCAATCATGCCGCCCGCCCCTGCGCGGTTCTCCGCCACGAAGGGCTGGCCGAGCGTCTCCGAAAGCCGCTGCGCCGTGATGCGCGCGGCCAGGTCCGTCGCCTGCCCAGGCGGCCAGGGCACCACCACGCGCACGGAACGGTTGGGCCAGGCTGGCTGGGCGGCGGCCGAGGCGGCAGCGATGATGAAGGGGGCCGCCAAGGCGGCGCGACGCTGGATCATGTGTTTCACTCCCGGTTACCTCAGAATTAGCGGCGGGCAGCAGCCTTGCGCAAGGCCCTTTCCACGCTGCCACATGGCGCCCTACTTTTGGGGGAGCCGCCATGCTGGAATTCGAAACCCTCGCGCTGGCGGAAGCCGCGCCGCATGTGCTCATCGTGCGGCTGAACCGCCCCGAAGTGGCCAATGCGCTGAACACCAGAATGGGCCGCGATTTGCTAGGCTCAGGACCTATTAAAAAGCTTGCGGCGCGGACGGAGGGTTGATTCAAGGGTGGCGAAGGAGCCAGCCGATGAGTGACCTATTTTGGCTTACGAAGCCTCAGATGCGGCGGATCGAGCCATATTTCCCACTGTCGCATGGGTTGCCGCGTGTGGATGATCGGCGGATCAACAGCGGGATCATCTTCGTGATCCGCAACGGCCTGCGCTGGCGCGATGCGCCGGCGGCGTATGGCCCGCACAAGACCATCTATAACAGGTTCATCCGCTGGAGCCGGCTCGGCGTGTTCAACCGCATCTTCGCTGGACTGGCTGCCGAGGGTGGAAAGCCTGACCAACTCATGATCGACGCCACCCATCTGAAGGCGCATCGGACAGCAGCCAGCCTGCTCAAAAAGGGGCTGTTCGCCGATGTATCGGCAGAACCAAGGGCGGCCTGAACTCCAAGCTGCATGCTGTCTGCGACGAGCGTGGCCGTCCGCGCGTCATGCTGCTGACCGAAGGGCAGATGAGCGACTACAAAGGTGCAGCCCTCATGTTCGACGCCATGCCTCCAGCCCCGGTGCTGCTCGGCGATCGTGGCTACGATGCCGACTGGCTCCGTCAGGCG
>CAMDJV010000082.1 GCA_945901085.1 Rhodovarius crocodyli | reverse complement strand
ACCGGTGACGAAACCCACCACCAGCCCGCCCGGGGGGGTACGGGTTGGGGCGCGGGTGCCCTCGGGCATATCCTCCTCGCCCACCACCGCAACGAAAGCGGCATGACCATTCTGCCGCCCGGCAATGCCGCGCTGATAGGAAGCCGCCTCACGCAGGGCGGAGAGATTGGCCAGATACCCTTCCGGCAGAATGCCGGCATAGGCGCTGCGCCACGCCGCCACATGCGCCAGGCCCATGCCATTGGCGTCCTGCGGCCGGGCGCGACGGATATGGATCACGGCGAGGGGCTGGGCGGCGGGGCTTGCCGGCGCAGCACGGCGGCGAAGAAGCCATCGGTGCCATGGCGCGCCGGTGTCATGACCAAATGCGGCCCCTCACCCGGCGGGGCGCCAGGCAGCCCGGCCGATTCCCAGGCCTGGGCCAGCGGCAGAACACTAAAATCGGGGTGCTTCGTTAAAAAGCGGTCCACCTGTTGCTCATCCTCTTCGGGCAGCAATGAACAGGTAGCGTAGACCAAAAGCCCGCCTGGTCTCACCAAAACAGCGGCCGTGTCCAAAATGTCATGTTGCTTGGCCACAAGCTCTGCGAGGTCGGTCGCGCCGGTGCGATGGCGGGCATCGGGGTTGCGGCGCCAGGTGCCGGTGCCGGTGCAGGGCGCATCAACCAGCACCCGGTCAAAGGTGGCGGCGCGGCGCTTGGCCCATTTGTCACCAGGGTTGAAAAGATGCGTCTCGGCATTGTCCACGCCCGCGCGGGCCAGGCGGCGCGAGGCACCGGCCAGCCGTGGCGCTGAGACATCACAGGCGGTGATCCGGCCCTTATTGGCCATGTTCATCGCCATCGCCAGCGTCTTGCCGGCGGCCCCGGCGCAGAAATCCGCCACCCGCATGCCCGGCCTGGCATCGCAGAGGGCCGCGATCAACTGGCTGCCCTCATCCTGGATTTCGACCAGCCCCTCGGTATAGGCGCGCGCCGCGCCAATCGGCGTGCGGTTGGACAGCCTGAGGCCCCAAGGGGAGAAGAGGGTGGTCTCGGTCACAATCCCCTCACCCGCCAGCGCTGCCTGGGCGGTCTGGCGGTTGCCGCGCAACAGATTCACCCGCAGATCGACCGGCGCATGGCCTTGCATTGCCGCGGCCTCGGTGGCCAGTGCCTCGCCAAAGCGGGCGCGCAGGCCATCAATGGCCCAATCGGGCAGGTTCAGCGCGACACCTTGAGGCATATCGGGATGCAGCAGGGGTTGCCGGCGCAGGCTTTCGGCCAGCGCCTGCTCGGCGCGGTCCAGCGCCTGCGGGCCATAGAGGTCGGGCACGAAGAGGGTGGCCGGCGCGCGATTCTGCACCAGCGCCAGGAAGGCCAGCACCAAAAGGCGCGGCGAGGGCTCAACCCCGCCTCGCCGCAGCCACCAGACCAGGCGGGCATGCTCGCGCACCACGCCCCAGACGGTGTCGCTCACTTCGCGGCGGTCGCCGCCGCCGATATAGCGCCGGGCGCGGAAAAACTCGTGTGCAATGGCATCTGCCGGCCGGCGCGGCTGGGCGGTGAAGGCGGCCAGCAGGTCAATGGCGGCGGCGATACGGGCGGGAGGGGTCATGATTGGGTCTCCAGCAGCGTGCCATCGGCATCACCTAGGGCAGCGCTGCGGCGGGGCATCAGCCATCCTGCCGGTAATTTGGTGCCTCACGGGTGATCGCCACGTCGTGAACATGGCTCTCCCGCAGGCCAGCACCGGTGATGCGGCGGAAACGGGTGTTGCGCTGCATGTCAGCGATGGTGGCGCTGCCAGTATAGCCCATGGCGGATTTCAACCCGCCGACCATTTGGTGGATCACCGCCCCCACCGGCCCCTTATAGCCCACCCGGCCTTCCACACCCTCTGGCACCAGCTTGAGCGAATCCTGCACCTCGGCCTGGAAGTACCGGTCCGCCGAACCACGCGCCATGGCGCCCAGCGAGCCCATGCCGCGATAGGTCTTGTAGGAGCGGCCCTGATAGAGAAACACCTCGCCCGGCGCCTCATCGGTGCCGGCAAAGACGCTGCCCATCATCACGCAATCCGCACCCGCGGCAATCGCCTTGGCGATATCGCCCGAAGAGCGCACGCCGCCATCGGCAATCGCTGGGACGCCATGTTCGCGCGCGGCGGCCGCTGCTTCCATCACCGCGGTCAATTGCGGCACGCCCACACCGGCCACGATGCGGGTGGTGCAGATCGAGCCAGGGCCAATGCCGATCTTCACCGCATCGGCCCCCGCATTGATCAGTGCCAAGGCACCTTCCGGGGTGGCGATGTTGCCGGCCACCACCTGCACCGCATTGGACAGGCGCTTGATCCGCTCCACTGCCTCCAGCACGCCGCCCGAATGACCATGCGCGGTATCGACCACGATGACATCGGCATCGGCGGCCACCAGCGCCTCGGCCCGGCGGAAGCCATCCTCGCCCACCCCCGTCGCCGCAGCCACGCGCAGCCGGCCTAGCGCATCCTTCACGGCGCCCGGAAAATTCGAGGCCTTGTCCATATCCTGCACCGTCACCAGACCGACGCAGCGGCCCTGCTCATCCACCACCAGCAGCTTTTCCAGCCGGTGCTTGTGCAGCAGATGGCGGGCGGCATCGGCGGTGATGCCCACTGGCGCGGTGACCAGGTTTTCGCGCGTCATCAATTCATAGACCCGCAGATTGGGGTCGGAGGCGAAGCGGGTATCGCGGTTGGTGACGATACCTACCAGGCGCCGGCTTTCGCGCTCCACCACCGGAAAGCCGGAGATACGGGTTTGCGCGGTGATGGCGCGCAACTCTGCCAGGGTCTGGTCGGGATGGACCATGACAGGGTTTACCACCATGCCCGATTCAAACCGCTTCACCCGGCGCACCTGCTCGGCCTGTTCCTCGACCGTCATGTTCTTGTGCACCACGCCGATGCCACCGGCCTGGGCCATGGCGATGGCCATGGGCGCCTCGGTCACCGTGTCCATCGCGGCGGCGATGAGGGGGATGTTGAGACCAATCTCACGGGTGAGCCGGGTGCGCGTATCCGTCGCATTCGGCAAAACTGTGGAATAGGCCGGGACCAGGAGCACATCGTCAAAGGCATAAGCCTCCGCGATCGTCATGCGGTCCATCACTGAAGTATCCAACGCCATGGGAAGACCTTTCGGGTCAAGCAACCTTGGCGAACCCTGTTAGGCCCAAGCCCGCTGCGCCGCAAGCTTGGGTTTGTGACGCGCCGGCATGGCTGCTCAGCCCAGGGTGAAGGCCTCATGGATGGCCGATTGCACCATGCCGCCCAGCACCGCGCCGCCACCGGCGACATAAATCCAGTCGCCAATCGTCACCGCCGCCACGGCATGGCGCGGGGTTGGCATGGCGGCATGCGAGGCCCAGGTGTTCGTCGCCGGGTCATAGCTTTCCATCTGGCCAAACACCTTGGCATCTCGCGCCACGCCGCGCTCGATGATGCCGCCCTCGCCGCCCATCACGAAGAAGCGGTCGCGATAGATCACCATGCCATGGCCGGAGCGTGAGGTGGGCAGCGGCGCCAACTCCTCCCAGGTGTCGCGCGCGGGCAGATACACATGGTGCATATCGGTGTTGTACTGGAAGGTATTGAAGCGCCCGCCCACAACATGGATGCGGCCATTCCAGGTCACGCAGCCCACATGGTCGCGCGCGGCGGGCAGCGGGCGGCGGCGCGCCCAGCTATTGGCCACGGGGTCATACACCTCGTGCCAGCCGATTGAGGCGCGCTCATCGCCGGGGTCGGTCGCGCCGCCTATGAGATGGACGCGCCCTTCCAGAATCGTCGCCGCCGCCGCGCCGCGCGGGCGGGGCATGCGGGCAATCTCGCTCCAGCGGTCGGCCTGGATGTCATAGACGAAGGCGAAATCATCGCAGACGCGATTCTGTTCGATAAACCCGCCCATGGCATAGACGCGCCCCGCATCGGCCACCACCGCGACGTGATTGGCGCCGCGCGGCAGGGGGGCTGCATCGTACCACTGGTTGCTCTGGGGGTTGTAGATGGTGTGATAGGCGCGGTTGAACCGCCCCTCGCCATAACCGCCCACCACATGCATCCGCCCACCCCAGGCGGTGGCCCAGGCCATTTCGCTGCGCGGAATGGGCATATCCGCCCGCGCCACCCAGCGGCCCGGCGCGCCGGCGGGGGCGGGCGAGGCGGTGACGCGCTGTGCCTCCTGCTGCGGGGTGATGTGATGCGGCGCACCGCCCTGAAAGACATTGGCAAAGGGCGCGGGCGAGGGCGGCAGCGGCCGTAATGCGGGGACATGGTGCTGGTGCTGCTGCGCCAGGGCTGGGGCAGCCAGCATGGCGGCGGCGGCGGGCAGGATGTGGCGGCGGTTCATGGCGGGCTCCGGCGGATGAAGGGCAGG
>CAMDJV010000081.1 GCA_945901085.1 Rhodovarius crocodyli | reverse complement strand
ATAAACAACCAAGCTCGGGGGTAATACGTCCAGGATTTCAGCCCTGGTTCTCATCGCGAGGCGAAGCGAATGCGCAACTCACAGCGCGAACCTCTCAAAAATTCTATTATTAAACAGTTGCCTAAAGCTCGGGAAGAAAACGGCGAAGTCCCAAGCCATGGAGAGAAATGGCCCCGCGGAGAGAGAAAATGGGCTTTTCCGCCGAGAGCAATTCCCAAGCCTATCGCGCAAACGTCCGCGGAGCTTGGCCCTGAAACCGAATGTCTGTAAATTGGAGAAGGGGGTTGGAAAGCCAACTGGAGCAGCAGTGGGAACCGGATTCGAACCTTCGCTGGTGTCCATGAGACGCGTCTCACGGTTTGCGTCACTTGCCGCCCCTTGAGGACACCCCCGCAGACTTTCCTCGACTGCGCCGATCTGACGCATGGAAAGCAGCACATGGCTCAGGCCGCGTAGCTGAGCCAAAGACAGTCTCGATCCTGCGGATACCCACCGCGCCCGATTGAACCTAGATCGGATCGTTCCTTCCCCTAACTTAGCCATCCTCGCCACGGATGCCTGCGGTGGAAATTACTTCTGAGAAGCGCGCCTCGGCATCGTTTAGCACATGGTCGAATTCGGCGGGGGTGCTGGCCTGGATGACAAAGCCCAGGCCCTGTAGCCGCGCGCGCACGCCACCGTCCGAGAGCGCGAATTTCCAGGCCTCGTACCAAGCGTCCACAACCCTATCGGGCGTTCCTGCAGGCACCAGGACACCTTGCGTACTAGGCACATCGAGGCCGGGAACGCCGCTCTCGGCAAAGGTCGGCGTATCGGGCATCGCCGGGTCCCGCGCCAGGGTTGAGACGGCCAGGGGCACGATGCGGCCCTCGCGCACATGCGAGGTGACGGCAGGCAGCGTGATGATCATCGCATCCACCTGACCTGCCAGCAGGTCAATCGTGGCAGGCCCACCGCCGCGATAGGGAACATGCGTGACCTGCAGGCCGAGCGTGCGGTTCACCATCTCGCTGATGATGTGTGCGACGCCACCTATGCCGGGCACCGCCAGCGTCACGCGGTCGCCACGGGCTCGCAGCGCAGTGAAATACTCGTCGACGGTCCGGATGCCGGAACGGGGATGCGTGCACAGCAACTGCGCCGCTGTGATTGTCATAGTGACCGGGCGCAGCCGGTTCCGCGCCCGCCCCTGCCGCGCGCCCACCAGAATATCCTGTAGCACCAGGCCATCGCCCGAGGCGACCACCATGGTCAGCCCGTCCGGCGCCGCACGCCCCACCATCTGGTTGCCGACAAGACCCGCGCCGCCGCCCTGGTTCTCGACGATGATCGGCTGGCCCATCCGGTTCGACAGGATGGCCTGAGTGGCGCGCGCGTGAATATCGAGCGTGCCGCCGGGCGCCGCGCTGATCACCACGCGCACCGGCTGCGTGGGGCGCCAGCTTTGCGCATGGGCGGCAAGCGGCAGAAGCAGGGCCGGCGCCGTCAGAAGGCCGCGGCGGGGGAGGGGGCGCGCCATCACGACCGCCACGCGCCAAAGGGGGCGTCGCCATCCTTGTGGACCTCATTCACCAGATCCACTTCCCACGCCAGGTAGGCGAGCATTGCTTCCTCCACGCCGTCATTGTGGTCGAAGGGCAGTAGGTGAACGTCCTCGCAATCGCGGTCCTCAGGGTTGCGACGATCGGCCTGCATGGGGAAGCCCGCAGCCTTCCACGCGGCGGTACCGCCGGTCAGAAGCTTCACGGGCGCGGAGACGAGGGCCCGAAGTTCCGGCACGGCAAGCTTCGCCAGCGCCGCCTCGGGCGCAGTCACCACCACCTGACGGTCCCCCGTGAGATGCTTCGCGATGCGGGCCAGCCGTCCGCGCAGGCCCCAGATCGCGCTCGGCACATGTCCAGCGCGGAACTGGACCGAGCGAGCCAAGTCCACCACCTGCACCGAGCCTGCTGTCGCCATCGCGGCGAGTTCGGCGGGAGAAATCTGTGGCACATCGATGGCGTCGGCCTCCGGGCATGGTGGCTGCGGTATGCCGCTCTCCAGCCGGCCGGACAGACCGTCGGTCAGAACGAAGACCTCCCAGCCGCCAAGCTGCCGCAGCCAGCCGGCCGACATGCGCGCCCGCACACCGGTATCATCCACCAGCACGATGCGGGCGTGCCGCACTGCCACCCACATGTCGACCGATTGCACGAGCTGGCCGCCCGGCGCGTTCAAGCTAAAGGCCAGATGCCCCTCGGCGTATTCCTCTGGTGCGCGCACATCCAGCACGTGCGTCGTCCGCGTGGCGTCTGCGGTCAGCGCGGCGAGCTCCGCGCGGGTGATGAAGCGCACGCCGTGCTGCCGCGCGAAGCGATCGGCCCGTGAAAGGGCCGTCTCCACATCGGGCGGCAGGCGGCTAGGGTAGCTCTCCGTACGGCCATGTGCGCAGGTGAAGCCCGCCAGCTCCCAGCCCATGGTGCCGTTGCGCAAGGCGACGACCTCGTTCGGGATGCCGGCGCTGCGCAGCGATTCAGCGCCCATGATGGAGCGCGTACGGCCCGCGCAATTCACCACCACCAGCGTCTCCGGCCGCGTCACGAATTCGCCGAAGCGATAGACCAGCTCCCCGCCCGGCACGTCGATGCCGCCGGGAATGGACATGCGGACGAACTCCTCCATCGGGCGGCTGTCTAGGATCACCATGTCGCGCTTCTCGGTGATCATGGCGTGCAGTTCCTGCGCACTCACCGACGGCGTTTCGTAGTGATGCTCCACCCATTCGCCGAAGGCCTTGGATGGCACATGCACGCCGGAAAAGGCGACGTAGCCTGCGGCGACCCAGGCAGGCGTGCCGCCCGACAGAACCGATACATCCGAACAGCCCAGTGACAGGAGATAGGCCGCCAGAATCTCCGCACATCCCTCGCCGCCGTCGACGCAAGTAATCCGCACATCAAGCCGCGGTAGCAGCGCGGGGGCGCGCAATTCCATGCGCGACAGCGGGCACGGTACTGCCCAGAAGAGATGAGACGGGCCGAAGCCACCTTCCTCCCGTGCGTCGAGAATGGCTAATTCCTGACCGTCGCCGATCCAACCCTTGAGGGTTGCCGCGTCTATGCGCTTCATGTGCGCTTGTTTCCTCATTTTCGGAGAGCGTTGCATGGGATGCGGTCGCCACGCAACGCTGCTGCAGCGCTCTTTCATCCCGCTGGATGAGGCAAGCTTGAGACACCAGCGCGCGCCGCGTCTTGAGCGCCAGTACGGATTACGCGGCGTGTCGCGCATCCGCTTCGCGGGGCCGCTGCACGGCATAATGCCCTATAGCTCCTCTGCGATGTCCGTGATGTGGCTGCAGAAAATATCGATAGAGCCCGATCATGGCGCGCCCTATGCGCAGTAGGACGCGCAGATCGGGCAAGTTCTCAAGCCGCCAGATGAGCGGCTGCGAGCACGCGCCGCGGCGTCGTGCAGGCGGTCGAGGGCGAGCCTGGAGGCGGGATCGTGCCGCAGGGCACAGGCTTCGTTGCCATCCTCGGAGCCGGCCGCGATCATCAGCAGGCGGAAGCGGATGATGTCGGCCAGGCTGTGCCGGGCCCCGCCTCCGGCGTCCGCGTTTCCTTGAGGCAGGCGGCCGGGCGATTGGCGATGCCGATGCGGCGCTCGATATCGCGCAGTGCCAGCACACCGCCATCGGAAGATAGCCGTGCGGCGTCGAAGCGGGCGATCAGGGGTTTGCCGGCGACCGGCGACAGGCCGGGCAAAGGCAAGGTAGCTTCAAGTTCCGCAGGCATGGTCTCCGCGAGCGGCTGGTTTTGTTTGTCGCAGCCAAAATCTATCGCCGGTCAACGGTTTGCATCATGTCCGTCCGCACGCGTGAATGATCCGGGCTAGCGAGGCGCAGGGGGCTGGCCGGTTCTCAGCCAACGGTCGATGCAGTCCTCCTCATCCTGCGAAGCCGCCGCGGCAGCAAAAGCGCCAAATGGCACCAGCACTGCGGCGACGGGTGAGAAGAAGTCACTACACTGTGTAAACGCCCTGCGGTGCTGCACCTCCCGAGCCGAGATATCGACGACGCGAGACACCCGTTGTGCGTCGCTTCCGTGGGCTGCGGCGATAGCTGCCGGCAACTCAGGGTCTCGCCTAAGCGTGAGAGCCACCAAAGATCTCAAATTCGTTGGCGCAATGGACAAGCTGGCCAGCGAATCAGGATCGCTGACATCACGCACATCAAGAGGAGAAGGGGGCGCGCAGTTCTCGCAGGGGAAACTCCCCACCACGTAGGGTATGTTGACCCCGTAGGAGAAGCCTCGCGTCTGGAATCCTTGGTAGGCCATAGTGAACCGACCCGTCGCCGAGGCATCGAAAAAGCAAGAGCGGCCTGGGGGTGTCGCGCTCGCGTAGATGGCTCGGGCGAAGGTGCAGAACTCTTCCTGCCCCGCGGCCCGCGCGGGCACCAACACCTGACCGGCCACGAGGCGCAACCCTATATTTCGGCCAAGGTTATCCCGGTGGGTGCTGTTGACCACCGCCACCGCGTTGCGTTGCGAAGGCTCTATTGTGGCGGGCAGACCACATCCAGCGACGGATAACGCGCCAGCAAGAGCGATCGCAGACCTCATCATTTCATCTTTCATCCTGTGCAATGAAAGGAAATCACGGTGGCGGTGGATTCAATTGATCGTCGCAACACCCTGAGGGAGGGAGCTGTGATGAAGACAAGGAAGCGGAGTTCGGATCGATCTGGTCGGTCGCCGCTGTTGTCACCAGGCCGGCCATCGGTTGCGGGACGAGATGAGAGGCGGCGGTTCTGGGAAGGTATCGCGCTGGGCCTGTCGAGCGAGGATGCGGCGATTGGCGTCGGTGTGCCGCAGGCTGTCGGAACAAGATGGTTCCGAAAGGCAGGCGGCATGCCACCAGCGATGTATGGAAGATCGTCGGCGGCGCTCACCGGTCGGTATCTCTCGCTGGCTGAACGGGAGGATCTCGCAATATTGCGCGCGCAGGGCAGCGGGGTGCGGGAGATTGGCCGACAGATGGGGCGGTCCGCGTCGACGATCTCGCGCGAGCTTCGACGAAATGCGGCAACGCGCAGTGGTGGGCTGGAGTATCGGGCAACCACCGCGCAGTGGCATGCTGAGCGGGCTGCCCGGCGCCCGAAGCCTGCGAAGCTGGCGGCCAATGCGGCATTGCGGGCTTATGTGCAGGAACGACTGGCTGGCGTGATCGCGGGGCCAAGCGAGGCGGAGGTCCTTGGGCCAGTGACAATTTGGAAGGGCCGCCGACACGGGCCTCGGCAGCCGCGACGATGGGCGACGGCATGGAGCCCGCAGCAGATTGCCAATCGCTTGCGTCTCGATTTTCCGGAAGATGGAACAATGCGGATCAGCCACGAGGCCATCTACCAGTCGTTGTATGTGCAAAGCCGCGGTGGGCTGCGCCGTGACCTGACGGCATGCCTGCGTACCGGCCGGGCGCTGCGGGTTCCTCGGGCACGCAGCCGCGGCCGTGGCAAAGCCCACATCGGTCCAGAAGTGCTGATCAGCGAACGTCCTGCCGATGCCGCCGATCGTGCGGTTCCTGGCCATTGGGAGGGTGACCTTATTCTCGGGCTGGGCAGCTCGGCGATCGGCACGCTGGTGGAGCGCACGACGCGGCTGACGATGTTGTTGCACCTGCCCCGCATGCCTGAGCATGGCTCCGGCCCGCG
>CAMDJV010000080.1 GCA_945901085.1 Rhodovarius crocodyli | reverse complement strand
GGCCTTGCGCGCCGCCATGTGCACCAGCACGACCAGACGGGTGGTGCGTTCTACCAGCGTGCCCACGGCGCTGGCGCCGCCGGCACCGAGGATGAGATCGCCCTCCCAGTGGCCGGGCACAAGGCGGCCCCCAACCTCCTCGGGCCGCTCCCTGATGTTGGTCATGCCCACGAGTTTGCCGCGCCGTTCCGACCCCTTCGGCCTGCGGCCCCGCATGGGCTTGGCCTGACGCAGAAAAGACAGCAACTCACGCCGCCATTCGCCGCGCGGCAGGGCATAGAGCGCGGTGTAGATCGCCTCATGCGAGACCCGCAGGCCGGAAGGCCGCTCCATGCCATTCTCCATCCGTTTGCGCCGACCCGAGATCTGCTCGGGCGACCAGCCAAGCCGCAACAGACGGGCGATCCTCGCGAATAGCGGCCCATCGGGCGCCAGTCGCAGCTTGCGGCCGGAGCGGCAGCGGCTGACCGTGGCATCCGCCTCGGCTGTTGCTGCCCGGTAGCCCGCGACTTTGCCGTGCCGATTGATGTCATCGCAGACCGTGCCCGAGGAGCGGCCCAGCTCCCGCGCAATCATGCGGATGCTGCAGCCGTCTCGCCGCCGCAACTCGATGATTGTACGATCAACCACCGGCAGCCGAAATCTCTGAACTGCCATCGCACCACCGTAAACCTCTCAGGGCATCGATGGTGTTCGCTATGGATGTTGAATCCGCCCTTCCTTTGGGCAGAGGGCTATCAGACCCCCTCCCCCAGCCACACGCGAAATCCGCTTGCGCGGTTTACTGCGGCTGGATGCCCGCCGCGCGGATCACCGTCGCCCAGCGATCCACTTCGCTGCGGACCAGCGCCTGCAAGGCCGCCGGGCCGCGCTGGTCAGCGCGCGCGGGCATCGAGCCCAGTTCATCGATGCGGCGGATGATGGTGGCGTCATCCAGCGCCGCGCGCAGCGCCTGGTCCAGACGCGCCACCACCGCGGGTGGTGTGCCGCGCGGCGCGAAGATCGCGTTCCAGCCCTGGAACACATAGTCCGGCACGCCCGCCTCAATGGCCGAGGGCACATTCGGCGCGTTGGGGTTGCGCGTGGTGGCGGCCACCGCCAGGCCGCGCATGGTGCCCGAGGCGATTTGCGGCACGGCCGCCGGCGCCAGCAAACAGGCGCTGTCCACCTGCTGGGCCACGATGTCATTCAGCGCCGGGCCCTCACCGCGATACGGGATCTCATTCATCCGCACGCCCGTCACATGCGAGAACAGCGCGCAGCCGAGATGATTTGTGCTGCCAATGCCCGCATTGGCGTTGGACACACGGCCCGGAGCCTCCCGCGCAATGGCCAGGAATTCCTGCATGCTTCGCGCCGGATGGCCGTTGCGGACCACGAAGAACATGGGTGTGCCGGCAATCAGGCCGATCGGCTGCAACTCCCGCGGGTCATAGCCCGGATTACGATAAATCGAGGCCGAGGCCGAATGGCTGCCCAGGCTGCCCACCGTGAGCGTATAGCCATCGGGTGCCGCATTCGCGCCGCGCGTGCCGCCAATGGTGCCGCCCGCGCCCGTCACATTCTCGACCACCACGGATTGGCCCAGCGTGCGCGTCATGCTCTGCGCCACAATGCGCGCCAGCACATCCGTGGCGCCGCCAGGGGCGAAGACGACAATCATGTTGATGGTGCGGGTGGGGAAGTCCTGGGCGGCGGCGGGCGGCGCCATCCCCCACCAAAGCGCCGCGGTTGCGGCGAGAACGCGCTTGATCATCCGGTCTTCTCCTTTGGCCCCGTTTGCTTGGACGTGGAAACGATGTTGCGGTCAGGCGCGACAGGCGTCTACCCGTTTCACATAGCGAAGTCCTTTTCGCTGAGCGCAGTCAAGTGTATCCTCATGCAGCCCGCATTTCGCTGGCCGAGAGCATGGCATGATGATTGGCGCGAAGGACCCCTACCACCTCGCCTCCCTGCATCGCGGGCTGGAGGTGATTGGCTGCTTCGCCCGCCGCCCTTCCTGGAGCCTTGCGGAACTCGCCACCGAGCTCGGCCAGAACAAGGCCACCCTGTTTCGCGTGCTGCACACGCTGGAAGCCGCAGGCTATCTGACCAAGGATGCCGTCGGCCGTCACGCACCCGGCCTCGCGCTGCACGCGCTGGGCAATGCGGCGCTGCGGCAGGAGCAATTGCGCTGGCAATCCCTGCCCCCCATCCAGGCCCTCGCCGAGGAGACGGGCGAGACGGTGCATGTCGGCATCCTGCATGAAGGCGAGGTCGTCACCGTGCAGGTGGTCGAGGGCACGCATGCGGTGAGGATGCATTCGCGCGTGGGAAAGCGAAGCCCTGCCCATGCCAGCGCGCTCGGCAAGCTGCTCATGGCCTATCTGCCCAATGCCGAGGTGGATGGCATCATCGCCCAACACGGGCTGCCGCGCTTCACTGCCCATACCATCACCACGCCCGAGGCCCTGCGAGAGGCGCTGCATCAGATCCGCCAGCAAGGCTTCGCTCCGGATGAGGAAGAGATCGAGCTCGGCCTGCGCTGCCTGGCCGCCCCCATCACGGATCACTCGGGCCGGCCAAGTGCCGCGCTGGGCATCTCGGCCCCGGCCAGCCGCATGGATGCGGCGCGCCGCGCGGCGCTGCTGCCGCGCGTGAAGGCTGCCGCCTTGCAGGTCTCGCGCATGCTCGGCAGCCCGACCTCCGCCGCCGCCTGAACCACAACAAAGACCAGGGAGAGACATCATGGACGGATCAAGCCGCGCGACACTGATGAACGGCGCCGACATCATCGTGGACCATTTGACCAAGCAGGGCGTGCCCTATCTGTTCGGGCTGTGCGGCCATGGCATCACTGGCTTCATGGATGCGGCCTTCAAGGCGCAGAACCGCATCAAGACCATCTCCACCCATCACGAGCAGACCGCCGGCCACATGGCGGATGCCTACTACAAGGTGAAGGGTGAGCCGGTGGCGACCTTCACCTCTTGCGGGCCGGGCTCGGCCAATCTGGTGGTGGCGCTGGCGGCGGCCATGATGGACAGCTCTGCCTTCCTGGCGATCACGGGGAATGTGCCCACGGGGCAGTTCAACCGCGGCCCCTTCCAGGAGACGGGGCGCCATTTCCAGGGCGATTTCCCCAGCGTCATCCGCCCCTATGTGAAGCGCAGCTACCAGCCCATGCGGGCCGACATGGTGCAGTTGGCGGTGACCCAGGCCTGGGACCAGCTGACGGCCGGGCGGCCGGGTCCGGTCAATCTCGACGTGCCGCTGAATGTCTTTGTGGAGGAGGCCTCGGTGGTGCCTTCGACCACGGTGAAGGCAGTCATCAACGGGGCGCCGGGCAATCCCAAGGCGCTGTCGGCAGCGTTGGACCTGCTGTTGAAGGCCACGCAGCCTGTCATCATCGCGGGCCAGGGCGTCATCATCGGCCAGGCCTGCGATGGGCTGCTGGCCTTTGCCGAGGCGACGGGCATTCCCGTCGTCACCAGCCCCAATGGCAAGGGCGCGATCCCGGATCGGCACCGCTTGGCCTTCGGCGCGATTGGCCGCAACGGCGCCTATGCGGCCAATGACGCAACGCGCAATGCCGATGTGATCCTCGCCATTGGTTTCTCCTTCGATGACCGCGCCACGAGCGCCTGGCTGGACGGCTACACCCTCTCCATCCCGCCCTCGAAGCTGATCCAGATTGACCTGGACCCCACCGAGATCGGCCGCAACTACCCAGCCGAATACGGCATCCTGGGCGATGCGAAGGCAAGCCTAGAATTGCTGCTGGAAATGGCGGCGGGCCGCATGGGGGGGCGCGCGGAAGGTGGCGCCTGGTTTGACCGTCTGGCGCGCGGGCGAGATGTCTGGCGCGAATACCAGGCGGGGCTTGCGCTGTCGGACCAGATGCCGCTGCGGCCGGAGCGACTGATGGCTGCACTCGCCCGCGCCGTGCCGGAAAACGCGGTGGTAGCGAGCGATGTCGGCGTGCACCACAATTGGATCATTCAGCTGATGGACACGCTGCGCCCGCGCCATCTGATCCATAGCTGGGGCTTCGCAGCAATGGGTTTCGCCACGTCCGGCATCCTGGGTGCCAAGCTTGCGGCGCCGGACCGGCCTTGCGTGGCGGTGGTGGGTGATGGCTCCTTCCTGATGACGCCGCATGCGCTGGCCACAGCGGTGGAATACGGCATCCCGGTGGTCTGGGTGGTGTGGAACAATTCCGGCTTCTGCTCGATCCGGGACATCCAGCACGGCATGTTCGGCGGTCGCGAACTCGCCACCGCCTTTGAGATCCAGCGCACGGGCGAGAGCTACAGCCCGGATTTCGCGATGATGGCGAAAAGCATGGGCGTGGCGTCGCACCGCGTCACCCATGCGGGTGAGTTGGAGGATGCGATCGCCACGGCAATCAAGGCTAATGTGCCTTATCTAGTGGAGGTGCCGGTGGATCGGGACGTCCGCCCGATCGGCACGGGAAGCTGGGATCTGCCGCCTTTGCCCAATCCGGAGCCCAACTTCCTCAAGGCGCTGGCAGCGCGCGGCATCACCTTCTGAGCGATGGCGAGCGGGCGCTGCGGCGCCTTGCAGATCCGCCGCGTTGCAAGAACGATCTCAGCATCCGACTGGTCGAGGTCGATGGGGCGGCCGAAGGGCTGCTGCATGGCAAAGGGCGCGGTGGCGAAGACCTCCACGGCGGTGCCCTCGGGGTCAGTGAAGCAGATCGGCCAGGCTTTCGACCTCGAAGGCCAGATGCTCAACCCTCGGCCGGTCCGCTTGCTTCGCTTCGTGCCCCTGTCAACGCTTTGCCGGCAACCTCGCGAGTGCCAACGCATGGCTCGGGGCCACCGTGGATGTGATGAGGCGCCAAATGGGGCACCTCCCGACGGCGCCGGCAACTCTCTGATTATTGCTGCCGTGGAACTGGACGAACGCAAAGGCTCATCAGGCCGCAGCCGCCTGACCAACAACCGCCTGCGGCCTTGGCCGGATGGATACACGTCTTTCGCAGCAGGAGGCGGTTTAAGGCTGTGACCTTCGGTGGGGGAGCGGGGCGAGAAGATCTCGAACCTGCAGCTCACGATTGTTCTGACCCAGCCATAATGGCCGTACTTCTGGTTTGCTCACGAAGTACGGATTTCGGGCAAGTGGGGTTCGAACCAGGGGAAGTGCCGACCGCGCTGAAACCGGCCTTTTACCTAGATTTTTGAGTTCCGTACTAAACCGCCCAAGTCAGGAGGTCCGGAGAGAATTGGCCTGCGGAGAGCGATTTTCGGGCTTCTCTGCGTCCTGCCAGTCAACAGGTCTGCCCCGAAAACCCCAGGAAACCTGCCACTCAGCGCGGCGGTCGTTGAGGCGGAGAGTGTGGCTCATATGTGAACTGGCGGAGGAGGTGCCACCGGATACGAACGGTCTGCAGGCTGGAGCCTTGGAGAACGGCGCTTACATCGGTCTCGCCGCCCGTCAAGGATCGTGATCTCTTATTTTCTACTCGTGCTCGCCAGTGCGACCACGGCCATTATTGTGGCTAAAGACGCTCGGCTTCAATGATGCGGTGGTATACGTTGCCACGGTGAGAAATGCAGCGGAAATAAGTACCACATGCCCAATGATGCTTGCAGGTATGAGCGTATAACTTCCAGCCGCCAACAAGCTTGCGATTGCCCACATAAAACCCAGCGCCTGCAGGACGTAATGTCTCATAGAAATATCAACAA
>CAMDJV010000079.1 GCA_945901085.1 Rhodovarius crocodyli | reverse complement strand
GTCCTCGCCGGCGGCCGTGGCCTGCTGACCGAAGCGCGGCTCGATGAGATGCGCCAGGCGGCCATCCGTGAGCGCATCTCGCCTGAGGTGCTGCGCGGGCGGCTGTGGGATGCCTTTACCAGCGGCGCCGCTCGCCCCTCCATCCCGGCTCGGCCGGAGACCGACCCCGCCAATGACGACCCAACACAATTGCTGGACGCGATGGCCGAGGCGCTGGCCGCACGTTCCATGCCGGGCTACCAACCGTCCGGCACTGGCCGCCATGTGGAGTTCATGGGTTGGCGCCCCAGCGACATGGTCGGCGAATTGCTTCGTGCCCGCGGTGAGCGGAACGTGCCGCGCAATCCGACGCTGATCGCCGAACGCGCATTTCACACCACCTCGGACTTTCCGGCGCTGCTCTCAGCCGCAGCCAATAAGATGCTGCTCGCGGCCTATACGCCGGCACAGCCGAGCTATCGACAAATCTTTCTCCGCCGCGATTTCCGCGACTTCAAGCCGCACCGCCATCTGCGGGTGGGCGATTTCCCGACGCTGCTGCCGCTCAATGAGAATGGCGAAATCCAGGCCGGCACTATGTCCGAAAGCCAGGAAATCGTGCTGCTGCAGACCTTCGCCCGGCGCATTCGCGTCACCCGGCCGATGCTGGTCAATGATGATCTGGGCGCCTTTACCGACTTCGCCGCGGCAATTGGCCGCCGGGTGGCAGATTTCGAGAATGCCACCGCCTATGCGCTGATGAACACGGCCAATGGCGATGGCCCGACGTTGATCACCGGCAGCGCCGCGGTGTTCAGCACAGCAACGGCGCGGGCCAATAAGGCAAGCGCTGGCTCCGCGCTGAACCTTGATGGGCTGGCGGCTGGGCGTGCGGCGATCATGAAACAGAAGACCCTGGACGGGCTGCCCATTGCCATCGGTGCCTCCATGCGCCTGTTGGTCGGGCCCAATCAGGAATTGGCGGCGCGGCAGCTTACCGTCTCGGTGCAGGCGGCGCAGATCGGCAATGCCAACGTCTTTGCCGGCTTTGTGCAGCCACTGATCGAGCCACTGATCCTCTCCAACCGCTGGTACCTGTTCTCCGACCCGCTGACGGCGCCGGTCTATGTCTATGGCTACCTCAACGGCGCCGAGGGGCCGCAGGTCACCACCGGGCCGGTCTCCGGCGTCGATGGCGTCGAAGTCAGCGTGCTCTTTGACTTCGGCGTGGGCGCCATCGACTGGCGCGGCGCCTGGTTTAACGCCGGCACCTGATCAGCCGAAACCTAGGAAAACGGCGAGGCTGCGGTTCAGTGCAATGGCCTCGCCGCCGCCCTAATCGGCTACCACAACCACGTCACCGCGGCGCATCGAACTCGGCAATATCGTCCTGACCGTCGGGCCAGGCTGAGTTGCGCTCGATGAAGTCCATGACCTCGTAGAACTGAGCGCGATTTGCGTCGACATGCCGCGACTGACGCCGCGCTTCCTCAGCAAAGCCAGGCGCACGCGTGTCAGGCACCCAGATCTCAATAGGACGCAAGCCAAGCCGGCGCAGCTCGGCCCGGCTGGCTGCCACTCGCTTGCCGGGTTGGGATGCAGGCATCGGTTGCCCCTTCATAAAGCGCTTCATGTAACGCCATCGCACCAGTTTTTTAAGGGCGATGGGGCCACACGGTATCCTGAGCAGGAGACGTTATCGCCATTCGCAGCGTTAACCAGATTTATACTGGCCAATCGGGTCTTGCATCGCCGCCGTTACGAGTTGGTGATGGCGAATGGGTTCTGGATCGTCACGCCGCGCCAGGTGAACCCGTGCTGCATGTCCTCCGACAGGAGCATCCGGCAATCCGCCTGAGCGGCAGCGGCCAGCATCACGGAATCCCAAAACGAGAGGCGATGGGTGGTAGCAACTTCCATCGCCTCGACGATCACCGCCGATGTCGTGTCGATCACTGCAAAACTGTCCGCCCAGCCGAGCACCGCATGGCGGGCATCCGCGGCGTCCCGCTTGGCTTTGCGGGTGAGCACCGCAAACAACTCGCCGAGCGCCTGAGCAGGTAGCATGATCTCGTGCCCGGCAAAGTCGCGCAGGATGAGCAAGGCCGTCGCCTTACGCTCCTCGCCATTCACGCCTTCGGCATAGGCCAGGACATTGGTGTCGAGCGCTATCCGCATCTCAGCGCTCGTATAGCTCGTCACGGCTCCATCGACCCGCATCGACCGCAGGCTGGCCTGACAGGCGGGCGAGCAATGCCGCTCGTGCCGCCTCGCGGGCCGCATCGCCCTCATCGCAGGGGACAATTCGCGCCACCGGCTTGCCATGCGCCGTCACGACGAAACGGTGCCCTTCCTCACGCACCTCCCGCAGGAGACGGGAGAAAGCGCGGTTGGCTTCGGCAGCGGTGATTAGGGTGTCCATGCGAGTATATTAGTGATTTGCACTACTGTCTGCAACCCATCCCAACATCAATGGAGACCCTTGATCATGAAGAACTTTATCCAGCCCGGTGAAAGCCTCACCGTGTCGGCGCCCTATGCCGTCACCTCCGGCCAGGGTGTCCTGGTCGGCGCGCTGTTCGGCATCGCCGCCTATGACGCCGCGAGCAGCACCACGGTCGAGATCCAGACCGAGGGTGTCTTTGACATCACCAAGGAGCCGTCGCTGGCGATCACCGCTGGCGCCCGTGTCTATTGGGACAATACCAACCGCCGCATAACCACCACTGCCACCGGCAATTACCAGGTCGGCATCGCCACCCTGGCGGCGCTGGCGGCCGATGCCACGGTGCGGGTGTGGACCGAGCGCGTGCCGGCCTCGGGGGCTTAAGCATGCGCTCGCCCCTTAGCATCCGCGACCATCAACGCTTGGCCGGCGTACATCCCGACCTGGTGCGGGTGGTCGAGCGGGCTCGCCTCGCCGTGCCCTTCATTGTTGTGGAGGGCCTGCGGAGCAAGGAACGCCAGGCCAAGCTGGTCCAGGCTGGCGCCTCCCGCACGATGAACAGCCGGCATATCACTGGCCATGCCGTCGATCTGGCCTATTGGCTGGATGATGGCGATGGCGTGCCCGGAAATGGCGAGGTCCGCTGGGACTGGCCGCTGGCCCGTCAGCTTGCCGCCGCCATGAAAGCCTCGGCGCATGAGGAAGGTGTCGCGCTGGTGTGGGGCGGCGACTGGGCTTCCTTCCCGGACGGCCCGCATTTCGAACTCGATCGCAGGAGGTATCCATGATTGCAGCTCTTCTGCCCGCCCTGCTGCCGGTCCTCGGCGACCTGTTCAAGCGCTGGTTTCCCGACCCTGCTGAGGCCGCCAAGGCGCAGCAGGACATGGTCATGGCCCTGCTCAGCCAGCAGGCCAGCCTGAATGCCGCGGCTGGCGACATCATCAAGGCCGAGGCGCAATCCGAGCATTGGCTGGCGGCCTGCTGGCGGCCGATCCTGATGCTGACCTTTGGCGGGCTGATTGTCGCCCGCTGGCTGGGCTGGTCGGCGCCGGGCATCTCCGAAGCTGAGGTGCTCAAGCTCTGGGACATCGTGCAACTGGGGTTGGGCGGTTATGTCATCGGCCGGAGCATCGAGAAGGTGGCGCCGCAAATTGCCGCTGCCGTGGCACCGCGGCGATGAGCGCCTTTGATGCCGCCATGGCCACGCTGCTGGCAGACTCGAACATGGGCAGCGACGCAGAATGGCAGGCAGCAGCCGGTGGCACCTGGCAGCCCGCTCGCGTCCTTCTGTCGACGCCGGCGGAGTTGGTGCCGGGCCTGGGTGCCACCAGCGGCCGGGCAATCGCTATCCAGGCCACCATCCGTGCTGCCGACCTGGCCCAGCCGCCCCGACGCGGCGACCTGCTGCGCTTGGCCGGCACCACATATCGCGTGGAGACGGTGGAGCCTGACCCGCTCGGCCTGACCTGCCGCCTCGGCCTGGGGCGCATGTCATGACGGGCAGTCTGCCACTGCGCGAGGCTGGCCTCGCTGCGATCGCTCAACGCCTCACCAGCACACTGTCGGATGTGGTTGTGGAACGCGCCCGCCGCGCGCCTGTGGATCTCGATACCGACACCATACCAAGGCTCATCCTCCGCGGCGAGGAATGGCAGGCTGACGAGACTGAGGAACCCGGCCTGACCCATTATCGTCTGGCCTTCTCAGTAACCGGCTTTGTCAGCGCCGCCACCGACCTCGCCGCCGAGCAGGCGCTCTGCCTGCTGCATGCGCAACTGGTCGAGGCCCTGGCAGGCTGGACACCCAGCACCCCAGGCCTTGGCGATGTCGCCGAGCAGGGCGCCGAGTTCAGCCTCTATGACAGCGATGCCTCCGCGCTGCCGGCCGGAGAGTTCCTCGCACGCTTTAGCATGCTCGCCATTGGCCCCAGCGGCGGGCCCTGGGCCAGCTGATCCAGCCCCTAGCCCCCCCATCTCATAGGAGATTGCCATGAGCCTGACCCTTGTCCGCACCCGCTTCTCGGCCATCGCCGCCAAGATCGAGACCACGCCAGGCACCGATTCCATCGCGGGCTCGCCCGTCGCCGGTGATTTCATTCTCGGCAGCGCGCAGGCCCGCTTTGGCCCCAACGTAGTGACCGATCCCAGCTTCTCCGGCGCATTGGACGGTTTGCCGGGCATCGTCGGCAGCCTCAGCCCCACCATTGAGCTCATGGTGCCAATGCGTGGCTCTGGCACCGCCGGCACCGCGCCCAGTTGGGGGCGCCTCATGCGCGCATGCACCTTCGAGGAGGTGACCGACGCCGTCGGCGTGGTAGCAACCGCAGCCACCGCCGGCACCACCAATAGCGCCACTTTCCCAGTTGCCTTCAGCAGCGTCGCAAATATCTATCGCGGCATTCCTGGCATTCTCACCGGCAACCCCGCCGCCGGCGCCGTCAGCCCCATCATGGGCTGGACCACAGGCCGCGTCGCCAGTTTCGGCGAGACCTTTGGCACCGCGCTCAGCACCACCACGCTGATGCAAATCCCGCCCAATGTCCTCTACCGGCCCACCTCCGATGAATCGGTCTACAAGACCGTCACGCTCTACCTCTACAGCGACGGCCTGTTGTGGATTTTCACCGGCTGCGTCGGCTCGGCAAAACTCGATCTCGAGGCAGGCGGCATTGGTATGCTGGCCTTCTCGCTGCGTGGCCAATTCGTCTCCGTCACCACGGTAGCGCTGCCATCCGCGCTAAACGCCTCGACCGCCACCACCCCGCCGCGCTGGGTTGGTGGACGCGCCAATCTGCTGGGCAATACCGCCAAGCTCAAGAACCTCTCAGTCGATGCAGGCGTGGGCACCGTGCTGCCAGATAATCCGGAGGCGCAGGATGGCTTCGATCCGGCCGTCCCGATCACCCGCGGCGTGATGGCGACGCTCAACCCCAGCATGGACACCACCGGCCAAGTCGCCCTGTTCAACAATTTCCGCAATGGCACCGGCGGCTCACTCTTTGCCGTGGTGCCGGGCAATGCAGGCAACCGTTTCAGTGTGACCATGCCGGCAGTGCGCCTGCTGGCGGCCGACCCGGGCGATCGCGGCGGCCTGCGCACCAACGAGATCCGCGCCGAGGCGAATATCACCGATGCCAGCTTCTTTCTGTGCCAGTATTGAGGACCAACGCATGACCGAAACCGTGATTTTCTCCCGCCGGCAGAGCGAGGAGATGGTGTTAGGCGAGGCCGATGCCGCCCGCAGCTACACCCTGGCGCCGCTGACGGTGCTGGAGCAGCAGATGTTCAAGGCCGATATGGCCAGCGCCGGCGCGCAGCTGATCGGCCCCTGGCGGCTGCGTGGCGCGCTGCGCGATGGCTTGCGCGAATTGGCGCCAGATAATTTGGCCGAGCTCCTGGCGTTGCTGGACCAGGCCGAGGCGGCAGAGGATGCTGGCGAGGCGGTACCCGATGATCTGCGCCGCCAGCGCGAGATTGTGGCGCTGAGCTGCATGCAAGTGCCGCA
>CAMDJV010000078.1 GCA_945901085.1 Rhodovarius crocodyli | reverse complement strand
AACGGCGAAATCGAACTTTGGCAATCGTATCCATGACCAACACCCCAGATTCTCCAGCCCAAAGGCCGGATGATCGCATAACCCCGGGTGGAAACTTTTGGACGCTGTTTACCCCGGGAATCTGGAAAGATTTGCACGCTGTTTTGCATGTCAGGGTCGGAGTCCAGCGCCACCACGAACTCCTCAAAGCTGCCGCCACGCCCCTTCACGCGCGCCGCCGTGCCCATTACCTTGGCGCTTCGGGACTGGTCGCCACCGCCTGCTCTACGCCCGTCGCTGCTGGGCTTGGGCTTGCCGAAAGCCGCCGGCCCCAGGTCATGGATGAGCTGCAGCAGGGTTTCGGTGGGAACGAACTCAATCGCTGCCGGCTCTGGGCAACCATCCTCATCATGCGCGGTATCGAGCGCGGCGTCGGTGACCGCGAAGAAGCGATTGCACAGGTAAAGCTCCACCCCAGGCGGATGGTCGCCGCCTTGTTGCTTCCACTGCTTACCGGTTTTTGTGCCCATGGCCTGTTGCAGATAGGGCAATGCGGCGGCGTCATAGCAGAAGAACAACTTGATGCCGGTGCCGCTGGGCGATACCTCGGCATAGGTGCCCAGCGCGTTCATGAACGGCTCGGTCCATGCGGCCAGTGTGCCGGCGTCAGGATCGCGGCATGTATCCAGGTCCAGCCCACCAATGGCCCGGTCGTCGTGAATGCCCAGGATGATGCCCACGCCGCCAGCGCCGTATGGCTTGGGTAGCTGCTCGGCTCGCCGCTCGGCTGCTGCTCGGCTTGCCCATGTGCTGGGCTTGTCCGCAGCGGCATTGCCGCCGGACGCCGGGTTGATCGGTGTCTTTGTCGGCTTGTCAGCCCCGGGCCTGTCTTGAGTCTGCCAAGCTACCCATCGCTCGATGTGCGCCAGCCCGGCTAAAGTGACGGGGCAGTTTGACGGCCCACTCATTCGGCACCGCCTTCCGCCAGGGCGCTTTTAGTGTCGGCGGTAGGATGGCCCACCCCCAAGCCTGCAAAGCCGCTGGCGGCCTCCACGCCCAGTGCGCTGAGGTCGTTCTGGCCAGAGGCGGCCGGCGAGAGTTTCGCCACCCGCCGACCGGGCGCGCGATGGACGGAACAGCGCCGGGTTTCCGGCCCCCGGTTAAGCGACGTGGCGGAAGTCGTCTCGAACGCTTCGCCGCAGTCGCAACAGCGGGTGCTCCACACCGCAATCTGGCTTGCCCCACCATCAGGGCGCTGGTGGGGGCGGATGGCGATGCACGCGTAAAGCTGCCCACCGCGCTCGAAGGTCAGGCCAATGGTTGCGGACTCTGCCATCAGCCGGCCACCCGCTGCGCGTCAACCTCGGATGTGCTGCACCGTGGCGCCGTCATCTGAGATTTCGCCCAGGCCAAGGCATCTGACCAGCGATACAGGGCGCGGCCAGAAAACAGGCTGTAGGGCGCACCGCCGCCGCGTGTGGCCTTGGTCGCCAGTGTCGCGCTCGAGATAGGATAGCCCGCTCTGGTCAGGCATTCGGCCACCGCCTTGCGCGTCAACAGCGCGTCGGGATCGTCAGTCGTAGCAAGCTGCATAGTAATCTCCCACCAGCGCTGAATTGCGCTGATGGACGCCTATCAAGCGCATATCCGTGCGCCGTGCAGATGTTCTTTTAACGCCGATTTGCGGGAGTTACAGACAATCAGCGAGGGCGGGTCCGCCCAGCGTGATAGGGCACGCCCCGTAATCTAAAACTGAAAAACCCTCGCTGCGCTGCCCGCAACGCTCGTGTCATGGCTTCCTTGTATGGAATTCCATAGGCTTCCATGAGCACCTTCGCGCCCTCGGCTGGCGTCCGCGTCAGCCTACTTGCTTCAAAATGGCGAAGCATCTGGCCGTCCAGATAAGAGCGCTGATCCGCCGTCTGCCGTCCTCTCGCGCGTCGATGCGGCCCTGCTTTTATGCGCGCCGCCAATTCCTGAATTCGGTCAATCGCGCGCCTATCGCCAACTTGCGGTGTAGGGCTTGAGGTAGAAGCCTGCGCTCGAATTAGTAGGAACAGCGATAGGCTAGAAAGCGCCGTGTTCCACTCGTCGTCAGTCTTAGCGAGATCGAGCGCGCGGATGCAGTCTGCGATGGTCGGGTCATCAAGCACGCATGCGTCGAGCAACATGGCGGCACGCCCGGCAGTTCCATCGGAGAGCAAGTCGGCCAGCTTTTGGCTTAGCGGGAGTACAGCACGTTGCGCGTTTTCCATCGGTGCAACACTCATGCAGTCGCCGCGTGAAGCTGCACAATCTCGGCGCTGCCCCGCTGGCTCGGCTCCATGCGCCGGGCAATTTCTCCCGCCACCTTATCCGCCGCCGCCAGCAACACCGCATCCGCGCTATGGATATATCGGGAGGTCACGCTGCGCCCCTTGTGCCCGATCAGCGCGGCGATGGTGGTTTCAGTCATGTCGAGATCGGCGCATACGCTGGCGAAGGAATGCCGCAGCGTATGCGCCGTTATCTCGGCCGGCAGTCCGCCGAGCCTGCCTATCCGCGCCATGAACCGCTTGAAGCCCGTCATGGTGGTCTCGCCCCGGGATGGGGGGAACACCAAGGCCTCGGCCGCGCCGCCCGTGGCGGCCTTCTGCGTGGTCAGCACGGCGCAAGCGGCCCGCGAGAGGGGGCGCAGGCTCGCACCCGTCTTGGTATCCCCCAGGCGGGCCGTGCGGCGGTCGAGGTCGACCTCTTTCCAGCGCAGCCCGATGGCCTCGCCGCTGCGCCAGCCAGTCAACGCCAGGAAGCGGGCGGCGGCCACGGCGTGCGGCCACATGCCGGCCTCGGTCGCCTTCAGCAGCCCATCATGGAGCAGCACGAATTCATCGTCAGACAGGCGCCGGTCACGCTTGCCATCAGCCGGCCTTAGCACGCCAGTGGCAGGGTTATGGGTGCAGATGCCCACCTTCACGGCATAGTTGAATATGGCGCCCAGCAGGCCGATGGTGCGGGAGGCTGTGCCCATGCCGCCCCTGACGTTGCGGAACGCGCGGGGCTTGTCGAGCTTCTCCCGCCGATGGGTCTTTCCATCCGCAACTGCGTGCATGAACTCTTCGAGGTCGTTCGTTGTGACGGTCATCGCCTTCTTGTTTCCAAGCAACGGCAGGACGTGGGAATTGATCCTGCTGGTATCGCTGTCGAGCGTGCTTGCCTTTTTGGTCCCACCGCGCCGCGTGGTCAGGCGCCCGGCTTTGGCGGCGGCCAAATACCGCTCGCACAATTCCTTCACCGTCGGCGCGTCGCGCAATTCCTGCTTGGCGGCGGCAGGATCAGCACCGCCCGCAGCCTCGGCCAGAATAGCCTTGGCCTTCGCGCGGGCCGTCTCAGGGGTCCAGGGCGCGCCGTGGCGCCCGATGGTGTAGCGACAACTGCGCCCCTCGGCCGTCCTAAACAGCAAGATGTAGGCAATCGCCGTGCTGCGCTGGCGGCGAATGCCAAAGCCGGCCACGGCGCCCTTGCCGCCGTCGAACAACTCCCGGTTTGGCGGCAACTCCCGCACATCCGTCAAACTAATCTTGCTCGCCGCCGTCGCCATGACTGCCCCCCAGATTGCTGCCTAGGTAGCGCCCTAGGTAGCAGGTAGGTAGCAGGCTAGCGCATGAAGCAGCAACGCAAAACGTAAGCGAACAATTAAAAAGTGAGGGAATAGGCCGGATTTCTAGCGAAGCTCAATTCAGATAAAACACGCGCAACGGCTAAGGCCAGCCTTCACACGGCAGGGGTCACAGGTTCAATCCCTGTCGCACCCACCATCTCCCCCCCCTCTCCACCTTGCTTTGCGCGCATCACACGCCGAACCTGCCTTAACAATCACCAGGGATGGCCAACATGCAGGATCTTCTCCCCCTTGCCGCCGCATTGGCAGAAAGGCTCAAGGCGCGTGGCGAGACCGTGTCGGTGTCCGAATCCTCCTCCGGCGGCCTCGTCTCGGCCGCCCTTCTCGCGGTGCCAGGCGCCAGCGCCTATTTTCAGGGCGGCGCCGTCGTCTACACCCGCAAGGCCCGCTCCAGCCTGCTCGGCATCACCGATCGCGAGATGCTGGGCATGCGCTCCTCCTCCGAACCCTATGCCCAATTGCTGGCGCAAACCCTGCGAACCCGCTTCGCCACCCATTGGGGCATCGCCGAAACCGGCGCCTCCGGCCCCTCGGGCAATAGCTATGGCGATGCGGCGGGCCATACCTGCATCGCGGTGAGCGGCCCCATCAGCCTCGTCCGCACCATCGAAACAGGACATGGCGATAGGGTGGCGAATATGCGCAGCTTTGCCGCCGCCCTGCTGGCCCTGCTCGATGAAGCCCTCGATGGCGCCAGCCCCCAGCCCTGAGGTTTCGGTGAATGCAAGCCCAGGTTAGGCTCACGGAATCGAGGGAAACGCCATGACAGACAGATTTGATTTTATCATCGTGGGCTCCGGTGCTGCCGGTTCCGTCCTGGCGGATAGGCTGAGCGAGGATGGCAAGCATTCCGTCTGCGTCCTCGAAGCGGGGCCAATGGACACCAACCCCTGGATTCATATGCCAGCCGGCTTCATCAAAACGCTCGCCAACCCCGATGTCTCCTGGCAATTCAGCACCGAACCCACGGAAATGACCGGCGGCCGGCGCATCAACACCATCCAAGGCCGCGTGCTGGGCGGCGGCACCTCGATCAACGGCCTGATCTATAATCGTGGCCAGCCCGATGACCTCAACAACTGGGCCCAGCGCGGCAATCGCGGCTGGGGCTATGATGATTGCCTGCCCTATTATAAGCGCACGGAGCGCCGCGTGGGCGTCGCGGACGACACCCGCGGCACCGAAGGCGGCATGCCGGTCACCGATATGGACTGGTTCCACCCGGTCTCCGAAGCCTTCATCGAAGGCTGCGTCGCCCAGGGCATCCCCCGCAATCCCGACTATAATAATGGTAACCAGGCCGGCGTGGGCTATTACCAGCGGATCATCCAGAATAACCGCCGGGTCAGCGCCGCCCGCGGCCGGCTGCACCCGGCCATGGCCCGCAAAAACCTCGAAGTGCGCACCAATGCCCGCGCCACCACATTGCTCTTCGAGGGAAAGCGCTGCGTGGGCCTGCGCTATGCCGCCTCGGCCGATGGGCCGCGCACCGAAATCCGCGCCCGGCGTGAGGTCATCATCTCCGCCGGCACCGCCAATACCGCCCGCCTGCTGCAAATCTCCGGCATCGGCCCCGCCGCCCTGCTGCAAAAACTCGGCGTGGCGCCGGTCCATATCCTGCCCGGCGTGGGCGAGAATTTCCGTGACCACTATGCCAGCCGCTTCATCATGCGCGCCAAGCCCGGCACCGTCACGCTGAATGAATTGGCGCGCGGCTGGCGGCTGGGCACGCAATTGGTGAAATGGGCCACCGGCCGGCCCAATATCCTCGCCACCGCCCCCAGCCATGTCTATGTTTTCTGGAAGAGCTTCGAGGGGCTGGACCAGCCGGACCTGCAATGCGTCTTCACCCCCGGCAGCTACAAACCCGGCAAGACCTATATCCTCGATGACTACCCCGGCGTCTCCGCCGGCTCCTGGCAGCACCGGCCGGAGAGCACAGGCTTTGTCCGCGCCCGCAGCACCAACCCCTGGGAGAACCCTGAAATCCAGCCGAATTACCTCAGCCATGAGATGGACCGCCGGGTGCATATCGCCGGCCTGCGAATGATGCGCCGGCTGCTGAATTCACCGCAACTCTCGCAATACCTCGAAGGCGAAACCCTGCCCGGCGGCGATGTGCAGACCGATGACGAATTCCTCGATTTCGCCCGCAACAATGGTGTGACGACCTATCACCTCATCGGCACGGCCAAAATGGGCCCAGCCGATGACCCCATGGCGGTGGTGGATGACAGGCTTCGCATGCATGGCATGGAGGGGCTGAGAGTGGTCGATGCCTCGATCATGCCGGCCATGACCTCGGCCAATACCATGGCCACGACGATGATGATCGCCGAGCGCGCGGCCGATTTCATCCGCACCGAGCTTCGCGCCGCCTAAAGCTCAATTTTACATGCAGATGAAAAACGCTGCTGGCGGAGGAAAAGAGCGAGAGGGCTTTGTCCTAGCGCTCTCCCACCAGGTCGACATGTATGTCGACGACTCTCCTGGACCTTTGAATTATATTATAATCAATAATTAAACGAAGGTGCAGGAAACTCGTCGACATACATGTCGACCCTGCTGGGGTGCTCGAGGGGCTGGTCTTTCTTATACCGACACCCGTGTGATCGGTTGACAGGTTCAAATCGGGGAC
>CAMDJV010000077.1 GCA_945901085.1 Rhodovarius crocodyli | reverse complement strand
GATGTCACGGATCGTTCGAATAACTGAAAGTGATTTGCGTGCGGCCGTGGCGGATGAGCGCTACTGGCGGGTCGGCCATCCCGAACGCGGCGCGTTTCAGACTTGGGTCGGGCAGGGCTTTCGCGGGCTGAACCCGAGTGATGGCGGGGCAAGGACCACCGTCTGGGTGCGGGCGTATATGCGCGGTGGTCATTGGGTGTCTTCACATTTCAGGGGCACGCCGGGTCGCCACGGTCATGTCTTGCAGCACCTAAACCCGCCCTCTGTAGAAGGCGAGATAACGCCTACGTTGGTCATGCGTGGTCCGGTGCGGCCGCGCCCAACACAAACCCAACGGCCTTTACGGCCGAGGGAAGAGCGCCCGCCACCCCGGCAAGAACCCATCCCGCGCGAACGCATAACCGATGATCGTAACCGCGATCACACTGCGGAACTTCGCGATCGGAGCGAATGGGTTGGGCCTTTCCATCCCAATGGCGATCAATGGCGACGCCCAGGCGGCACGCTAGGTCGGGAAATTGATCTCATGCGTCTGCGACCAGTCGGCGAACCCGAAATCGTGGGCGAAGGCGTATTGCGATACAGGCTGGCCGATGGACGGATTGCGACCCTCCGTGCCAGCACAAGCCCTGGTTCGGAAGGCGTCAACACGCTTGAAATCGCTCAACCCAGCCAGTCACGAGGTCCTGCACGCTTCGATCAAACCGACAAGTTTCGGTATCCTTCCATTCCGGGGAGCCCATGATGATGAACAACAATCTTCCGCAGCCGCCGAGCGGCGCAGTCCTGCCCTCGCTTGGTGAGATACCCCGCGCGGGTTCACCCCAGCATCAGCGCGCGTATCTCGATGCAGGCTGGTTGATGCTAGAGACGTTCCGATACCGGAGCGGATTGCTTGGCAGTCGGATGTCCAATGCCTGGCTGGGCGAAAGGGGCTGGCGTGTTCAATTGATCGCCCATTGGGACCTGGCCGCTCTGGACGCCAACTCCACGACGCCACTCATTGGCGCGGTGCGCGACATGGGAGCCAATTCCCTGCTTGGGGGCGTCTTCGAGCCCCCGCCGGATCGGCCTGCGGCCATCTGGCGGATGCAGGTGACCCCTGACCATTTGGGCCGCTTTTTCGAAGCGCATGACGGCCGAACCGTTATGGCCTTTGACGAGGGCAGAAGCTTCGCCATTCATTCCGACGCTCAACACTATGCGATCTGCTGCGGCCCGCCGTGGTTTGTTCGCGCAGCGCTCCCAGAGGGTTGGATCGGCGAGGACGCGACCGATCAACTCAGACAGGATGTGGAGGTTGAGTTTGGCAAAGGCTGCCTCGACAATATTTTGGAGCACTACGCCCCTTTCATGCTCGATTGATCCACGCAGGTCTCACCGCGTGGCGATGGGCGTCTGCTCTGGGGCGCCCCGGAGTAGTGGCCGGCCATGTCTTTTTAGAAGGATGAGAAGAAAATTATCCCTGACTATTATCCTGGAATAAATTAGGAAGACATTCCAATAGTCAGGAGTGAACGATGTCACGGATCGTTCGAATAACTGAAAGTGATTTGCGTGCGGCCGTGGCGGATGAGCGCTACTGGCGGGTCGGCCATCCCGAACGCGGCGCGTTTCAGACTTGGGTCGGGCAGGGCTTTCGCGGGCTGAACCCGAGTGATCGCGGGGCAAGGACCACCGTCTGGGTGCGGGCGTATATGCGGGAGGGACATCAAGTCTCCGCACATTGGCGGAGTGCCCGCCCAGGCATGGGGATGATGCCGCACCCCCGCCCTAGCGCTAATCAGGATGTTATACCCATTAACAGGCGGGGTGGCGGCCGTCCCCTACTGCCGCCATCCGGGGCTGGGCAGGGGAATTCCCCGACACGCGCGATCCCTCGGGCGCCGATACGAGATGCGTCGGGCCGGGATCGCGTTCAGGAGTTGCGCGATGATCCACTGACAGAGCACCATCGGGTTTTGAGTGGTGAGGTCGATCAGTGGGTCCGGCCAGGCGGCGTGGCGGGTAGAGAGGCCGATCTGGCACGCCTCAATGCAGGGCTGCCGGACCACTTGGGCGACGGGACCACGCGATACATTTTGCCGGGCAACAGAGTCGCGACCGCTCGCCCAAGCACTTCCCCCGGCGCGGCCAATGTTCCGACACTTGAAATCTTCCGTCCAACAGCCCGTGGTTTCGAAGCCACGGACAAGTTTCGTTATCCCGCTGAAATAAGGAACCAGCCGTAATGCCCGATATCGACAAGCATGAGCCACCCAGTTTCACCTTGCCCGGCATGGATTTGCACTTCCAACGGGCAGGGGCGCCCCTGCAACAGCGCGATCTGCGGGACCTCGCCTGGACCATGCTGGAGCCGTATACACTGCCGAGTGGTATCATCGCCAGTCGTCTTTCGAACGAATGGCTTGGCGCGCATAATTGGCGAGTGCAGTTCATAGAGGCTTCGCCATTGACGAAGTCAGACGATAGATTTTTGCAACCGCTCGTCGCCGCATTGATGCACACGCAAAACCGCTCGTTGTTGGGGACAGCGGTCGAAATGGGCGATGCCAAAATCTCCGCTGTTTGGCGATTGCCGGTGGAGAGTCGTGTTTTAGGATTGTACTTCAACGCTCACCAAATCAATCGAAGCTTGTTGTATTCAAAGGCGTTGGATTTCGCGGTTTACGCCTTTGAACGTATATATGCCGTCTATGCTGGCCCCGAAGATTTCGTACGCGCCGCCTTGCCGTATAGCGCAGTGGGTGCCGCCGCCACACATTGGGTACGTGAGGGCGTGGAGGAAGAACACGGCCCCGGCTGCATGGATAGCATTTTGGAGCACTACGCCCCCTTCATGCTCGATTGAGGCGCTCACAGTTCAGTGAATTGGGGTCGCACGATCAACGAATTATGGATAACATATATGTACGATCCACCAAACCCGGAAGACTACTTCCGTAATAACGATCTTGATAAGGATTTCAAGCGGGCTGGCCTGCGTGATCGGCAGGTCAAACTGCTGAGCGAGGCTGTTGAGATGCTCGAGGCGTTCCGGACACCGAGTGGGCAGGATGGCTCGCGCTTATCAAATGATTGGTTGGGTCGTCACGGCTGGAAGGTGCAGATGGTCCCAAGCATCGGATACAAGCTGCCCGATGAGGAATTGCTTGGTCCGCTGCTGCCCTCACTTCGCAGATACGGTATTTTCACGCTGCTTGGGGCATCTATTTATCCGGTATTGCCAAAATTATCGCCAGTTTGGGAACTCGATTGGAATGAGGAACAATTGGATTATTTCTTCGATATCCACCGCACTGGCTACCATATGGTCTGGGACGAAAAACGGCGTTTCGCCATACACGGCAATGATGGTGATTATGACGTCTATGCTGGCCCTGAAGACCTGATACGCGCTGCCCTACCATCATTTCTGCTCGGCGCCGCGGCGACACTGGAAAACAAATTAGGCATCGAGCAGGAACACGGCCCCGGCTGCATGGATGGCATCTTGGAGCACTACGCCCCCTTCATGCTCGACTGATCCGCGCCCTGGCCCCTTGAAGCGCCCCCCCGCCGATCCCCAATTCCATAGCATTGGAACGCTCCCCCCGGTTGCCGCGTTAGGGACCGGCGGAGCGGTTGCCTGGAAAGGGACATACCATGGATGTTGAGCAATTCACCGAACGTGCGCGCGGCTTCCTGCAAGCCGCTGGCACCATTGCCATTCGCGAATACCACCAGCGCATCACGCCTGAGCACCTGCTCAAGGCCATGCTGGATGACGCGCAAGGCGCCGCCGCCGGCCTGATCCGCGCCGCCAAGGCCGACCCGGCACCCGCTCTGGCCACGATGGATGCCGAACTCAAGCGCATCCCCGCCGTGCAGGGCGGCGGCGCCGGCCAACCCCAGGTCTCGACTGAATTGGTGCGGGTGCTCGACGCCGCCGAACAGGGGGCAAAAAAGGCGGGCGACGTCTTTGTCGCACAGGACCGTGTGCTGCTGGCCCTCGCCACCAGCGACACCCCCGCCGGACGCGCCCTGCGCGCCGCGGGTCTGGTGCCGGCCGCCTTGGAGGCGGCGATCGCCGAGATGCGCAAGGGCCGCAAGGTGGAAAGCGCCGGCGCAGAAGAAAATTTCGACGCGCTGAAGAAATACGCCAAGGACATCACCGAACTGGCGCGGGCCGGAAAACTGGACCCTGTGATCGGCCGTGATGAGGAAATCCGCCGCACCATCCAGGTGCTGGCCCGGCGAACCAAGAACAACCCTGTCCTGATCGGCGAGCCCGGCGTGGGCAAGACGGCGATTGTGGAAGGGCTCGCCCTGCGCATCATCCGCGGCGATGTGCCCGAGGCGCTGGCCCGCAAGCGGGTGATGTCGCTCGACCTTGGCGCCATGGTCGCCGGGGCGAAATATCGCGGCGAGTTCGAGGAGCGGCTGAAGGGCGTACTGAAAGAGGTGGAGGATGCTGCCGGCCAGGTCATCCTCTTCATCGACGAAATGCACACGCTGGTGGGTGCGGGCAAGGCGGATGGCGCCATGGATGCGTCTAACCTGCTGAAGCCGGCACTCGCGCGCGGCGAGTTGCATTGCATCGGTGCCACCACCCTGGCCGAGTACCGCAAGCATGTGGAAAAAGACGCGGCGCTCGCGCGGCGCTTCCAGCCGGTCTTTGTCGGCGAGCCCTCGGTGGCGGATACGGTGAGCATCCTGCGCGGCATCAAGGAAAAATACGAGCTGCATCATGGCGTGCGCATCGCCGACAATGCCCTGGTGGCCGCGGCGACGCTGAGCAATCGCTACATCACGGATCGCTTTCTACCCGATAAGGCGATCGACCTGATCGATGAGGCGGCGAGCCGGCTGCGCATGCAGGTGGACAGCAAGCCCGAAGAGCTGGACGAACTGGACCGCCGCGTCCTGCAACTCAAGATCGAGCGCGCGGCATTGCAGAAGGAGGAAGATTCCGCCAGCCGTGACCGCCTGACCAAGCTGGAGAAGGAACTCGCCGAGTTGGAGGAGAAATCCGGCGAACTCACCACCGAATGGGCCTCGGAAAAGGGCCGCGTGGTGGAAAGCCAGCAGATCAAGGAAAAGCTGGACCATGCCCGCACCGAACAGGAGTTGGCGGAACGCAAGGGCGACCTGAACCGGGCGGCGGAGCTGCGCTATTCCGTTATTCCCGGCCTCGAGAAAGAATTGGCCGAGGCCGGCGCGGGCGAGGGCAAGCTGGTCAATCAGGCGGTGACCGAGGAAGGCATCGCCGCCGTGGTCAGCCGCTGGACCGGCATTCCGGTGGAGAAGATGCTGGAGGGCGAACGCCAAAAACTGCTGCGGATGGAGGACGAACTGCGCCGCCGCGTGGTGGGCCAGCAGGAGGCGCTGGAGGCTGTTAGCAAGGCGGTGCGACGGGCCCGGGCCGGGCTGCAGGACCCGAACCGGCCGATTGGTTCTTTCCTGTTCCTGGGGCCGACCGGTGTGGGCAAGACCGAGTTGGTAAAATCGCTCGCCGCCTATCTATTCGATGATGAGCGGGCAATGACGCGCATCGACATGAGCGAGTTCATGGAGAAGCACGCCGTCTCTCGCCTCATCGGCGCGCCGCCTGGCTATGTGGGCTATGAGGAGGGCGGCACCTTGACCGAGGCGGTCCGCCGGCGCCCCTACCAGGTCATTCTCTTCGACGAGGTGGAGAAGGCCCATGATGATGTCTTCAACGTGCTGCTGCAGGTGCTTGATGATGGCCGGCTGACGGACGGGCAGGGGCGTACTGTGGATTTCCGCAATTGTATCATTGTCTTGACCTCAAATTTGGGCTCGCAGGCCTTGTCGGAACTGCCTGATGGGGCGGATGTGGATGAGGCGCGGCCTGCGGTGATGCGCGCGGTGCGGGAGCGTTTCCGGCCGGAATTTCTCAACCGCCTTGATGAAGTGGTGCTGTTCGGCCGCCTGGCGCGGGAGAATATGGCCGCCATCGTTGATATCCAGTTGGCGCGGCTGCGCTCGCTGCTGGAGGCGCGGCAGATCACCCTGGAGGTGGATGGCGCAGCGCTGACTTGGCTGGGAGAGGCCGGCTACGATCCAATCTACGGGGCGCGGCCGCTGAAGCGGGTTATTCAACGCTCTGTGCAGGATCACCTGGCCACATTGCTGCTTGAAGGCGGGGTCCATGATGGTGACGTGGTTCATTTGGGCGCTGATTCGGAGGGTCTGACATTTTCTTCTGGTCGGGATTCCCCCCAATACCCCGCCAAAACCCTAGGAAAAGGGATGAGTGGGTAACGGTTTGGAGGTGTGGTATGCGTCTTTTGCATGACGTTGGGGTTTACAGTTCTGTGTCGGTCCCATAGATAGCGCTCACCGACGAGGCGCCCTGCCGG
>CAMDJV010000076.1 GCA_945901085.1 Rhodovarius crocodyli | reverse complement strand
TCGATCGCATCACCCATCATTGCGACATCCTCGAAACCGGGAATGACTCCTTCCGGTTCAAGCAAAGGCGAAAACAGCCGAAACCGACCGCATAAACTGGAAAGTTTTGGGCGCTGTTGGGTGGAAAATATTGGGCGCTGTTTGACAGCTCAAGCGCGGCACAGCGGGAATGTCTCGCCACACGCAGGGGATGCCCTGCACGCTGAAAGACACCACGGGCCGGCATGTCTGCCGCGGTGAATACGCAGCCTGACGCGTGCCAGTCCCGCACCGCCCCGACCGGCTTCTGCCCGGCGGGGCTCCCGGCAGTAGGGGCCGATGACCGGCACCCGAAACCGGAGACCACCACGATGACCAAGCTTTCTGACACTCAGCGCGTGATCCTGAGCGCCGCCGCGCAGCACGAGATGGGCCTTGCCCGCCCCCCCATCAGCTTGCCAGCCGCGGCCCGCAACGCGGTTTTCCGCAGCCTGATTAAGAACAACCTGCTCACCGAGATCAACGCCCCGCGGGAGCATGACCGGCACCGCCGCCAATCTGCTGCGCGATGCCCGGGGCCGCGCCGTTGAAGCTTTCGAGCCGGGCATGATCCTTTACCGCCGCGGCGCAGGCAGCTTGCCACCATCGATGCCAATCCACCCCACCGGCAACATGGTGTTTCCACATGGTCCGCGTTAACGAATTGACACTGCGTGAAGTCGATGGCCTGATTATCCATCCAAGAAAAACGAACCTCGCGCCGTGACCGCCAAAGGCGGCGCCGCTGGACAGAATGGTGGGAGAAAGCCGAATGTTCCTGATCGACAGGCGACAGATGCTAACGCTGGCGGCCTGGTCCGCGGCGACAACAAAAGCATGGGCCCAATCGCCCATGCATCCGCAGGAACGCGCTTTGTATGAAGCCGCCAAGCGGGAAGGCGAGGTCACGTGGTATACAGGCCAATACAGCGCCGAGCCGTCTGAAGCGGCCGGCCGCGCATTCACCGCTCGCTATCCTGGAGTGCGCTGCAACGTGGTGCGCACCACCTCCCAGGTCGCCTTCCAGCGCCTCTCGCAGGATGCGCGCGCGGGCGTGGGTCAGTGTGACGTGTTCTCTTCGACCAATGGCGGGCACTACATTCAGCTCAAGCGACAAAATCGGCTGATGCAGTTCCGCCCAGTCAATGCCGACGGCCTACTGCCGATCCTGCGGGTATCAGACCCAGACAATTACTTCCAGTCTTCGTTCATCGGCATCTACCTGATGGCGCACAACACCCGCCTGGTCTCAGAGACGGAGGCGCCGAAATCCTGGACCGACATCCTCGACGCAAGATGGAAGGACAAGCTGGCCGTCGGCCATCCGGGGTTCAGCGGCGCGATCGGGCTGTGGGCGTTGCAAATGCGCAGAATGTTCGGCCCCGACTATCTGGTGAGGTTTGAACGCAACAAGCCGCAGGTCGGACGCTCCTCGATCGACCCTGTGACTATGATGACGGCAGGTGAGCGCGCTGTCGGCGTAGCGGTACCCTCCGCCACGACTCTGACCTCCATCTCCCGCGGCAATCCATTGAGATTGATCTACCCGACCGAAGGGGTCATCGCGGCGCTTTCGCCTTCCGCGATCCCAAACAACGCGCCGCATCCGAATGCGGCGAAGCTGTTCATGGAGTTCACCACCGGGCCGGGCCTCTCCACGGCGGTACGCACGCTGTTCAACGAGAGCCTGCGCCCCGAAGTTCCGCCGCCCGATGGCTCCCGCCCACTCGATCAGGTGACTATGCTCGCGCCGAGCATGGAGGAGGCGGAGCGCGGTGTGCCGGAGGTCCGCGAGGTCTGGCGCGAACTCTTTGGCGTTTGAGGATATCGGCATGAGCCAGGGCGGAGCAGCCGCGCCCGCGCTGCGGCCCAGCCGGTTCCGACTGCTGGAACCGGCGATGCTGCTGTGGGTCGCGCTGATCGCGGCACTTCTAGTGCTGGTTGCAGCGCCGCTGGTGAAGATGCTCCTCATCTCCTTTGAGATGCAGGAGACGGGCGAGTTCACCTTCCAGAACTACCTGACGGCCTATGGCCGTGCGCGCTACCTGGATGCGCTTCGAAATTCGTTGCTGCTCGGGCTGCTGTCGGCAACGATATCGACCGTCATCGCTGTGCCTATGGCCTGGGCCGTCTCGCGCACCGACATGCCGGGTAAGGGCTTTACCTGGGCGGTGGTGCTTGCCGCTTTCGTCATGCCGCCCTATCTCGGCGCCATTGGCTGGATCTTGCTGGCGGGGCCAAATTCCGGCTGGATCAACGTGGTCTGGAGGGCGGTTACCGGGGCGACGGAACCGCTGGTGAACATCTACACCTTCACCGGGATGGCCTTCGTCATCGCCATGCATTCCTTTCCACTGGTCTTCATCTTCGTGAAGTCCGCGCTGGACCTGATTTCCTCGGAGATGGAGGATGCCGCCAACATCCTGGGCGCCGGCACCTGGGTGACGATGCGTAAGGTGACGCTGCCGCTGGTTTGGCCGTCCATCCTTGGCGGCTTCATCCTGATCTTCCTGGAAACCATCGCGCTGTTCGGCACGCCGGCTATCATCGGCATCCCCGCGCGTATCAACGTGGTCACCACGCAGCTTTGGCAGTTCTTCGAGGATCCGGTCCGCGTCGAGGTCGCCGCTGCCTTCGCTATTCCGCTGCTGCTGATCACCATCGCGCTGATTGCAGTGCAGAAGCTCATGCTGAACCGCAAGGGCTTTGTTTCGCAGACGGGCAAAGGCGGTGAGCGGCGGGAGGTGAAGCTGGGCCCCTGGCGCTGGGTGCTGTTAGGCTGGTGTGTCAGCGTGGCGCTGCTGTCGGTTGGCAAGCCACTGATCGTGCTGCTGCAGGCTTCCTTCGCCAAGGCCTGGGGGCGTGGCTTCTCGCTGGATAACCTGACACTACGCAACTACCGCTTCCTCCTGTTTGAGCATGACCAGGCGCCACAGGCGGTGTGGAACACGCTATGGTTCTCGGCTGCGTCAGCGACCATGGCGATCATCCTGGCGCTGCTGGTCGCCTACATCGTAGTGCGGAAGCTGATGCGCTTCGCCGGTGCGCTGGGCTTCCTGGCGATGGCACCCTTCGTCATCCCGGGCATTGTGCTCGCCATCGGCTTCTATGCTGCCTATGCCGGGCCGCCGATGTCGCTCTATGGCAGCGCGCTGCTGCTCATCCTTGCCTTTACGGCGCGTTTCCTGCCGATCGCCTATGCGAGTTCCCAGGCCGCGATCCGCGCAGTGCATCCCGAGATGGAGGAGGCCGCCCGCATCCTGGGTTCGGGCCGCCTGCACGCCATCCGCAAGATCACTGCCCCGCTGATCAAGTCATCCCTGCTCGGCGGCTGGCTGGTGGTCTTCATCGTCGCGTCGCGGGAACTTTCGGCCGCCATCTTCCTGGTCGGCCCGCGGACGCGAACCATGTCGGTTTTGCTATACGATCTGACCGAGCAGGGCAATTTTGAGGTCGTCTCGGCCTTCGGCGGAATTTTATTGTTCATCACCATGGTCATCGTCGGCATCGGCATGAAGCTGGTGGGGCGCGACTTCATGCTGCGGAGGGAATAGCCTTGCCACGCCTGGTACTTTCCGGCCTGACCAAGGCCTACGGCAAATTGACCGTCGTCGATCGCGTGGACCTCTCGCTGGAGGAGGGGGAATTCGTCTCCCTGCTCGGCCCCTCCGGCTGCGGCAAGACAACGACGCTGCGCATGATCGCCGGTTTCGTGGACCCGACAGGGGGCAGCATCCAGGTTGATGGCAGCGTGCTGTCCGCACCTGGGGCCGTGGTGCCGCCGGAGCGCCGCGGCATGTCGATGATCTTCCAGTCCTACGCGATCTGGCCGAACATGACGGTGGCAGAGAACGTTGCCTTTGGCCTGAAGCTGCGCAACCTTAGCTCGGAGGATGTGAGGAGCCGCGTCCGCGAAATTTTGGACGTGGTGAAGCTTGAGAACCTCGCCCATCGCTATCCGGCCGAACTCTCCGGCGGGCAGCAGCAGCGTGTCGCCCTGGCGCGCGCCATCGTGGTGAAGCCATCGGTTCTTCTTCTGGATGAACCCTTATCCAACCTCGATGCCAACCTCCGTGAGGAAATGCGCTTCGAGATCCGCCGTCTGCACGATGAATTCCGTATTACCACTGTCTATGTCACCCATGACCAGGGGGAGGCGATGGCGACCTCCGACCGGATCGCGGTTATGAATGCGGGGCGGATCGAGCAGATCGACGCGCCGCATCTGCTCTATACCCGCCCGCGCACGCGTTTTGTTGCCGGCTTTGTGGGCCGAACCAACTTGCTAGAGGCGCAGGTCGAGGCCGGGATTTTGCTGCTGGATGGCGTCAGTCTCGGCTCCGCAGGGCAGGCAGGCCTACCGGCGCTCCCCCACGGCGAGGTGCTGATCTCGCTGCGGCCGCAAGCCATGACTATCCATGAGGCGGCTCCGACCGATGCGGGCCTCGTGCTGGAAGCGACGATCTTGGGGCGAACCTATCTCGGCGAGGCTTGGGATTACGTGGTGCAGCCACTTGGGACCGGGCTCAAGCTGCGCGCAGCGGCGCAGCCGCTTGAAGCGCACGATGTTGGGCGCCGGGTGTGGCTGCGGATCGATCCGCGCCAGTTGGCCGTGGTGGCGTAGAAGTTCCGGGTTGCCCGTTCGTGGATCAGACCATCGCCAAATTCTGCGCGATCGAGCGCGTCCTGTGCTGAATTTTGTCCGTCTTCCCAAGTGCGCGTTGCGGCCGTTGAAGCCGCGCCACATGATATCATTGGCTTGCGCATCAGGCCTGCGATGGCTCCCATTGACCCTGAACGGTTTGCGCATCGGTACTCCGCCGGCAATACGAAATCGATAACAGCTCCACAAACTCAGCAGTATGAGTGTTGATCATCGCGAGGTCGGCTGACAGCATCAACCTCATCGGACGCTGCCCCCATGCAGGTGCAGCGCAACGGGAGCATATCGTAATGGCAGGCCATCTCATCGGCAGACGAGCGTCCTTCGCAACAGCAGCGGCGGGTGTGCTCGCCATGCCTGCTATAGCGCAGGGCCAGGATTTTCCAAATCGCGCTGTGCGCATAATCGTCCCATCTCCGGCCGGTGGGCCGACGGACGCGGTCGCCCGGCTGGTGGCACCGATGATGTCCGAAGGTTGGAGCTATCCGATGGTTATCGAGAACCGCGTCGGCGCTAGCGGCGCCGTTGGCTCGCAGGCCGTCGCACGCGCAACGCCTGATGGGCACACCCTGCTGGTGAATGCGAGTATGCATGCGATCATTCCCAGCATCATGCCCAACCTGCCCTATAACACCCTCACCGACTTCACGCCGGTCGCGCTGCTTGCCACGGGGCCCTACGTGCTAGTCGCCCATCCCTCGCTCGGCGTCTCGACACTGGCCGAACTGATCGCGCTGGCGAAGGCCCGCCCCGGCACGCTGAACTACGCCTCCCCCGGCAACGGCACGGGCAATCACTTCGCGACCGAGTTGTTGAGGGCGCGGGCCGGCATCGACCTCGTGCACGTGCCCTATCCCGGCGCTGCCCCCGCCACGACCGACGTGGTAGGCGGGCAGGTACCGCTTATGCTGAACAATATGATCTCCGCAGTGCCGCACATCCAGGCAGGGCGCCTTCGCGCGCTCGGCGTTACGAGCCCCCAGCGATCGCCAGCTCTGCCGGACGTGCCAACCTTCGCCGAAACATTGCCAGGCTTCGAGGCCATCACCTGGTACGGGATGTTCGGACCCGCCAATTTACCGATTGCTATCCGGAACGAGTTCAACCGCCGAGCCAATGATGCCGGACGAACCGATCAGGTGAAGCAGCGCCTGGCGGCGCTGGGCGTTGATCCGGTCAATGCATCGTCAGAGCAACTCGGCCACTTCGTCGCCAGCGAAATGACGAAATGGGCGGAGGTCGCGCGCATCTCAGGCGCCAAGGTGGATTGAGGCCATGAACCGTTGCCACAGAGGTGACTCTTGAAATTCCGACGGACGATATCTGGCTTTCCGGCCTGACAGCGGCGATGTTGCCGCCTATCAGCCGCCAGCATCACGAAACGAACCCGCCCGCCACCCAACCCCGGCTTCAAAGCAAAATTGGCCTTGGCCGTCATCAAAGGCGAGGAGGTATTGGCCGAACTGGCCAAGCTGTTTGATGTATATCCTGCCAAAATTTGCGCGCTGTTCCACAACAGCGCGCGGGCGATGTATCGAATTCCGTATGTTATTTTTCGACCGTCCGCCGCTCGACTTCGAGCAGCGTCTCCAGTCCGGCGCTCGCCTTCAGCGCCTTGTCCTCGGCCAGGATGGATGCGCCCACGAGAGGGTCGGCCTCTCCCTTTAGGATCGCCGCGTAGGAATCGCGGAGGGCGCGGTGCAAGGCCAACATCGGCGTCTGTGCGTCCACCACGAGCCGGATCCCAAGGCCATCCATGTCGGCCAGCGTGAGGCCTGAGGCAACCATACCGCCCGCCGGCGGCATGTACATCGTAAGCGCAGCCCCGAGGCCCTTCTTGCGTTCCGGGTGACGAGTATGGTGGTTCGGCCAGAAGCAAGGAGCTTCAGGCCGACATTATGGTCGACGCAAATGACGACGCGAAGGCGGAAGTGTACCGCCGTGTAGAAGTACTGACCGGTCCTAGCCGTCGGCGGCAATGGTCGGAGGAGGCCAAGGCGCGGAT
>CAMDJV010000075.1 GCA_945901085.1 Rhodovarius crocodyli | reverse complement strand
AGCGATCGCACCTATGGCGCCAGGCGGGTCTGGCACGACGTGCTGGCGGCAGGCTTCCGCTGCGGGCTGCACAAGATCGAAAGGCTGATGCGCGCCCAGGCATTGCGGGCACGGCCGCGTCGGCGTGGTCTGCCAAAAGACCATGGCGAGCGGCATCCAGGGCCGATGCCGTCCAACATCCTCGATCGGCAATTCGCAGCCGCCCGGCAAAACCAGAAATGGGTGGCCGATTTCACCTATGTCTGGACGGCCGAGGCTTGGCTCTATGTCGCAGTGGTCATTGACCTGTTTTCGCGCCGCGTTGTCGGCTGGTCCATGAGCAGCACCATGACAGCGCAGCTCGTGAGCGACGCGCTGGTCATGGCGATCTGGCGGCGCGGCAAGTGGCAGCCACCGTGCCGAGCGCTGCTTTGTAGATCGCCCAATTCTGCGTCAGGAAATTGGGTAGCGTGACGCCATCACTGCCGGTTAAGGCGGTGAGATACCCCTTGCCGGCCAGCGTATCGTCGTTGATCGGCACGCCATTCAGCGTTGTGACGAGCGGCATCAGCCCACCCTTTCTTCAATTTGGAAATTGCAGCCCATGCGGCCATAGACGGCCGCCTCCAGAGCCCCGAGTTCGGCCAGGCGCCCGAGGAAAGAGAGGCGGCCGATATTCGCCGCGTCATCGGGGTTCCAGACGAAAAACACCTCGCCGGTCACGCCCTGCCGCTGATGCTGTCGCACATACTCTACATCTTCGAGAGCAATGTGCGGTCTTTGACCATTCTCGGTATTGTCGGTGCCGGTGGCATCGGGTTCCTCCGTTCGGACCGCATTCGGCCCATGCGTTGGGACGAGGCCAGCTTCATCATCCTGATGATCCTCGCCGCGGTTGCTCTGATTGATACCGGCTCGGCAGCCCTTCGCCGCCGTCTCTTGCAGGCATGATGCCAAGCGCAGATATGCGGAAGCTCGTCTGCCTTATCCTCCCGCGGTAGCCGGTCCCGCCTCTTATTGGATGGTCTAGTCGCGATGAGCGAGCTCGACTTCCCCTGGCCGGAATACCGGACTAAGGGGATATCCTTAATTGGGTTGCCGGAGACCTTGCGGTCCGCCCTCGCTAGCTCTGTTTCCACGCCCCCGTTCAAAGGAGCCTGCCTTCCATGTTGCGACGCTATTTGACCCTGGGATGCCTTGCCTTCCTGGCCTCCATCAGCGTCCAGGCAGCCGCCCAGACCGCCGACTGCCCACGTGGCACGCTTGACGCCCGCTACTGTGACCGGGACGGTGATCTGGTCGCTGATGTGCCGACCATCACGCGCGAACTGGCCGACCCCTCAACCCTCATTTTCGCCTATACTCCCGTGGAGGATCCGGCCGTCTATCGCCGTGTCTGGCAGCCCTTCCTGGATCACTTGGCACGGGAGACTGGCAAGCGGGTGCAGTTCTTCGCCGTGCAGTCCAATGCGGCGCAGATCGAGGCGATGCGCGCGGGCCGCCTGCATGTGGCCGGCTTCAACACTGGCTCCAACCCACTGGCCGTGAATTGCGCGGGCTTTGTGCCTTTCGCCATGATGGCCAGCAACGACAATCGCTTTGGATATGAGATGGAGTTCATCGTGCCCGCTTCCTCGCCCGCGCGGCGGATCGAGGATCTGCGGGGGCGCACCATCGCATTCACCGCCGAGACGTCGAACAGCGGCTTCAAGGCGCCTTCCGCCCTCCTCGCCAGCCAGTTCAACATGCGCGCCGGCACGGATTTCACGCCCGCCTTCTCAGGCCGGCACGACAATTCCATCCTCGGCGTCGCCAATCGGGATTATGACGCCGCCGCGATCGCAAATTCAGTCATGGTGCGGATGATCGCCCGTAACGTCGTACGGGCCGAGCAGATCCGCACGATCTATCGTAGCCAGTCCTTTCCAACGACTGGCTACGGTCATGCGCATAATCTGAGCCCGGCGCTGGCCGAGAAGATCCGCGGCGCCTTCTTCAGCTTCAACTGGGCCGGCACTCCGCTGCTGGAGGAATTCGGCAAGTCCGAACCGCCGCAGGAGAGGTTCATGCCAATCACCTACCGCCAGCATTGGCAGGTGATCCGTGAGATTGACGCAGCGATGGGCGTTTCCTACGCCTGTCGCTGACACGACCATCAACCCCATCCAGGGGCGGTGGTTTTTCCTATGCCCGAGGGTGACCCCATGCTGTTGCGTATCCAGGGGCTGAGCAAGCGGTATCCGACCGGGGATGTTGCCCTGACCGCCGTGGATCTGGAGGTGCCGGCCGGCCAGGTGATGGCCCTGATCGGGCCCTCCGGCGCGGGCAAGTCCACGCTCATCCGCTGCGTCAATCGTCTGGTGGAACCCACCAGCGGCACCGTACAATTGGATGGCGTGGAGATCACCAGCCTCGGCACCACGGCGCTGCGCCGCGCACGCCGGCGCATGGGAATGATCTTCCAGGAATATGCGCTGGTCGAGCGCCTGACCGTCATGGAAAATGTTCTCTCCGGTCGGCTCGGCTATGTCGGTTTCTGGTCGTCGTGGTTTCGGCGCTTTCCCAACGCAGATATCGAGGAGGCTTTCCGGCTTCTGGATCGCGTGGGCCTTGCGCATATGGCCGACAAGCGCGCCGACACTCTTTCTGGCGGGCAGAGGCAACGCGTGGGCATCGTGCGCGCCCTCATGCAGGACCCGCAGCTGCTGCTGGTGGATGAGCCAACCGCGAGCCTGGATCCGAAGACCAGCCGACAGATCATGCGCCTGATCGTGGAGTTATGCGGCGAGCGCGGCCTGGCAGCCATCATCAACATTCATGACGTGGCACTCGCCCAGCAATTCGCCAAGCGTATCGTGGGCCTGCGGGCCGGGCGTATCGTCTTTGACGATCAGGCGGAGGCGCTGGGGGGCGGGCAACTTACCGTCATCTATGGTGAGGAGGACTGGTCGCAGACCATCGGCCGGGCCGAGGAGGAGGCCGAGGCCACCGGGACGCTGGCATGAACGCCGCGACCCTGGACGCGCCGGACTTCGACGCGAAGGCCGCGGCACGCGCCTGGCGGCCACCGCCTCTAATCGCTTCCGCCTGGCTGCGCTACGCGATCTATCTCGGCGCGCTGGTCTATGCCGTTATCGCCATCGGCACGATCGAGGTGAACTGGACCCGCGCGGCCGAGGGGCTTGAACGCGCCGGGCGCTTCCTGGGTGGCTTCTTCCCACCGGACTTTACGTCCAAGGGCGACGACATCCTGGAAGGACTGCTGGAGAGCCTGACCATGACGGTCGTCGCCACTGCGCTGGGCCTCATCTTGTCCATTCCGGTGGCGCTTGGCGCCTCCCGCAATCTGGCGCCGCTGCCTGTTTACCTCGCCTGCCGGGCCATCATCGCGGTGTCTCGCACCTTTCAGGAAATCATCATCGCCATCGTCTTTGTTGCCATGCTGGGCTTCGGGCCCTTGGCGGGCACAATGACGCTGGCCTTCGCCACCATCGGTTTCATGGCCAAGCTGATCGCCGAGGACATCGAGGATATCGAAGCCGCCCAGGCCGAGGCCGTGCGCGCGACGGGCGGCTCGTGGTTCCAGCTCCTGGCCTGGGGCGTCCTGCCGCAGGTAAAGCCGCGGCTGATCGGCCTCTCCGCCTATCGGCTCGACATCAATTTCCGGGAGAGTGCGGTGCTTGGCCTCGTGGGTGCGGGCGGCATCGGCGACACGCTCAACACCAGTTTCGACCGATATGAATTCGATACGGCCGCGGCCGTGCTGATAGTCATCATCGTGATCGTGCTGGCTTGCGAGTATTCCAGCGGCTGGATCCGGCGGAAGGTGCAGTAGCATGGCCATCCTCACGCGGGCCGATGGCACGCCGGATTGGCGCCGCCGCACCCCAAGAGCCGATCTGCTGGTATGGTCAGGCTGGTTCGCCGCCATCGCACTCGCCGTGGCGTGCTTCCAGTTTATCTCCGAACGCACGATCTGGGATTTTGTGTGGGATGCGCCCGCGCAAGGTGCAGACTTGGTTTCACGCATGTTCCCGCCGCGCTGGAGCTACGCGAACCAACTCTGGAAGCCGCTCTGGGACACCATCAACATCGCGACCATCGGCACCGGCCTGGCCGTGCTCATCGGCGTGCCCCTCGCCTTCCTGGCCGCGCACAACACAACGCCGAGCCTCCTCCTGGTGCGGGCACCGGTTCTGTTCATCATTGTCGCCTCGCGCTCCATCAATTCGTTGATCTGGGCGCTCATCCTGGTGATCATCCTGGGGCCTGGCATGCTGGCCGGGATCCTGGCCATTGCGTTGCGTTCGGTCGGCTTCATCGCCAAGCTGCTCTATGAGGCGATCGAGGAGATTGATGCGACCCAGGTCGAAGCGGTTTCGGCCACCGGTGCCTCCCGCGCGCAGGTGCTAGGTTGGGCAGTCGTGCCGCAGGTGATGCCCGCCTTTGCGGGCATCACGGTGTTCCGGTGGGATATCAATATTCGTGAGGCGACGGTACTTGGCCTGGTGGGCGCGGGCGGCATCGGCATGCAGATGCAGGCGAGCATCAACGTGCTCGCCTGGCCGCAAGTGACGATGATCTTCATTCTGATCCTCGGCACCGTCCTGGTCAGCGAATGGCTCTCGGCCCGTGTGCGGCACGGGATCATCTGAGCCGTGAAGCGAGGCGTCCAAGATGCTGCTTAGGATCTGCCTATGCGCCGCGGCGCCCGCCGCCATCCCAGGGCAGAAACGGATCCGCCCGCTGCCCGGGACCGCGAGATCCAGCGTTGCCCGAGCCCCCATGCCTGATCTCAGCGTGACGGCTTGACCGGTTCCCAGCCCGAGGCCGCTCCGCCGCCGGTCCGGCGCGTGGTCCTCGCCCTCGGGATTGGCCAAACACTTGGCTATGCCTCGACCTACTATTTGCCAGCGATCCTTGCAGTGCCGATGGCGCAAGACCTCGGTCTGCCGACCTGGGCGATCTTCGCGGGTTTGTCCGCCTCGCTGCTGATCGCCGGCGCATTGGCGCCGCTAGCGGGACGCATGGTGGATGCGCGGGGGGGGCGGCCCCTCCTACTCGCCTCCTCGCTGCTGTTTGCAGCGGGGCTGCTGCTGCTATCGCAGGCCAATGGCCTGGCTGGCCTAGCGGCGGCCTGGGTGGTGATCGGTATCGGCATGGCCTGTGGCCTATACGATGTCGCTTTTTCTGCGCTGGCCGCGCTGTTTGGGCGCAGCGCCCGTGGCCCGATCACCGGCGTCACGCTGATTGCGGGCTTTGCCAGCACCATCGGATGGCCCTTCACTGCCTGGATCACCGATGCCTGGGGCTGGCGCGAGGCATGTCTTGCCTGGACTGCCTTGCATATCCTGGTTGGGCTGATGGCCTACGCAAGCCTGCCCCATTCAACTCCTCCAGCCAAAGTGCCGACCACCGGCTCGACCGATGGGGATGCACCGCGCCGGGCCATCATGCTGCTGGCCTTCGTATTTGCTGCGCAGGGCGTGGTAAATTCTGGCATCGGCACGCATCTGCCCGGGCTGCTGATGTCGGCCGGCGCGACCCCGGCTGCTGCCATTGCCGCCGCGGCTCTGCTGGGGCCGGCGCAGGTAGCGGCGCGGGTAGCCGAATTCGGGCTGATGCGCCGGCTGCATCCGCTGGTGGCTGCCCGCGTAGCCACCATGGCCCATCCGGCTGCAGCGGCAGCGTTGCTGGTGGGCGGGCCGGTGGCGGCGCCGATTTTTGCGGGGCTGCATGGCGGTGGCTCTGGTCTGTTGTCGATCAGCCGCGGCGCGCTGCCGCTCGCTCTGTTCGGACCCGCGGGATATGGCCGGCGCCAGGGCCTGATCGCAGGGCCATCCAACATCGCGGTGGCGGCTGCCCCGCTCATCGTCGGGCTCAGCCTAGACCTCGTCGGCGCCGCAGCGGTCCTGCTAGTGACGACGTTGCTCGCCCTTGCCGCCACGCTCGCCCTGCTCGTACTACGCGCGCCGCCACAACTGGCTGAAGGCCCGGTTGCCCCAACAGAGCGGTGATGCGGCACATTGCAGTAGAGGCGGCTCGGGAAACGATGGATTAGGTCCACAGACGCGCAAGGACCGTTTTGTCGCGCACCAGCATCGGCACGGTGGTATCATTGCCATGCAACGGCGAGGCGCCAGGACATGCGCTTCGATCAACGTCACCAGCGGCGCTAGCATCGCCTTGCAGGTGCCTACCCAGTCGGCGACGGTCGAGATTCTGAGGTAGATAACCTCGCGGGTAATACCAAATCCTGCTGATCGAGATGCCGTGGCGCATCATGCCCATCGGCATGCGCGACTGGGCGCATCGGTTTTGATCAGCGGGATTTGGTATTACAGTCTGCGGACCGCCGCTTAGGCGCGCACGGCAGCGGCATATGCCGGCGTACTCGGCAGCCCGTCCGGCCACAGCGGCGGGTTGAAAGTGGAGATGCCATTGATCGTCGGCAGGCCAATCACCTCAGCCACCAGCTCCGAGATCATCCGTTTTTTGACAGAGCTTTCTGACCATCATCCGGATTGAAGCCCAACGCAGGAATGCCAGCGCGTTGCAGTTCAAGCAAAGCAGGGAAGATGAGCGCGACCGTCATGCGCGTGACCGCGATCCAGGCCCAAGGGTGGACGAAAGCGGCAGGACAGGTCCGTCTGCCGCGCTGAAAAGTACCCCCCGCCGGGCCAGGATATTGCGGCTTCACGGCCCCATCGCCTAAGGCCAGCTGTTCGTTCAACCGCACAGGTCGCTCGGAACCGGAAGCACTTGTTCAGCGGGCAGATCTAGGTGATGTTAACCTCAGC
>CAMDJV010000074.1 GCA_945901085.1 Rhodovarius crocodyli | reverse complement strand
ACTGCCAGAAAACCGCGGCGCTGCGTATGGCCAGGCCTCTGATGCCCACCATATCCGCCAACCGCATCACATCATTCCCAGTGAATGATATCATCAAAACCACCTGTAATTTCGAAAATCATCGCGCAGACTGCAGTCATGCGCATGTTATTGTGTTGTCATCCTCAGTTCTATTGTATGAAAATGTATTTTCCAGGGAATGATAGTGCTGTTGGCCTTGCAGGCACCAATGATGCGGGGCTATGACCATGGTCAATTCGGTTGCAGTGGCGAGAACTGGACTGCGCGGCGCCCTGCCGGTGCCGGTGGCACTGACTGATACTCAGCGCCGCAACCAGCGCCGGTCGCTGTGTCTTGCGGGGCTAGGCAGGCATTTGTTGGAACAGAGCTGGATTCGCTGCCAGTGGCGAAAATGACAGGGACGCAGATGACTGATTGGACCGCCGGCTACGTCGCCGATATTGGCTATACCTATGGCTATTATATGGAATTGAACCCGCTGCGGGCGCGGATGGCGTTCCTCAACAACGGCCTAGCCTGCCCCAACTTCACCACAGCCTGCGAATTGGGCTTCGGCCAGGGCCTGTCAGCCAATATCCACGCCGCCGCCTCCAACGCGCAATGGTTTGGCACGGATTTCAACCCGGCCCAGGCCGGCTTCGCGCAGGAACTGGCCGTGGCCTCCGGCGCCTCGGTCAAGCTGTTTGATGAGGCCTTCGCTGATTTCTGCGCCCGGCCGGACCTGCCGGAATTCGACTGCATTGGCCTGCACGGCATCTGGTCCTGGATTTCGGACGCCAATCGCGCGGTGATTGTGGATTTCATCCGCCGAAAGCTGCGCGTGGGCGGCGTGCTGTATATCTCCTACAACACCCTGCCAGGCTGGGCCGCCTTCGCGCCCATGCGCCACCTGATGACCGAGCACGCCGAAGTGCTGGGCAGTGAGGGCCGCGGCATCATCAGCCGCATCGATGGCGCGCTCGATTTCGCTGAAAAATTCCTCGCCACCAATCCCGCCTTCCTGCGCGCCAATCCTCTGGTGGGTGAGCGGCTGCAGCAGATGAAGGCGCATAACCGGCACTATCTGGCGCATGAATATTTCAACCGGGATTGGCACCCGATGCATTTCGCCACCATGGCGCAGTGGCTGGAGCCGGCGAAGCTGCAATATGCCTGCTCGGCCAATTATCTGGACCATGTCGATGCGCTGAATCTGAGCGCGGAACAGCAGGCCTTTCTGGCCGAGGTGCCGGATGCGATGTACCGCGAAAGCGTGCGGGACTTCATGGTGAACCAGCAATTCCGCAAGGATTACTGGGTGAAGGGGGCGCGAAAGCTCTCGCCGCTGGAACAGGCGGAAACCATGCGGGCCCAGCGCGTCGTTCTCACTGCCTACCGCCCGGATATCTTGCTCAAGGTGAAGGGCGCCTTGGGCGAGGTGTCGCTGAAGGAGGATATCTACGCCCCCATCCTGGATTTGATGGCAGACCATCAGCCGCGCAGCCTTGGCCAATTGGAAGTGGCATTGCGGCCGAAGGGGCTGAATTTCCAGCAGATAGCCCAAGCCTGCATGATCTTGATCGGCGCGGGGCATGTGGCGCCGGTGCAATCGAAACAAGACACCGCCGCGGCCGGCAAAACCAGCAAAACGATCAATGCGCATCTGCAGGACAAGGCCCGTGGCAGCAATGACATGAGCTTCCTGGCCAGCCCCGTCACTGGCGGCGGCGTGGCGGTGGCGCGTTTTCAGCAATTGTTCCTCAAAGCCGCGCAGCTTGGCATGAGAACGCCAGCGGAATGGGCCAATCATTGCTGGGGTGTGCTCGCAGCCCAAGGGCAGCGGATCATGAAGGATGGCAAGGCGCTGGAAACCCCAGAGGAGAATATCGCCGAGCTCACCACCCAGGCGCAGGCTTTCCTCGATAAGCAAATGCCGATGCTGCGGGCCTTGGGCGTGGCGTGACCTCCGCAAGCTCGCATCCACCCAAGGCCTGAACGCCTTGGGTGGGCCTTTGGTTTTCGGGCCTATATTTTTCATCTGTGTCGCGCGATTATTCATTACGGAAATTAACGTGGCAAAACCGGCTAAATCAGAGTTACGAATAGCGCTTGATCGCTGCCGCGGGCCGCTATTTGCGGCTATGGGGTTTAGTTTTTTCATCAATATATTGCTGCTGATTTCGCCGCTCTACATGATGCAGGTCTATGATCGGGTATTGACGAGCCGCAGCGAAAACACCTTGTGGCTGCTGACATTGATCGCCGTGGCCCTGTTATTGATGATGGGATTGCTGGAGATCGTCCGCTCGCGGGTGCTGGTGCGGGTGGGCGCGTATTTTGACCATCAGATGAGCAGCCGCCTCTTCACTGCGGTGTTTGAGCGCCAACTCAGGCTACCCCGGGCGCATCGGGCGCAGCCGCTGAATGATCTCAACACCGTCCGGCAATTCATGACGGGGGCGGGGCTCTTCGTCTTCTTCGATATTCCCTGGGCACCGGTCTTCCTGATCTTTCTGTATTTTGTGCACCCATTGCTGGGGATGATCACGCTGATCGGCGGCGCCATCATGTTGGCGATGGCCATCGCCTCCGAATTGCTGACGCGCCGCAAGCTCGAGCGCGCCAGTGTCGACAGCATCGCCGGCACCTATTTTGCCGAGACCAGCCTGCGCAATGCAGAGGCTCTGGAGGCAATGGGCATGCTGCGGGCCATCCGCGCCCGGTGGCTGCAAAGGCATGATCGGGTTTTGGCGCTGCAGGCCCAGGCGAGTGATTGGGCCGGCTTGCTCTCCGGCCTCAGCAAGTTTCTCCGCAACACCTTGCAGACGGCGCTGCTGGGTGGCGGGGCCTATCTGGCGATCAAGGGCGAAATTTCCCCTGGCATGATGATCGCCAGCTCGATCATCGGTGGCAAGGCTTTGGCGCCGATTGACCTGGCGGTGGGCGGCTGGGGTGGGGTTGTCAGCGCTAGGCTGGCTTACCGCCGCCTTGAAGACCTCTTCCGCACCGTGCCGCCGCGGCGAAGCGGGATGGATCTGCCGCCCCCCACCGGCCAGATCAGCCTGGAAAATGCCTTTGCCGTGCCGCCAGGCGCGCAACTGCCCACCTTGCGCGGCGTGAGTTTCACCATCGAGGCTGGCGAGGCGATTGGCATTATCGGCCCCTCTGCCGCCGGCAAATCGACCATCGCGCGGCTGATGGTGGGCGTGTGGCCGGCCATTTCCGGCAAGGTCCGCATGGATGGCGCGGATATCGCGACCATCCCCCGTGACCGGATAGGCCCCTATATCGGCTATCTGCCGCAGGATATTGAATTATTCGACGGCACAATCGCGGAGAATATCGCCCGCTTTGGTGAGATCGATGCGGTGGCGGTGGTGCAGGCGGCGCGCCGCGCCGGCGTCCATGACATGATTTTGCGCTTTCCCGCCGGCTACGATACGCCCATTGGCGAGGCGGGCGGCCAGTTATCCGGTGGGCAAAAGCAGAGAATGGGCCTGGCAAGGGCGCTATATGGTGACCCCGCCCTGCTGATTTTCGATGAGCCGAATTCCAACCTCGATGATGAGGGCGAGGCCACCCTGATCGACGCCATCCGCCAACTCAAAACCGCCGGCAAGACTGTCGTGATTATCGCCCATAAACCCAGCGTACTGATCAATGTGGATAAAATAATGGTTGTGCGGGATGGCCAAATCGCCGTGTTTGGGCCGCGGGCAGAAGTCCTGGCCCAATTCACCCGCCCCGTTGTGGCGCATTCAATGCCCAATCCCATGGCGCAGAGCGGCGGTTAGGTCAGGTCAGGATGTTGCAGGCATCGCAGGCGGGCGCGAAAAAACCACCCGACAAGGAAGATCTCATCCGCCTTGAGGCCGACCATCTGCATGAGGCGGAGGATTTGAAACCTGCGCCCAGGAATAGCCTGGGCGTTATCATCTTCGGTGTAGCGGTTATTCTGGTCACCTTTGTCGGGTTTGGTGGCTGGGCCGCGATGGCGCCGCTGAATAGCGCCGCCACCGCGCAGGGCACCATCGTGGTGCAGAGCAGCCGGCGGGATGTCCAGCATCTCGATGGTGGCATCGTGGCTGAAATCCTGGTCCGCGATGGGGATATGGTGAAGGCGGGCGATGTGCTGATGCGCCTCGACCCCGTCCGCGCGGCATCGCAACTGGGCATCGTGCGCAGCCAGCTTGATGCGGCGCTGATTTTGCAGGCCAGGCTGCGCGCCGAGCAGGAGGGCGCACCCCGGATTGTCTCGCCTGACTTGCTCGCCTCCCGCGCCGCCGAGCCGGCCGTCGCCGAAGCCCTGGCGAGCCAGCAGTTGGTCTTTGGCGCCCGTCGGGCGGCACTTGAAGGGCAAATCCTCATCTTGCGCCGGCGTATTGCCCAGTTTCAGGAACAAATGGCCGGGCTGAACGCACAAGGCGCTGCGCGTGTCCGCCAGATCACGTTGATCAACCAGGAGCTGACCGGTGTGCGCGCCCTAGCGACGCAAGGTTTTGCACCCATGGTGCGGGTCTTCGCGCTGGAACGTGAGGTCGCCCGGCTGGATGGTGAGCGCGGCGAGCAGATCGCCGCCGTGGCCCGCAGCGAGCAGGCCATTGGCGAGGCGCAGCTGCAAATCCTGCAACTGACCCATAGTTTTCGCGAGGAGGTCGCCGGCAGCCTGCAAACCGTGCAAAACCAGATCTTCGAGTTGCATGAACGCCTCACGGCGACAGAGGACACCATGCGCCGCCTCGATCTGACCTCACCGTCTGATGGCGTTGTTGTCGGCCTGTCGGTCTTTACCGTGGGCGGTGTCATCCCCCCAGGCCGCACCGTCATGCAGATTGTGCCAGACCAGGACACGCTGGTGGTCGAGGCGCAATTGAACCCCACGGATATTGAGCGTGTCCTGGTCGGCCAGACGGCGACGGTGAGCTTTCCCGCCCTGGTCCAGCGCACCATTCCGACGCTGACAGGCACTGTCATCCAAGTCTCGGCTGACCGGCTGGTGGATGAGCGCACCGGCGCGCCCTATTACAAATCCCGGATCATTCTCGATGAATCGAGCCGGCTATTGCTCGGTGAGCGCCGCCTAATCCCCGGAATGCCCGCGGATGTGATGATAGCGACTGGCGAGCGCACCGCCCTCGTCTATCTGACCAACCCGATCATCCAGGCCGTCCGACACGCCATGCGCGAGCGCTGACCACGGGCCGCTGCAGCCTCCCCCTCAGCGCCCCTGCAAAAATTCCAGCACGGCGGCGTTAAAATCGCCGGGGTTATCCTCATTCAGGCTATGCGTGGCGCGCTGAATCACCGCGCTGCGCACATCGGGCAAGGCCGTCATCAGCGCTGCGATGATCTTGCCGAAATTCGGCTGGCTTTGCGCCCCACCCAAGAGCAGGCTTGGCGCCTTGATCCTTTCCGCCGCCGCAAGCGAATAGGGCTTTCGCCGCTCATCCATCTGCCCCAGCAGGGTGCGGGCATTGTCGCGGCTGAGCGCTTTACGGTGTTCCGCCCGCTTTTCCCAGGCACCAGGCCCGCCGGTATATTCGGCAATCACCCGCAACCCGCCTTCGATATCGCCGGCGGCAATCAGCTTGGCACCCGCGGCGAAACTGCCGGCCTGCGCGCCGGCGGCGGGCGCACCGCCCAGGCTTTCATCCAATTCTCCGCCTGGCTCGGCCAGCACCAGCGCGCGGACCAGTTCCGGGTGGCGTTCGGCCAGGCGGAAGGCGATATGCCCGCCGCGCGAATGCCCCAGCACATGGACCGGCCCCTGGCCCAGGGCGGTGATGAACCCCGCCACATCGGCCACATGGCGGTCGATGGTGAAATCGCCGCCCTCGAACCAACTGCCCGGCCAGCAATGGCGCATGCTCAGCGACATCACATGATAGGCGGCACCGAGCGGTTCCATCTGCCGGGCAAAGCTGCGCTGGTCACCCAGCGTGCCATGCACCAGCACCAGGGGCACGCCCTGGCCGGCCTCGGCATAGGCGATGGGAAAGCCGTCGATCTCGATGCTGGGCATGAGTGTGTCCTGGTTCAATCGGCGAATTGTCCCGCAGCCTGGATGATCGGCCGCCAGCGGTCGATCTCCTCGCGCAGGAAGCGAGTGTGGAAGCCGGTGGTGGAGCGGGCCTCATCGGGCACATCGGTCAAGAGGTCGGCGAAGCGCCGGCGCAGGCGTTCCTCCCGCAGCGCAGCGCGCAGGGCGGCGGAGAGGCGCTCCTGCACCGCCTCAGGCGTGCCGGCCGGGGCGTAGAGCCCATGCCAGGTGGACATGGCAATGGAGGGAAAGCCCGCTTCCGCCGTGGTTGGCACCTGCGGCAGGCCAGGCAGGCGGGCAGGGCTGGAGACGCCCCAGGGCACCACCCGGTTGTCCCGGATATAGGGCACCGTATTGGTCGCCTGGTCGCAGAGGATATCGAGCCTTCCGCTCATCATTTCGGTGATGGCGGGGGCCGTGCCGCGGAAGACCACAACGGTCGCCTGCGCCCCGGCGGCATGCTGCACCAGCAAGGCGCAAAGGTTCGAGGCGCTGGAAATCCCAGCCGATGCCATATTGATGGCGTCGCCCCGCGCCTTCAGCGTGGCCATCACCCCCGCAAGGTCAGGCCCGGGAAAGCCCGGGCGGGTGACGATGGTCATCGCCGCCTCGGAGACGAGGCCGAGCGGCGCGAAGGCGTTAGGCACATCATAGGGCAGGCGGCGGAACAGGGTGGCGCTCGCCGCCATGCCGATATTATTGACCAGCAGCGTATAGCCATCCGGTCTGGCCTGGGCGACGCGCCCGGGGCCCACCACGGAGCCGCCAATGGCCTCCACCACCACCGCCTGGCCCAGATGCGGCGCCATGGCATCGGCCAGGATGCGGGTGATGGTATCGGTCGGGCCACCCGCGGCGCCGGCGGCGACGAGGGTGATGCTGCGCTCCGGAAACTGGGCCAGGGCGGGGCCGGCCAGCAGCAGCGTGAGCAGGGTGAGGCAGCGGCGCATCACATCAACCCCGGATAGGCGCCGCCATCGAGCAGGATATTCTGCCCGGTGATGAAGCCGGCATGGGCGGAGCAGAGAAAGGCGCA
>CAMDJV010000073.1 GCA_945901085.1 Rhodovarius crocodyli | reverse complement strand
GCCGCCAGCGCCACCTTCGCCTTGAAGACAGGGCTGTGGGTCCGTCTCGTTCGCTTCGTCATGCTCTCTCCTGGTCCGCAGCAACATCGCCGCTGTCAGGCAGGAAATCCAGTTATCGACCTGTCCGAATTTCCCGAGCCATCTCTGATGATGTCAAAGCCGGCCAGCGCATCCGCCACCCGCCAGCGGAAGGCGGTGAGCCTGTCAATCGCCTGGACATGCTGCACCGCGCTGCGGGCCAGGCCGGCCTTCACCGCGGCGGCCACATTGGGCATGCAGGCCTGCTCCCAATCGGCGAAGGGGGAGAGGGCGCGGGCCGCGCCGCCGGCGGCGAGGGCGGCGAAAATTTCCGCCGCCTCATCCGAATCCCAGGGGCAGGGGATGTCTTCCAAGCGGTGGCCGAGCCCTTGCAGCACGGTGCAGGCCTGGGCGAAGGCGGCGGCCACGGCGGGGTCCATCGGCGCGCCGGGATAGGCGGAGACCACGCCGATGCGCAGCTGGGGCGGCACCATCATGGCCGCGACCGGGGCCGCGATGGCGGCAAATGCCAGCTTGAGATCGGCCACCGTGCGGGCGATGGGGCCGATCACCTGCAAATCATTGGTCAGGGTGGGGAAGCCGTGGCGCCGGGGCACCCGCCCGGCCGAGGGTTTCAGCCCCGCCACCCCGGCCAGGCCGGAGGGGCGGCGGATGGAGCCGCCGGAATCGGTGGCGATGGCCAGCGCCCCCAGCCCCGCCGCGATGGCCGAGACCGCGCCGCCGCTGGAGCCCCCGGAGGTGAGTTCCGGCGCCCATGGATTGCCGGTGGCGCCGAAGACCCTGTTGTCGGTATAGCCGGAGAGCGCCAATTCGGGCGTATTGGTCTTGCCCAGGATGACCGCGCCCAGCGCGCGCAGCCGCGCCACCGGCAGGTCATCCTCCGGCGCGACGTAATCGGCATAGAGCGCGCTGCCCCAGGTGGCGCGCATGCCGCCGACATGGAGATTATCCTTCACCGTGATGGGCACGCCATCGAGCGGGCCGAGCGCCGTGCCAGCCGCCCAGCGCGCGGTGGAGGCCCCGGCCGCTGCACGGGCGCCAGGCTCATCGAGGGTGATGATGGCGTTCAGCCCCGGATTGACCGCGGCAATGCGCGCCAGCACCGCCTCCAGCACCGCAAGCGGCGTGGTGGCCTGGGTGGCGTAGAGCGCGCCCAGTTCGGTGGCAGTTGCGGCCCAAAGCGGGCTCATTCGTCGAGCCAGGCCACGGCGCGTACCGGGCTGCCGGTGCCGCCCTTGATGCGAAGCGGGAAGCCGATGAAGCGGAAGCGGCCCTTGCCCACCACCTTGTCCAGGTTCACCACCCCCTCGTAATGGGTGAAGCCCATGTCGCGGCAGACGTGATGCACCTCGAAATTGTTGCGGCCCGGGCGGCCGGGGCTGACCGATTCCACGGTGAAGGCGGTGATGCCCTTGGCGCCGAGCCAGGTGGCGCTTTCCTTCGTCAGGCCCGGGAAGTCGGTGATATAGCCCTCGGTGCCGGCGGCGCGCTTGTAGAAGCCGGTGTAGAGCAGCACCGTATCCTTGGGCTGAATGGTGACGCCGGACGCTTTTTCCGCCGCTTCCAGATGCGCGATGGTGATGTCTGTGCGGTCTGGCACATGGGTGAGGTCGAGGCAGAGCGCTGCGGTGAAGAAGGTCTCCAGCGGCAATTCATCGATGGTCTTCGCACCGGGCTTTTCGTCGAAATGCACGGGGGCATCGACATGGGTGCCGCCATGGTCGCCGGTGTGCAGCACCATGGTGGCGGCGGAGAAGGTGTAGCCATCGGCCACGCGCTTCTCGTCATGGGTGCTGAAGGGATAGAGCTCGATGCTGGGGTGGTTGGGCAGGCGCTGCATCTTGTGGGTGATCTCGCGGGTCAGATCGATGAGTTTCAATGCAGTCTCCTGTGGATAGCGATTGTCGCGCGCCATATGGTTGGCGGCCCCGGCATGGAAGCGAAGTGATGCCATCTCATAGCCGCCACGCCGTGGCGCCCTCGGCGGTAAAGCGCACCGTTTCGGTCTTATAGCCGCGTTCGGCCAAGGCGGTGATCACCGCGCGGCGGCGCTCAAGCGGGGCGAGGAACATCACAAAGCCCCCGCCACCCGCGCCTGAGACCTTGCCGGCCGTGGCGCCAGCCGCGCGTGCTGCCCTCAGCGCATCCTCGATCTGCGGGTTGGTGATGCCGCTGGCCATATCGCGCTTGCTCGACCAACCGGCATCGAGCGTGCGCGACACCTCGTCGAGATCGCCCTTCAGCAGGGCCCGCTTCATGGCCACCGCGGATTCCTTGAGCGCATGCATCGCCTCGATGGAGCGGCGCGAGCCCTGTTCAACATTGCGCGACTGCTCGGCGATGATGGTGGCGCTTTGGCGGCTGATACCGGTGAAGCAGAGGATGGTTTGTGCCTCCAACTCGGCAATCACCTCGCGCTTGATGCGCAGCGGGTTGACGATGACGTTGTCGCTGCCGAAGAACTCCATGAAATTGAAGCCGCCAAAGGCTGCGGCGTATTGGTCCTGCCGCCCACCGGCCAGGGCCAGATCCTCGCGCTCGATTTGATAGGCGAGGTGGGCCAGGTCGTATTCGCCCAGCGGCAGGTCAAAAAGTTCCGTCATCGCCTGCAGCACGGCGACGACGAGGGTGGAGGAGGAACCCAAGCCTGAGCCCGCCGGCGCTTCGGAGAAGGTGGAGATTCGCAAGGGCGGCATCTCGCCGCCGAGGAAGTCACGCGTGACGCGATTATAGACGGCCTTATGCAGGTCGAGCATGCCATCAAAGGGCAGGGGGGCGCGGGCGGGCAGGCGCTGCCGGCGGTCAAGATCGTGGCTCTCGATCTCGACGGCATTGTCATCGGCCAGGGTGATGGAGGCGTAGATATAGCGGTCGATGGTGGCGTTCATCACCGCGCCGCCATGCAACTCCGTATACGGCGAGACATCGGTGCCGCCGCCGGCGAGGCCGAGGCGCAGCGGTGCGCGCGCGCGCGCGCGGGGCATGGCCCCCAGCCGGCCGTTCGGCCCTGAGGTTGCGGGGTGGGAATGGGCGGTGCTGTTGGTAATGGCGGCCTGCTGGGAACACTGTTCCTGACACATGATTCGATGCTGCGTCTGTCTTCAAGGCGCATCACCCATCCGCTCACCATGACGGCAAAAATTTTCTGCGGCAATGCTGGCGAGGCAGCCCAGGGGCGCGCACCAATAGGGTAGGTGGGCAGAGACCCCGCCGGCGTGCGGCCCATGCGCTGCAGCGACCTGCCGCATAGCGAATCGGCGCGGCTGATGGCCATGGTGGCCAGCGCCAGGTGGCCCAGTGCCCGCAGGGCTGCTGTGCGTGCAGCGCGGGGCCGCGGCGGGCTGCCGGGGAGGGGGATGCGCCAGGCGAGCGCCTTTCCCTGCAGGCCGCCCCGGCCGCTGGATGGGTTTTGCCCCCCGCTTGGGTTGCGCCAATTTATTGATAAATCGAAACAAGGCCGGCTTGCCTGGGGCGGGCGGCGGGTTGGGGAGATGAGGCTGGCCGGGTCGGGCGACAAAAAACTATCCTGGCGAGCGGCCACCCCGCCATCGTTTGTCAGCATGCCAGCCCCGCAAAATCAGGCTTTTACCGAGTGTTTGGCGGCAATCTCGGGCTTGTATGACGGGGGCCTTGCGGTCTGCTCACTATTTATTCAGCGGTCTTTGTTTGACTTTGGCGGCCCAATCTGCGCCCAGTAGTCCCAGCGTGACGAAGAGGATAACGCGAATGCCCGTCGGGACAGTTAAGTGGTTCAACGCTACCAAGGGTTTTGGGTTTATCACCCCGCCCAGCGGTGGCAAGGACGTCTTTGTGCACATCACTGCCGTGCAGAAGGCCGGGCTCCAGGGCCTGCAAGAGAATCAGAAGATCGAGTATGAGGTCGCGGTGGAACGCGGCAAGGAAGCGGCGATCAACCTCAAACCTGTTTGAGGCTGACCGTCTGAAGTGACTGGTTTAGGCGGCGCTTTTCGAAGTGCCGCCTAGCTGGTGCCCGCGCGGCCCAGCTTTGGCGGTTTTGTATCCGCCCGCACACCATAAGATCTTACCCCAAAAAACGCCAATCTGTCGTGATCAGCTTTGCGATCAGCCGTGTGATATCGGCGCGCAGGCGTTCCATGCCCAGATGCGGTTCAATCCTTGCCTCATCCATATAGAGCGGTCGTGCCAGCTCCAGCTGCAGCACATGCACGCCCTCACGCGGGCGGCCATAATGGCGGGTGACATAGCCGCCGGCATAAGGATCATTGCGCTGGATACGATAACCGAAACTCGCCAGCGTGGTTTCCACCAGCCTTGTGGCCCGTGGCGCGCAGGTCGTGCCATGGGCATCGCCCAGCACCATGTCGGGCGGCGGGCCCTGCTGGCCGGGATGGGTGGGCATGGAGTGGCAATCCACCAATAGGCAATGGCCGAATTGATCCCGTGTTTCGGCGATGAGGGCGGAGAGCGCGGCGTGATAAGGCTGCCAGCAATGGCGCACCCGCCACTCGGCCTCGGTAAAGGGCAGCTTGCGGCGATAAATGCCCTCCCCCCCCGCCACCACGCGGGCGATGGTGCCCAAGCCCGCCCCTACGCGCGGGCTGGCGCTATTGACCCAGGCGGGTAGGGGGCTGTCGAACATCGCGGGGTCCAGCTCCCAGGCCTCGCGATTGGCATCGCAATAGGCACGGGGGAAGGTGGCGGCGAGCAGCGGCGCGCCAAGCTCGGGGGCGGCGCCGAAGAGTTCATCGACGAAGCTGTCCTCCGAGCGGCGCAGCGCCAGCGCATCCAGCCTGGCGGCGGCGACGAATTCGGCCGGGTAATCACGCCCTGAATGGGCGGAGGCGAAGATCACCGGGCTGAGCGCACGGACCGGGCGCAACAGCAGGAAAGCCGGCCTGGCTGTCTCGGGCGCCGCGGTTGCGAGGGGTGCGGGAGGCAAATCCATGATGCGCGGCGATAAGGCCATAGCGCGCGCCACATGTCACGCATGGGGTTGCGCCCAAGGCCGCGCACCGGTATGAAACTCCTACGGCCCGGGCGCGTAGCTCAGCGGTAGAGCATCGCCTTGACATGGCGGGGGCCACAGGTTCGATCCCTGTCGCGCCCATTCCGGGTTTTTCGTTGCATGGTGTTGGGGTAGGGCGTTTGGCTTAGCCAAAGAAGATGTAGGCTTGCCCTTCGATGGAGCCATAGCTTTGGTTTGGCACTTGGTCACGGGTCAGCGCTGAAAACGTGACCGAGTTGTCGATCAAGCCATTGCCGTCCAGGTCGCAATGCAGGCTCGCCCCGGTATATCCCGCGACCCCATCGCTCGCCTGCCACAGGAAAATGCTGACCCCAGGCTTATAGCCCCAGATGGTGAGCCGCTCCCCGGACGCAAAATCGGTGATGGTGGTCCAGGTATGGGCGGTGGCGGCTTTGCCGGCCATCGAGAAAGAAGCGTTCCAGCCCCGCGCCGCCATCAATGGCATCATCGCTGGCATCGGCATTGATGAAATCCGCCCGCTCGGTGCCCAGCATGGCGTCAGTGCCGGTGCTGCCCAGTTGCTGGTTCACCAACCCCAGCACGGGGCCGGCATGGAGATCGGGCATGAGGTAGCCGGGCGGGGCATCGCCGATTTTGGCGTTGAATATACATAAATAGAGGCAAGACGTGTCTGCGGCGTGAGGCAATGCCAGCCGTGCGGGCGTTTGTGCCCTTTCGGGTCAAGGATTGGGGTGAGCGGCGCAGGCTAACCACCTCCGCGCGCTCCTGCCTGCCGGTATCTGGTGCCGTTGTCATGGCTCTGGTTTGACCTGAGGGCGGCGATTCTGGCCGCGAAGGGTGCTGGTGGTGGGTGAGAATATTCAGTGCGAGGTGCGATAATCACATAGCGCGTTGATTTTATGGCACCAGCGAAGCATCAGCCTTAACCAAACCATTCTGGTCGACCTGATGTGGATCTGATGGTTGAGCCGCTCGCGGGCTACGGCCGCATACATGGTGCTGGGTTGCGTATCAGCCCGCAGGGCCGACTCCGACATTGGGGCTACCCTATGGCCCAGCCTTTGGCGCCGCTGATGTTCGAGCAGCCCCATCCAATCATTCATCGCGTCCTTGGCTGTGACCTAACCAACGATAATTATTCTCCTAGTTCTTTCCTGATTGTCCGAAGCACCTCACCGCGCATGTTCATCGCGGCCCTTATGTCAAATGGTGAATCTGAAATTACTTGGAAAAAACCCTTTCCGTTCACTTCGTAGAGCAGACGTGGATGCTTTTGCTGTATGTCTAGAGTCCAATCGATCTCTAATTCATCCAAAAGATTGGTAGTGAGGGAGACTTTCTCCCTCAACTGGTGCGGAACCTTCATGTCAGCTGCAGTGGTGTCAGCTTTGGCCTGGGCCACATCCTGCTGGGCTTCGGTGGTTGAGCCTGCTTCTTGCTTTTCAGGCATCGTATGCCCTTTGGGTTGTTCTATGTTGGAAACTATGCGGCCGGATTGGCGATCAGTGCTGCCTTGAAGGCAGGGTCACGCCATGCCTTCTGGATTTATTGCCGACCCCAAGGCAGGCAATAAGACCTCCGACCCCCTGCCACACCGTCCAGCGCCTCCTCAGAAAGCTCATCGGTAGGGACTGGCGGCAGCACCAGATGGAACTGCTTGTCAGTGTTCTCCACAACTCTCACCGTCAGGCCAGCCGGCACATTGATGCCTTCAGCCTTCAACGCGGCGGCCGGGTTAGCGATCAGTTCCGCCTTGAAGGCGGGTCACGCCACGCCTTGGCGATGATCTTGGCGAATGCGGTGTCGGTCTCGGACATGAGCTATGCCTCGAGGCAAGTAAATCACATGGAAACCGCCTGAGTTTTCTTTTTAGCACCACCCCCTGACACGCCATCGAGTGCTTCATCAGAGAGCTCACCGGAGGGCACTAGCGGCAGAACCAAGTTGAAGTGCTTGTCAGTGTTCTCCACCACAGTCACCGCCATGCCAGCCGGCACATCGATACCTTCAGCCTTCAACGCGGCGGCCGGGTTAGCGATCAGTTCCGCCTTGAAGGCAGCGTCACGCCATGCCTTGGCGATGATCTTGCCGAATTCGTTGTCATTCTCAGGCATGGGCTGTCTTTCAGATTTTGCAGACAAAAGGCTCTTTTCGTTAATTTGAGATTGTCAGGCTTTTGGATGCTTGGGAATCAGAAAGGTGCTGCAAAACCGAGAAACCGATTTTCCATTTCTGCAGGGAAGGAAAGGGCTACGCCCATCGAGTCCCACGGCCCGAGCAATGGCCGGTGTGTCGGTTGTAACA
>CAMDJV010000072.1 GCA_945901085.1 Rhodovarius crocodyli | reverse complement strand
CTCGGCGGATTGACGCATTATTGCAGGCGCTGATTCAGCCGATCAATGGCCATCAGCACGCGCGAGGCCTCGGGGCCACGCGGCGCATCGGAGGGTGCGATAGTGAACTTCACATAAGGGAGGGGTAGCAGGGTCACCGTCAGTTTCTCGACGTTGAAGCCTTGGATTTCATTAGCCTCCAGAATACCCGAAATGATCATCCGCTGGAGGGCCGAGAGGGGGCCGGGCTGGCGCCTGGCATGACGTCGCAGTGCGCGGTCGAGATATTCCCTATCAGCTTCGGAGAGTTCGCGCGCTTGCCCGAACTCCAGCGCCAGGCCCGGCAAAAGCCCCAGCGTGCTCTCGATGTTCTTCATCCTGAAGCCGGCAATTCCCATCAGCCAGTTGAAATCATCAGTGCGCGCAGTGTCGCCATGGCTGCGCGCAATGGAGAGTGCCCTGCGGCCCAGGCCCACCGAATCCTTCAGGTCTGAGAACCAGCGGAGCAACTGCTCGGTGCGAGACTCGATCACCGGTAGATCCTGCAATGGCACCTGCACCGAGGGTGCGGCATTCTGCGCCCGCGCGAGGCTGCCAAGAGGTGACATTAAGGCAAAGACGAGCAGGGCGGCGAGAATGAAACGGTGGGTCATTAGGGGGCTGCCTTCAACGGTTCAAAAGTGTCTGACGCGCGGCGATCTCGCGCTGCTGCGCGCGCGCGACGGGGGCAAGCGGCACTAACCCATGCTGGCTCAGCAGGCCTCCCGGCCCCCCTGCCGCTTCCGAGACCGCATCGGCGGTGAAGTCGGGGATGCCGCGCACCACGCCCACGCCTTGCGCGCTCCGCGAATGCTGGCGCTTGGCGTAGAGATAAATGGTCCGCACCACGTCATAATCGTCATTGGCGATTGAGGCGGCGGTGGGCAGCACGCCATTCAGCGCGACCGGAACGAGATTGCCGCCGCTTTCCAGCAATTGTGCGTAGGAAATCACGCCGATGGTGCCGGCGGGGCTCTCCATAAGGGCGCCGGGCACGGCCGCACTGGCCACTTGGCGAATTCGGCCATCGTCGCGGAGCGTTATGCACTTTGGAACACGAGAGGCCGCACTGAAAATCATCCGCACCGCCTTCACGTAGCGGCAGCCACCCTCCAGGATAAAATCGTTTAACAAGGCGCGCGTGCCTGACCGCCGATCGGGGATCACCGCTTGGATCGGCAAGGCCGGCAGGCTCATCGAAATTTGTGACCATGTGCTCAGGGTATTGGGGCGGAATCCATTCACGGCCGCGTATTCGGCGGCGAGCGCCGCGTAGATTTGCCAATTGGTCAGGTTTGGCATGCCCTCGCCAGAGCGCATGGCGATCACCAACGCACCCAGCCCGAGTTCCACCTCCACGATATCGGTCACCCCATTGGCAGCGCAAGTATCGGCCATGGTGCGGGTAATACGCCGGCTGGTGACGGCGAGGTCGGGGGTATCCACTCCCACCCCAGCACAGAACTGCTCAAGCGCCGCAGCGGAGCCAGTGATCTCCAGTCTGGGTGGCAGCACGTTGGAATAACGATGGGTGAAGGCTTCGACCAGCGCCTCGCTGACAGCACGGGAGGAACCGGAGGAGACGACATGCAGCCGGTCCCGAAGCGCCGAGCCCCCCTGCGCCTTGGCGACGAGAGGTGCCAACAGCAGCGCGGTGGCCAGCAAAGCTGGAAGAAATGCAATCATGCTAAGGCTCCGGGGCAGGGGGGGGAAAGTGCTCATCTCAGGGGGGGGCAGCGCGCGCGGCGAAGGCCGATAGGATGGTCTCCAACACCGCCTGTTCGGCTGCGACCCTGGCGCGTGCCTGGGCCAGCCAGCCGGTAATGACGGGTTGCAGGCGGTCATCGAGGGTTTCCAAATCGGCCAATGCCGCCGCGATCTGGCCGCGGGCCAGCAGGCGCGAGACATTGGCAATGGTAGCCTGAGCGGGGCTGGGAGGCGGCGCTTCCGCCAGACCGACAGCCGCTATGAGGTGTGTCAGCCATTCGCGGCCCCGATCCAACCAGCTCTGGTCAGCCCGGACCTGCGCCCCCAGGATGGGTGCGAGCACCAAGAAACTCTCGCGCAACTCTATAGCAGTGGCCAGGCCCCGCACTGCATGGCTGGCCAAAACCTCGGCAAAACGGGTGGGCAGCCCGCCCGGGGGAGCCGCGTCGCGCAGGGCTTGCCACTCGCGCGGGTAGGGACGGCTCGTTTGCAGGGTGGACTGCAGATTGAGTGCGGCCAGCAGAAAGTGCTCTGGCGGCTGGGTCTGCACCCTTTGCAGGGCTAAATTCAGCCGGGCTACATGCTCTTCGAGCGCGTCAATCCGGGCCAAGCCCTGCTGTGTGGCATTGGGTTTGGCGGTGGATTGCGCCAGGCCAAGGGATGGCAAGAACGCAATCAGGACCCAAGAGAGGGGTCTGAAAAACTGCCACACGACTTACCTCGCCGGCTCTTGATCCCTGGCGCAGCCCATCCACGGCCATACGGATCAATAATCGCTATCGGTGCGTTTTAACCCAAAACAAAACGCAACGCACGCGGCAGAAAGCGACGGTTTCATGACTGTTTTTCCAGGCATGGAATTAGCGGATGGCGGCCTCGGAGGGGCCCGGAGCAGGGCTTTTTAGCAGGCCACCCGCAGCGCCCGAATTGGCCCCTCGAAGCCGCACAGGCAGAGCCCTACCGATACGCAGGCAGTTCCTTGGTGAGACCAGACCCATGACCTAGATCATGTAACTGGCTGTTTCGCCCGCGCAGCCCGCTCATGAACCGCAGTCTTCGCAAATTGATAGAGATCGTGCTGGCCTGGCCCATTGCCTCATCATCGCCCAAGGGCTTACGCGGCCCAGTAAACTTGGTCGGCAGCCCACCCCAGAACGGGCTTCGCGGCCAGCAGCAGAGCTGCAACCGCCGCCACGCAAATTTTAGGACCGTGGATCATGCCGAAGCATCCCGGTTCTTCATTAAACTATCATTTGTTTTTGTCGATTAAACGTGAAAATTGTTTGGCAACTTTGATGGATTTGGCATGTTAAAACGCCGGAATGCTGGGGCGGTGGCGATGCTTACCGCTGTTTCTTTACTTTTGCCGCGCTCTGCCGCCGCGCAAGAACTCATTGGGGCCGGATCTAGCTTTGCGCAGCCCATCATCATGCGCTGGGGTATGCTTTATACCAGCCTGCCTGGTGAGGGCGGGCAGGTAGGCTCAGTGGACGGGGGGCTCGATTATGAGCCGACGGGCTCGCTGGGCGGGGTGATAGCGGTCGCGCAGGGCACGGTGGATTTCGGCCTCTCGGACGTGGCCACTTCACCGGCCGACTTGGCCCGGCTCGGCTTGATCCAGTTTCCTTTGGTCAGCGGCGGTGTGGCGGTCGTCACCTCGCTGCGCGGGTTGGGCGCCAATCAGCGGCTGCGCATGGATGGCGCGACCCTGGCCCGGATCTATCTGGGAGAGATCCGAAACTGGTCCCACCCAGCGATCAGGAGCCTCAACCCCGAGCTGACCCTGCCTGACGCGCCGATTGCTGTCTTTCAGCGCGAGGACGCCTCAGGCACCACCTTCAACTTCGCGCGCTACCTTGCCGCGTCCAGTCCGGACTGGCGCATGCAGGTCGGTGTCAACCAGTCGCTCATCTGGCCGGTGGGGTCCAGCGCGCGCGGCACGCGCCGGCTCGCCGATCGCGTTCTCGCCACACCCAACGCCATCGGCTTCGTAGAGGTCGGCTTGGCAAATCGCCAGGGCCTGCAGGTCGCTCTGCTGCAGAATGCCGCGGGCCGTTTCGTTGCGCCGACGCAGGAGAATATCTCCCAGGCTCTGGTGACACGCCAATGGGATGAGGCTTCGCACTTCTTCGAAGCGGGCGCAGAGCCGAGCGGTCCAGACGCCTACCCTATCGCGGTAACAGTCTACGCGTTGATGCGCCGCCGCCCGGCCGCCTCACGGCGTACGCGTCATGTCCTGCAGTTCTTCGACGTGGCACTGACCGAAATGGGCCCCGAGGCCCTGCCCCTCGGCTTCGTGCCTTTGCCGGAAGACATTGTGCGTAACGTTCAAAAATACTGGCGCACCAACGCGCGCTGACCTTGAGAGATTGGAGAGTTAAGACCTATGCAGATTGATATATTCACGCAAGTCCTAGTGCCGGTGATCGGCGGACTTGGTCTTTTTATGCTTGGCCTCGAGTTCATGGCCAATGGCATCCAGAACCTATCGGTTAACAAGATGCGTGACGCGCTCGGCCGCTTTGCCGGGACGCCAGTGAAGGGTGTGATCGCAGGCACGCTCATCACCGGTGTGCTGCAATCCTCCACGGCGATGACGGTGATGACCGTCGGCCTGGTGAATGCAGGGGTCATCGCGCTGAAACCGGCAATCAGCGTGATCATGGGTGCCAATATCGGCACAACGCTCGGCAATGGGTTGATCGCCCTGCCGCTCGGCCCGCTCGGCCTTTTCTGCGGTGGCGTTTTCGCGCTGGTCTATATATTCGCCAAGTCGGATAAATGGAAGAATATCGCGCTCTCGCTGATGGGCTTCGCGCTGATCTTCTATGGGCTCAACCTGATGACCGGTGGCCTTCGCCCGCTGCGCGCGATGCCCGAAGTCATGGACGCGATCCGCACGGTGAACGCCAACAGCTTCATGGGTCTGCTGGTCTGTGTTTTCACCGCCGCGGTGATCACCGCGCTGATCCACAGCTCCTCCGCCACCATCGGCATCGTGATGGGGCTTGGCTCGGCCGGCATTCTCGACTGGCAGACAGCGGTGGCCTTCTCGCTTGGCGCTGACCTTGGCACGACCATCACCTCCTGGATGGCGTCGTTGAACCTCTCGAAGAATGCCAAGCGCGCGGCCTATGCGCATATCGGCTTCAACGTGATCGGCGTGTTGGTGACGATCCCACTCTTCTTCGTCGCCATGGATGCGTTGCGTTGGATCATGATGAACTTCATTGGCGACCCTTCCGCCCCGGTGATTCTGGACGGGCGGGAGACTTATCCGCTGGTGCCAGTCGCGGTTGGCATCTACTCGATCTTCTTCAACATCTTCAACACGGCTCTGCTATTCCCCTTCGTGGGAACTTTCGAGCGTGTGCTGAACCGAATCGGCGGCGTTGACGAGGGCGAGGACTACTCCATTCCGAAATATCTCAAGGCGGAACAGCTGGGCGATATGCAGCAGGCTGTGCCCGCCCTCGGCCAAGAGTTGCAGCGCTATCTTGAGGGGGCATCGCTGCATCTGGCCTCGGCACGCGGCGAGATGGGGACGCCATCTAAGCTGGAGGAACATCACGCGGCGCTGGACCAGTTGGGCCGCGATACGCGCAGCTATGCCTCGCGCCTCTTCCTTCCAGACGCGCCTCCAGCCGAACAGGATCTGGTCGCGAGCCTGATCGAGGAAGTGGATTTTGCCGGTGCGGTTGAGGAGCAGCTTTGGCAGATCGGCCGCCGCATCAAGCGGGAGACCTTTTCGCCGGACTCTCGCGCGCTGGTGGATGAAATGCTCGACCATGTCACGCGGTCATTGGCACAACTACTGCCCAATGCGCCGGCTGGTGAGCCTCGCGATGCGCCGCGCGATGAGATGTTGCTGGACCTGCGCACCCGCTGTCTTCGCCTGAATGGCGGGTTGAAGCAGGCGGAGCGCGGTGCGGTTCTAGCACTTCTGGGCAGCGCCGAGCGCGTGCTCATGCTAATCGCACGTCTCGATGCGGAACGGCGTTCCGTGCCACGCGTGGCGCCCCAACGCATAAATGCCGAGGTCGCGCCGCGCACTGGGTTTGACGGGGCTGCGCCCCAGCCCGCCGAGTAACGGGAACCCGGCGGAGACCGCTTGTACCTGGTCGCACTTCCTCCGCCAGTTCGCAGAATTTCGCTCCCCTACGCTGCTTTTCGCTCTGGCTCGCGCAGCCTCTATGGACGCCATCGAAGCCGGGCGAAAACCTGCGAGAGCCGGTCCGCATCCGGTAGCACCTCCTCCGACAGTTCGCAGAATTTCGCTCCGCTACGCCGCTTTTCGCTTCCGTACAATTTTAAGCTTCCCGTCCGGCCCATTCCGAGGTCGCATTTGGCGATGTTCGTATTTTGTTCTTGACGTGGCGCATGCTCTATGATAGGAAAATAGGCCGCAACAGGAGGGTTTCCATGGCCGCATTGTCACCCGCGGCGATGCCGGATCGCAACACGCTCAGAGCTTTGGCACAGGCTGCCGCAAGGCGCGAAGCGCCTTCTCAGAGTTGCATCGTATCTGTCAGCGCCCACACCCGTGTTCGAGATGGAAAGCAGCAGTATGTATCAGCCTACACTCGTTCAAACCCAGATTGCGGGGAAGGGAGTGACGGGCCGTGGATTGCCGTTCAGGACAGGGGAAGTGTGCCTCCAGGCTACGGCCAACGGTTACCAGGTCCGCAAGATCCAGTCGGGCGTCTACGAAGCCCCATCGAAATTGATCGTGGGACAAATCCTCCGGCCGACATACGGGGGCGACCGTATTCCGGCCACGCCCTTGACCGGATGCAGGGCAGAGGTCTGTCCCCATCCACCGTTGAAAATGCCGTGCGGCCAGAAAATCTCGTCCGCAGCAGTAGGGGCGCAAATCTTTACTGGGATCCGGTGAATCGAATCATGGTGGTGGTTGACCCGAGGACAAACACCGTGATTACCGCCATCCCGCGCAGCACTGCCCCCAGGCGATAGGAGCAACCATCATGACCATCAATGCAGCACACCACCGCCGTACGATGCCAAAGGATGTCCTTGAGACCATCCGCCAATTTCAAAACGGCGAACTTCGCCTTGCTGGCCTTCTGGATCGGCTTTGGGCGCAGATCCATGACCTTTCCCAGGAGCCGTCTGTTAACCTGGAAAAGCTGGAGGATCTGTGGACCGATATTGAAATTGCCTATGCGCAGGCATCAGCGGACAATCAGACGGCACTTGCAGCAATACAAGCGGCGGAAGTCGAGCGTGCGATTGAACGGATGACCGAGATTTTGCGCAGAGCGTTATGACAAGCTCAAGGTCGCGCCAGCTCGCGACCGGGTCCCAGCGATGCAATTCGGGCGCAGAGACCGTTGGAATCTGGTCGCACCTCCTCCGCCAGTTTCAAAGTGATCCGCTCTCTCCGCCCAACCGATCCGCCCGCTCTTTGGCAGGATTCCTGGGGTTTTTGGGGCGGACCTATTGACCGGCCAAGCCGGGAAAAGCCCGAAAAACGCTCTCCGAGGGCCAATTCTCTCCGAACCTGTTGACTTGGCCGATTTAGTACGGATTTCATAAGCTATTGAAATTGATAAAATTTCGAGCGGCGGAAATGTGGCGTGGTTCGCATTTCACTTGCCTGAGAAGTGGCTCGGTTTCTCGCTACAGCGTTTCGGTTCCGATAACTGGATCCCCTGCCGGTTGATACGCACGTCGTGCCGGTGCCGTGGCCTCACGCAGGGAGGGCGTAGCCCGACCGGAGTGATGCCACGGCGCCGGCGGCTTCCTC
>CAMDJV010000071.1 GCA_945901085.1 Rhodovarius crocodyli | reverse complement strand
AAGTCCTTTGAGGTGTCCTTCGCACCAGGACACCCACTGCTGAACCCAGAGCGGCTATTCTCCCGAGCTGAGGCGCTATCGCGCCCTTGTCCGATACCCGCGAAGCGTGGCGTTTATGCCTGGTACTTCTCATCTATCCCGGACGGCGTACCGACCGATGGCTGCCTGTCGGTCAATGGTCACACGCTCCTGTACGTCGGCATCTCGCCGAAGAACGAGAGCAGCAGCCAAAATCTGCGCAAACGCATCACCTATCATTATCGGGGCAATGCAGAAGGCTCGACGCTGCGGCTGACGCTCGGCGTGCTGCTACCACATACCGGCAGGCAGCGGGCTCCCTGGCTCTGGCCTTTGTCGGTGTCACAACTGATGCGACGTGTAGAGCCGTTGCTGCCCGGTAGCCCGTGACTTTGCCGTGCCGATTGATCTCATCGCAGACCGTGCCCGGGGAGCGGCCCAGCTCCCGCGCAATCATGCGGATGCTGCAGCCGTCTCGCCGCCGCAACTCGATGATTGTACGCTCAACCACCGTCAGCCGAAATCTCTGAACTGCCATCGCACCACCGTAAACCTCTCAGGGCATCGATGGTGTTCGCTATGGATGTTGAATCCGCCATCCGAAAAAATCAGATGGATATTCGATACCTGAAGACAATCAGAACGCGATGCCGCCCCGCCGCATCAGGTTTGTTTCCGCCCGGCGCGCATGGCAAAAGGCGGCATGAACACGCCCCTTCCCGCCCTGGCCTGGCCGCTTGGGCTTGCCGGTCTTTTGCCATTCCTGGGTGGCCTGGCCGCAACCTGGCTCTGGCCGGGTTGGGGTGGCCATGCGCTGGCGGCCTATGGTGCCGCCATTCTCTCCTTCCTGGGCGCGGTGCATTGGGGGCTGGCCTTGGCCGCGCCCGATGTGGCGCCGCGGGCGCGGTTGATCGGCGGTGTCATCCCCTCGCTTGTGGCATGGGTGGCGCTGCTGCTGCCATTGCCGGTGGGGCTGACCATCCTGGCGCTGGGCCTGCTGGGCCTGGCCGGCGTGGAGACCCTGGCCGCCACACGCTCCCTGCTGCCCCGCAGCTATATGCCGCTGCGCTGGCTGCTGACCGGCGTGGCCAGCGTGGCGTTGGTGTCAGCAGCAATATTATCCTGAGAATATGACTTGAAAATATTTTTGAGACTGATTAACACTGCGTTAACGGAAGTCGCGGCGCCATGCGGTGCCGCCGGTCAGCGCGAGTGGTGGTCAGATGAACCAGGCAGCAGGAGCCATTATTGCATTTCCCTGCCAGGGTGAGGCCCGGCTGCGGGTGGCGCTGCGCAAGCTGGAATTGGCGCTGGACGATCAGGCACTGGCCTTCCAGGAATTTCGCCTGAACATGGCCCTGTTGGGCGTGAGCATCGGCGGGCTGCAGCACAGCCTCGAGGCCTATGGCGGCACGCTCGACAATCTGGCCGGGGGGCTCGCCGCCGCCCATCAACTCGCGGCTGAGGCCCAGCGCCTTCTGAGCTAGAGCATCATCCGTTCAAACGGAATCGTTTGAGCGGATAAAGATGCTCGACAAACAAAAACTTAGAGCCTGTGCAGTGAGCCGAGGCGAACGGAACAGGCGCTAAGCACTGGCCGGCTTTTCACGTTTCTATTGCTTCCCCACACCAGGGCGCGCTTGCATGCTGTGGTGCGATCAGGAGGGAAGCCATGCGTCGTCGGGAACTGCTCAGCGCCGCGGCGGCGGGCCTGGCTATCCCGGCCAAAGCCGAATTGGCCGAGCCGGTGGATATGCTGCTGGTGCTCGCCGTCGATGTCAGCCGCTCGATCGATGAGGATGAGGCCCGGTTGCAGCGCGAGGGCTATCGCGCCGGGGTGAGCGATGGCCGGGTGGTGGAGGCCATCACCCGCGGCATGCTCGGCGCCATCGCCATCGCCTATGTGGAATGGGCCGGCTCTGAGTATCAGCGCCTAGTCTTGCCCTGGCAGCGCATCGGAGGCCAGGCGGATGCCAATCGCTGGGCCGAAACACTGGCCGAGGCCCCGCGCGCCTCGCTCTCCTGGACCAGTATTTCGGGCGGTATCGACTTCTCCCGCTGGGTCCTGGCCGAGGCGCCTTTCGAGGCCACCCGCCGGGTCATCGATATCTCGGGCGATGGGGTGAATAATTCCGGCCGCCGCGTGGAGCGCGCGCGGGATGAGGCGGTGGCCGATGGCATCATCATCAATGGCCTGCCGATCATCAATGACCGGCCAACCTTCGGCCGCGCACCGCCCATGCCGCTGGATCAGTATTTCCAGCAAAGCGTCATCGGCGGCTTGGGCAGTTTCATGGTGGTGGCCGAAGATTTCGATGCCTTCGGCACCGCCGTGCGCCGCAAGCTGATCCGCGAAATCGCAGGCCTTACTGTGATGCAGGCTTGAGCGGCGCTGAGCCCGGCTGGCCGGCCTCATACCAATCCTCGCGCGCCACCTCCTCGAAAATGATGCTGACATGGTCGGGCGCGCTACCCACAACCTCGCCAAAGGCCTGGGTGATGCGGGTGGCGAGCGCCTGTTTTTGTTCGGCGCTGCGGCCGGGGAACCAGCGAATTTGAACGAGAGGCATTGGTTTCTCCTGCAGGAATGGTCTAACATCGCATGCGCTCCGCCGCGCTGGCCATACCGGGGCGTTACCTGAGCAAGGATATATCATGGCTCTGCTGATGCGCGTTCTTCTGGCCGTATCCGGCGCTCTGGCCGCGCTGCTGGTATCGCCTGATACGCCCAATCACATGCTGTTGCAGACGATATTCGCATTGATCTGCATCATCGCGGTGCTGAGCGTGCTGGCGATGATCTGGCGCCGGCGGTAGCCGCAGCCCGGCCCTGTCCGGAGCATTTTCAAGCCTTGCGGCTTCACAAGGCGGCCCGGAAAATGCGCTCAGGCAGAGCTGAGCGTGCTGCTGAACCAAGGTCGAGATGTATCTCGACCCTGGTTTCACCGCCTTCGCTCGCGGCCAAACGGCTCTAGTCACTGCCGGGCAGCGAGGGGTCGCGCGCCGCATCGGGCAATTCGGGCGGGGGGGGCCATTGCAATGCCGGCAGCCTGGCCAGGGGCAGGCGGGCAAGGCCAATGCGCCGCTCGGTGAGGGTGATGGGCAGTTCCAGCACCGGTGGGCCGCCATCCTCGCCGGGGCGCGAGAGCAGCGCTGCCATCGCCCGTGCCGGCCCCGCGGCCCGCGCCGATAGCCAGCCCACCGCCAATAATGCGTCCACCGCCTCGGCCGCCCCGGTCACCGCAAGCTGCCCCGCACCCATGGGCTGCAGCGCATCATCCAGCGTGCCCGTGGCGGAGAGGCTGGCGCCCACCGGGCCCCATTGCAGCACTGCCCGGCGCAATTCGATGGTACCGCCAGCATCCCGCCAGGCCTCGGCGCGTTGCGTGGGGTGGCGCTGTAGGGGCAGGGGGCCGCTCAGCATGCCCTCCAGCGCCAGCCTTTCCAGCCGCTGGCCGAGCGGGCCTGCATGGGGTGGCAAAGTCAGACCAGTCACATCGAGGTCGATGCTGAATGCCGGCTCGCCCTCGGTGGCGCTGAGCCGCGCGCGCAGGGTGAGCCCGCCCTGGCGCATCTCAAAGCCGCCCAGCGGCGTGTTCATCCGCAGCCGCTCCGCCACCAGCCGTGCCTCGCGCGGGGTGGCACCACCATCGAGCGGCAAGGCCAACTCCAGCCGGTCGGCCGCGAAGGGCAATTCCAGCCCGGGCAGGGCGAGAAGCTGCCTGCCACGCGGGCCCACGCGCAGCTCCTCCCATTCTGACAGGGCGATGCGCAGCTCCAGCGCCTCGGCCTGCCAGCGCAGTTCCGCCGGGGTGGTGCGGGGTGAGCCGGCAATCTCGATGCCCGGCACCATCAGGGTCACGGCGAAGGGCCAGCCGCCGCGCACCGGCATGCCATGCTGCACCACCCAGCCCAGCGCCCTCCGCTGCGCCGCCCAATCCTCAAAGCCTTGCGCCAGCGCCGAGGAGGCGCTGCGCCAAAGCCCGGTATGCAGCGCCGCCAGCACCGCAAGGGCGAGCGGGGGTAGCAACCACCAGCGGGAGCGGAAGAAGCGGGTCATCACGGTTACGCTATAGTCGGCGGGCGGCCCGGCCGATATACCATGGCGATGTTCGTCTTTGCCTATGGCTCGCTGATTTGGCGCCCCGGCTTTGCCCATCTGGGGGCTCGGCCAGCGCTGCTGCGGGGCTATCACCGCCGCTTCTGCATCTGGTCGCGGCATTATCGCGGCACGCCGGAGCGGCCGGGGCTGGTGCTGGGGCTGGACCGTGGCGGCGCCTGCCAGGGCGTGGTGTTCGAGGTGGCGGCCGAGGCGGCGGCGGCGGTGCTGGAATACCTCGATGCGCGGGAAAATCTCCTGGGCGAGCAAGTGTATCACCGCCGCCAATTGCCGGTGCGTTTGCGCGGCGAAGGCGGCTATGTGGTGCAGGCGGTGACCTATGTGGCCGACCGGCGGCACCCCGCCTATGCCCGGCCCGGCGCGGAGACGGTGGCCGAGGCTATCGCCCAGGCCCAAGGGGCGGCCGGCAGCAACCGCGACTACCTGCTGAACACCTTGGACCATCTGGCCGGCTTTGGCCTGCGCGATGCCGGGCTGGAGCGGATTGCGCGGGCCCTGGGCGGTGAGCAGGCCGCTGAAAGACACTGATGGCGATGGGAAAGCGCGAAAGGGCTTTGCCCTTTCGCGCTCGCCCACCAGGCTCGAGGGGCAAAGCCCCTCGATCTTATCTTTGCTCGACCGGAAGCAGTTCTGGCTTACCGCCGTAGCGCCACGCAATCCATCTCGGTCAGCCCGCCCCGCACCAGCTGGCCCAGCCCCAGGGCCTTTAGCACCCGCTCCATATTGCGCAGCGTCACCCCGGTTTGGGCGGCGAGGCCTGCGGGCAGCGGCGAAGCTGGGGCTTCGAGGTCGGGCGGGAATTGGCCGGTGAGCTACATTCAGCCATCCACCCCCACCGCATGCGGCGAGGGCGATGCGCTGGGCGGAAAGCCGGGCAGAATGTGGCGGGTGATGCTCATTCCTGGCGCGCACCATCGAGCAGTTTTCGTGCCGCCTCACGCCGGGCCGCCTCCAGCGCGCGCTCCTCGGCGCTGCGGCCGAAGGCGGCACGGTTTTCCGCCGCCTGGCGCATGCGCTCGACACGCTCGCGTTGCTTGCGCGCCTTGTTCAGATTGACGATCTCGGCCATGGAGCGTTCATAACCTGCCAATAGGGGCTTCCACCATGGGCAATGTCACTCTCACCGCGGCTGATGGCCATCAATTCGCCGCCTATACCGCAGGGCCGGCCGATGCGACCCGCGCGCTGGTCGTCGTACAGGAGATTTTCGGCGTGAACCGCCATATGCGCCGCGTGGCCGATGCCTTCGCGGCCGAGGGCTATGCCGTCATCCTGCCCGCATTGTTCGACCGCACCGAGCGCGGAGTGGAACTGGGCTATGATGCGGCTGATGTGGCCCGCGGGCGGGACCTGCGCGGCACGATTGATGCAGGCAAGACGCTGCTCGATGTTCTGGCCGCCGCGGCCGCCCTGCCGCTGGGTGCCAAGCGCGGCATTATCGGCTATTGCTGGGGTGGTACGGTGGCCTGGCACGGCGCCACCCGCTCTTCCGCCTTTGCCGCCAGCGTGGGCTGGTATGGCGGCGGCATAGCCGCGGCGAAGGGCGAGGTGCCCGGCTGCCCGACGCAACTGCATTTCGGCGAGACCGACGCCTCCATCCCTCTCGCCGATGTCGAGGCGATCCGCGCCGCCCGGCCGGAGACCGAGATCTTCATCTACCAAGGCGCGGGCCATGGCTTTGGCTGTGAGGAGCGCGGCAGCTATGTCGCCGCCGACGCCGACACGGCACAGGCGCGCAGCCTGGCGTTTTTGGCCAAGCATCTGGCCTGAGGGGCAGCACCGTCGGCGAGATTGTCGCCGCCGGGCCTTCCCGCCGCTCGAACACCGGCCCAAACTCAGCCCGAACAAGGATACCGCCAGGTGCTGGCGGTGCGCGAAAGGGTAAGGCGATGTTCCATCTTCTGGGCAGGGTCAACAGCAGCAACGTCATGAAGGTGCTGTGGTGTGCCCAGGAATTGGACATACCCTATACCCGCCAGGATGTGGGCATGGAGCATGGCGTGGTGGACACGCCGGCCTACCGCGCGAAAAACCCCAATGGCCGCATTCCCACCATCGAGGCGGATGGCGAGGTGCTGTGGGAGAGCAATTCCTGCATGCGCTACCTTTGCCTCAAGGCGGGCGGCGATGCGCGAGGGCTTTACCCCACCGCCGCCATGGCGCGGGCGCGGGTGGATCGCTGGCTGGATTGGCAGCTTTCCACCCTGCTGCCGGCCGAGCGGGACCTGTTCTGGACCATGGTGCGCACCCCCGCCGAAAGCCGCGACATGGCCAAGGTCCATGCCGCCGTGCGGAATTCAGCGGTGTGCTGGACCATCATCGAGAACCAACTCTCCGATGGCCGCCCCTATATAGAGGGTGATGGCTTCACCATTGCCGATATCTGCCTGGGTGTTTTCGCCCGGCGCTGGTTTGGCGAGGAGGTGCGGGTGCCGGATATGCCGCAATTCCCGATCACCCGCGCCTGGTATGACCGGATTGGCCAACGGCCCGGCTTTCAGGCCTGGGTGGCGCCTAAGCTGTATTAAAAGGCTGCTGAAACAGATAGCGAGGTTAAAGAAGATCGAGGGGCAAAGCCCTTTCGCTCTTTTTTCCTCTGCCACCAGCGTCTTTCAGCAGCCTACAAAAGCCGGTTGACAGCGCGGCGCATCCGCTCTGGGCTGCTCCCATAAAATGGGGAGGGGCAACATGAACGCCATCGACAAACCGCCGGCCGAGGCTGTGGCGGCGCAATGGCTGGATGCCTTCAATGCCGCGGCTCCGGCGCCTTCCCGCGCTGCGCTTTTCCTCGCCGATGCGCATGCGCGCGATGTGCTGGCGCTGGGCTGGGAGATTCGCACCATCTCCGGCGCTGATGCCGTGGTGGCGCTGCTGGCCGGGCTGCCTGGGGCGCTGCGCTTTGCCGCCGGGCGCACGCACCCCCGCCGGGTCACCCGCGCCGGGCAGGAATGCATCGAGGTGCTGTTGGAATTCGAGGCGCTGCACGGCCCCGGCCAGGGCGTGCTGCGCCTGGTGCAGACCGAAGATGGCCCGCGCGGCTGGACCCTGCTGCTGGCCCTGGCCGAATTGGCCGACCACCCCGATGCCAGCGGCCCGCGCCGGCCAACCGGCGAGGATTTTTCCCGCGAATTCGGCGGCCCCAATTGGGCCGACCACCGCGCCAAGACCCTCTCCTATGCCGGGCGGGAGCCTGCTGTGCTGGTGGTGGGGGCCGGGCAAGCGGGGCTCTCCATCGCCGCCCGGTTGGGCCAACTCGGCATTGATACCTTGGTGATCGACCGCCAGGCCCGCACTGGCGACAATTGGCGCCGGCGCTACCACGCGCTCACCCTGCACAATGAAGTGCATGTGAACCACCTGCCCTATATGCCCTTCCCGCCCACCTGGCCGGTCTTCATCCCCAAGGACAAGCTGGCCAATTGGTTCGAGGCCTATGCCGAGGCGATGGAGCTGAATATTTGGTGCGACACCGCGCTGGAGAGCGGCGAATACACCGATGGCGCCTGGGATGTGGTGCTGCGGCGGGCGGGCGAGGTGCGGCGGCTTCGCCCACGGCATATCATTTTTGCTACCGGCGTCTCCTCCATTCCGCAGCGGCCGAAACTGCCGGGGCTGGAGAATTTCCGCGGCACGGTGATGCATTCGGGCGCCTATACCGAGGGCTCGGCCTGGAAGGGACGGCCCGCCTTGGTGCTGGGCAGCGGCAATTCCGGCCATGATGTGGCGCATGACCTGCATGCCAGCGGTGCTGCTGTCAGCATCGTCCAGCGCGGCACCACCCATATCGTCAGCCTAGCCGAGGCGCAGCGGGTCTATTCGATCTATGCCGAGGGTATTCCCACCGAGGATTGCGACCTGCTGGCCACGGCCACCCCCTTCCCGGTGCTCAAACGCGCCTATCAGCACGCCACCGCCATGTCCAAGCGGGTGGATGCGCCGCTGCATGCGGCGCTGGCAGCGCGCGGCTTTCGGCTGGATGACGGGCCGGAGGGCTGCGGCTTTCAGATGAAATACATGCAGCAGGGCGGCGGGTATTATTTCAATGTCGGCTGTTCGGATTTGATCGCCGCGGGCGATATCGGCCTGGTGCAATATGCCGATATTGCCGGCTTCGAGGCCGAGGGCGCGCGGCTGCGCGATGGCCGGTTGGTGCCGGCCGAACTTTTGGTGCTGGCCACCGGCTATCTCAACCAGCAGGAGACGGTGCGCGCCTGCCTGAGCGATGCGGTGGCGGAGCGCGTGGGCCCTGTCTGGGGTTTTGATGCCGGGGGCGAGTTGCGCAACATGTGGCGCCCCACCGCGCAGCCTGGGCTGTGGTTCACGGCTGGAAGCTTGGCGCAGTGCCGGATTTATTCGCATTA
>CAMDJV010000070.1 GCA_945901085.1 Rhodovarius crocodyli | reverse complement strand
ATTACTTATAATTAGAGCGGCGTCCCTGCTGACTGAGTCGCGAGGGGATTCCCGAAACGGCTGGTCTCTGACCGAAGCTGTCTGCCAGGTGGGGGCCGGCAGTGATGTCGAAAGTGCTTTCGTTGGATTTGCGGCAACGCACGCTGGCCGCAGTGCTGGAGGAAGGGTTCAGCTACCGGGAGGCCGCGGTGCGCTTCAAGGTGAGTGCCGCCAGCCTAAGTCGCTGGCGCACCCTGGCGGCTGATGGTGCGGTGCCGATGCATGGTCCGCTGGGCGGCGACCGCCGTAGCCAGCTCGTCGAAGGCTATGCTGATGCGATCCTCACCGTCTTCCACGCACGGCGCGACATGGCGCTAGCTGAATTGCAGGCCGAACTTGCCGAACGCGGCCTGCGCTTTGGCTACGGCACGCTGTGGCGGTTCTTTGCCCGTCGCGGCTACACGCGCAAAAAAAGACTGCGCACGCGGCCTCGAACATTTCTATCGGATGGCCTGGCTCAATCTCAATCACCCTCTTAACCGAGAAATGCATGTGCTTGGCAACAGGCTTAACGACATTCAATTTGGTCAGAACCCAAAACAGCTTGGGATGCGATTCTGAGCCAAAGCGCATCGATTTCTTTTAATTTAATGCTATCAAATTGTTCGTATGTCTCCCAATATTTCCCAGATGAAACCATGTAACCCAGTTCAGATTCGGCAAGCAATGTATTTTGTATAGCAAGTTCATTGAAGCGAATGATGGGTGGATTTTGAGTCATATATTCGAGCGCCTGCAATTCCATGCGTGGAAACGAAAGTCGCGAATTTTGTTGGTTCGATAAATTGACGATCGCGCAACGGTTTTGCCCAGCCAAGGCTTGTAATCGCGAAGATTTGGCTTCGAGGCTCTGCAGCGTGACATCCACTCGCAGCGGATCGGCAGCACCGCAACCGTAAAAATGCGTCATTTGTCCGGGCTTGGCGTCGTAAATCATGTCGCAACCAATATAAGCAATGACATCGGGCTTCAGTGCGCCCAATGCCCAATAGCCAGCAGTAAACGCCATTGTGCCGCCTGTATAGACAAATCCTCCAAATCTATTTTGGATTGGTACAAATTCATTAGAAGTTATAATTTGCTTTCCCTTAACCGTATCTGCACAGGGATGTCTCTCTATGGGAAAATCATCAGGAAATATAAGGCAATTCCAAGATGGGCATGCCATCCATGCATTGTTGATTACGATGATATGGGAAAAAAAAGATGTGTCCCAACTCGCAGTTCTCAGGGCATCGGGTGCGCTGCCAACAATCAAGACCTTTCTGAAATCAGATTGCATGAATATTTCTCTTTTGTTGCAGTAACATTGCCCGAGATTGGCGTCTCACTTGCCTAGACCGAAATATTTACAAAAAATAGCGGACATAGCGCAATACCTCGATCACCCTTGTGGTTCGGTTGCGAAACCTCAACCCTATCGATTTCGGACGCCATGCGCGCCAAAGTTGCATCCACCTTCGCACTCCCCGGCCTGTCACCGGTCTGCGACAAGCCAATCAACGCCCGTTTCGACGGCGACGACGCGGAGCGGTCGGGTCCCATATTTGACTCGGCAATGCACTCTGGTTGAACGCTGCCGCCCCCATCCCACCGGAAACGGCTCCATCAGCCCCGGCAGCGTCATCCCCTCCGGCGGCCAGACCGCCGCCGTCATCATCCTCATCGAGATCGAAGTCCGAGGCCAAGGCCAAGGCCAAGGCCAAGGCGGCTTACGGCAGGAGGCTGGTTCATAGAAGCCTTTGCCCCCGCCGCAGCCTTCGCCTCCACGACACTGCCAAGCACCTTTGTCAGTTCGTGTAGGAACTTGAACCGGCGAAACTATTCCATGGGTGTACTCCGTGTGTGCCATGACCATGCCAGGGGCTGTTTTGCTCTCAACCAGCGGTGAGGCCAAATTCAAACTGTCATACAAGCGGCGGAGCCGGCCTTCCAATCCTGCGACGTCACTCGGATCGCGGGATTGCTGGATCCGTTACGAGAAGAAGCCCAAAAGCCTCGGCCATGCCCGCTTCAAGCTAGAAAAAGCGGGCATCAACCAATGGTCGATGAATTTACCGAGAAATTATCGGAGTAATAAAGAAGTTTATGTGAAATGGCCGTCAGGGCGATAGAAGGAAACCTCAACATTTGTCTAAATAGAATTCTAATGGACGTCCAGGCGATGTCCTGTCCAAATCCAAGGGGTCACTATGTCGAGCACGGTCTGGACCAACCAGCTTCATTACGACACACCGGACAACTCAGGCCGGCTTGCTGTGCGCCCGGTCTCGCAGCTCTCTTCGGGCGATGTCGACCAGGACAGCGCCGTGCTGCTGGCAAAGCTGAATGCCGCGGGCAGCGTCACCTTCCAGGTCTCGACCGACGCGGCCTTCGGAACGCTGCTGGTGAACCAGGTGGTGGCGGTGGCCGATCCTCTGGTGCCTGCCAAGTTGCAGCTCACCAACGGCACGCTGGCCGCCGGCACGACCTACCACTGGCGCGCATTGGGCGCGGATGGCGAGGTGGAGACCGCGCGGTTCCGCACGCCGGATGCCGTCACCGTGCAGAACGGCTTCAGCATGGGTGTGACCGGCGACTGGCGCGGCGAGCTGGCGCCCTACCCTGCGATCAAGAACGCAGCGAGCGCAGGCCTCGACCTCTTCGTCAAGCTCGGCGACACCATCTACGCTGACTATGCCTCGCCGGCGGTGAACATCCCGCAGGCGATGACCCTGGCGGATTACCGGGCCAAGTACAACGAGGTCTATAGCGCCCAGGCCGGGCTGGACGCCTGGGGCAACCTGCACAAGACCACCCCGATCCTGGTGACGATCGACGACCACGAGGTCATTAACGACTTCGCCGGCGGCGCGCCGGCGTCGAGCGATCCCCGCTTCGGCACCACCACCGGCCTGGTCAACGACACGGCGCTATACGAGACCGGCATGACAGCCTTCATGGAGTACAACGCGATAGAGAACCGCACCTACGCCAACACCGGGACGGCACCGCGCACCGATGGCGAGAAGCAGCTCTACCGCTACAGCCAGCAGGGCAAGGACGCGGCGGTGTTCGTGCTCGATGCGCGCAGCTTCCGCGACGAGGAGCTGGCGCCAGCGGCCAGCCTGACCGACCCGGCGGCGATCGGCAACTTCCTCGTCGCCGCCGCTAACCCCACTCGCACGATGCTCGGCGCGCCGCAGCTGGCGCAGCTTAAGGCCGACCTGCTGGACGCCCAGGCGAAGGGCGTGCTGTGGAAGTTCGTCCAGCTGCCGGAGCCTATCCAGAACTTCGGTGTGCTCGGCGCCGAGGACCGCTACGAGGGCTACTCCGCCGAACGCACCGAGCTGCTGAAGTTCATCAAGACCAACAACCTCACCGGCGTGGTGTTCGTCGCTGCCGACATCCATGGCTCGGTGACCAACAACCTTACCTACCAGGACTTCCCCGGCGGGCCGCAGATCGCGACCAATGCTTGGGAGATCACCACCGGCTCCGTCGCCTTCGACGCACCGTTCGGGCAGACCGTGGGTGCGCTGGCCGGCGCCGCCGGGCTGCTGACGCCCTCCCAGACCGCCTTCTACAACAGCCTGCCTATTGCCCCGGACACCGACAGCTCGCTGAACGACAAGGACGACTTCATCAAGTCCCTGATCAACCAACAGGTCACTCCGCTGGGCTATGATCCGATCGGCCTCAACAACAACCTGGCGCAGGCCAATGGGCTGATCGACGCCACCCTGGTCACCGGTGACTACCTGGTCACGCACGGCTATGGCTGGACCAAATTTGACGTCGATGCGACCACCAGCAAACTGACCGTCACCACCTACGGCGTGCCCTATTATTCAGCGGCCGATGCGGCGGCGAATCCTGCCTCGATCGCCGCGCTGGTGCCAACCCTGCAGGCTCAGTTCACTGTCAACCCGTCGATTAACGTGTCAGGCACCAGCGGTTCGGACAATCTGGTCGGTACCATCGGTGCGGATACTTTGGCGGGCGGCGAGGGTGACGACAACCTCTCCGGTGGCGGCGGTAATGATATCATCGACGGCGGCGCCGGCACTGACACCGCGAGCTTCTCTGCGGCCCAATCCACCTATCGCTTTGGCTTCCGTGACAGTGTGATTGTGGTCAACGGCGCCGAAGGCATGGACCAGTTGAGCAATGTGGAATTGTTGAAATTCGGCAGTTCGGCTGCGGTAAGCATTACCTCCATCCAAGGCAGTTCGAGCGACAATGGCCTGATCTACGCCAATATCGCTGGCAAGAACATTTATGCCGTGGCCGATGCCTATACCGGCCCGGTCTCGGGGCTGGTGAATCAGTTCCTCGGTAGCGCTTTTGCCGATATCATCCTTGGCACCGAAAAAGCCGATTTCATCAATTCTGACGCAGGTAACGATGCCATCAATGGCGGCGGCGGCAATGATGTGATCGATGGCGGGCTTGGCTCGAATTTCATCACCGGCGGGTCGGGCACCGATAAGTTTTTCGTTGATGGCCGCGGAGCCGCCACCAGCATCACTTGGTCCACCATCACCGATTTCTCAGCGGGTGAATCCATGACCATCTGGGGCTACAAGCCAGGCGTCAGCAAGTTCACCTGGATGGCGAGTGACGGTGCCACCGGCTTCAAGGGCGTGACGCTCAATGCCGACCTCGATGGGAATGGCGTAATCGATACCTCGGTCACTTTCTCTGGCCTAACCCAGGGGCAACTGCCCACGCCAAGCTTCGGCACGATCCAGGGGAGCGACTACATCTTCTTCGGGTAAAGATAGCCGCTCTCCAAGGCCCCAGCCTGGAGACCGCTTGTACCTGCTGACATGCTCCCCTGAATGTATCCAGTCAGACGGAGAGGCCATTGCGTTGATGGCTGATGGTTGATGGGATGGCAACGGGGTTTGGGGTTTGGGGTTTAGGGCATGCCCCAAACCCCGTTGGCCGGCGATCTCGGCGGGGGTGCACCCGCCCAGTTTCGAGTGCGGCCGGATCGTGTTGTAGTCCTGCCACCAGATGGCCAGCACCGCCCGAGCCTGCGGCATCGAGGTGAACAATGTCTCGTTCAGGCACTCATCCCGCAGGCGTCCGTTGAAGCTCTCAACGAAGGCGTCCTGGGTGGGCTTCCCGGGAGCGATGTAGTGCCACTCCACCTGCCGCTCTTGCGACCAGCGCAGGATCGAAGTCGAGGTCAGCTCCGTGCCGTTGTCGCTCACCACCGCCAGGGGCTTGCCGCGGAGCGCCACGATCGCGTCGAACTCACGCGCCACCCTGGCGCCCGACAGCGACGTATCGGCCACCAGCGCCAGACATTCGCGCGTGAAGTCGTCCACCACGCACAGAATGCGAAACCGCCGGCCGCAGCCCAACGCGTCGGACACAAAGTCCAGCGACCAACGCTGGTTCGGCCCCTGCGGCAGCGTCATCGGCGCTCGGGTGCCCAGTGCCCGCTTCCGGCCGCCGCGGCGGCGCACCTTAAGCCCTTCCTCTCGATAGATCCTCAGCAGCTTCTTGTGGTTCGGCGCCAGGCCCTCGCGGGCCAGCAACTAGCCCAGGCGCCGATACCCAAAAGGGGGCAGCAAAGCCAGGCGCTCGGCGGCTTCGGCACCAAGATCCACATCAAGTGCGACCTCGACGGCCTGCCGCTCGACTGTCACCTCACCGGCAACGAGGCCAGCGATAGCCGCCAGTTCGAAACGCTCCTCGACATTGGCTCGGACGTGATGCCGATCCCCGCGGCCGTGCTGGGTGACGGGCTGCCCGCGGTCGAGGCCGCCTGCCTGGAAGCTCTGCGCGAAGGCGTCCACTCCGCCGATGTCGTCCTTAACATCCTGGTCCGGCAGCGCGAGCCTGCGGCGCCGCTCATCATCATGACGCCCGACGCGCCGCGGCTGAAGCACGCGCCCGCAGCCGATTGCGACCGATACGGCACCCTGAGGAGAATAGTGTGATGGAGCGTTCCGAGATCCTGACCGCGATGACGGATCCGAAGCTGTATGGCATGAAGGCGGCGTTCGATGAGATCACCGCCACCGCGGTGAAGCACCAGCAGGAACCCACACGCCTCATACAGCGCGTCGATCAGACTGGCCACCGCGGTGCGGGTATTGCCGACAAGCAGGAGCCCGACGGAAAAGGGGACGAAGCGAAGCTTCATGGCCGGCCGCAGGACGAGAGTGGCAGTATGACAAAATGCCCGCGCTGGCACTTTCCCACCAGCCCCCTCGTTCAGCGCGCCATGCGCGCAGCCGCTCCAACCGCGACCAGCGCTGTCTCCCGGACTACCCTGTCCAGCCCCGCCCGGGCATATGCCGCCAGCGCCCAATCCTGCAAGGCCAGGGCAGCCGACGGGTCCAGCCCGGCCAGCCGGCCGGCGGCGGCCTCGGGTAGGCCGCGGACAAGATCAGCCCGCATGGCTTCTAACCCGATGCTGCGCGCGGCCAGCCGGTCAGGTTCGAGCAGCCCGCGCGCCCATGCCAGGGTGCGGCCAGGTAGGCCCTGTGCCACCACTGGTGTCGATTGGGCAAGCAAGGGCGCAGTTTCGCGTTCGAATTCCGCGAACAAAGCTGTCAATGTGGGTACTCCCGCGGCGAAGGGCTGCAACCCATCGAGCACAGCGAGAGTCGCAACATCGGAGCCCGCCGCCGCGCGGAGGCGGTTCAGCGGCAGGGAGAAGTCGCGACCCTCGGCCGCCGCCGCCAGCAGCGCGCTCAAATCCGCCAGCAAGGCATTCAGACCTGCACGCGCATCACGCTCGGCCGCCAGCGCCTGGACCACCGCAGGATCGGGAACCACCGTGGGGGGCGAGCGGGGGGCCGCGGCGGGAGGTGGAACTACCAGTTGGATTGTCTCATAGGACTTTCCGGCCAGGTATCCCAGCATGAAGGCGAGACAGGCGGCCAAGCCAAGGCGCAGAAAGATGTTCTCATGCCAGTCGTCGGATGTGGGCGCAGGCGGGGGGAGCGGCGGGGGCACCAGGGCGGAAGAGGTCGGCGCCACCGCCACCACATCACGCCTCTCGGCCACCGGCGCCGGCGGTTCGAGCGGCGACGCTGCTGGCGTGCTGGACAGGCTGGGAACCTCCTCCTGCAAGGCGGCGGGGTCGATCCCGGGCAGCCTGCTCTTCTTCGCCATGCTCAGCCCCCCTTCGGCGCGACGATGGCCCAGACCTCGGCAGCTAGGGCCTTGATCTCCCGCGTCGCCTGGCCTCGCGGCTCCAGCGCCACCGGCGAGGAGCCATGGAAGCTCGCCTCCTGGAACACCGCCCGATCTGAGAGGAAGCTCGTCAGCGGCCTGGCCTGGAGCGTTTCCAGCTGCGCCCGGCTATGAGCGGCAACCGAGGCGCGCTTCACCCTGGTCAACAGCGCATGGGAGGGGATGGGACGATTCGCCAGCTTCGCCACATTCTCTACCAGTTTGCCCATCCGCAACGCCTCAAAGACGTTAGCCTCGTCAGTCATGCAGGGTATCAGCACGCAATCTGCAGTGCCCACGGCAAACAGCGTGACCTGGCCGTTGAAGCCCGGGCAATCGACCAGCACCAGTTCATGCGCCGCCGTAAGCCCGTCGATGGCATCGACGATACGCTCCTCATGCGCCTCGCTCACCAGCGGCACTGCGCCCAGCGCCGCCCCCTTGGCGTGCCAGCGTGTGAGCGTGCGATTGGGGTCAGCATCGACCAGCGCGATGCGACCGCCTGCCGCATGCCACCAGCAGGCCAAGCAGGCGATAGTCGTTGATTTCCCGGCGCCACCCTTGGCGGTGGCGGCCAGGATCACTCGCCCCCGTGCCGACTTGCCCCCTTGCTGCAATGCGTTGATCCCAGATGATTGATAACGGCGTCATTCCACCACGGACGACGCCACCGAGTCCATGGCCACGCGGCTGATCAGGCATGAAATTGCACGGCGGCCGCTAACCCTCCCTCTTCGCCCAGGCTGAGCAGCGCCGTCTGGGCGGGCAGATCCACCTCATTCAGAAGTGGCTCGGGAAATTCGGACAGTTCGATAACTGGCTTTCCTGCCTGACAGCGGCGATTTTGCCGCGTATCAGGAGCGAGCATGACGAAGCGAACACGCCGGACACACAGCCCCGGCTTCAAGGCAAACTTGGCCTTGGCCGCTATCAAAGGCGAGAAGACGCTGGCGGGGTTGGACAATCGGTTTGAGGTACACCCTGGCCAGATTGTCGCCGGCAAGGCGCTGCTGGGGTTTTCAGCGCTTGCCCCGCAACCGCTGAGACCGTTGCTGCGGTCGATCTGAAACTGCTGCATGCGAAGATTGAGGAGCTGACGCTAGAGAAAGATTTTTTGTCCGGCGCGCTCAGCAAAGCCGGCCTGCTGAGCGCAAAGCGATGATCGACCGCGGCAATGTCCTGCCCATAACGCGGCAGGCTTCGCTGCTGCGGCTGAGCCGCAGCAGCGTTTATTATCTGCCCCGTCCCGTGCCGCCGGCGCGGTTGGCGATCATGCACCGGATCGACGTGCTGCATGGTGAGCACCCCTTCGCGGGTAGCCGGGTGATGACCGACCTGCTGCGAGCGGAGGACATCACGATCTGCCTCCTGAGCGCACGTGCCGCTCCCACTCCACCGGAAATGGCTCCATCAGCCCCGGCAGCGTCATCCCTTCCTGCTGCCGCCC
>CAMDJV010000069.1 GCA_945901085.1 Rhodovarius crocodyli | reverse complement strand
CACCTTCTCGTGGTTCGGCCGCAACCGACGCCTGGCCAAAGACTACGAGAACCTCGCCGCCACGCTGGCAACATTCGTCACGCTCGCCGCCATTCAACTGGGCATCCGGCGCTTGGCGAGGGCATAGGCTTTTGAGTCAGGCTCTCAGCCGGATTCAGACCCTTAGGCTGTGTGGACGATTTTCGCCAAGATGAAAACGCAGGCGGGGCCGCGAGAGCTACCACCTCATGTCGGAGGACATTGCAAAATACGGCTCGCCCGCCATCGCAGCCGTCTTCGAGAGCAATTATCGCCGGACCCCACGCGTCGAGATGACCGAGATGCTGCAGATGCTGGCGCGCCGAACCTTCTACGCGCGGCAATGGTCGCTGCTGATGGGGGGCTATCCACTTTTCCTCTCGCCATTCTTGCCGCAGCCCTTCTACGCGCCGGGCCGCGACCTCGAAGGCGACCAGGGCCTGCGCCAGAGTATTGGGCAGAACCATTGGTCCATGCTGGGCAATTACCTCGGCCTGCCTGCGGGAAGCGTGCCCGCCGGCCTCAGCCAGCACCCCGAGGGGCCGAAGCCGATTGGCGTGCAGGTCCTGGGCAGACGCTGGCGGGAAGACTTGGTGGTGGGCGCCATGATCGCGGTGGAAGATCGGTTGGGCACGCTTTCGCGCCGGCTTTGGGCGAAGATGGCCGTGGCGCAGGTCTCCGAACCAGCCTGACGCGGCAGTTCTGCCGCGCCGCGGTTATTCACTCACCGGCCGGATACCCATGGCCGTTGTCCGCTCATCCATGCGGGGATCATGACGCAGCCCGCGCCGCAGGCCCCAAAAGCTGGTCAGGTGCAGCAGCGGGAAATAAGGCACCTCGCGCGCGGTCCAGCGGATGATTTCATGGGTTGCGCGCTCGCGCTCGGGGTCGTCCATCATGGCCGAGGCGCGGTCCACGATGGCGTCCAGTTCCGGGTTGGAGAAGCGGCGCATGTTGGAGGCGCCGGTGCGCGCGGCCGCGTTGGAGGTTTGCAGGATGTTCACCGGAAAATTCAGGCTCTCGATGCTGCCCCAGCTGGTTTGCGCGATGCCGAATTCCTGCCGCGCGCTACGCGCCGAAAAACTGGCGAAGGGCACAGCCTCGACCTGAGTGGTCACGCCCACCCGCGTCCACATCTGCGCCACGGCCTGGGCCAAGCGCGCATCATTGGGCCATCGGTCATTGGGGGTGGCGAGCGTGAGGCGGAAGCCCTGCGCGAAGCCAGCCTCGGCCAGCAGGCGCCGGGCACCCTCTGCGTCGAAGGTGGGCGCCGTGGTTTGCGGGTCATGGCCCCATACGCCTTGGGCCAGCCATTGGCCCGAGGCAGAGGCCATGCCGTCCATGCCGGCCTGGATCAGGGCGGTGCGGTTGATCGCGATATTCAAAGCGCGGCGCACCCGCACATCCAGGAAGGGATTGGCCGCAAGTGGCTGGCCCGCATTGTCCCTCACGCCCGGAACCGCACCGGGGCGCGAAAAATCAGGCTGGATGTAGACCACGCGGGTTGATGGCTTCTCGCTCACCGTCACGCGTGGCTCGCGGCGCATGCGCGGCACGTCGGTCAAGGGCACCTGATCAATTACGTCCAGGTCCCCGGCCAGCAGGGCGGCCGAACGTGCGCTGTCATTGGAGATGAAGCGGTAGGAGACGCGCGCCCAGGGCTCGGGCGGGCGCCAGGAGTTTTCGGCACGGACCAGCTCGGTCCGGTCGCCGGGGCGATGGGTGGCCATCCGATAGGCGCTCGTGCCAATGGCGGCGCGCCCGGAATTATAGTCCTCCGTGGAGGCCCCCTGACCAGCATGGCGCGAGACGATGAAGATCGATGCCATGTCCTGCGGCAAGGTGGGTGTGGGTCTGCTGGTGTGGATCCGCAGCACGTGGTCACCGGCTGCCTCGGTGCGGGTGAAGGTGCGCAGAAAGCTGCCGAAACCACCGGGGCTGCCGGGCACATTCCCGGCACGGGAAAAGGTGAAGACTGCGTCATCGGCCGTGAAAGGCCGCCCATCATGCCAGTTCACGCCCTCGCGCAGCTTGAACTCCCACAAGGTCTCAGTCACGGCGCGCCATTCCGTGGCAAGGCAGGGGACGAGGCGAGTATTGGCATCGCGCTCGATCAGCGGATCGAAGATATGCGATGCCAGCATATTGTTCGGGCCGGCATTGAAGAAATGCGGATCCATCGAGGTGATGGACCCACCGATCGCGATGGTGAGGTTGGCTCCCTGGGCCTCGGCTGTGCGCAGATGCAATGCGGGCGCGGCCAGGGCAGCGAGACCGAGCGCGCGGCGAGGGAGAGCGAGGGTCATGGCGACCTTTCTTAAATGCCTGACAAAAAAGTTATCCGCTCGTGGCCCAGAAAAGAAGCAAAATATGCCCTCGGGCCGCTGCCGCCTGCCTTTGGGGCAGGTTGGCTCGCAGCCGGCCGGCTATCGCCGCGGGCCGCTCCCACATCCATTCTTCCCCGACGCTTCATCACATCCACCGATGGCGTTGCCACCGTCAGGCCGCCCGCCCACGCACCGCTCACCGTGATCTAGCCCGGGTTATTCACGACACCCACGACGGCTGAATTTCCCCAGTGAGCCACCCGCCTGATGGTTGTGGTCGCGCGGATCGTGGTTCCGGCGTGGGCGTCGGTTCGATGGTGCGTATTGCGGGGTTTGAGATTGCGGTGGAAGGGCTCGACCGGGGCGACACCGCCCCGTGGTTCAAATGACCAGACGCGGCAGGCGGTCCAGCACAAGCCGCAGGATGGCCTGGCCAGAACAGGCGCTGGGGAGGTGGACCATGTTCCTGACGACGCTGGCGGCATTCGCGCTGTTGTCCTCGGTGTAGGCTTCCCCCATTCAGGTCGGGATGGGTCGGAGGCCATGGTTGAGGCCAAGGACATCCTCATGCAGCGGGGCAACGCGCCGCGCGTCTATCGGAATACGTTGGTATTCCTCGCGGCGGAGCAGCGGCAGCTCGACAATCTCAAGCAGGCGATGCGAGCGGCGCTGGCTTGGGCTGAGATTGTTCGGGAAACAGATCGCCTCAATCTCACGCAGAGCGATGAAGCGCTGGCGAAATCCAAGCTGGCCGAAGCGCAAGAGACGCTGAAAACCCGTCTCAAGGAGGCGTGGTGCTACCTCATCTACCCTGTGCAGGAGACGGCTCAAGATGAATTGGAATGGACCTCTGCGAAGGTTCCGGCACAGGATGGTCTTTTGGCCCGCGCCAGCAAAAAATTGACGAGCGATGAGGGGCTGTTCCCGGAGCTTGGCCCAGCGCGCTTGGATCGCGAGCTTCAGAAATACATCTGGAACGGCAAGGACCATCTGCTTCTGCGCGACCTTGCTGAGTATCTTAGCCGCTATGTCTACCTGCCTCGTGTCAAGGGGCGTGCGGTTCTGGTCAAGACCGTCCATGCCGCGATCGATGGAATGATCCCAGGGCCGTTCGCGTATGCGGAGCATTGGGATGAAGCGAAGAAGGCCTACGCCGGGCTCGTCATTACCGGCGGCACGAACGCCCAAGTGGTGATCGACAACGAGTCCGTCATCGTGCAACCGGCAATCGCCGAAGCTCATCGCCTGCAGGTCGGAGCTAGGAGCAATACCTCTGACACAACCACTACGGGTGGGACGCAGACGACCCTGAAGGTGAGCATCACGCCGCCGGAGACAGTGACTGAGCAGCGGCCGACGCGGTTCGTGGGCACGGTCATGATCTCCCCTGACCGCCCCGCGCGCGACATCCATCAGATCGTTGAGGCCATCATCGAGCAGCTGACTACCTTGCCGGGCGCGGAAGTTTCGCTTCGGCTGGAAATCGATGCCGAGGTCCCATCAGGGTTGGATAGAGGCAAGGTGCGTACCCTGCTGGAGAATGCGAACACGCTGGGTTTCATTGACAAGGCGGTGAAGTGATTACGGAAAATTCCCTTTGGGTCTCTGGGGTGACGCCCGAATCGGAATTCCTGCGGGATGTTCTCGAGTGAGGCGGTTCCGTACCAAAGTGTTCGCTCTCGAAGTACGGATTTCGGGCAAGTGGGGTTCGAACCAGAGCAAGTGCCGACTGCGCGGAAACCGGCCTTTTACCTAGGTTTTTGAGTTCCGTACTAAATCGGCCAAGTCAGGAGGTCTGGAGAGAATTGGCCTCCGGAGAGCGATTTTCGGTCTTCTCCCGGCCCGGCCAGTCAACAGGTCTGCCCCAAAAACCCCAGGAAACCTGCCACTCAGCGCGGCGGTGGGTCAGGCGGAGAGCGTGGCTCGTATGTGAACTGGCGGAGGGGGTGCGACCGGATACGAACGGTCTCAAGGCTGGAGCCTTGGAGAATGTGGCCTTTCAGACGGCAGATGGCGTCAGCTTGGTCGGCCAGTAGCGGCTGCAGGTCGCTGCTGATGGTGGCGACGAGGCGTAGAACTGTCTCCTATGGGAGACGATATTTCTTGCCAATCCGTTTCCTCTGGAGTACAGAAGCGCGTGATCGAGATCCGCCGCACCGCAATCTTTATCGAGTGGCTTAAGGCCCTTCGCTCCGGGACAGATCGGGCCATTATTTCCAAGCGCTTGGTGCGGTTGGCGGGTGGCAATTTCGGTGATGTAGAGCCTGTCGGCGAAGGCGTCTCCGAACTGCGTATCCATGTTGGCCCAGGGTACCGTGTCTATTTTATGCGCCGCGGGGCTGCGATCGTCTTGCTGCTCTGCGGCGGCGACAAGGGCTCGCAGTCTCGTGACATCGCCAGGGCAAAGGCCATGGCCAGCGAGGAAAGGGAATAAATATGGCGTTGGAAACCCAAATATTCGACGCAGCCGAGTTACTAACCGACGACGAAAGCCGCTTGGAATATCTGCGGCAATCCTTCGCCAGCGGCGATCCCGCTGAGATCGCCGAGGGCCTGGGCACTGTCGCCCGCGCTATCGGCATGAGTCGCATCGCCGCCGAGGCTGGGTTGGCAAGGCCAGCGCTGTATCGCGCGCTCGCCGAAGACGGAAACCCCGCCCTGGCGACGGTGGCGCGGGTGCTGGCCACCATGGGTTTGCGCCTGAGCGTGGAAGCGATTGCGGCCGCGGAGAGAGGTGGTTTGAGAAATTCGGACGACCCAATAAGTGGCCTTCCTGCCTGAGAGGCTGTTTCGGAACGCCTTCGAGATAATCAGTTATGGGGTGGATGGTCGGGCTTCATCGTGATTCGACCGGGTTGCGAGACCTTGGACGAACAACACGCTGTGGGCCCCGACCACCCGGCGGCGCGCATAGCCGCGCGGGCTTGCGCTATGCGAGTGACTTGACCGATGCCGAGTGGCGCTTGCTGGAACCGCTGCTGCCCTGACCGCGTCGGGAGGGGCGGCGGTGGGCCTGGCCGCAGCGCGAGATCATGAATGCGATCTTCTACGTCCTGCGTGCAGGCTGAACGCTTGCCGCGTCTCACCTTCTGAGCAACGGGGCGGACGCCCCGACCGAGCCATACACACAGCAACCCGCCAGACCAACGATACGCAACAACATTCCGCCCGCAGGCAAGGTGGGGATCAAACGCGGCCGCGTCTGCGCTGACGCGCCGGCCGTAAGCCGTTCGCACGGTCCAGCCGGCGTCATGAATTTTCCGGACTAGGGATGTGGCAGGGCGACGGCTCCTCCGCCAGTCCCCGCCTCAGTCCCGCCCCCTACCAGCTTCGCTGAGCCCGTTCGCTTAATATGATCGTCTGCATTCGGTCACCTCCCCGTCATGTCGACCGTCTACCACCGCGGTGGTTGCAATCTGAGAGACCGCAATGATCCTAGCCCGCCCCCGCCGTGCACTGCTCCTTGGCGGCGCTGCACTCCTCGCCGCCCCGGCCGTCCGCGCCCAGTCTCGCGGCACGCTACGCGTCGGACTCGGCCCGCAGCAGCCGACACAGGCCGACACGCGCCGTGTGTGGGAACCGCTCTACCGCCGCGTTGCGGAACGGATGGCGCTGAGCCTCTCGATCAACGTCGCCAACGACTGGGCCGGGATCGCGACGGCCATCGTCAACGAGCAGATCGACATCGCGCAGATGGGCCCCTGGGGATACATTCTTGCCCATGTGAACGGCGGCGCGCGCATCGTGAACACAATGCTGGTCAACGGTATCCCGACCTACAAGGCGATCATCGTCGGCCGCCCCAATATCGAAATCACCTCCTTTCCGGACGGGGCACGCGGCATGTCGATGCAGATGCTTGACCGCGGCTCGACCTCAGGCTGGCTGGTGCCGACGCACTTCCTGCGTGGCCGCGGGATCGAGCCGCAAAACTTCTTCGGCCGCTATGCAGAGGGCGCTTCAGCCGCCGCCGCGCAGATGGCGACCGTGAACGGCCAGGTCGATCTGGCAACGGGATGGGACACGCACCGCAACACCATGATCCGCAACGGCACCATCACCGCGACGTCGAACCGCGTGGTGTGGGAAAGCGAGCCGCTGCCGAACGAATGCGTCGTTGTCCGCCGCGGCATGGACGACGCGACGGCGCAGCGCGTCAGCGCCATCTTCGCCGAGTTGACACCGACCGAGCTTGAATCCCTGCCCTGGCCCTACACCGGCTTTGTGCCGGCCACGCATGAGCCCTATCGCGGGCTAGAGAAGATGGGCCGCGACCTCGGCGTGCTGCGCGGCTGAGGTGACGCCGCTCCGCCTGCCGGATGGCGGTTATGCCGAGCCGAGCCTGGGCTTGTTCTCCCCCCGCGGTCTCGCCCGCGCGGGCATCCTGGTGCTCGGCCTCGCCTTCTTCGCCTTGTGCGTCCGGCTGGCAGAAGTTGATCCAGTCGCGCTCGTCGAGGGTCTACCCCGGCTCTTTGCCTGGGCGGCACGGGCCTGGCCACCGCAACTGCTCGACCTCGACATCTTTGTCCTGCGAGGCCTCGAGACAGTGGCGATCGCGACCGTCGGCACCACGGTCGCGACCCTGCTCGCCTTCCCGCTCTCGGTCTTCATTGCACGCAACATAACGCCGTCACCCCTGCTATCGCTGCCGGTGCGATGGGTGGTCAATGCGTTCCGCGGGATCGACACGGTGGTCTTCGCGCTGCTTTTCGTCGCCGCCGTCGGCCTGGGCCCCTTCGCCGGTGTGCTCGGCATGGTCGTCCACTCGCTCGGCGTGATCGCCAAGCTGAACGCCGAAGCGATCGAGACGCTGCCGGTCGCCCCGCTCGAAGCGGCGGCGCTCTCGGGGGCCAATCGCACCAAGGTCGTCACCTACGCCATGCTGCCGGCGGTGCTACCCAACCTCGCCTCGGTCTCGCTCTATGTCTGGGAGGCAAATGTGCGCACCTCGACGATTCTCGGCATCGTCGGTGCGGGCGGCATCGGCATCGAGATCAAGGCGGCGATCGACCTGCTGGACTTCCCGAAGCTGCTCACCCTCTCGCTGATCGTGCTAGTGATGGTAGCGGCGATCGACCAGTTCTCGGCATGGCTGCGGCGGAAGCTGGTGTGACCGCGCTGCTGGTCGAGGGCCTGGGCAAGCACTACGGCGCCACTGTGGCGCTGGAGGATGTCTCGTTTTCCGTCGAGCCTGGCGAATTCGTCGCGCTGCTCGGGCCGTCGGGGGCCGGAAAGTCCACGCTGTTCCGCTGCGTCACCCGCCTCGCGAAGCCGGATGCGGGGCGCGTTCTCGTTCTGGGGCGGGACATTGCGGCGCTGCGTGGAGCGCCGCTGCGAGAGAGCCGGCGTGACGTCGGGCTGATCTTCCAGCAGTTCAACCTGATCGGCCGCGTCTCGGCGATCGACAACGCACTGGCAGGCAGGATGGGGCATGCGCCCACCTGGCGCGTCGCGCTGCGCTGCTTCGCCGCGGCCGACCGGCAACTGGCACTTGCAGCGCTCGACCGCGTCGGGCTCCTCGAGAAGGCCTATCAGCGGGCAGACAGCCTCTCCGGCGGGCAGCAGCAACGCGTCGCCATCGCCCGTGTGCTCGCGCAGCGGGCTCGCCTTGTGCTCGCTGACGAGCCGGTCGCGAGCCTCGACCCGCAATCGGCTGAGAATGTGCTGGGGACGCTCAGGACCATCGCACGGGAGGAGGGGATCGCCGTGCTGTGCGCGCTCCATCAAGTGGATCTGGCGCGGCGCTTCGCCGACCGCGTGGTGGCGCTGCGTGGCGGCCGGCGACTGATGGAAGCGAGCGCCGCCGCCTTCGACGAAAGTGCCTTCCGGGCTCTCTATGGCGTGGCCGACCGCCTCGAAACGACAAGCTGAGCGAGGGCCCGCGCCGCGCTGGGCCAGTTGTACGTCCCGCCCTGCCGCCCGGAGTTGCAGCAGACAAACAAACCAGGCTCTGCATCACCTTTTCCAGAAGACGACTGGAAGCGGGGCGCCCTCTCTCCCGCGGCCCGATAGCCAAGGCCCAGTTCGCCGTGTTGCTCGGCGAGCGTTTCACCCGGGCGATGGCCTGAACGTGTCGTTAACAGACCGGCCCATAGACGAAATTCCCGATAGTCCCGACCGGTGCTGATGCGGGGCGGGCCCCAATCCCTTGCAAGGCATCGACTCCGATCTGCCTGTCAAACCCGGGACGGTTCAGGCGGCGAACCCGCTGGTGCCCACCAGGCTGGCCGTCATAGGGCCGGCCGAGAGGGATGGTGCGTGCCCAGCATGGCTGGGCACGCCTATCCGCCCAACATCCTCCGCAGCACCGCGACGATGCTACCCTCGCCCACGAGCAGCAGCAGGACAATGGCGGCGAGCACCATTTCGATCCTGCCGAGCCGCTCGTTGGCTTGTTTCCAGCGTTCGGCGCAGACCGCCTCATGCACGGCGAGCCTCGCCGCCACATCATCCTCGCTCATTGTGTGGTCTCCTTGCCTCTACAGTCGCTCGACGGTCCGGAAGGCACGGTTCAGCAGCGGGAAGCTGCTGCGTGCGACGGCTTCCCGCTTGTCAACGCCGGCTGAAATCTGACCCACCATGGCGCCAATCGCCGATTGAAACCTGACCCACCCGCATCTCGCCCGGGGTGGGGCTAGCCCCACCCCGGGCGGCGGCGCTCAACGCACATCCTTGGGCCTGGCGATCACGCCCGCGCGT
>CAMDJV010000068.1 GCA_945901085.1 Rhodovarius crocodyli | reverse complement strand
CGATCGCATCACCCATCATTGCGACATCCTCGAAACCGGGAATGACTCCTTCCGGTTCAAGCAAAGGCGAAAACAGCCGAAACCGACCGCATAAACTGGAAAGTTTTGGGCGCTGTTGGGTGGAAAATATTGGGCGCTGTTTGACAACCCTGACACGCGCGCCTGGAAGGCAGAAAAGGGCGAGGCGAATGGCGGCCGAGAGTTGCGGCGCACCTGGGATAATTGCCGGGCCACGCCAGAGCCGGAATGGCTGAAGCAATGCCAGACAAACGACCGAGGCGAGCCGCGTGGCAATATCTTCAACGCCATGATCGCGCTGCGGCACGAGCCTTCTGTCAACATGCTGTTCCGCCTGGACCAGATGCAGCGGGAGCCAGTGATCGCCGCCCCCGATGGGCTGCGGGTTGTCACTGATGCCGATGTGTCCCGCGTCCAGGTTCATCTACAAAAATGCGGGCTGGAGACGCTGGGCAAAGATACAGCCCACCAGGCGGTTGCCATGCGCGCGGACGAATGCGGCTTCCATCCTGTTCGAGACTACTTGAAAGGGCTGCGCTGGGACGGCACGCCGCGCGTGCATGGCTGGCTTCACACCTATCTGGGTGCGGCTGACAACGAATATCACGAGCAGATCGGCAGCATGTTCTTGATAGCCATGGTGGCCCGCGTCATGCAGCCGGGCTGCAAGTCCGACTATATGGTGATTTTGGAAGGCCCACAGGGCGCGCTGAAATCCTCAGCTTGTCGTATCCTTGGCGGCGCGTGGTTTTCCGACTGCCTGCCGGACCTTGACCGTGATGCGGTTCGTGTCGCTCAGCACCTGCGAGGTAAATGGCTGATCGAGATTGCGGAAATGTCGGCCATGAACAAGGCTGAGAGCGCGGCACTAAAGGCATTCATCACAAGGCCGCAGGAGCAATTCACGCCCAAATATGGGCGGCTTGAAGTGACCGAACCCCGCCAGTGCATTTTTGTCGGCTCGACGAATGAAGCGGCCTATCTGCGCGATGCAACAGGAGGGCGGCGCTTCTGGCCGGTGAAGGTGGGCGCTCAGATTGACACCGACGCACTGGCCAATGACCGCGACCAACTCTTTGCCGAGGCCCTACGGCTCTACCAGCAGAATGTGCCGTGGTGGCCGCATCGTGAATTTGAAGCTCGGCACATCAAGCCGCAGCAAGAGGAGCGGTTTGAGGCTGATGCCTGGGAAGAAGAGGTGGCGAAGTTCTTGGCCAGCCAAAACAGGGCGACAGTGATGCAGGTGGCGCGATCTGCTTTATTTATCGAGACGCCCAAGCTGGGGACGGCCGAGCAGCGGCGCATCACTGCCATAATGGATCGCTTGAAGTGGAGGAGAGGATCACGAGGCCCCGACGGTGAGCGCTTTTGGGGGCCGAGCGATGGCAAATGATCTGACGCACCTGACGCACCCTGACGCACTTTCCCAGGTGCGTCAGCCGCGTGGCCCGCAGAAACCCGCCATTTCTGACGCACTGACGCACCCTGACGCACTTTGTACAGAGGGGATGAACACAAGCAACTGTTGGAGGGGGGCACGCGGCACGCAAGCGCGCGTGGGCGCTCGAAGGGAAAGTGCGTCAGGTGCGTCAGGTGCGTCAGGTGCGTCAGTGCGTCAGGCGGCCGAGATCAGGGCCACCCGCACCGGCGGAATGAAAACCATGGGTGAGGTGGTTGCCGGCATTGTCGAGCAGGCCGCCCGGCTGTCGCCGCCATCTGGGCGAAACCCACTCCAATTCCACGAGCAAAAAAGCGACCTGGTGGGCGCACTCAAGGGCCTGGCCGAGATGCTGAGGACACAACCATGAGCAACACTGAAAATTCTGCACCCAAGCAGCGCGGGCGGCCGTTCCTGCCTGGGCAGAGCGGTAATCCCGCCGGCAAACCCAAAGGCGCCCGCCACGCCGCGCTGAAGGCGCTGGACCTGATCGGCGAAGCCGGCGCGGCCGAGGTGATGGCGAGCGTGGTGGCGGCCGCCAAGGAGGGCGACATGCGCGCGGCTGACCTGCTGCTGAGGCGCCTATGGCCCGAACGGCGGGGCAGGCCGGTGCCTGTGGCACTCCCGCCCATCCTGGACGCCGCCGGCCTGGTTGGCGCCCTGGCAGCAATTACGGCGGCGGTGGCTGCTGGTGAGCTGTCGCCAGAGGAAGGCCAAGCGATTGCCAGCATCCTCGAAACCCAGCGCCGCGCGATTGAAACTGTCGAACTCGACCAGCGCATCACCGCGCTTGAAGCGCAAAGCAAGGATAAATCCCGATGACCCGCAATATCACCGCCCGCCTGACCGCCCTTGAGCAAGCGACGCCCAAGCCGACACATGCTTGGGTGCGGCTGATCGTGCCGGAAGAGATGACGAAGGCACAGGGAGAGGCCCTGGTCGCCGCCGAGCGAAACAAACTGCCGCCCGGCACGGGGATTATCGTGCGGTGGATTATTTAGGCTGCCGGCTCAGGATAACGTGCGCGGCAGCGGCGCTCATGCCCACGTGCCGATGAAGGCTGATCTTTTAGGCCCCAAGCGCCATCGCGAGCGCCGCCATGTCATGGCCAGGAATGATCCCGCCTCGCTCGATATCTGCGTCTGTCAGATTGGGAATATACAATTGCCAAGCTTCTGCCCCGCCAAGCATGTCGGGCACCGCGAACCCAGCCTCTTTTTCCTTAAGCTTCATCAGCTTCACATTCGCCATGGTCGTTGCGCCGGAGCCGTCCTTGTTAGAATCCACTTTCCAGATTGGCTGGCTAAATTTCGGCATTGGATTGAAGGTGCCCCAAAATGCATGCGCGTCGTCCTTGAGTTTAACCTGCACGTAGTTGTCTAGATCATTCCAGTCCAGGCAGACGCAGGACATAAACCGGACCATGGCCCGCATGTTGATGCCTGTCGCCTTAGCCTGCTGATACCGGCCCAGAGCGCCCTCTTTATCATCCAAGAAAGGTTTTACCGCTGACCACCAGGGGGTAACGCCGTACTGCCCTGCGGCGGCGGCACCTTTAGTCATTTTGAATAGCAATGTATCTTTTGGTACTTTCACCACACGAAATTTTTTAAAGCCATTTTGATCCGACTTGCGAAGTTTAAAAAAATCCGCGCGCCCCAACGTCGGGTTGATCATGACGATATCTCCGATGAAAAATTGGAAAGGCAATATCGCTATAGCTTCATCCCATCAAGATGCGTGTCGCCAGCGTCAGTCGCTGGCGCGCCCTTGCGGCTGATGGTGCAGTGCCGATGGCCAGCACGAACATGGCGCGCCGATACGGCTGCTGCCCGCGCGGCGAGCTCCCGCGCATGGCGGTGCCGCTGCGCCGAGGGTGCGCCCCCCCTAGCCGAGCGGATGCGGCAGGAGCGCCGCAACGCAGCTATTCCACCTGCAGGAGAATCGCGCATCTGAAAGGCCAGCCGCGCCACGACCAGGGACTTGGCCAGCGGACGACCGCCACGCAGCCGCTACCTATGTGCTACCTAGGCTCTTTTGCTCTATCCGACTGTTGCCCGTAAGTCTTTGAGAAGATTGGTGGGTGCGACAGGGATTGAACCTGTGACCCCTGCCGTGTGAAGGCAGTGCTCTACCGCTGAGCTACGCACCCGCTTTGGGTCATGACCCTGCGGAGAGCGCGATATGCTTTGCCCTCGGGCGACTGTCAAGCAGGCCCGGATATCGGGGCTTGAACTGCGGCCCCTGGGGAGAACATAGGAGCCAATGCGATATCACCTCTCCCTCCTGGCGGCCTTCTCCCTGGCCGTGGCCATCGCCGCCCCGGCCCGCGCCACGCCATGGACCGCGACCTATGAATTCCACGCCGCCGGGCTTCGGGTGCTCGAGGCGGAATTCACCTTCGATGTAGAGGGCCCGCAATATCGTCTGGAGGTGCGCAGCCGCTCACGTGGCCTGTTCAGCGTCTTCGCCCGCAATGAGCAGACCACCAGCATCATCGGCCGCTGGGATGGCGATGCGCCCCGGCCGCAGCGTTATCGGGTGCATGGCGCATTCCGCGGCCAGGCGCGCGTGGTGGAAATGGATTTCGGGCCGGATGGCATGCCCAGGGTCGGTGCGCTGGAGCCCAGCAATGCCGCCGATATGCGCGAGGAGATTGTGCGCGAAAACCTCGGCGGCAGCATCGATGCGCTTTCCGCCGTGGCGCTGCTGTCGCGCATCGTCGCCCGCACCGATCGCTGTGAAGCCGGTGCGCGGATGTATGATGCGCGCCGGCTCACCCAGCTCCATGCCCGCACCATCGGCACCGAGGCGGTGCCACCCGATTGGCGCGAGGGATTGCGGGGTGTGGCGCTGCGCTGCGAGGTGGAGAGCGTGCTGCTGGGTGGCTGGCGCACCGATCAGGATATCGATCGCGCCCGCCAGCCGGTGGTCACCACGGTATGGATCGCCCGCCCCCTGGCCGGTGCGCCGCCTGTGCCACTCAGGATTGAGCTGGCCACCCGCTGGTGGGGCCGGCTGCATGGCGTGCTGACCAAGATTGAGCGCGCCGCGCCCTAACAGGGTGCTGAAAAACGCTGATGGCGGAGGGAAAGAGCGAGAGGGCAAAGCCCCTCGATTCTGTTTTTCCTCGCTTTTCCGCATTGCCCAAGTCGCCTTGCGAAGCCGCAAGGCATGAAAATTCTCTCCTCAGCCGGCCAGCACATGGGCGGCAATATCCCGTCTGCGTGCCACCCAGATGCGCGGGTCCCGCGCCACGCGCGCCAGGATGGCATCCAGCGCGCCAATCCGCCCCGGCCGGCCGATGATGCGCAGATGCAGGCCAATGCTGAGCATGCGGCAGCGCTTCTCCGCCAGCAGCCAATCCACCGCATCGAGGCAATAGCGCGAGAAATCCGAGCCCATGACGAAGGCCTGGCCGGGGGCGAAGCGCATGTCATTGGTATCAAAGCAATAGGGCAGGATGACGTGGCCAGGTTCGTGCAGCCGGGGCAGTTCATCGCCGTAATCATCGCTGTCATAGATGAAGCCGCCATGCTCGCGCAGCAGGCGGCGGGTGTTCACGCTCGGCGCGCTGCGCGTGTGCCAGCCCACCGGGGCCTCGCCGGTCGCGTCCTTGATGGCGCGCACGGTGCCGGCGATCACGGCGCGTTCGGCCTCCTCCGCCATGCCGGCATGGCGTTCCCAGCGCCAGCCATGGCAACTCACTTCATGGCCGCGGGCATGCGGCGCCGCGGCCAGATGCGGCCCATGCGCCACGGCCCGGCCGCAGGATGAGAAGGTGGCTTTGGCGTTATGACGGTCGAAGACATCCAAAATCCGCCAGAGCCCAACCTTGGCGCCATAGTCGAAATGCGTCTCCATGCAGGGGTCGGGGTGGCCCACCACCTCCTCATTCGCCTCGAAGCGGCTTTCATTGCGCTCATCGCCGGAATTGCGGTTCATCTCCGCCCCTTCCTCGACATTGACGACAAAGCTGAGCGCCAGCTTGGCACCGCCCGGCCAGGCCATATCCGGCGGGTTCTCGCCATAGCCCAGGGTGCTGCGGGAGAGGGGCGGCATGCCGCCGGGAAGATCGGCCATCAGGGCCTCCGCTTGCTGGAAAGCCGCCAGCATGCCGATGATGGACAAAATCGAAAGAGGGTGGAGACGCAATGTTGAGAATGATCGCGGCCATGCTGCTGGCGGCACTGCCGGCTTGGGCCCAGATGGAGGGGCCGCTCAGCGTCGCGCGGCAGGGCAGCTATTTCGTCGGTGGGCGGGATATCCGTTCCGACAGCCTGTCCAACCTGCCGGCCTATGGCGCCACCGGCACCATCTCGGTGGACCAGGTTTATGTGCGCTTTCAGGAGCCTGTGGCCCCGGCGCGGGTGCCTTTGCTGCTGGTCCATGGCTGCTGCCTGACCGGCATGACCTGGGAAACCACCCCCGATGGCCGCATGGGCTGGGATGAGTATTTCCTCCGCCGCGGCCACTCTGTGCATGTGATGGACCAGGCCTGGCGCGGCCGCTCGGCCAGCCACCCCACCCAAATCAACCCGGTGCGCGCCGGCCAGGCGCCGGCTGCCAGCCTGCCCACCGTCTTCGCCGCCGGGCGGGAGGATGCCTGGGGGATTTTCCGCTTCGGGGCGCGCTTCGGCGAGAGCTATCCGGGCATGCGCTTCCCCCTCGCCGCTCAGGGCGAGTTCTGGAAGCAGATGGTGCCGGATTGGAATTTCTCCGTGGGCACGCCCAATCCGAGCGTGACGGCGCTGAACCTCATCGCCCGCCGCCTGGGCCGGGTGGTGCTGATGAGCCATTCGCAATCGGGCATTTATCCCTTCCAGGCGGCGGTGGCCTCGCGGGAGGGCATCGCGGGGATCGTCTCCATCGAACCCGGCGCCTGCCCGGCCGCCACCGACGACATGGCACCCTATGCCGGCCTGCCCATCCTGGTGCTCTGGGGGGATTACGTGGCGCTTTCCAGCCGCTGGGCGCCGCGCCTGGCCGGCTGCCTGGCCTTCGCCCGCGCGGCCAATGCGGCGGGCGGCAAGGTGGAGGTGGCGGTGCTGCCGGAGATGGGTATTGCCGGCAATTCGCATATGCTGATGCAGGACGATAATTCGCATCAGATCGCCGATTGGCTGGTGGGCTGGATGGCGCGGCATATCCCACCCGGTTGACCGGGCGCGGGTGTTGCGGCACGGGGCGAATATGACCCTCGACAGCACCGCCTCAGGCACTTTCGTCATCGCCCCCACCCCCTTCCTGCCCGATGGTGGGCTGGACCTGGCCAGCGCCGCGCGCATGACAGAGGCCTATCTGAAGATGGGCGCCACGGGCCTGACCATCCTGGGCATTATGGGTGAGGCGCCGAAACTCGACGCCGCCGAGAGCACCGCCTTCGTCAAGGCCGTGCTCAGCGCCAATGCCGGCCAGGTGCCGGTGGTGGTGGGCGTCTCCTCGCCCGGCTTCGCCGCCATGCGGGCGCTGAGCCATGAGGTGATGGCGGCGGGCGCTGCCGGCGTGATGATTGCCCCCACCCCCGGTCTGAAGGGCGATGACGCCGTCATCGCCTATTTCCAGCAGGCCAGCGAAACCGTCGGCCCAGCACCGTGGTGCCTGCAGGATTTCCCCCAGGCCAATGGTGTGGCCATCACGCCCAAGATGGTGGCGCGCATCGCCGCCGACCCGCGCCTGGTCATGCTCAAGGCCGAGGATTGGCCGGGGCTGGACAAGATTTCCGCCATCCGCGCGCTGGAGGCGGCGGGGGAGATGAAGCGGTTGTCCATCCTTGGTGGCTTTTCCGGGCTCTTCCTGCCCGAAGAACTCTCGCGCGGTACCGATGGCGTGATGACTGGCTATGCCTTTCCCGAACTCCTGGTGGCGCTGTGCAAAAACGGCCCGACGGAAGAGATGTGGGATCGCTTTGAGGCGCATCTGCCGCTGATCCGCACCGATAATCAGCCCGGCCTCGGCCTCGCGGTGCGCAAATATGTGCTGATGCGCCGGGGCATCATCGCGCATGAGACGGCCCGCGCGCCAGCGCCCCGGCTCAGCCCGCCGGCGCGGGCCGAGGTGGATCATCTGCTGGCCCGCCTCGGCCGGAGAGACCCGGTGGCGGCGCTGTGAAGGATTTTCTCGCCCTCGCCCGTGCCCGCGGCTTCATTCACCAGACCACCGATATCGAGGCGTTTTCCGCCCGGCTGAAAAGCGGTGTCCTGCCCGGCTATATCGGCTTCGACTGCACGGCCGATAGCCTGCATGTCGGCAGCCTGGTGCAGATCATGATCCTGCGCCTGCTGCAGCAATGCGGCCATAAGCCCGTGGTGCTGATGGGCGGCGGCACAACCAAGGTGGGCGACCCCTCTTTCCGCGACGAGGCGCGGCCGCTGCTCGATGACGCACGCATCGAGGCCAATAAGGCCGGCATCCGCCAGGTCTTCGATAATTTCCTGCGCTTTGGCACGGGGCCGACAGATGCCGTGATGCTGGATAATGCGGCCTGGCTGGACCAACTGGCCTATATCCCGTTCCTGCGCGATGTCGGCCGGCATTTCTCGGTCAATCGCATGCTGTCGATGGATAGCGTGAAACTGCGGCTGGACCGGGAACAGAACCTCTCCTTCCTCGAATTCAACTACATGCTGCTGCAATCCTATGATTTTCTGGAGTTGTTCCGGCAGCATGGCGTGGCGCTGCAAATGGGCGGCTCTGACCAATGGGGCAATATTGTCCTGGGGGCGGACCTTATCCGGCGCGTGACGGGGGGCGAGGCGCATGTGCTGACCACGCCGCTCATCACCTCCTCCTCCGGCGCCAAGATGGGCAAGACGGCGAGCGGGGCGATCTGGCTGAGCGCGGAAAAACTCTCGCCCTTCGATTACTGGCAATTCTGGCGCAACACCGAAGATGGCGATGTTGGCCGCTTCATGAAGCTGTTCACCGAGATGCCGCTGGAGGAGATCGCCCGGTTGGAGGCGCTGTCCGGCGCTGAAATCAACGAGGCGAAGAAGGTGCTGGCCACCGAGGCCACGACCTTGCTGCATGGCCGTGCCGCGGCCGAGGCGGCGGCAGAGACGGCGCGGAAAACCTTCGAGGAAGGTGAGGCGGGGGGTGACCTGCCGCGCGTGGTTATCACGGCGGCGACCAGCCTGACCGCGCTATTGGTGCAGGTGGGCTTTGCCACCTCCAACGCCGAGGCGCGCCGCCATGTCGCCGGCGGGGGCGTGCGGGTGGATGATGTGGTGGCGGGCGACCCGCAGGCGATGGTGGCAGCGCCGGCGAAGCTAAGTTTTGGCAAGAAGAAACATGCGCTGATTGTGGCGGGTTGACGCTAAATTTAGCATGGGGGAAATGAATTTCCCCCAAACCCCCATTCTTTTATTTTTAATTTTTTGGGCACTGTTTTTGCGGTAGCGCTAATTTATCAAAAATAAAAGAAGGGGGCTTGGGGGAATTCATTCCCCCAAAAACCACCCTCGGCCGTGGCTGGAAGGGGTGTTCAATTATGAGCCGTGGCTTGGCATGGGCCATGCGAAATTTCGCACACGTGCCCTGTCACCGACCTGTGGTTTTGGCCTATGACGGCGCGATGGGCGGGCTGAAAGCTACGTTCAACATCGTGTCACGCCCTCAGGAGCGCCCCATGAACCGTCGTACCGCCCTTGCTCTGTCCCTCGCACCCTTGGCTGCGCCGGGTGTGCATAGCCAAACCCTTACCAATGTTCGCTTTTCGGCGGATTGGGCCTTTCAGGGGCCGCAGGCCGCCTTTCTGGTGGCGCTCGAGCGGGGGCATTTTCGGCGGGAGGGGCTGAATGTCACCATGGAGCGCGG
>CAMDJV010000067.1 GCA_945901085.1 Rhodovarius crocodyli | reverse complement strand
GCGAGCGAGGCTATGCACGTGTTGATGCCCGAATCGGCCGTCTCGCTATCCATGCTGCAAGTACGGTTGCCTTGTTCCTGATCGAAACCTGGCAGCGGAAATTTCCCGCTCGAGCTCTGCTCAGGCATGACGATACGGCCTGACCACCGTGGTCACTGGGCTAGTTGCGGCGTCGAACCCAGCGCGCTGGGCATCGGACTTGCTGGGAGCCTCGACGGTGCTTTTGAGAACGGCGCTCGCCGTTCCGGTTCCTTTTGCCAGGCAGTCGGCTTGCTGAATCCCCCCGAGCCCGGCGCAAAGAAATTCCCATCAGATCAATTAGATAAAGCTTGAAGATTAAATCGGCCTACCCCCGAGCTTCGGAGACTTTCGGGCCTCCGGAGAGATATTCCCGAGGTCGCTGCGTTCTCCAACCCTCAAGCCAAACCAGCAATCCCCAGGAAACCTGCGGTTCACAGAGCCACCGAGTGAAGATAAATACGGGGTTGGAAAGCCAACTGGAGCAGCGGTGGGAACCGGAATCCAACCTGCTCTGGTGTTCATGGGACGCGTCTCACCGGCTGGCTCGCCTTCAGCCGGGGGCTAGCCGCCTCCGTTGCAATGTTTTGTCATGATCGAGCAACGCCCACGACGTCCTGCGCCGTCAGTGTGTAACCGCGGTGAATGGTACTCAGGGGGCGCGCGCGTGCTGATTCGTCTTCTGCTGCTTGTCACGCTGCTGGCCGCACCCGTGCTCCGCCCTGCCTTCAGCCACGAAGGCCATTCCCATGGTGACGAACCCGCGCCGCCGGCGGCAGCGGCACCGCGTGCCGAGGCACATTCCGATCTCTTCGAGATCGTAGCGGTCCTGGGACCAGACCGACGGCTCTGGCTCTACCTCGACCGGCACGCGACGTCGGAGCCCATCGATCGCGCGACGGTGCAGGTTTCCCTCGACGGCGAGGATCTCGGAACAGCGACGCGGGCCAGTGAGGCCGTCTATGTCCTCGCCAACCCTGCCGTGGAACGACCGGGCTCGCGGAATCTGGTCTTCACCATCACCGCCGGCGAGGACATGGACCTGCTGCCGGCGACGCTTGAAGTTCCCACCGCGGCCGGCGCTCTGACCGCAGCACCCGTTTCGTCGGAACTGCTCTCGATCGCGTTGCGCGAGCCCTACCTGTGGGCGGCGGGGCTGCTCGTGTTGCTGCTTGGCGTTGCCATCGGCCGCGCCGCCGCGCCACGACCGCTGCCGCCGCTCGTCGTCGCCGAACCGCCAGCAATCGGCACGCACCCCCACGCATTGCCGTCCGGCGCGCCGATGCAGGAGCGTGTGGCCGCTGCGCCGGCCGTGCTGGCCCTGGCAGCGATCCTGCTCCTTCCTGCCTTGGCCTGGGCGCAGCCCCTGGACGCGCCGCGCCGTCAGCCGGATGGCAGCATCTTCGTGCCCAAGCCTTCCCAGCGCCTGCTCGGCCTGCGCACCGGCCCGGCAGAGCTGGGCGAGGCTTCGGTCACCATCCACCTCACCGGCCAGGTGGTGGCGGACCCTAACGCGTCCGGCCGCGTCCAGGCATCCGAAGCCGGCCGCATTGAGCCTCCGGAACGCGGCTTCCCGGTGCTTGGCCAGCGCGTGGCGCAGGGTGAAGTGCTCGGCTTCGTGCTGCCGATTATGGCGGCGCAGGATCGGGTGGGCGTGCGGGCCAGCATCGCGGAGCTCGACTCGCTGATCGTGATCGCGGAGGCCCGAGTGCGGCGCTTCACCGCGCTGACGGGCACCGTCGCCCAGGCCGAAATCAACGATGCGCGCGCGTTGCTTGAGGGCCTGCGTCAGCGCCGCGCCGCGAACCTGCCGGCGGTGACGGGGCGCGAGCCAATCGTGGCCCCCTCCGCTGGCTTGATCAGCGTCGTCCGCGTCGCGGCCGGCCAGGTGATCCAGGCGCAGGAGCCGCTGTTCGACATCGTCGATCCCGCACGGCTCTGGGTCGAGGCCATCGCCTTTGACCCCGCCGCGGTGGCAGAGGTTTCGGGTGCGTCGGCTGTGACGGCAGGTGGCCAGGCGCTGCGGCTCGGCTTCGTGGGCCGCGGCATGACGCTCCGCCAGCAAGGCCTGCCCCTGCATTTCCGCATTGAGGGCGGCGCGTCCGGCCTCGCCGTGGGGCAGCCCGTGACCGTGCTGGTGGAGACGCCGCGTCGTGCCGCGGGGATCGTGCTTCCTGCGGAAGCCGTGGTGCGGAACCCCGAGGGCGGCCAGGTGGTCTATGAGATGCCGAGCGCCGAGCGCTTCCTGGCGCGGCCCGTGCGGGTCCAACCCCTCGACGGCCAGCGTGTGCTGGTTACGGCGGGGCTCGAGCGCGGGGCGCGGGTCGTGACCAGCGGCGCCGGGCTGATCGCGCAGGTCCGCTAGCCGTGTTCAACATCCTCGTCACCGCCAGCCTGCGGAACCGGATCTTCGTGTTGGTCGCGGCCGCGATCCTCGTGGTCTATGGCACCTTCACGCTGCAGCGCCTGCCGGTGGATGTCTTCCCCGACCTCAACAAGCCCGTCATCACCCTGATGACCGAGGCCGAGGGCCTGGCGCCGGAGGAGGTGGAGCTTCTCGTCTCCTACCCGATCGAGACGGCGATGAACGGCATGCCGGGCGTCACGCGCGTGCGCTCCGTCTCCGGCGTCGGGCTGTCGATTGTCTTCGTGGAGTTCGACTGGGGCACGGACATCTGGGTGAACCGCCAGCAGGTGGCGGAGCGCCTCTCGCTGGTCCGGGCGCAGTTGCCGGCGAATGTCGCCCCGCAGATGGCGCCCATCTCTTCCATCATGGGCGAGATCATGCTGGTGGCGATGTCCACGGATGGGCGCGCCAGCCCGATGGAGTTGCGGGAGCTGGCAGACTGGGTGGTGCGGCCACGACTGCTGACCATCCCCGGCATCTCGCAGGTGATCCCCATCGGCGGCGAGGTGCGGCAATATCGCGTAACACCCGATGTCGCGCGGATGCACGCGCTGGACATCACGGCGGAGCAGATACACGCGGCGCTGCGGCAGTTCGGCGGCAACACGGGCGGCGGCTATGTGGACCAGGCTGGGCGGGAGTACCTGATCCGCAACATCGGCCGCACCACGCGGCTGGACGATCTGGCCAATACGCCCGTGGCCGTGCGGGCGGGCCAGCCGATCCCGCTTCGCCAGGTCGCGACCGTGGATTACGCCGCGCGGCTGAAGCGGGGCGAGGCCGGCAGCATGGGCCGGCCCGCCGTGATTCTGTCGATCCAGAAGCAGCCCGCGGCCGACACCGTGGCACTGACGCGGCAGGTCGAGGCAGCACTTGCAGAGTTGCAGCGCGCCATGCCGCCGGGTGTGGCCGCCAACAACGTGCAGTTCCGCCAGGCCGATTTCATCGCCGCCTCGATCGGCAATGTGGAGAAGGTGCTGCTGGAGGCGGTGGCGGTGGTCGCCGTGGTGCTGTTCCTGTTCCTGCTGAACGGACGCACCACCTTCATCTCACTCACCGCGATCCCGTTGTCGGTGCTCATCACGGTCGTCGTGTTCCAGCTGCTCGGCTTGTCGATCAACACCATGACGCTGGGTGGCCTTGCCATCGCGATCGGCGAGCTGGTCGATGACGCGGTGGTGGATGTGGAGAACGTCTTCCGCCGCCTGCGGGAGAATCGCGCCCGGCCAGATCCGCAGCCCGCCATCGTCGTGGTCGCGAAGGCGAGCCAGGAGGTTCGCTCCGGCATCGTCTATGCGACGATGATTGTGATCCTGGTGTTTGTGCCGCTCTTTGCATTGACCGGCATCGAGGGCCGCTTGTTCGCACCGCTCGGCGTCGCCTACATCGTCTCGATCCTGGCGAGCCTCGTCGTCTCCATCACCGTCACGCCAGTCCTCTGCTACTACCTGCTGCCACGCATGAAGCGGATGGACCACGGCGACAGCGCGTTGGTGCGCCTGCTCAAGCGCTGGAACGAGCGTGCGCTGCTCTGGGCCTTTGCCCGCGCGCGCCTGGTGTATTTGCTGGCGGGCGTCGGCGTGGCGGGCGCGCTGGCGACCGTGCCCTTCCTGCCGCGCTCCTTCCTGCCGCCCTTCAACGAGGGCACGCTGACCATCAGCCTACAATTCCAGCCGGGCATCAGCCTGGCCGAAGCCAACCGGCTGGGCCGCCAGGCCGAATTGCTGATCATGCAGGTGCCGGAGGTCCGCACCGTGGGCCGCCGCACCGGTCGCGCCGAGCTGGATGAGCATGCCGAGGGCGTGCATTCCTCGGAAATCGACGTCTCGCTTCACGCCTCCCAACGCGGCAAGCAGGCGATCTCGGCCGATATCCGCGCGCGCCTCAGTGTGCTGCCCGGCAGCGCCAATGTCGGCCAGCCCATTGGGCACCGGCTGGACCACATGCTCTCCGGCGTGCGCGCCGAGATTGCGCTCAAGATCACCGGCGACGACCTGGATACCCTCCGCACCCTGGCTGAGGGGATGCAACAGCGCCTGGCCGCCGTCCCCGGCCTGACCGACCTGCAGGTAGAGCGCCAAGTGCGCGTGCCGCAACTCCAGGTCGCGGTGAACCACGAACGCGCGGCGCTGTATGGCGTCTCGGCTGCGTCGGTGGCTGAGGCGCTGCAATCCCTGTCGGGCGGCCAGGTCGTCAGTCAGGTGGTGGACGGCGCACGGCGCTTCGACGTGGTTCTGCGCCTGGGCGACACGGACCGCACCGGCGCGGGGCTTGCCGCCGTGATGATCGAGACGCCGGGCGGGCGCGTACCACTATCGCTGCTCGCAGAACTGCGCGACACCGATGGTCCGAACCAGATCCTGCGGGAGAATGGCCGTCGCCGGATCGTCGTGCTCGCCAATACCGATGGCACCGACATGGCCGCCATCGTCGCGCGCATCCGGGCTGAGATGGAGGCAGCCAGCTTGCCGCCCGGCTACTTCTTCACGTTGGAAGGCACCTTCCAGGCCCAGGAGGAAGCGGCCCGACTGATCGCGGGCCTGTCGCTCGTGTCCTTGGCGCTGATCTTCATGGTGCTCTACAGCCGCTACAAGTCAGCGGTGCTGGCGCTGATCATCATGGGCAATGTGCCGCTGGCGCTGGTGGGCGCCATCGCGGCGCTGTGGATCGCGGGCCAGCCCCTCTCCGTCGCGTCGATGATCGGCTTCATCACCCTGGCCGGCATCGCAACCCGCAACGGGATCCTGAAAGTCAGCCACTACCTCAACCTCGCGCTTCTCGAAGACGAGCGTTGGGGGCTGGCGCTGGTGATCCGCGGCAGCCTGGAACGCCTGACGCCGGTACTGATGACCGCGCTCTCCGCCGGCTTCGCGCTCATCCCGCTGATGATCGGCGCGAGCGAGCCGGGCAAGGAGATCCTGCACCCGGTCGCCGTTACCATCTTCGGCGGGCTGATCACTGCGACACTGCTCGACACCTTCCTGACGCCGCTGCTGTTCCATCGCTTTGGTCGCCCCGCCTTGGAACGGCTGCGCGCCGTGCAACAGGAGACGAAGCTGGCCGAGGCCTATTGATCCATGAGGAACCTGACCATGATCCGACGCCGCCTGCTTCTCGCCGGCCTGACCCTCGCCCCCTTCGCCGCGCGCGCGCATGAGCCGCGGCGTGGCCCGAATGGCGGGCAGAAGGTGGATATCGGCACCAACCACGCCGAGCTGGTGGCCGCAGGGAACACGCTACGGCTGTTTCTGTTCGACGGCGCCGACCGACCGATTGCAGCCACGGGAGCCACGGCGCAGGCCGTCATCCTGGCGGGTGGACGCCAGGCTACCGTGGCACTCGCGCCCAGCGGCGATAACGTGCTGGCCGGCACCGGCGACTTCCTGGCCGCGCGCGGCATGCGGGCGGTTGTCACGCTGACGCTCCCCGGCCAACGTCCCGTGCAGGCACGCTTCACGCCCATGGACCAGAATTGAGGAGACTCCGATGCGCTGGACACTGATGGCTTTTGCCCTGCTCGTAGCGGGTTCCGCCTGGGCCAACACTCCCTCGCCCTATGCAGGCATGACGGACCGCCCGATCCGCGCGCTGTCGGCCGAGCAGCAGGCCGATCTGCTGGCCGGTCGCGGCATGGGCTTGGCGTTGGCCGCCGAGCTCAACGGCTGGCCTGGCCCGGCCCACGTCATCGAACTGGCTGGTGCGATGCAGCTCACACCCACGCAGCTCGCGGCGACGCAGCGCCTCATGGCGGAGATGCAGGCCGCAGCGAGTGCGCTCGGCGCACGCGTGATCGAGGAGGAGCGCGCCCTCGACACCGCCTTCCGCGACCGCAGCATCACGCCTGCCGACCTTTCCGCACGCACGGCCCGCATCGCGGTCCTGCAGGGCGAGATCCGGGATGTCCATCTAGGCACGCATCTGGCCCAGGCGGCGCTCCTGAACGCGGAACAGATTGCCGCCTATTCTCGCTTGCGGGGCTATGCTGGCGGCACGCCGCAGCACGGTGGCCCTATGCCGGGCGGCCACCGGCATCATTGACGTGATGGCGCCCGACAGCCTCCCGCAGGAAGCCCACATCCTCGTCGTCGAGGATGACGGGGAGATGCGTACGCTGATCGCCAAGTTCTTGCGCCAGAACGGCTTCCGCGTCACCGGCGCGCGTGATGGCCGCGAGATGTGGGAAGTGCTGGCCGGCGCATCCGTTGATCTGGTGCTGCTCGATGTGATGCTGCCCGGCGTCTCCGGCCTCGATCTCTGCCGCGCGCTGCGCGCCAAGTCGGGTGTGCCGATCATCATGGTGACGGCGCGCGGCGAGGAGACCGACCGCGTGCTCGGCCTTGAACTCGGTGCCGACGACTATATCCCGAAGCCCTTCGGCCGCGCCGAATTGCTGGCCCGGGTGCGCGCTCTGCTGCGGCGCTCGCGTGGTGAAGCGGGGGAGCCGATGGCGGGCCAGGCGGGCGAGCGCATCCTCTTCGCGGACTGGAGCCTCGATACGCGGCGCCGCGAACTCAGCGCGCCGGATGGCACCGCGGTGGATCTCTCAGGCGGCGAGTACGATCTGCTGCTGGCCTTCTGCGAACATGCGCAGCGCGTGTTGAGCCGGGACCAACTCCTGGATCTCGCCCGGAACCGCATGGCCTTCAACGGCACCGAACGGTCGGTCGATGTCATGGTCAGCCGCTTGCGACGGAAGTTGGAACCAACCGACGAGAGCCCGTCGATCATCAAGACCGTGCGCGGCGCCGGCTACATGCTGGTGCCTCCCGTGAAGCGCGGGGCATGAAGCAACTCGGGCGCCTGCTGCCGGACACGCTGGGCGGGCGGATCGTGCTCGTGCTCCTGGTCGGTCTGATGGCCTTCCATCTCGGCAGTCTGTGGCTGCACCAGATCGGCACCGAGGCAGTGCTTGGCACGACGCGGGAAGCGCAGCTCGCCGAGCGCCTAGTCGCCGCCAAGCGCGCGGTCGCCGAACTGCCGACCGAGGAGCGTGACCGAACCGCGCATGCGCTCTCCACCGTGAGCCTCGATATGCACTGGACCCGCGCGGCAACCGTGCAACCGGTGCAGGCCAGCAGCGCCCGTATCGAGGCGCTGCGCAGCCGACTCGGCGAGTTGGTGCCGGAATTCGACATCACGGGCCTGCGGCTCGGCTACGGCGAGGATGGCGTGGCGGGGCACCAGTTGCTCGGTGCGTTGCCGCTGCCGGATGGCAGTTGGCTGAACTTCTCCGCCGCCCTGTTCCGTCCGCCGGCGTCGGAACACGCGACGCTGCTCTCGACCACGGCGATGGCGGTGGGGATTCTGCTGCTCGGGCTGCTGGTGGTGCGGCTGATCGGGCGGCCCTTGCGCGCGCTGTCGGATGCGGCGGATCGCTTCGGCGGCCCGGGCCCGGTGGTGCCAGTGCCGGAAGAAGGCCCGCGGGAGGTGCGCCAAGCTGCTCAGGCCTTCAACCGCATGCAGGGCCGCATCGACCGCTTGATCGCTGATCGGACCCAGGCCCTGGCCGCCGTCAGCCACGATCTGCGCACGCCCATCGCGCGGCTGCGGCTGCGCGCCGGCTTTGTTGAGGATGGCGAGGCGGCGCGCGCCATCGATGCCGACCTCGACGAGATGGAGGCGATGATCGATTCGACCCTCGCCTATCTGCGCGGCGAGACCGAGAGCGAGCCCCGCAAGCCAGCGGATCTCGTGGCGATGATCGAGACATTGTGCGACGCGGCCGCCGATGGGGGGGCCGCCGTGACCTATGCCGGCCCATCCCAGGCCAGGCTCGTCTGCAGCCCGGTGACGCTGAAGCGCGCCTTCTTGAACCTGATCGACAATGCCGTGAAATATGGCGGCGGAGCGCGCGTCGCTCTCGAAGACAAGAGTCAAGAAATTCTGGTGCGCATAGAGGATGACGGCCCAGGGATCCCGGATGCCGATATGCAGGCAGTGTTCGAGCCGTTCCGGCGCCTCGAGACGTCGCGCAATCGTGGCACAGGTGGGAGCGGGCTCGGCCTCACCATCGCGCGCCGCGCGGTCGAGCAGCACGGCGGCACGGTACAGTTGAGCAACCGACCAGCCGGGGGACTTTTGGCGTTCGTTCGCCTGCCAAGAAGCTAGATTGGAAGGAGCATATTGCGATGATGGTTCGAAGGAGCTTTGTAGCGGCTGGCCTCGCCGCGGTGGCTCTGCCCACGCGGGCTTGGGCGGAGGCACGTCCGCGCCTTCAGATCTGGCGGGACGAGAATTGCGGATGCTGCGTCGGGTGGGTGGACCACATGCGGGCGGCCGGATTTCCGATCGAGGACAACGTGGTGCGCTCGGTGGCGGCTGCGCGACGCATGCTCGGCACGCCGTCTGATCTGCTGTCCTGCCATGCGGGGCTCGTCGGGGGATATGCGCTTGAGGGTCATGTTCCGGCGGTAGCGGTGACCCGTTTGTTGGCGGAGCGCCCTGCCGGGATCCGCGGGCTCGCAGTGCCGGGGATGCCGATTGGCTCATCGGAGCGTGATGCATACCGGATCGCGACAGGTGTAATACCCAAAGGGCGCCTAATTTCCTCGAGTTTTTTCCTCACATTCGAGGCGTTCAACAACTCGCGCTTACGAGCGGCCTTGGCCGCTTCGGCCTCAGCTCCATGGGTGTTTTTGGAGTCGGGCGCTTGCGGAGGACGAGGCATCTATTCTCCTGGCTTGGACCACATTGCGCTCAACGCACGAAAATTTGTCAACCTCTCCGTCGTACACCAGCCGCGATAGCTTCTGACTTCCGCGGGGTTTCCCCGCCACGGTTCTGTAACAATTTTTCTGCCTGTGAGCATCGGCGGGTCAACAGCCGCCGGGCGATCGCCCTCGGTTGGGTCTTTACCGCCCAGGAGCGTGGTGGGCCGGCGCGCTGGTGAAAGGAGCCGCGCACGCGAGGAGGCTTTTGGAACTGGCGATGAATTTCGATCACGCCGCCGTACTAAAGTGTTCGCTCTCGAAGTACGGATTTTGGGCAAGTGGGGTTCGAACCGGAGCAAGCGCCGGCCGCGCTGAAACCGGCCTTTTACCTGGGTTTCTGAGTTCCGTACTAAATCGGCCAAGTCAGGAGGTCCAGAGAGAATTGGGCTCCGGAGAGCGATTTTCCGCCGTCTCCGCGCCGTGCCAGTCAACAGGTCTGCCCCGAAAACCCCAGGAAACCTGCCACTCAGCGGGGCGGTCGGTCAGGCGGAGAGCACGCCTCGCATGGGAACTGGCGGAGCGCGTGGGATTCGAATCCAGACTACGCAGGCAATGCAATGTCAATTTCAGACATACACCTCGATGTATTGGCAACGTCGGTTGCGGGTCCCCGCATCCCCTGATTGCGAACGCAAGAACAGAACAAGCCCGTCGGTTAATCCCGGCGGGCTTTTTGTGCTTTGCGGCAATGGTATGCCGCCGACACCGGCCGCACGCAGCAACGCCGTCAGGTGGCCGATCAGCTCGATCCGAGGGCCTGGCTCGCCATCGGCAGGCGGGCTGATCTCCAAGCGGTCGATCAACGCTCGCGCAGCCTCCAGTGCCTCTCGGCAGCCCTCGCTCTCCAGCGTCTCCCGAAGCCTGGCAAGCCGTGCCCGGTACATCGTAAGCGCTGGTTCCAGGCCCTCCTCCTGGCGGCTTGACGCTCAGCTGTTTTTCGCTGGTGCCCAGTGCCAGGGCATGAGCTCGTCGATGCGGCTCTCCATCCATCCATTCACCAGCCGCGTCAGAACATCAGTGAAGTATCGCTGCG
>CAMDJV010000066.1 GCA_945901085.1 Rhodovarius crocodyli | reverse complement strand
GGGCAGCCGTAAAGCCAACTCTGTCTAGGGCTGCCCCACATGCCCCACACTGTCCCATACGTTGCGAGGAAGTTGGGGTGGAAAACATGCCCGGGCGGCTACAAAAAAAGCGGCACAGGCAGCGCGGCTCACCGCCACGTACCCTTGCCCGTGGTGCAGGGCCTGCTGCGTCAGCCGGAGGTGGTGCTTGGGGCTTGGCACGCGGCACGGGCCTCGGCGCCGGATATGACCGAAGACGAGGCGCGGCTAGCGCTGGAGCGCCTCAAGGCGGAGGCCGATGCGCTCTGGGCGCTGCACGTCGAGCGTAACGGACCGGCCGTTCTCCGTGCCGTTGACGCACCACCCGCCGGTGTCTCCGCGCACACCCTGGGTGCGCTGCTCGACGACACCTCGCCAATGCCCGACGACCTCATCGGGCCGCGTCTGCTGACGCCGGGTGGCATGCTGGTGCTGGGCGGTGCGCCCAAGGTCGGGAAATCCGACTTCCTGATCAACCTTCTGGTCCACGCCGCCGCTGGCGCACCATTCCTGCACTTCACCGTAACGCGCCCGCTGCGGGTGTTCTATCTTCAGGCCGAAATCCAATACCACTACCTGCGCGAACGCCTGCAACAGCTCCGGCTCGATCCCGGCGTCGTAGCCCGCGCCCGCGACACCCTGGTCGTCACCCCCAAGCTGCGCATGCTGCTCGACGAGCAGGGCGTGCCGCTCGTGGCAACCGCCATGCTGGCAACGCCCGCGTGCACAGCGCCGAGCAGTTGGAGCAGATCAAGGCCAGCATGCTGGCTTTCGGCTTCACCAACCCGCTGCTGGTGGATGAGGACGGCGTGCTGATCGCCGGCCACGGCCGGCTCGAGGCCGCGTCGGCACTCGGCATGGCCAAGGTGCCGGTGTGGGCACCGATACGGCAAGGATCGTGGCGGCGACCAATCGGCTGTTGGACCAGCCGCCGCCGAAGCGCGAGCGGGCCAATCCCTATGGCGATGGCCAGGCGGCAGCGCGGATTCTGGCCAGGCTGCGTCAGGCCGACCAGCGCGCCATGGCAGCCGCCACCAGCCGGGCGCCGGCCAGGGCATCGGCGGGGGTGATGCTCTCCGCCGGGTGATGGGTGACGCCGCCCAGGCAGGGAATGAACACCATGGCGCTGGGGCAGATATGGGCCAGGAAGCGCGAATCATGGCCGGCCATGCTGAGCAGGCGCAGGGCGGGCAGGCCAAGGCCCTGGGCCAGCGCCGCCATGTCATCCTGCATCGCCGCATCGAAGCGGCTGGGCAGGGCGGTGGAGAGTTCTTCGGTGCGGGCGGCGCAGGGCTGGGCGGCGGCGGCGATGGTGGCGGCGATGGCATCGCCCAGGCGGAGCAGCGTTGCCGCATCGGGGTGGCGCAGATCGATGGAAAACTGCACCTGCTCCGGCACGACAGAGGGCGCATTGGGCAAGACGGTAAAGCGGCCGATGGTGAAGCGGGTGATATCGGCGGGGTCGGCCGTCAGCGCATCCAGCGCGGTGGCAGCGCGGGCGGCGGCGAGCAGGGCGTCGCGCCGCGTTGCGCGGGGGGCGGTGCCGGCATGGGCTGCCTCACCCGCGATGGTGATGGCGAAGGTGCGCTTGCCCTGCAGGCCGGTGACGATGCCCAGCGGCATGCCAGCCTGTTCCAGCACCACGCCCTGCTCGATATGCGGCTCCAGATAGGCATGCACGGCGCCGCCGAGCGGGCCGATGGGCAGCTTCGGCAGGGCGGTGAAGGTGGCCTCCAGCGCCTGTTGCACGGTGATGCCATCGGCATCGCGGCAGGCGAGGATTTCGGCGATATCGCGCGCGCCGGCAAAACCGGCCGAGCCCATCATGCCCGGTGCGAAGCGGCTGCCCTCCTCATTGGTCCAGGCCACCACCTCGACGGGGCGGCGGGGGGCCTCCGGCACCGCTTCCAGCGCTGCCAGCACGCCATAGGCGCCGTCGTATTTGCCGCCGGTGGGCTGGCTGTCGATATGGCTGCCGACCAGCAGCGGCGGTAGGTTTTCCAGGCCCTCGCGGCGGAGGAAGAGATTGCCCAGCGGGTCGGTCCGGGCGGACATGCCGGCCTCGGCGGCCCAGGCGATGATGGTGCGTTTGGCCTCGGCCTCGGTGGGCGAGAGCGCCGGGCGGTCCACCCCGCCATCCGCCCGGGCGCCATGCTGCGCCAGGCTTTGCAGCCGCTGCCAGAGGCGGGTGCCATCGACCATCAGGAGACCTTCATCACCTCGGCCGGATTGGCGCGCGGGTCGCGCTTGTCCCAGCGGCCGGCCTCCACCATGGCAATGAATTCAGCCAGATGCAGGTTGAACAGGGCGGGTTCTTCCAGGTTCAGCGTGTGGCCGGTTTTCGGGAAGACACACAGCCCGCAGGCGGGGATGACGCGCTTGAGGTAGAGCGCGGGTTGCAGGCAATGATCATCCTCATCGCCGGTCATCACCAGCGTGGGCAGGTCCATGGCGCGGAAGCCGGCTTCGAGGTCATAGAGCGAGGGGCGGCGGGCCTGCACGCCGCGCATGGTGGCGGCGGCGCCGGCGGCATCATGCTCGCCGAGTTGCTGGGCGAATTCGGCCCAACCCCGCGGGTCCTTGTTCTGGAATTGCACGCGCGAGGCGCCGAGCGAATAGGTCTTGGCGAATTCCACCGCGCCCTGTTTTTCGAAGCCATCGGCCACGGCCAGCGAGACGCCGCGGAAATACTCCTCGAGCGCCTTTTCGGCGCCATAGCCGGCACCGGCGGCAACGATGGAGAGCGCGCGGCTGGCATGGCTCAGCCCCACATGCAGGGCGCAGAAACCACCCATGGAGAGGCCGACGATATGCGCCTTGGCAATGCCCAGGCCATCCAGCACCGCCACCGCATCGGCGGCGGCGATAGCCTGGCTGTAGCGCTCGATATCGCCGGGTGTGTCTGAAGGCGGATAGCCCCGGGCGGCAAAGGTGATGCAACGATGCCGGCGGGCGAAAAAGCGCAGTTGCGGTTCCCAGCTGCGATGGTCGCCGCCGAATTCGTGGATGAAGAGGATGGGCGTGCCGGTCCCGGCCTCCTCCACCCAAAGCTTGGTGCCATCCGGCGTGGTGATATGGGGCATGGGGGGGTCCTTAGTAGCTGACGGGCACGTCGTTCATCGCGCGGGCGCGTTCGACCATGGCGGGCAGCGTGGCACAAAAGCGCTCCATCCAGGGGCGGGGCACGGTGGTGCTGATCTTCACGAAGCGCTCGGCATAGCGCTTGGTGTGATAGCCGCCTTGGCGGATCATGATGCCAGCTTCGGCATAGGCGGCGACGAGTTTTTCCGGGGTAATGCCGGCCTCGAAGACATCCATGGCGACGAAATTGCCGTGGCTGACCGGCACGGGCAGGGCGAGGCCGGGCACCCCGGCCACGGCCTCAGCGATCATCGCCTTGGCCGCACGGTCGGCAGCGATGACCATGGGCAGGAATTCGTGCTTGTGCTCGAGCCCGGCGATGGCGGCGCGCTGCGCCAGCACCGAGGAGCCCAGCGCATTCGGCGCCGCCTCGGCAAAGCGCGCAATCATGGCATGGCTGGCCAACATGGCGCCCACCCGCAGCCCGGCCAGGCCGAGCCATTTGGAGAAGCTGTAGGTGGTGATGGTGCGCTCGGGCGCGAAGGGCGCGAGCAGCGTGTGGCCCTGGGCGAAGTGGCGATAGGTGCAATCATGGATAACGAAGGCATCGCCGGTGATCTCGGCGAAGGCCTCGATCTCCTCGGGCTCGAAGCGGGTGCCCATCGGGTTATTGGGATCCACCAGATAGACAAGTTTGGTTTCCGGCCGCATCGCCGCGCGCAACTGCGCGGGCGAGAGGCGATAGCCCTGCGCCGCCTCATAGACAGGCAATTCGCGCGCCGTGGCACCTAGGCTGCGGGCGAAGGCGAGGGGCCATTTCCAGCCCGGCTCGGCAGCCAGGAGTTCATCGCCCGGGCGCAGCAGCGTGCGCACGGCGTGGGAGAGGCCGGCCACCGCGCCATCGGTGACGATCACGCCGAAGACCGCCGGATCGAGACCCAGATCCTCCAGAATCAGCGCCCGCAACCGCTCCATGCCGAGCGGCGGCGCATAGGCGTTGAATGAGAAATCATCCACCGCCGCATGCATGGCGGCGAGCACTGCGGGATGGGCCGGCAGGTGGTTGGTGTTCTGCCCCAGCCAGAGCAAATCGGGCTGCTGGGTCAGCGCCTCAAAATGCCGGTTGCGTGCTTCATGTTCCATCAGATGATGCTGCCGCGCGACGCGATGCCGCCATCGATGGTCACCACCGTGCCGGTGATATAGCCGGCGCGCTGGCTGGCCAGGAACAGGGTGAGGTCCGCCACCTCCTCCGCCGTGGCAGGGCGCTTGCCGGGATATTTGTCGAACAACTCCTCCCAGCGGGATTCATCGCCATACCAATCGACGGCGCGGCGCTTCATCAGCTTGATCATCCGCTCGGTTGCAACGGGCCCCGGGTTGATGCCCACCACCCGCACACCATGGTCGAGCGAGACGGCGCCGAGCGCCTTGGTGAAGGCCATCAGCGAGGCATTGCCGGAGGAGCCGGCAATGTAGCGCGCATCCCAATTCTCGCCGCTATTGCCGATATCATTGATGATCACGCCATGGCCTTGCGCCTTCATGCGCGCCCAATAGGCGCGGGTGAGGCTGATATAGCCGAAGACCTTGAGGTCCCAGCCGCGGCGCCAGGCGGTATCATCCACCGCCTCGATATCGCCGGCGGGGATGTCACCGGCATTGTTCACCAGGATGTCCACATCGCCCACCGCATCGGCCAGGGCGCGCATGGCGGCATCATCGGCGAGACTGCCGGCATGGATGGTGACCCGCACGCCGTGTTCGGCCTCGATCTCTGCCTTGGCGGCCAGCATTGGCTCGGCCGAGCGGGCGGCCAGATGCAGGTTGCAGCCCTCGGCGGCAAAGCCATGGGCGCAGGCGAGCCCGATGCCCTTGGAGGCACCGGTGATGAGCACGGTCTTGCCGCGCAGTTGCAAATCCATCGTTACCTCCAGAACACCACGCGGCGCTCGATGGCCGAGACCACGCCGAAAAATAGCAGGCTGATGATGGAGGCAACGAGAATGGCCGCCCAGACCTGCAGAAAATCAATCAACAAGACGGCCTGGAAAATCGTCCAGCCCAGGCCGAGTTGGGAGCCGAGCATTTCCGTCACCAGCGTCACGATCATGGCGCGAACGGTGGAAATGCGCAGCCCCGTGGCGATGGATGGCAGCGCAGCGGGCAGCCGCAGCGTCCAGAGCAGCCGCAGCCGCCCGGCGCCGAAACTGCGCAGCAGGGCGATGGCCGCCGGGTCCACCCGCGTCAGCCCATCCAGCGCATTGAGGAAGACGGTGAAGCCCACGATGAAGGCCACCATGATGATCTTTGACAGTGCCCCGGTGCCGAACCACAGCAGCGCGAGCGGCGCATAGGCCGCCACGGGGATGGAATTGACCGCCACCACCATGGGCAGCAGCACGGCGCGCAGGGGTGCGGCCAGCGCCAGCAGCATGGCCAGGCCCACACCCAGCACCGCGCCGATGGCATAGCCGCTCAGCGCCTCATAAGCCGTCATGGCTGCGGCGGGCAAAAGCGCCGCACGGCCGCTCCAAGCCGTGGCCAGGATGCCGCTGGGCGGGGGGAGAATCCATTGCGGCAGGGCAAAGAAGCGCACAGAAAATTCCCAGGCGCCGATCAACAGCACCGCGCCCAGAATTCCACGCAGGATGACGGCGCGGTTCATAGTTCTTCCCGCCAGAACACCATCGCACGCTCGGCCAGCGCCACCGCGGCGAAGAGCGTGCCGCCCACCGCCGCCGCCACCAGGATGGAGGCCCAGAGGCTGACGATCTGCTCATTGAACATCGCCGCCAGCAGCATGGCACCCACGCCGCGGGTGGCGCCGAACCACTCGCCGACAATGGCGCCGGCCAGCGCGAGGGAGGCGGAAAGCCTGAGTGCGGTGAAAATGCGCGGCAGTGCCGCTGGCAGCAGCAGCTTGCGCATCACAGCCCCCTGCCCGGCGCCAAAGCTGCGCAACAGCGCCACCTGGCGCGCATCCACCGCAGCAATGCCGGCCAGGGTGTTGATCGTGACCGGGAAGAAGGTGAGGTAGAAGGCGATGGCGGCCTTGGCCATCAGCGTATTGCCGAACCACAGCACGACAATGGCGCCAAAGGCGATGACCGGCACAGTCTGCGAGACGATGAAGATGGGCAGCACCATGTCCTTCACCATCGGCAGCCGGGTGAAGAGCAGCGCCGAGGCCACGCCCACCAGACCACCCATGGCAAAGCCCAGCGCCGCCTCGGCCAGGGTGACCAGATAGGCATCGAGGTAGAAGCCGCTTTGCGCCTGCATCGCCGCCGCCACCACGCGGATGGAGGGCAGATAGAATGGGTCGATGGCAAGGCCGACCACCGCCGCCTCCCACAGCGCGAAGAGCAGCAGAATCGGCAGGGCCGCGCGCAGCATGGTCACGCGGAGAAGCTTTTCAGGCTCTCTTCCTCCACCGCGTCCAGCAATTCGCGCTTGATGGCGGTGAATTCGGGGGCGGTGAGCAGATGCGCATCGCGCGGGCGGGGCAGTTCGATGCGGCGGTCGAGCTTGATGCGGCCGGGGCGGGCACTCATCACCACCACGCGGTCGGCCAGGAATATCGCCTCGTCGATGTCATGGGTGATGAAGATGATGGTGCGGCGGTAACGCGCCCAGATGTCGAGCAGCCAGCGCTGCATCATCGAGCGGGTGAGGGCATCGAGCGCGCCGAAGGGCTCGTCGAGCAGCATTAGGTCGCGTTCGAACATGAAGGTGCGCATCAGCGCCACGCGCTGGCGCATGCCGCCGGAGAGTTGCTGCGGGAAGTGTTTTTCGAAGCCTCGGAGGCCGAAATCCACCGCCATTTTTTCTGCGCGCGCGCGGGTTTCGGCGCGCGGCAGGCCCTCGATCTCGCAGGGCAGCAGCGCGTTGTCGAGCACATTGCGCCAGGGCAGCAGCAGGTCCCGCTGCGGCATGAAGGCGGTGCGGCCAAGTAGTTTTCCGGGCTTGCCATCGAGCAGGATGGTGCCGCCGGCATCGGGCTCCAGCAGCCCGGCCAGCATGTTGAACAGGGTGGATTTGCCGCAGCCCGAAGGGCCGATCAGCGTGACGAACTCGCCGGGTGCGATATCGAGATCCACCCGGTCCAGGGCACGGACGGCGCCGAAATTCTTCCCGACGCCGCTGATCGATAATTTAGTGGCTGTCACGCCATCCGCTCGGGCAGGGGGATGGACTGGAGGTATTCCGGGCGGAAGGCGGCGGCGAGGTCGAGGGGTGCTTGAAGAACGCGCTGCTCCACGAAGAAATCATGCGCGCGCTTGATCACGCCGGCATCGAGCGCAAACCAGCCCTGGGTGGCGGCGGGGCCGGCCTGCATGAGGCGAATGGCCTCGGGCAGCATGGCGATCTGATGCGCACGGTCCAGCGTGGGGGCGATTTTCATCACGCTTTCCAGGCCGGCGGCGGGTTCGGCCTTGGCCTCGCGCCAGCCCTTGATGCTGGCGCGCAAAAAGCCTTCCACGGCGCGGGGGTTGGCTTGGGCAAAGGCCTGATTGGCCACCAGCGTGTCGCGCGGGATGGAAATGCCATAATCCTCGGCGCTGAACAGGCGCAGATTGGCATCGCCACCCAGGCGGGCGCGGATGGTGTTCAGTTCATTGTACCAGGTGGCAGCGCAGACATCGGTTTCGCCATTGATGAAGGGGGTGACCGAGACCTGCTGCGGCTGGATATTCACGCTCTCCCGCGTGATGCCGCGCGCGGCCAGCATGCCGTAGAGCACGAGATGGGCGCCGGTGAACCAGGCGGTGACGCGCTTGCCGCGGAAATCTTCCAGGCTGTTGATGTTGCTGGCGCGCTTGGCGACGAAGACGAAGGGCGTGATCTGATGGTTCATGCCGATGCAGACCACCGGCAATTGGCGTTCACGCGCGGCGAAGAAACTGTCGATGCCGCCGGTCACACCGAATTGCTCGGCGCCCGATGCCACGATGGTCTCACCCTGGATATTCGGCCCGCCGGGATTGATCGTGAGGTCCAGCCCCTCGGCGCGGTAATGGCCGCGCTCCAGGGCAAGGTAGAAGCCGGCGAATTGGGTTTGCGGCAACCATTTCAGGCGGAGTTGGACGCGGGTGAGGCTTTGCGCCAAAGCGGGGCTGGCGAGCAGCGGGGCGGCAGAGGCGAGCAGGGAGCGGCGTTGCAGCATCGGGGGTTCCTTCAGGCGAGAGCGGGAATCGGCCGTTCGCCGGCCAGCGTGGTGCGGTGCATCAGGCGGATATATTTCGTGTCGTCGTATTCAGTGGCCTGATGCATGGTGTTGCGGTTGTCCCAGGCGACGATGTCGCCCTCCTGCCAGCGGTGGCGATAGACGAATTGTTCCGACACGGCATGGGCGTTGAGCATATCCAGCATCGCGGCGCTGTCCTCGGGCGACAGGCCGGCGATTTCCTTCACCACCTCGCGCCCGACATAGAGTGCGAGGCGGCCATTGCCGGGGTGGCGGCGGACCAGCGGGTGGGTGACATCCGGGGTGGCGGCGCGCTGTTCGGCGGTGAGCGGCCGGTCTGGGAAGGCGCGGTCGTAATAGCCGGCATAGCTGTGGATGGCCTGTAGCGGCAGGATGCGGGCCTGGGTTGCGTCATCCAGCGCCTCCCAGGCCTGGTGCATGCAGGCGAAGAGAGTGTCGGCACCCTCGGGCGGGCAGATGCGGCCATGCAGCACGGAGCCGACGGCAGGTTCAGCGCGATAGGACCAGTCAGAGTGCCAGTTCATGCCTTCCTTGTGGTTGCCGATGGGCTTGCCTTCGCGCAGGGCGTTGGAGAGGACGTAGATTTCGGGGTGCGGCGTGGTGAGGAACTGCGTCAGCACATGGATCTGCAACTCGCCCAGGCGGCGGCTGAAGGCGATGTGCCCGGCCTCATCAAGGCTGCAGCCGCGGATGACAAGCACGCCCTTGCTGTGAAACGCCGCGGTGATGGCGGACCAATCGGCATCCGAGACGGTGCCGGCCAGATCGAGGCCGCGGATCTCCACGCCAAAGCCGGGATGCAGCGGGATGATTTGCAATGCCATGTCCTTGCCAATCGGTGATCACGCGCCCCATTGCGCGCCCCAAATGTGAAACCTGCCGGCAGGCTTGGCAAGCGCCCTGGCGGGGCGGCATGCTTTGGGTTGCAGGCATTTCGCCCGGAAAGGATGCAGCCATGCCCTATACCATTCCAGCCACTGAGATTCGTGACAGCACCGCCGGCTATACCCCGCATGTGATGCATGACGAGGCGGATGCCCGGCTGCACCTGGCCGCCGCCTATCGCCTGCTGGCGCGATTGGGGATGGATGACCTGATCTATACCCATATCTCGGCCCGGGTGCCGGGCGAGGCTGATCATTTTCTGATCAATCCCTTTGGCCTCAGCTTTGATGAGGTGACGCCGGAATCGCTGGTGAAGATCGACCATGAGGGCCGCAAGGTGGCGCCCAACCGGTTTGACGCCAATGCGGCGGGCTTTGTTATTCACTCGGCCATCCATATCGGCCGGCCGGAGGTGGATTGCGTGATGCACACCCATGCCCATGCCTCGGTCGCCATCGCCGCCCGGCCTGAGGGGCTGCTGCCACTGAGCCAATTCGCCATGCGGTTTTTCAACCGGGTGGCGACGCATGATTATGAGGGGCTGGCGCTGAATTTGGGCGAGCGGGAGCGGCTGGTGGCGGATTTGGGCCAGCACCACACGCTGCTGCTGCGCTACCACGGCGTGCTGACCTGCGGGCGGACCATCCCGGAGGCGTTTATTCTGGCCTATTATTTTGAGCAGGCGGCGAAGGTGCAATTGGCCGCCATGGCCGATGGCCGGGCCTTGCCACTGCCGCCGGCCGAGGTGTGCGAGACCACGGCGCTGCAATTCGAGAACCAGGCCTCGGCGGCGGGAGAGCGGGAATGGTCGGCGCTGCTGCGGCGGCTGGACCGGGAAAGCCCGGGTTGGCGGGGGCAGGGCTGAAACTGGCATCTTTACGGCTCAAGAACATTACACGACATGCGACAAGGCCGCCTTTCGGAAAGGATAAGGCCCATGGCCGTGAAGCGTGCTCGGCTGGCGAAGCCGGTCAAGCCGGCGAATGCCGCCCTCGCCCGGCTGCTGGCAGCAGCCGATGCTGGTCTCGGCGATGATGCCGAGGAGGTACCTCCGCCGCCCGTGGTTCCGGTCACCCGTACCGGCGACCTCTGGCGCTGTGGCGACCATCGCCTGCTGTGCGGTGATGCGACGAAACTGGCTGACGTGCAGCGTGCCCCCGGCGCCGGCCATCTGGCCGATATGGGCTTCCTCGATCCACCCTATAATGTGGCATACGAAGGCGGCACAGCGGCCAAGATGACTATAGCCAATGACGCGCTGGGCGGCGGCTTCCTCGACTTCCTGCGACCGGCGCTGGCCAATGTGCTGCAGGTCACCAAGGGCGCTTGCTACGCCTGCATGTCCTCCTCCGAATGGCCGGTGCTGCACCGCGCATGGCAGGAGGCGGGCGGCAAATGGTCCAGCACCATTATCTGGGCAAAGAACACCTTCGCGCTGGGCCGGGCCGACTACCACCAGCAGTTTGAGGCAATGCTCTATGGCTGGAAGGCCGGCAGCCAGCACTACTGGTGCGGCGCCCGCGACCAGGGGAACGTCTGGCACTTCGACAAGCCGGCCCGGAACGACCTGCATCCGACCATGAAGCCGGTGGCTCTGGTAGAGCGCGCCATCCGCAACAGCAGCAAGCCGCGCGACACCGTGCTGGACTGCTTCGGCGGCTCGGGCACAACCATGATTGCGGCGGAGCGCACGGGGCGGCGGGCCGTGCTTCTGGAGATCGACCCCGCCTATGCCGATGTCATCGTGCGGCGGTGGCAAGAGGCGACCGGTGAGGCCGCCGTGCTGGAGGGCGAGGATCGCATCTTCGCCGATGTCGCCGCGATGCGCGGCGTCGTCGATCATGATGTGATCCAGTCCGCCGAAACATAGCAATCTCATTGCGTCGCATATTGCTTGGCTCAAGCGCGGCACAGCGGGAATGTCTGGTCACACGCAGGGGATGCCCTGCACGCCGAAAGACAC
>CAMDJV010000065.1 GCA_945901085.1 Rhodovarius crocodyli | reverse complement strand
TCATAGACGTTGTCCGCGCCATTATCGGTCGGGGCTTCGAAATTGGGCGATGTCTTGAAGGTGAGAGCACCCGTGCCGGCATTGATGTTGAACAGGCCGGCATCGGTGCCACCCAGCGTGAAGGTCAGGGTGGTGCTAGGGTCAGAAACGCTGCCGGTGGCGGTATAGACGGTGCCGGTGGCATTCTCGGCGAAGCTGGCCGTACCGCCCGAGGTGATGCTCGGCGCCTCGTTGACATTGGTCACCGTGATGGCGACGGCCCGGGGCGCGCTGCTTGCGGTCCCATCCGAGGCGGTGACGGTGATGTCATAGACATTATTCGCCCCTTTATCGGCCGGCGCCTCGTAATTGGGCGAGTTCTTGAAGGTAACGGCACCGGAGGCGGCATTGATATTGAACAGGAAGGCATCGGTGCCGCTCAGCGCAAATGTCAGGGTATTGCCGGGATCAGGGTCGGTGCCGGTGGCGGTATAGGCGGTGCCGATGCCGTTTTCGGTAAAGCTTGCCGTGGCCCCCGAGGTGATGCTGGGCGCCTGGTTGGATGCTTGGGCGCTATTGGTGCCCGTGGTCCAATCGGTGACGGTGACAGTGGCGCTGCCAATGGTGAAGACGCGCTGGGCGCCTTTGTTGGCGAAGGTATAGGCATTGCCGCCAAAATCAATTTTGTTGGTGCCGGTCCCTAAGGTGACGGTGTCATTACCATCACCCAAGACCCAGAGGACGCTGTCATTGCCAGAGCCGCCATCAATCGTATCATCGCCCGCGCCACCGACCAGGGCATCATCGCCGGATATGCCATCAATTGTGTCATTGCCCGCACCACCGACCAGGGTATCATTGCCGGCGCCGCCCGAGATGATGTTATTACCGCTCGAGCCCGTCAGCCTGTCATGATAGCCAGAGCCGATGAGGCTCTCGAAATTGCTGAGTCTATCGATGCCGCCACCGCCGGTGTTCTGCGCGCCGGCATCGCTCAGATCAACGGTAACGGCAGCCGCGGCGGTGGCGTAGCTGGCAGTATCATTGCCAACGCCACCATCCATGGTGTCATTGCCCGCACCGCCCAAGATTCTGTTGTCACCGCTCGATCCGGTCAGGCTGTCATCATAGGCCGAGCCGATAAGGCCCTCGAAATTGCTCAGCGTATCAATGCCGACACCAGAAGTGTTTTGCGCCGCGGTGATGCTCAGATCAACGGTGACGGCGGCCCCGGCGGTGACGTAGCTGGCAATGTCAAACCCCGCCCCGCCATCCATGGTATCATCGCCAGCGCTACCCTCTATGGTGTCGTTGCCGCCATTGCCGATGATGCTGTCGGCTGTGACTGTGCCATGTATCGTATCGGCCAGCGTGGTGCCGCGATATGTGGCGGCGCCGGAGGCTGGGCTGAAATAGACATAGGCGGCGCCGGAATTGCTGCCATTGGGGTCAGCGTAAGGGGCGCCGATGATGAGGTCGGCGAAGCCATCGCCATTCGCATCGCCGGCCGAGGCTACGGAGGTACCCGATTCGTCACTGGCCGAGACGCCATCGAGCCGGAAGCCGCTGGTGCCATTCAAACTCGAGAGACGGAGCGCGGAGGCAAAACCGCTGGCCCTGCCGAAGAACACATAGCTGGAGCCGGCATTGCTTTTGCTATTCGGGTCGGCCTGATAGGCGCCGATGATGAGGTCATCATAGCCATCGCCATTCATATCGCCGGCCGAGGCCACGGATCTGCCGCTTTGGTCGCTGGCCGCAACGCCATCAAGCCTGAAGCCGTTGCTGCCATTCAAGCTGGAAAGGTTGAGCGAGGAGGCGAAGCCGGTGGCATTGCCGAAGACCACATAGCTGGAGCCGGCATTGCTTTTGCTATTCGGGTCGGCCTGATAGGCGCTGACGATCATGTCAGCATAGCCATCGCCATTCACATCGCCGGCCGAGGCTGCGGACCAGCCCAGGCGGTCATCCGCCGCAACGCCATCGAGCCGGAAGCCGTTGCTGCCATTCAAACTCGAAAGGTTAATGGCAGCGGTAAAGCCGCTGGCCTTGCCGAAGATCACATAGCTGGAGCCGGAAGCTGAACCATTCGGGTCGGCCCCATTGGCGCCGATGATGATATCAGCGAAGCCATCGCCATTCACATCGCCGGCTGAGGCGACGGCCATGCCGGCTTGGTCCTGGGCCGCGACGCCATTGATCTGGAAGCCATTGGTGCCATTGAGGTTCGTGGGATAGATTGGAGAGGCAAAACCGCTCGCCTTGCCGAAGACCAGATAGGCGGCGCCAGCGCCATTATTGCCATTCGGGGAGGCATTGCGGGCGCTGAACAGGATGTCGGCAAAGCCGTCACCATTCACATCGCCGGCCGAAGCCGCGGAGTGGCCGTTGAGATCATAGATCACATCGAGCCCCCACATGCGGAAGCCAGTATCGCCATTCAAGGCGGAGAGATTGATGGCGGAGGCAAAGCCGTTCGCCTTGCCGAAGACCACGTAGCCGCTGGCGGCATCACCGGGCGCTCTGACCACGAGGTCGGCAAAGCCATCGCCATTCACATCGCCGGCGGAGGCGACAGTGACGCCGGCAAAGCCAAATTCCTCGTCACCCTCGAGGCGAAAGCCGGTAACGCCGTTCAACCCCGAGAGGTTGATGGTGGAGGAAAAGCCGCTTGCCTTGCCAAACACCACATAGCTGGCGCCGATGCTAAGCCGGTTGGCAGCAGCACCCTCGAAGTTAGCGGCACCGATGATGATGTCAGCATAGCCATCAGCATTCACATCACCGGCCGAAGCCACGGAATAGCCGGTCCAATCAAGACCCTTTACGCCTTCGAGGCGAAAGCCGTTGGTGCCGTTGAGGCTCGAGAGGTTGATGGAGGATGTGAATGACAAGGCAAAATCCTCAGCCAGCCAGAACGTGGTGCGAATGCTGATATTTACTCGACCAGCGATGCACAATTGGCTAAATTTTGCGGGGTTGGCTAGGTTCAGGCGACAAAAATCTTCTTAACAATTTAAATCATAGTCTTTGATTTCGACCACTGAAAATATACTTGGTCAGATATTTCCAAAAGCCGCCAAAATCCCACCAGCCTCTCAGGGCGGCGCTTCCCCCGGCCTGGCCTGGCCCGCATGCTCAATCTGAATCTGCGCTATCCCGGGGCCGATCCATTGCTCGCTGGCAGCGATGGCCGTGCTGTCGCGCTCCATCCAGAAGCGGTTCTGGATGGTGCCCACCTGCGCGGAACGGCAGGTTTCGGTGATCGTCACCACATCATCATCTGCGGCCTCGGCCACCAGCCGGCAATTCAGCGCCACGCCAAAGCGCATACCCTCAGGGGTGCGCTGGCTCTCCATCAGATCAACCATGCGCCGGGAATCGGCCGAGCGGGTGAGCAGCGCCGCGGGCTCGCCCAGGGGGTCCGGCCCATCGAAGCGGGTGGCGGCCAGTTGCATGGCCAACCCCGCGGTGGCCACAACCCGCACCCCATCGGTGGCGATGACAACGCCACCGCGGGTCCGCCACATCCGCCGCTCGCCCTGCTGGTCGATCAGCCGGGCAATGGCGCTCACGCTGCCCTGGGTGATGTGCAGGCTGGGGCCATCGGCGCCGTCCTCATCCTCGCCGGCGGTGTCCAGGCCGCTGCCCATGAAGAACCGCAGCGGATTGCCCAAGCCCATCATCGAATCGCTGCCGCAACCGGCCAGCAACAACAGCCCGACAAGAACAATCCTTGGCATGCAAATAAATTGGCAGTGATTATCTTGGAATGCAATATGCCCTCCCCCCATCCCCCGCGCGCTGGGCTATGAAGGCAGCAATGCGAATCCACGGCATTCCCCCCGGTATCCCTTTCCTGCCCGCGCTCGCCGCCGGGCTGCGCGGCCGCCTGGCCGCGCCGGAGGAACTGGCCCGCGCCCTTATCCTGCTGCCCACGCGGCGCAGTGCCAGGGCATTGCGCGCCGAATTCCTGCCGGCGGGCGAGGGCGCGGTGCTGCTGCCGCGCATGCGCGCCCTGGCCGGGCTTTCCACCGAGGATGCCGATGAGCTGAGCCTGCCCGCCTTGCTCGCGCTGCCCCCCGCCGTGGCGCCGCTGCGCCGCCAGGGCGTGCTGACCAGCCTGGTGCTGCGCCTGCCCAATCGCGGCGGTGGCCCGCGCACCCCCGAACAGGCCTGGGGGCTGGCGGCCGAACTCGCCGCGCTGCTGGACGAGATCGCCCTCGAAGAGCCCAATATGGCGCTGCTGCGCCGCCCGGCGGAATTGGCCGAAGCCTGGCTCGCCCGGCTCGAAGCCCTGGTCGAGGGCGAATTGGCGCAGCATTGGCAAATCACCACCATCTTCCTCCGCGCCGTGGTGCGGGAATGGCAGCTTTGGCTCGATGAGCAGCAATTGCTCGATGTCGGCACCGCCCGCGTTCTGGCCCTGGCCACCCAGGCCGAGGCCTGGGAAGCTGCGCCGCCCGCCGGGCTGGTGGTGGCGGCCGGCATTGGCATGGGCGGCACCATCCCCGCCGCCGCCGCGCTTTTGCGCGTGGTGGCGGGCGTTCTGCCGCGAGGTTTTGTCGTGCTGCATGATGAGGACCCGGCCACCGCCGATTTGCCGGAAGATGCGCTGAATGAGGCGCCCACCCATCCCTTTTATGGCCAGCGCGCCCTGCTGCGGCTGATGGGCGCGCCGCCCGGTGGCTTTTCTGCCTGGGCCGAGCCTGTGCCCGCCCCGCCGCGCGCCGGGCTGCTCGGCCAGGCGCTGCGCCCCGCCGCCACCCTGCCCGCCTGGCAATCCCGCCGCCCCGATGCCTGGGCGGCGGCACTCGCAGGGCTGCAAACCCAGGCCGCGCCGGATGCCGAGACCGAGGCCCGCGCCATCGCCCTGCTGCTGCGCCAGGCGCTGGAGAATGAGGGCAGCGCCGCCCTGGTCACGCCTGACCGTGACCTCGCCCGCCGCACCGCCGCCGCCCTGGCGCGGCATGGCATCGAGGCCGAGGACAGTGCGGGGCAGGATCTGGCGCAGTCGCAATCCGGCGGCTTCCTGCGGCTGATCACCCGCATGGTGGCCGAGGAATTCGCCCCGGTGGCCACCCTGGCCGTGCTCAAGCACCCGCTTTGCGCCGGCGGCTGGGCGCGCAGCCGCTGGCTGGAAGCGGTGCGCCGGCTGGATCTGGGCCTGCGCGGGCCACGCCCCGGCCCCGGACTGGCCGGGCTGCGGGCGGGGCTGAAGGATAGTGCCGGCCTGGCGCTGCTCGATGCCTTGGCAACCGCCTTGGGCCCACTGCAGGCCATTCCCGGCAGCCCCGCCCTGTCGCCGGCCGGCGATATGCTGGAAGCCCTGCTGGAAGCCGGCGAGGCCCTGGCCGCCACCGACACCATGCCCGGCGGCCTCGCCCTTTATGCCGGCGAGGAGGGCGAGGCGCTGGCCAATCATCTCGCCGATATGGAGGCCGGTTTTGCCGCCCTGCCGCCCATCGCGCCCCGCGCCTTCCCCGCGCTGTTTGAGCAGGCGCTGGCCCAGGGCGTGGCGCGCCGGCCGCGCAGCCATTCCGCCCATCCCCGCGTGGCCATTCTGGGCCTGCTGGAGGCGCGGCTGCTGCATTTCGATCTGGTGGTGCTGGGCGGGTTGGATGAATCCATCTGGCCGCTCGCCACCGATTCCGGGCCCTGGATGGGCCGGCCTATGCGGGCGCGCTTTGGCCTGCCGCAGCCTGAATTGCGCATAGGCCGTGTGGCAGCGGATTTTCTGCTGGTGGCCTGCGCCGCCCGCATGGCCGTGCTGTCGCGCGCCAGCCGGCGCGGCGGTGCACCCACCGTGCCGGCACGCTGGCTGACCCGGCTTTCCACCTTCCTGCGCGGCCAGAGCAATGCGGCCCACCCGAATGGACTGACTTTGCCGGAAACCCTGGCCGTGGCCTGGGCGATGGAACTCGACCAGCCCGACGCCCCGCCCCCCCCTGCCCAGCGCCCAAGCCCCAACCCGCCCGCCGCGGTCCGGCCGAAGATGATCTCGGTCTCCGATGTCGCGCTGCTGCTGGCCGACCCTTACGCCTTCTACGCCAGACGCATCCTGCGCCTGAAGCCGCTGGACCCGCTGGAGGCCGAGATCGGCGCCCGTGAATATGGCGATGTGGTGCATGCGGCGATGAAGCGCTTCGTCGATGCCCTCCCGCCCAGGCCCCTCCTGCCCGAGGCGGCGCAGGCGCTGTGGCAGGAGGCCAGCGAGGCCGCGCTGGCCGAGCCGCTGCTGCGTGAGGCGCTGCGCGCCTTTTGGGAGCCGCGCCTCGCCCGCATCGGCACATTCGTGATCGAGACCGAGGCGAATTTGCGCGCCGCCCAGCCCGTCATCCACAGCCATACCGAGGTGACGGCCAATCTGCGCCTCTCCGGCGTCACCCTGCATGCGCGGGCCGACAGGGTGGATGTGCTGGCCGATGGCACGCTGCGCATCCTCGATTACAAAACCGGCACCACGCCCTCGGTCAAACAGGTGGATGCCGGCACCGCGCCGCAATTGGCGCTGGAGGCCTTGCTGGCCATGCGGGGCGGCTTCGACAAGGCCAATGGCCGGGTGAGCGAGTTGGCCTATTGGAAACTCTCCGGCGGCGTGCCGCCTGGCGAGGTGGTGCCGCTCAAGGCGGTGGACCAATTGGTGGAGCAGGCTGAGGAGGGCTTTGACCGGCTGGCAAAAACCTTCCTGCTCGGCCCCCGGCCATTCACCGCCCGGCCCGACCCTGCCCGGGTGGCGCGCGGCCAGGATTACGATCACCTCGCCCGAAGGGCGGAATGGGAGGATGAGGCGTGAACGACACATCCCCCGCCGCCCGGGCCGAGGCTGACCAGAGCCGGGCCTCCAACCCCCTCGCCTCCGCCTGGGTCTCGGCCTCGGCCGGTTCGGGCAAGACCAAGCTGCTGACCGATCGGGTGCTGCGGCTGCTGCTCGCCGGCACCAGGCCCAACCGTATTCTCTGCCTCACCTTCACCAAGGCGGCGGCGGCGGAGATGGCCCTGCGCCTGAACCACGCCCTGGGCGATTGGGCGGTGTTGGATGATGCCGGGCTGGAGCGGGCGCTGCGCCGGCTGCTGGGCCGTGGCCCCGCCCCGGCCGAATCCCGTGCCGCCCGCACCCTCTTCGCCGAGGTGCTGGAACTGCCCGGCGGCATGCGCATTTCCACCATCCATGCCTTTTGCCAGGTGCTGCTGCGGGCCTTCCCGCTGGAGGCTGAGTTGCCGGCGCAATTTGCCGTGCTGGAGGAGCGCGACGCCACCGCCCGGCTGGCCGAGGCGCGTGAGACGGTGCTGGCGCGCGCCGCCGGTGCCGCGCCGCTGCGGGCGCTGGCCGGGCTGATCTCTGCCGAGGGTTTTGCCGGGTTGAGCCAGGCCATGGCCCGCGAGGCCAGTATGCTGGGTCAGGCACTGGATGGACGGAGCATCGACACCATCACCGTGGCACTGCGGCGGGTCCTCGGCGGAGGCGGTGATGTCGAAGCCTTGATCGCCCGGCACTGCGAGCATGCGCCCGATGATGAGCTGGCCCGCGCTGCGGCCGCGCTCATGGGCAGCGGCACCGCCAGTGATCAGGAGCGCGGCCGACAGATGCGGCAATGGCTGGCATGCAAGCCCAGCCAGCGCGCGGCAAATTTCGAGGCCTGGACACGGATCTTCCTTGTGCAGGACAGGGCAAAGGTCAAGGATGACAAGAACCTCGCCACCAAGGGCGGGCTTGGCCAGAATCAGGGCTGGGTGCTGCCGATCATGCGCGCTGAAGGGGCGCGGCTGTTTGAGGTGTGGGGGCGGATCGTTGTGGAATCCATGGTCAGCGCCACCCGCGCCCTGCTGGAACTCGCCGAGCCGGTGCTCAATGCCTATGCCCAGTCCAAGGCGCTGGCCGGGCAACTTGATTTCGACGACCTGATCACCGCCACCGAAACCCTGCTGCGTGACCCCGGCAGCGCCTGGGTGCTGTTCAAGCTGGATAGCGGGCTGGACCATGTGCTGCTCGATGAGGCGCAGGACAGCAATGCCAGCCAATGGGGCATCGTCCGCGCACTCACCTCGGATTTCTTCGCCGGTGAGAGCACGCGTGAGGCCAGCCGCAGCATTTTTGCCGTGGGCGATGTGAAGCAGTCGATCTACGCCTTCCAGGGCGCCGATCCGGTGGGCTTCGGCCAGGGGCGCGAGCATTTCGGCCAGGCGGTGCGCGCCGCCGAAGGGCGGTTTGAGGATGTGGCGCTGGAGGTCTCCTTCCGCTCCACGCCGCCGGTCCTTGCCCTGGTCGATGCCGTCTTTGATGGTGCGGCGGGTGAGGGTGTGGTGTCGCCGGGGGGGCGGTTGACCCATATCCCGCATCGCCAAGGCGCGGCCGGCATGGTCGAGCTTTGGCCGCTGCAACTTGCGGCGCCGAAGGGGGAGCCGCCGCGCTGGGAGGTGGCGGAGGAGGATAGCGGCAGCGGCGGCAACGCCCAGGCCCGCCTCGCCCGTGCCCTGGCGCTGCGCATCCGCCACATGCTGGCGCACGAGACCCTGCCGGCCCGTATGGATGGCCCTGACCAGACAGAGGGGCGGCGCGTGCGGCCGGAGGATATTCTGATCCTCGTCCGCCGCCGCAATGCGCTGACGCGGTTGATCATCCGCGAATTGAAACAGGCGGATGTGCCGGTGGGTGGGCTGGATCGCATTGCGCTGACCGCGCAGATCGGCGTGCAGGATGTGCTGGCGCTGCTGGATGTGCTGCTGCTGCCGCAGGATGATCTGGCGCTGGCGGCGCTGCTGAAATCGCCGCTGGTTGGGCTCTCGGAGGAGGATGTTTTTGGGTTGGCGCAGCCCCGTGAGGGCAGCCTGCACGCAGCCCTGATGGCCCATCGCGGCGGTGAGGGCAGCTTGGCTGCGGCGGCGGATTGGCTGGCCGGCTGGGCCGGGCGGGCGGATCAGGGCACGCCGCACATGCTGCTGGCGCAGTTGCTCGGCGCCGATGGCGCGCGGCGCAAATTATTGGCACGGCTCGGCCCCGATGCCGCCGACGGGCTGGATGAATTGCTCAACGCCGCCCTCACCTTTGAGGCGCGGCACCCGCCCAGCCTGCAGGGGTTTTTGCACTGGCTGCGCGCCGGCGGTGCCGAGGTGAAGCGCGATGCCGAATCCTCGGCTGGGCTGGTGCGCATCATGACGGTGCATGGCGCCAAGGGGCTGCAGGCGCCCATCATCATCCTGCCCGACACCACCGGGCGCGGCCGCAGCGATACCGGGTTGCAATGGCTGAGCGACGAGGCCGGCCGGCCCCTGCCGCTATGGTCGCCCAGGGCGGAAAACCCCCTCCCTGAGGCAGTGGAGCGGCTGCGCGCTGCCGAGCGCGCCCGGGCACAGCAGGAGGAGAACCGGCTGCTCTATGTGGCCCTGACCCGCGCCGAGGATCGGCTGCTGGTTTGCGGCTGGAGCAGGAATTCGGCGAAGCCTGAGGAATGGTACAGCCATATCGCCGCCGGCATGGCCCGGCTGGGTGCAGCGGTAAACCCGTTTGACAGCATGGGGGTGGAGGGTTTCTCCGGCGAGATGCTGACGCTGCGTGCGGCGCAAGAGGCCCCGCCGCGTGATGAGGCGGCGCGCCGCGCCAGCGGGCGGGAGAGCCTGCCGGCATGGGCGGCCACGCCCGCGCCGATTGAAGCCCTGGCACGGGCGCGGGCACCTTCCTCGCTGTTGGATGAGGAGACCGGCCCACCCGCGGCCGCGCCGCATTCGCCCTCTGACCCGCTGGGCCAGCGGTTTCGCCGTGGCCGGTTGATCCATGCCCTGCTGCAATCCCTGCCCAACCTGCCTGGCGCGGCGCGGGCGGCGGCAGCGGCGGGTTTTCTCGCCCGGCCCGGCCATGGGCTGGATGAAGCGGGCCAGCAGGCCATTGCGGCTGAGGTGATGGCGCTGCTTGATGACCCGGATTTCGCCGAGGCCTTTGGCCCCAGCAGCCTGGCCGAGGCGCCGGTGGCGGGGCGGATAGCCGGTCAATTGCTGGTGGGGCAGGTGGACCGGCTTTGTGTCTCTGACACAAGGGTGCTGGTGATCGACTACAAGACCAACCGCCCGCCGCCGGGCGCGGCGGGAGATGTCTCGGCCGGCTATCTGCGGCAGATGGCGGCCTATCGTGCCCTGTTGCGCCTGGCCTTCCCCGGGCGGGTGGTGCAATGCGCGCTGCTCTGGACCTATTCGGCACGGCTGATGCCGCTGGAGGATGCGCTGCTGGATATCCACCAGCCGGCCGCATCTTGACCGCAGGCCTCCGGCACCCGACTTTCCAGGACCGACAGTCAAGGATCCCCCCGATGAGCAAGCTCACCAAAGCCGTGACCGATGACAGCTTCAAGAAGGACGTGCTGGAGGCTGAAGGCCCCGTGCTGGTCGATTTCTGGGCCGAATGGTGCGGCCCCTGCCGCATGGTGGGGCCGATGCTCGACGAGTTGGCCAGCGAATATGCCGGCAAGTTGACCATCGCCAAGGTTGATATCGACGAAAACCCGATGACGCCGAATGAATATGCCGTGCGCGGCATCCCCACCATGATCCTGTTCAAGGATGGCAAGGCGGTGGACACCAAGGTTGGCGCCATGCCCAAGGGGCAGATGAAGAGCTGGATTGCTGGCCAGATCGGCGAGTAAGCCAAGCCATCCCTTGACCCCTGGGCCGGGCTGCTGCAACCATTTGCGCCAATGAGGGGCGAGAACAATCGCCCCCAGAGGCTGCAAGGCTTGCCGGGACAGGCTTGCCTCCCGCCGCGAGGCGGGACATCGAGACGGACGGGATGCGCATGGGGCGTGTCCCGTCAGTGGCATCTTTGGATGGCAGAGGCTGCCGGGCTTGCGTGGGTTGCGGTGAGGCCACACCATCGGCCCACACAAACCCGCGGAGAATCCCATGACCCAGAACACCGACGAGATCTGGCGGCTGGTTGAAGCCAATCAGCAGCCGATGATCGAACTGAGCGACCGTATCTGGGGCATGCCGGAGCTGTGCTATAATGAGCACCGCAGCTGCGCCGAGCATACGGCCGCGCTGCATGAGGCTGGCTTCCGGGTGACCGGGAATGTGGCCGAGATTCCGACCGCGGTGATGGGCGAGGCGGGCGAAGGCGGGCCGATCATTGCCATTCTGGGCGAGTATGACGCGCTGCCGGGGCTGAGCCAGGAGGCCGATGTGGCCGAGCCGCGGCCGCTGCCGGGCGATGGCACCGGGCATGGCTGCGGGCATAATCTGCTGGGCACGGCGGCGATGCTGGCGGCGATTGCGGTGAAGGATTACCTGGCGGCGAATAATCTGCCGGGGCGGGTGCGGTATTATGGCTGCCCGGCCGAAGAGGGCGGCGCGGCCAAGGGTTTTATGGTGCGCGAGGGCGCATTTGACGATGTGGACATTGCGATTTCCTGGCACCCGAGCGCGTTTTCGGGGGTGATGGAGCCGGTTTCGCTGGCCAATACCCGGATTGATTTCACCTTCATTGGGCGGTCTTCGCATGCTGCGGCGGCGCCGCATTTGGGGCGCTCGGCGCTGGATGCGGTGGAGCTGATGAATGTGGGCGTGAACTATATGCGCGAGCACATGCCCTCTGACGCGCGGGTGCATTATGCGTATTTGGATGCCGGCGGGGTGGCGCCGAATGTGGTGCAGGGGCGGGCTGTTGTTCGGTATCTGATCCGCGCGCGGGATGTGCTGGAGCTGAACCGGCTGGTGGCGCGGGTGCGAAAAATTGCCGATGGGGCGGCATTGATGACGGAGACCACGGTTTCGACCCAGGTGATTTCCGCCGTTTCGAACCTGATGGGCAATAAGCCGCTGGAGGCGGCGATGCAGGCGAATTTGGAGCGGCTGGGGCCGCCGCCATTTGATGATGCGGACCGCGAGGTGGCGAAGAAGTTCCAGGCGACGCTGAGCGCGGAGGATATTTCCGCCAGTTGGCGCCGGGCGGGGGTGCCGGAGCGGGATGTGCCGCTGTGCGATGCCGTGATCCCGGTGGATGCCAAGCCGGAGAAGATGATTGGCAGCACGGATGTGGGCGATGTTTCGTGGAAGGTGCCCACGGTGCAGGCGCGGGGGGCGACCTATGCGATTGGGACGCCCGGGCATTCCTGGCAGTTGACGGCGCAGGGAAAGAATGCCGCTTCGCATAAGGGCCTGGTGCATGTGGCCAAGGTGATGGCGGGGACGGCGGTGGATGCGCTG
>CAMDJV010000064.1 GCA_945901085.1 Rhodovarius crocodyli | reverse complement strand
TTTGGCCTGCCGCAGGGCAGCCTTTGGCATCTGGCCGCGCCAGACCATGCCGCGGCGGCGGTGCTGGGCTGGGGCCTGGGGGCCTATCGCTATGGCCGTTTCAAGCAGCCCAAGCGCGCCCCGGCCCGGCTGGTGCTGCCCGGTGCGGCCAGTGACCAAGCCGCCCTGGCCCAGTTGCAGGCCACCAATCATGCGCGTGACCTGATCAATACCCCGGCCAATGCGCTGGGCCCGGCCGAATTGGCGGCCGCGGTGGGCGATGTGGCTGCCCGCCATGGCGCGCGGTTTCGCCTGATCGAGGGCGCGGCGCTGGCCGAGGGTTTTCCCGCGGTGCAGGCGGTGGGCGGTGGCAGCCCCCGTGCGCCGCGCATCGCCATTGTGGAATGGGGCGAGGCGGATGCGCCGCTGCTGGCACTCTGCGGCAAGGGCGTGTGTTTTGACACGGGCGGGCTCGACCTCAAGCCACCCTCGGCCATGCTGCGGATGAAGAAGGATATGGGCGGGGCCGCGGTGATGCTGGCGCTGGCCGATTGCCTCATGGCGGCGCGCGCCCCCTGGCGCATTCTGCTGGTGGTGGGGGCGGTGGAGAATTCCGTCTCCGGCGAAGCCTTCCGCCCCGGCGATGTGATCGCCACCCGGGCGGGGCTTTCGGTGGAGATTGGCAATACCGATGCCGAGGGCCGGCTGGTTTTGGCCGATTTACTCACCTTCGCGGCCGAACACCAACCGGCGCTGATCCTCAATGGCGCGACGCTGACAGGGGCGGCGCGGGTGGCGCTGGGGCCGGACCTGCCGGCGCTTTTCGCCAATGATGATGCGCTGGCCGATGCCTTGTTGCAGGGCGGCAGCGCGGCGCATGACCCGCTGTGGCGGCTGCCGCTGCATGATGGCTATGACAGCTGGCTCGATAGCGGCGTGGCTGACCTGAACAATGTGTCCAGCAAACCCAGCGCCGGGGCGGTGGTGGCGGCGTTGTTTCTGCGCCGATTCGTGCCCAAGGCTGTGCCCTGGGCGCATCTGGACCTGTATGCCTGGAATGATGCGAACCGCCCCGGCCGGCCGGAGGGGGGCGAGGCCACGGGGCTGCGCGCGCTTCAATCCGGATTGGCAATTTACCGCGATTCCATCCGTTAATTGTCCAATCGGCTGATTCGCTGCCGATTGCGGTGATGGCGGCGGCGCGGCCTGGCAATTTTTCGGCAAAACATTGCCGATAATTCACATAAATCTTGACTAGACTTGTCAAGTTCGGCCTATAGGATTCCTAGATAAGATCACGATAACGGACTGAGGCTGCTTCGCGTGCTGCCCCACCCTGCCGGGAGGGAAGGCTGCGAGATTCGCGAAAGGAATGGCGACCATGCCCGATACCCTACAAGCCGACCGTATGGTTGGTGTGCTGCGCGATACCGTGGTGTCTTTGGTCCGGCGCGATGGGCCGGATCTTTCGGCCCGCCAGCTTGGCGTGTTTCTGACCGTTTATCTCGCCGAAGGCCCGCATACCGTGCGCGGCCTCGCGGCCGAACTCAATGTCTCCAAGCCTGCCATCACCCGCGCGCTGGACCGGCTGGGCGAGTTTGACCTGGCCCGGCGCAAGCTTGACCCGATGGACCGCCGCAGCGTGCTGGTGCAGCGCACGGTGAATGGCGCCGCATTGCTGCGCGACCTGCGCCAGACCATGGCCGAAGCCGAAGGCCAGGTTGCCCTCCCGCTCGACCGGGTGATGGCCGAATTCGCCGAGGAAGGCCGCCGCGCCGGCTGAGGGATGCGGCTGGGGTTCAGCGGGGCGCTGGGGTGCTTAAGGGGCAAGGCCCCTCGATCTTGTCCTACCCCACCAACCGCCCCGCCTCGCCTGGCGCAATCCAGGCAAGTTCACCGGCGACAAACACCGCCACCAGTTTGGGCGCCGCCGCGCCGCCCGCCACCAGCAGCGCATCGCCGCGCTGGCCGGGGCGCAAAGACCCGCGATCGGTCAGGCCCAGCGCCTCGGCCGGATTGGCCGAAACCAGCGCCCAGGCCGCCGCCACATCCAACACGCCGCGCCGCAGCATGACGAAGGGCGCCGCGAAGAGCGCGGGCCAGTGGTAATCGCTGGCCAGCACGGTGACGAGGCCGCGCTCGGCCAGCGGCGCGGCTGAGGCCCAGCCCATATGGCTGCCGCCGCGCACCACATTGGGCGCGCCCATCACCACATGCTCACCATGGGCGCGGGCATTCTCCGCCACCGCCTCGGTGATGGGGAATTCGCAAATGCTGGCCCCAAGCGCGCGGAAGGCGGCGCGTTGTTCGATATGCGGGTCGTCATGGCTGAGCATGGGGATGGCGGCGGCCTGGGCGGCGGCGGCGAGTGCCGCGCGGGCGGCCGCCACGCCGGGGCGGCTGGCCATGGCGGTATCGACCAGGGCGCGGAAATCGGCATCGGAAACCCCGGCCCGGCCGGCATATTTGGCCAATTGCATCGGGTCCGTCACTTTTTTGGCGATGCCCGGCGTGTGGTCATTATAGCCCAGCAGATGCACCTGGCCTTTGGCGATGGCCTGCAGCGCGTCATCGAGCGCGCCGAGATTATCCGCCTCAAAGCGCAGATGCACCCGGATATCCGGCCCGCCCGGTGCGGGGGCCGCCAGCAGGGCGCGGAACATCTCGACCGAGCGCAGCCCCGGCTCCCAGGAGAGGGTGAGGCCGAGATAGGCGGTGGTGATGCCCGCCCCCAGCAATTGCGCCGCCGTGTCGCGCAGGGCGAAATCGGCGGCAAACCCCACCCCTGGGCGCGGTTGCAGCGCGCGCTCATGCGCGTCGCCATGGATATCGACAATGCCGGGCAGCACCCAGCAGCCGGTGGCATCGAGGCGCTTGGCGCCGGCGGGGGCGGCCTCGGCCACGCGCGTTTGGGCAAGTGCCAGGGTGCTGGGGTTCAGCCCATCGGCGCCGAGCACGGCACCGCCTTCGATCGACCAGGCCATCACGCGCCCTCCACCACAAGTTGCGTTCGCCCCGCCGCGTAGCGGGTGAAGGTGACATCCACCGGCACGCCCTCGGGGTCGGTGTTCACCGCCTCGGCCAGCAGCAGCGGGCGGGTGCGGGCCTGGCCGAGGAGTTCCGCCTCCTCCGGGCTTGGCATGCGCGCGGTGATGCGGGTGATCTGGCGGCGGTAATCCGGCACGCCGCTCGCCGCCAGGGCGGCGGAGATGGAGGGGTTATCGGCCAGCAGGGCGGCGATGCGCGCGAAGCGATGGGCCGGAAAATGATGCATGCCCAGCAGGATGGCACGGCCATTGGCGAAGCCCAAACGCTCGGCCACCACCACGGCCCGGCCACGGCGCAGTTTCAGCAATTCCGCCACCCGGCCCTCGGCCGGGATTTCGGCGATGCGGATGATGCGCCCCGAAGGTTCGCGCGATTGCGCGCGGATGATCTCGGAGAAGCGGGTGCGGCTGCCAAGGGGGTATTCCACCACCTCCTCGGCCACGAAGGAGCCGCGGCCCTGCTCGACGCGCACAAGGCCGCGGCCGGTGAGTTCCTCCATGGCGCGGCGGATGGTGTGGCGGTTGACGGCCAGCGCCTCGGCCAAATCGGTCTCGGTGGGCAGGCGGGCACCGGCGACCAATTGGCCGCTGGTGATGGCCGCTTCCAGCCGCGAGGCGATCTGCCGCCACAGGGCGAGGCCATCGCCGCGCGGCAGGGGGGCTGTCAGCATTGTCATCGAAGCTTCAAGCAATGAGCCGCCCTTTCCGTGGGATCGTCTGGTTGACGATATCGCGCGCCGCATGGGATTGTCTAGACATCCCGATGATCACGACCTCACCCCCAGAAACGCCACCAGACGCGCCCCCATTCCAAACTGCCGAGCGGCAGCAATGGATGGCGGTGCTCGCCCGCGCGGCGGCCGATGCGCTGCGGCCACATTGCGCGCGGCTACCGCCGCACACCCGTTTGCGCGGGCCTGAGATCGGCCTTGTGATGCTGCGCGGGCGCATGGGTGGTGATGGCGCGCCCTTCAACCTGACAGAGGCCACCGCCACACGCTGCACGGTGGATATGGCCGGGCGTATGGGCCATGCCACCGTGCTGGGGCGCGATATGGAAAAGGCCGAACTCGCCGCCATGCTGGATGCCGCCTTGCAGGACCCTGCCCTGCGTCCGGCGCTGCTGGCCGCAGTGATTGCGCCGCTGGCCGCCGAGCAGGCCGAGCGCCGCGCCCGCGATGCCCGCCGCGCCGAGGCCACGCGGGTGCAATTCTTCACCATGGCCACCATGCGATGAGCAGCCCCATGACCCCCGGCTTCGCTGAGCCTGTGCTGGGCGCGCAATCGAGTTTTCGCGCCATGCTGCATGCCCTGTCGCATCCGGGGCGGATCGTCGCATTGCCGGATGTGCCGCAGGCGCCCGCGCCGCTCGGGCCGGCCATGGCGGCGCTGGCGCTGGCGCTGTGCGATGCCGATACGCCGCTATGGCATGATGGCGGCGCGGCGGTGGCGGATTGGCTGCGCTTTCACACCGGCGCGCCGCTCGCCCCCGCCCATGCTGCGCGCTTCCTGGCCGCGACCAGTGCGCCGCCCGCGCTGGCCGGCCTCGCACTGGGCAGTGATGAGGCGCCGCAGGATGGTGCGACCTTGCTGCTGCAGGTGAGCGCGCTGGAGGCGGCTGCGGGGTGGAGTCTCTCCGGGCCGGGTATCGAAACCACCACAGCGCTGCGGGTGAGCGGCGCGCCTTTGGGTTTCGTGGCCGAGCGTGCGGCGCTGGGGGCGCTGTTTCCACGCGGGCTGGACATTATGCTCTGCGCCGGGCGGCATATTGTCGGGCTGCCGCGCACCACCATCATTCGAGAAGAGCGCTGATGTATGTCTCGGTCAAGGGCGGTGAGACCGCCATCGGCCATGCCCATGCTTGGCTGGCCGAGGCGCGGCGCGGCGATACCGCGCTGGCTGAACTCTCCACAGCGCAAATCGAGCAGCAGCTTAGCCTGGCAGTCGATCGGGTGATGGCCGAGGGCGCCTGCGCCGATCGTGGCTTGGCGGCGCTGGCGCTGAAACAGGCGCGCGGCGACAGCACAGAGGCCGCCTTCCTGCTGCGCGCCTATCGCACCACCCTGCCCCGCTTTGGCTATGCCCTGCCGGTGGATACGGCGGCGATGGCGATTCATCGCCGGATCAGCTCCACCTATAAGGACCTGCCCGGCGGCCAGGTGCTGGGGCCAACCTTTGACTATACCCACCGGCTGCTGGATTTCGCCCTCGAGGCCGAGGGGCTGGCAGCACCACCGCCCGCCGCCGAGGCGAAAGAGGAGGCTGGGCGCATGCCGGCGGTCACCGCCATCCTGGCGCAGGAGGGGCTGATGGCGCCTGACCTCGCCTCCGATGCCGAGCCGCCCGATATCACCCGCGAGCCGCTGGCCTTCCCGGCCGATAGAGCGCTGCGGCTGCAGGCCATGGCGCGGGGCGATGAGGGGTTTTTGCTGTCGCTGGGGTATTCGACGCAGCGCGGCTACGGCAATGCGCATCCCTTTGTCGGTGAGATTCGCATGGGCGAGGTGCGGGTGGAGATCGAGCCGCCGGAGCTGGGTTTTGCCATTGATATCGGCGATATCATGGTGAGCGAATGCCAGATGGTGAACCAATTCGCCGGCACCGCCGAGGCACCACCGCAATTCACCCGCGGCTATGGGCTGGTGGTGGGCCAGAATGAGCGCAAGGCCATGGCGATGTCGCTGGTGGACCGCGCGCTGCGCGCCCCTGAATTGGGCGAGGCAGCGACGGCGCCGGCGCAAAGCCCCGAATTCGTGCTCTATCACTGCGACAATGTGGAAAGCACCGGCTTCGTCGAGCATTTGAAGCTGCCGCATTACGTCGATTTCCAGAGCGAGTTGGAAAAAATCCGCGCCATCCGTGCCCGCTGGTTTGCGGAGCGCGCGCCATGAGCGAAACCAGCCCCAAGCCGCGCCCCCTCGCCGGTTATAATTTCGGCTATCTCGATGAGGCGACGAAGCGGATGATCCGCCGCGCCCTGCTCAAGGCCGTGTGCATCCCGGGCCATCAGGTGCCCTTTGGCGCGCGGGAAATGCCGCTGCCCTATGGCTGGGGCACGGGTGGCATTCAGGTGACCTCGGCGGTGCTGGGGCCTTCGGATGTGCTCAAGGTGATCGACCAGGGCGCTGATGACACCACCAATGCCGTCTCGATCCGCCGCTTCTTCTCCCGCGTGGCGGGTGTGGCCACCACCGAAAGCACGGCCGAGGCCTCCATCATTCAAACCCGCCACCGCATTCCCGAAACCCCGCTGCGCGAGGGGCAAATCCTGGTCTATCAGGTGCCGATGCCCGAGCCGCTGTTCAAGCTGGAGCCCCGGGTGGCGGAGAGCACAAAGCTGCATGCCCTGGCCGATTACGGGCTGATGCAGGTCAAACTCTATGAGGATATCGCCCGTCAGGGTGAGGTGGGGACGAGCTACAACCACCCCGTCATGGTCAATCACCGCTACCTCATGTCACCCTCGCCCATTCCAGCTTTCGACAATCCGAAGATGCACATGAATGCCGGGCTGCAATTATTCGGCGCGGGGCGGGAGAAGCGGATTTACGCCGTGCCGCCCTATACCGATGTCCGCAGCCTCGATTTTGAGGATCATCCCTTCAAGCCGGTGCGCGCGCCGCATGCCTGCGCGATTTGCGGCAGTGAGGAGAGCTACCTCGACGAGGTGATCACCGATGATGCCGGCGGGCGGATGCATGTCTGCTCGGACACCGATTACTGTGCCTCCCGCCCGCCGCTGGAGGATGCGCCATGAGCGCGCTGCTGCAGGCCGAGGGGCTGGATTTGCGCTTCGGCGCGGTGCGCGCGCTGGATGGCGTGGCGATCTCGATCTGGCCGGGCGAGGTGGTGGCGATTGTGGGTGAGAGCGGCTCGGGCAAATCCTCGCTGCTGCGGGTGCTGGCGGGGATGCAGCGGGCCGATGCCGGCGCGGTGCTCTATCGTGATGCCGCCGGCGCCACGCATAGCGTTCTCGATGCATCCGATGCGGCGCTGCGCCGGTTGATGCGCAGCGATTGGGGCTTTGTGCACCAAAATGCCCGCGATGCGCTGCGCATGGAGGTCTCGGCCGGTGGCAATGTGGGCGAGCGGCTGATGGCGGCCGGAGACCGGCATTACGGCCATATCCGCGAGGTGGCGGCGCATTGGCTCGAGCGGGTGGAGATGGACCCGGCGCGGATGGATGAATCGCCCAAAAATTTTTCCGGCGGCATGCAGCAGCGGCTGCAGATCGCCCGCACGCTGGTGACCAATCCGCGGCTGGTGTTCATGGATGAGCCGACCGGGGGGCTCGATGTCTCGGTGCAGGCGCGGCTTTTGGATCTCATTCGCGGGCTGGTGGCGGATTTGGGGCTGGCAGTGCTGCTGGTGACGCATGATATCGCCGCCGCCCGGTTGCTCGCCCATCGCATCGTGGTGATGCGCCATGGGCAGGTGGTCGAGGAAGGGCTGACCGATAGGGTGCTGGATGACCCGCAGCACCCCTATACCCAATTGTTGGTTTCTTCGGTGCTGGCGGCATGACGGCCACCGATTCACGCCTCCGGGCGAAAGCCGCCCTCCAGCGATCGGGGGCGGCATGATCATGCTCCAGGCCCAGGGCCTGCAAAAATCCTTCACCCTGCATCTGCAGGGCGGCATTGCCATGGCCGTGCTGCGCAATGTGGATATCACCCTGCGCGCCGGGGAATGCGTGGCGCTGGCCGGGCCTTCGGGGGCGGGGAAATCCACCCTGATGCGCTGCCTTTATGGCAATTACGGTTGCGATGGCGGCAGCATTCATCTGCGCCATCACGGCGCGATGGTGGATATCGCCGCCGCCGATGCGCGGCAGATGCGCGAGGTGCGGCGCGACACGCTGGGCTATGTCAGCCAGTTCCTGCGCGTCATCCCGCGCGTGCCCAGCCTTGATATCGTGGCCGAACCGATGCGCGCGCGCGGCGTGCCGCTGGAGGAGGCGCGGGCCCGGGCGGCGGCGCTGCTCACCCGGCTGAATATGCCCCCCTCCCTGCATGGGCTGCCGCCCGCCACCTTCTCGGGCGGTGAGCAGCAGCGGGTGAACCTTGCCCGCGGCTTTGCCGCCGCCCATCCCGTCCTGCTGATCGATGAGCCCACCGCCAGCCTCGATGCCGCCAATGCCGCGGTGGTGATCGCCCTCATCGAGGAGGCCAAGGCCGCCGGCCAGGCCATTATCGGCATTTTCCACGATCTGCCCGTGCGCGAGCGCGTGGCCGATCGCCTGTTGCACATCGAACCTGTATGCGAGCCCGCATGACCCCCGAGACCATCCTAACCAATGCCCGCATCATCCTGAGCGATGCGGTGATCCACGGCACGCTGGTGCTGCGCGATGGGCTGATCGCCGAAGTGCAGCCCGGCCGCAGCCATGCGCCGACGGCGCGCGATTGCGAGGGCGATGACATCATCCCCGGCCTCGTCGATGTGCATACCGATAATCTGGAGCGCCAGGTGCAGCCGCGCGCCAATGCCCGCTGGCCCAGCCGCAGCGCCTTTCTGGCGCATGACGCGCAATGCGCCGCGGCCGGTGTGACCACGGTGCTGGATGCGCTGTGCATTGGCGATCTGGGCTTTGATCAGGAGCGCGACCAGACCTTTCTCGATGGCGTGCGCGACCTGACCGAGATGCATGCCACCGGGCTGATGAAATCCGAGCATTTGCTGCATTTGCGCTGCGAATTGCCCGCGCGCGACACGCCGCGCATCCTCGACCCGGTGGCCGACCACCCGCTGGTGGCGATGCTCAGCGTGATGGACCATTCGCCCGGCGTCGGCCAGTACCGCGACATCAATCGCTATATCAAGATGCGGGTGCGGCAGACCAATTGGGGTGAGGCCGAGGTGATGCAGCGCATTGCCGAATTGCGTGCCAAGCGCGAGGAGGTGGTGCCGGGCAATCGGAATTGGGTGCTCGAGCGCGTGGCGCATCGCAACCTGCCCATCGCCAGCCATGATGATGAGAGCGCCGAGCAGATCGCCACCCATGCGGCGCTGGGCATTCGTATCAGTGAGTTTCCGGTGACCATGGAGGCGGCGGAGGCGGCGCGGGATATGGGCGTGGCGGTGATTGGCGGCGCGCCCAATATCGTGCGTGGCGGCAGCCATTCGGGCAATGTCTCGGTGATGGAGATCGTGCGCGCGGGGGCGTTGGATACCATCGCCTCCGATTACGTGCCGGCGGCGATGATCGAGGCGGCCTATGCCTGCGCCGAGGTGATGGGCCTGCCGGCGGCGATTGCCACCATCACCGCCAATCCGGCGCGGATGTGCCGCATGGCCGATCGCGGTTCCATCGCGGTGGGGCTGCGTGCCGATATCGTGCAATTGCGCCATCATGTGGGGCTGCCCTTTGTCCGCCGGGTCTGGCGCGGGGGCATGCGCGTCGCATGATGCGGGCGGCGATCTATTGGGCGCCTGAGGTGAGTGACCCGCTGCATGCGCTGGGCAGCCACTGGTTGGGGCGCGATGCCGAGACGGCGGCCAGCCTGACCCAGCCGGAGGTGCCAGGCATTGCCGAGATCACCGCCGATGCACGTGGCTATGGGCTGCATGCCACGCTCAAGCCGCCCTTCCGCCTGGCCCAGCCTTATGGCACGCTGCGTGATGCGGTGGCGGGCCTGGCAGCGGCCACCCGGCCCTTCTCGCTGCCGCCGCTCTCCGTGCAGGACCTCAAGGGGTTTCTGGCGCTGCGCGAGACGGCGCCTTGCCCGCCCCTGCATGCCCTGGCCGATGCCTGCGTGACCGGGTTGGATGGCTTTCGCGCCCCGCCCGAGCCGGCGGAATTGGAACGCCGCCGCCGTGCCCCCCTCTCGGGGGCGCATGAAGCGATGCTGGCGCAATGGGGATACCCCTATGTGCTGGCCGAATGGCAGTTTCACGTCACCCTGACCCGGCGGCTGCAACCGGGCGAGCGTGATGCCATTCTGCCGCCGCTGCAGGTGCATTTTGGCGATATCCCCGGCAATCCACGGCTGGTGACTGAGATCTGCCTTTTCACCCAGGCCGCGCCGGGTGCAGCCTTCCTCATCGCCGAACGTTTCGCCCTGAAAGGCAGCGCATGATCCGCACAATGGAAGAGCTGGAAGCGCTCTATGGCACGCCCAGCGCGCCCAGCCTGCGCAAGGTGGCGCGGCATATCACCGCCGATTACGCCCGCATCATCGAGGCCGCGCCGTTTTGCGCCCTGGCCACGGTGGGGCCGGAGGGGATGGATTGCTCGCCGCGTGGTGATGCGCGTGGGCTGGTGCGGATTGCCGATGAGACGACGCTGCTGATGCCCGACCGGCGCGGCAATAACCGCATCGACAGCCTGCGCAATATCATCCGCGACCCGCGGGTGGCGCTGATGTTTCTCATCCCCGGAAGCGGCAATGCGCTGCGGATCAATGGCCAGGCGCATTTGACCGCCGATGCGGCCATGTTGGAGAGTTTTGCGGTGGAGGGGGCGAGGCCGCGCAGCGTGACGGTGATCACCGTGCAGGAGGTGTATTTCCAATGCGCCCGCGCGATCATCCGTGCGGGGCTATGGGATGCAGCAAGCCAGTCCCGGGCCACGGGCCTGCCCAGCCCGGGGCAAATTCTGGCCGGAATGACTGCGGGCGAGGTGGGCGGCGAGGCCTATGACCGCGAATGGCCGGAGCGCGCCCGTACCACCATGTGGTGACACTAGGGCGCGAAACGTCTACCCCTACAGTCAAACAGGGGAGAAGCAGCATGCCGCGTTTTGCCGCCAATATATCCATGATGTTCAATGAATTGCCCTTCCTGGACCGATTCGCCGCAGCGCGCGCGGCAGGGTTCGAAGCGGTCGAATTTCTCTTCCCCTATGAATTTCCGGCCGCCGAGATCGCCATGCGGCTGAAGGATAACGGCCTGGCCCAGGTGCTGTTCAATGCGCCGCCGGGCGATTGGGCGAATGGTGAGCGCGGCATGGCCTGCCTCCCCGGCCGGGCGCTGGAATTCCGCGACAGCATCATGAAGGCGCTGGATTATGCCGCAGCGCTGGGCTGCCCGCGGCTGCATGTGATGGCGGGGATGTCGCCCGCCGGCGTGGCGCCCGCCACCATGACGGGGCTTTACGCCATCAACCTGGCCTGGGCGGCCGAGCGGGCAATTGCCCAGGGCGTGACCTGCGTGATCGAGCCGATCAACCAGCGCGACATGCCGGGCTATTCGCTGACCGGCACGGCCAATGCGGTGGCGGTGATCGAGGCGGTGGGGCCCGAGCGGCTGGGCCTGCAATTCGACCTCTACCACACCCAAATCACCGAGGGTGACCTGGTGCCGCGGATGCAGGCGCTGCTGCCCTATATCGCCCATATGCAGGTGGCGGATACGCCCGGGCGGCATGAGCCGGGCACGGGCGAGGTAAACTGGCCTTTCGTGTTCAAGGCCATCGACGATGGAGGCTATCGCGGCTGGATAGGCTGCGAGTATCGGCCGGCGGGCGATACCGTCGCTGGGCTGGGCTGGTTTCAACCCTATAAGACGGGAGTGTGAGTGTTATGAAGATCGGTTTCATCGGGCTGGGCATTATGGGCCTGCCCATGGCGGAGAATTTGCGCAAGGCCGGCCATGAGGTGGCGGTGCCCGAGCGGGCGAGCCTCAAGCCCGAGGCGCGGGCAGCCTTCACCGTGCTGGCCGATGCCACGGCGGTGGCGGCAGCGAGCGAGGTGATCATCCTCATGGTGCCCGATACCCCCGATGTGGAGCGGGTGCTGTTTGGCGCCGGCGGCGTGGCGGCGGGGCTCTCGGCCGGCAAGCTGGTGATCGACATGTCGTCCATCTCGCCCACGGCGACCAAGGATTTCGCCCTGAAGGTGAATGCGCTGGGCTGCGATTACCTTGATGCGCCCGTCTCGGGCGGCGAGATCGGCGCGAAAAATGCGGCGCTGACCATCATGATCGGCGGGCCGCAGGCGGCGTTTGACCGGGCATTGCCGCTATTTCAGCTGATGGGCAAGAACATCACCCTGGTGGGCGAGAATGGTGCCGGCCAGGTGACCAAGGTGGCGAACCAGATCATCGTGGCGCTGAATATCGAGGCGGTGGCCGAGGCGCTGGTCTTTGCCTCCAAGGCGGGGGCGGACCCGGCCAAGGTGCGCGCGGCGCTGATGGGCGGCTTTGCCAATAGCCGCATTTTGGAAGTGCATGCCGAGCGGATGATCAACCGGACCTTTGCGCCGGGCTTTCGCATCGCGCTGCATCAGAAGGACCTCAATCTGGCGCTGCAATCGGCCAAGGAATTGGGCGTGGCATTGCCCAATACGGCCTCCGCGCAGCAGCTTTTCTCCGCCGTCGCGGCGATGGGTGGGGACCAGCTGGACCATTCGGGGATGATTCAGGCGCTGGAGACACTGGCGGCGCATAAAATTGGATGATTGGGAATTAACTATTTCGGCAAAAAATGATTTAAGCTATGCTGCGATTCTCACTCATTCGTGAGTATGAATGTGTTGGCAAGCTGGTGGAAATTTCGTATCCATTCCATGCGTGGTGAGATTTTCGCTCACCCCACCCAGCGCCAGCATAATTTTTGGACGAGTTGGAGGTTGATGTGAAATTTGCCGATATAGGTCAGCAATTGCGGGCATACCGGCTCGAATCCGGTATGCGAGCGGAAGAAATCGCGGTGCGCCTCGGCGTCTCACGCGCAGCCCTCTACCGTTATGAAAAGGGCGAGGTGATTAAGCTTGAGACCATTCGGCGCCTGGCCGAATTGATCAAGGTCTCGCCCCTGTCGCTGCTTGGTGTGGGGATTGAGTATTTCTCCCGCCCCACCGCCTTTGGCGACAGGCTGCGCAACCTTGAGGAACAGGCAGACCATGTGCTGCATGTGGGTGGGCGGCTTTGCTACCCTGTTACCACTGACGCTTTTGATGGCGCCATTGACGAAGTCTGGACAGAATCGGCGCAAGCTGCCCCGGACCGCGCCGCGGCCCGCGCCGCGATCGAGCAAGCGGCGCAAACCATGCGCGAGCGAAGAAGCAATTACGCTTCACGCCGGCCGAATGTGATCGCGGTGTTGACCGAGGGCGCTATTCAGCGATTTTTGGCCGATGGCATTGCCGGCTCGCTCGCCGTCTCGCGCAATATACGCAGCCATGCCTGCGAGGCGGCGAGGGTGGAGGTGCTCCACCTCGCCAATCTGATGGAATTCTCGCCGATGGGGCTACAAATTGGCTTGACCCAGGGCCCCGAACCCTCGGCCAGCTTTCGTATTCTGCGCGGGCGGGAGCGGGCGCATGTGGTCAGCAGCCCCTTCCCTGTTGATAGCCTGCCCTGGATGGCCTCGGGCGTGGCCTCTGTCACCAGCGCTGATGACGCGGTGGCCGCCCATCAGCGCGTGGCTGAGGGGATGTGGCGCGACGCGCTGAAGGGCAACCCGGCGGCGCAGCGGCTGAAGGCCATGGTGGCGGAGGCTGAGCATATGGCGCGCAGCGCGGCCTGATTTTGCCCGGTTGCGGGCTGGGAAGGGCGCGCGGCCTCGGCTATCATGCCAATGCGGGACAGGTGGCCGAGTGGTTGAAGGCAGCGGTCTTGAAAACCGCCGAGGGTTCACGCCCTCCGTGGGTTCGAATCCCACCCTGTCCGCCA
>CAMDJV010000063.1 GCA_945901085.1 Rhodovarius crocodyli | reverse complement strand
CCGCGGCGCCTGCGCCTGCTCCTGCCCCGGCGCCGGCCGCTGCAACGCCGGTTGAGCCGGCCATTGGGCCGGTGATCCAGCCGCTGGTGATCGGTGCGGCGGAGATTGAGGCGCCGAAGAAGAAGGGGTGGTGGCGCCGCTAGCGGCTCTCTTGGGAGGGCGCTGCCCTCCCAAACCCTCCCGCAAAGGGCCGAAAGGCCCTTCGATCCCGATGCAGTTTTTTTATGCGATGGCTGTGCCGGTGCTCCCGGCTCTTGCCCTCATCCACCAAGGAATGGATATAGCCGCGATGCGCGCCGATGCCACACAATTGCAAGAGCAGATCACCGCTTCGGTGTCCCTGCTAAGGAGGCATCTTTGACTGGGATGTCGCCAACCGCCGCCTCGACGAACTGAACGCCAAGGCCGAAGACCCCACGCTGTGGAACAATGCCGATCTGGCGCAGAAACTCATGCGCGAGCGTGGGCGGCTGGCCGATATGATCGATGGCGTGCGCAAGCTGGAGCAATCGGTCACCGATGCGCTCGAACTCGTGGAACTGGCCGAGGCTGAGGGCGATGCCGACACCGCCGATGCCGCGGTGGCGGACCTCATCGCGCTGAGCGAGGATGCCAAGCGGCGCGAGATTGAGGCATTGCTCTCGGGCGAGGCCGATAGCAACGACGCCTATCTGGAGGTCAATGCCGGGGCTGGCGGCACCGAGGCGCAGGATTGGGCCGAGATGCTGCTGCGGATGTATCAGCGCTGGGCGGAAAAGCGCGGTTTTAAGGCGACGCTGACCGAGCAGAGCGATGGCGAAGAGGCCGGCATCAAATCCGCCACCCTGCAGGTGACCGGCATGAATGCTTTTGGCTGGATGAAGACGGAAACCGGGGTGCATCGGCTGGTGCGGATCAGCCCCTTCGGCGGCAATGACAAGCGACAGACGTCTTTTGCCAGCGTCTATGTCTATCCGGTGGTGGATGACAAGATCGAGATCGAGATCAACCCGGCCGATATCAAGACCGACACGTTTCGGGCCTCTGGCGCCGGCGGACAGCATGTGAACAAGACTGAGTCCGGGGTTCGCTTCACCCATTTGCCAACCGGCGTGGTGGCGGCGAGCACCCAGGACCGCAGCCAGCACAAGAACCGCGCGATTGCGATGAACATGCTCAAGGCGCGGCTCTATGAGCTGGAATTGCGCAAGCGTGAGGCGATTAGCGCCGGTATCGAGGCCGGTAAGACGGATATCGGCTGGGGCCACCAAATTCGCAATTACGTGCTGCAGCCCTACCAATTGGTGAAGGATTTGCGGACCAACCGTGAATCCGGCAATCCGGCGGCGGTGCTGGATGGTGATCTGGACGAGTTTATGGCGGCGGCGCTGGCGGCCCGGGCCGGTGCCACCCGCAGCGAGGCGAGTGCCCAGGCGCGATGAGCCTGCCGCCGGGAGAGCGCATTTATGCGGTGGGCGATATCCATGGCTGCCTGGACAAGCTGTTGCAATTGCATCGGGCGATCCGGGCGGATTTGGCGGCCTATCCCATTGCCCGGCCGCTGATTGTCCATCTGGGTGATTATATCGACCGTGGGCCGGATAGCGCGGGCGTGGTGCGCGCACTGATGGGCATGGTGGATTTGCCCATGGTCAACCTCATGGGCAATCACGAGCACACCGCGCTGGCCGCCCTGGGTGGCGAGGGCGCGGCCTGTGCCGATTGGCTGGCCTATGGCGGCGATGTGGCCTTGCGGAGTTGGGGGCTGGACCCTGAGGGGCCGCGCGCGGCCTGGCGCTTGCCGGCGGCGGAGCATGCCTGGCTGGCGGCGCTGCGGCCGCATCACGTGGCGGGTGGCTATATCTTCGTCCATGCCGGTATCCGCCCTGGCGTGCCCTGGGAGGAGCAGTCGCTGGAGGATAAGCTGCGGATCCGCCGCGCCTTCCTCGACAATGAGGATGAGCATGGCGCCATCATCGTCCATGGCCATACCCCCACCCGCGGGCGGGCGCCGGAGCGGCACCGCAACCGCGTGGCGCTGGATACCGGCGCGGTTTTTGGCGGGCCGCTGACCTGCGGCGTGTTTGAGGGCGAGAAGCTCTACTTCCTCTCGGCCGGGTAGCGCACCGGCTTGCGCGCCGGCGGCTTGCCGCGGGGGACGAAGCCTGGGCCGGCATCCGTGCGTGGTGCGGCCTTGGGGAGGGGCTGCATGGGCTCGACCTGGATATGCGCATCCGGCCCCTCGCCCCGCGCCGAAGCCTGGGCGAAGCGATGGGCGGCAGCGGCGGCGACCTCGAACTGGGTTTCGCCACGCAGGATGCGGATGCGGCCGATCTCCTCACGCGTCACATGGCCGCGGCGGCAGATGAAGGGCAGCAGCCATTTCGGATCGGCACCGCCTTCGCGGCCGACATCCATATGGAACCAGACCGCGCCATCGGTTTCCACGCGGGGGGCTTCGCGGATGGTGGGCTGCAGGCGCTCGCGTGAGCCGGTATCGGCCAGTTCCTCGGGCGCGGGCAGGGGGCCGCGCAGCAATTTGATGAGGGCGGCGGCCAGGGCCTCGCGCGGGGCGTCGAGGGTGGCGGCGAGCGCGGTATCGGCCTCGTCGATCTCCTCGGCGGCGAGCAGCTTGGCCTGTTCGACGATGCGATCATTGTCGCGCGCGCGCACCGCCTCGGCGGTGGGGGCCGGGATCCATGTCGCCTGGACGCGGGCGGCCTGGATCAGCCGTTCGGCGACGCGGCGGCGGGAGATGGGCACGATGAAGAGCGAGGTGCCCTTGCGCCCGGCGCGGCCGGTGCGGCCCGAGCGGTGCTGCAGGGTTTCCGGGTCGCGCGGGAGGTCGGCATGGATGACCAGGGCGAGTTCGGGCAGGTCGATGCCCCGGGCGGCGACGTCGGTGGCGACGCAGACCCGTGCGCGGCCATCGCGCAGATTTTGCAGCGCACGGGTGCGCTCGGCCTGGGACATTTCGCCGGAGAGGGCGACGGCGGAGAAACCGCGCTCCATCAGATTGCCGTGCAGGCGGGCGACCGTGGCGCGGGTGGCGCAGAACACCATGGCCAGGGCCGGGTTTTCGAGCCTGAGCGCATTGACCACGGCGCGCTCGATATCATGCGGGGCGACGATGGTGGCCTGGTAGGTGATGTCACCATGCGCCTCGCCCTGGGAGCTGACCTCGATGCGCTGGGCGTCGCGCTGGTAGCTTTTGGCCAGTTGCGCGATGGGTTTGGGGACGGTGGCGGAGAAGAGCAGGGTGCGGCGCTCGGCCGGCACGGCGTCGAGGATGGCTTCCAGCTCATCGCGGAAGCCGAGGTCGAGCATTTCGTCCGCCTCGTCGAGCACCACGACTTTGAGGCTTTGGGTGTTGAGGTTGCCGCGCTCGATATGGTCGCGCAGGCGGCCGGGGGTGCCGACGACGATGTGCACGCCCTGGTTGAGGGCGCGGCGCTCCATCATCGGGTCCATGCCGCCGACGCAGGAGGCGACGCGGCCGCCGGCCTGGGCGTAGAGCCAGGCCAGTTCGGTCTTCACCTGCAGCGCGAGTTCGCGGGTGGGGGCGACGATCAGGGCCAGGGGTGCGCCGGCCTGGGGCAGCCGCTCGGTGCCCTCGGGCATGAGATTGGCGGACATGGCTAGGCCATAGGCCACGGTCTTGCCGGAGCCGGTCTTGGCCGAGACCAGCAGGTCACGGCCCGAGGGCGCCTCCAGCACGGAGGCCTGGACCGGGGTGGCGGAGAGATATTCGCGCGCGGCAAGGGCCGCTTGCAGGGGCGCGGGTAGCGAGGAGAAGGGCATGGGCGGGCTTTGGGCGCGTCAGCCCTTCAGGTCAAGCGTCAGAAGCGCTGGGCTGGTCAGCCCAGGCCGCGCGGCTCCCGCCTTGGGTAGCGCGGCGCGCGTTCTTCACGCGGGGGCGGCGCTGGTTGGGCCAGTTCTGCCATCAGCTCGCGGATCTTGCCCGCCACCGATTGGCGGAGTTCGGGCGAGGTATGCGGTTTCATCGCCGCATAGACCTCTTTGAGGTCGCGGAGTTGGCGCTCCTTCTCCGCGCGGTTGCGCGGGACGGGGCGGTTGTCACTCAATTGGCCTTCGCGCGAGCGCATGATCAGATGTCCAACATCAAACGGCGGGGGTCTTCAATGCACTCTTTCACCCGCACCAGGAAGCTGACGGCTTCCTTGCCATCAACGATGCGGTGATCATAGCTCAGCGCCAGATACATCATCGGGCGGATTTCCACCTTACCACCCACGGCCATCGGCCGGTCCTGGATTTTATGCATGCCCAGGATGCCCGATTGCGGCGGGTTGAGGATGGGGGTGCTCATCAGGGAGCCATAGACGCCGCCATTGGTGATGGTGAAGCTGCCGCCGGCCATCTCCTCCAGCTTCAATTGGCCATCGCGCACGCGCTTGCCGAAATCGCCGATGGTTTTTTCGATCTGGGCGAAGCCCATCTGGTCGGCATTCTTGACCACGGGCACGACCAAGCCGGCCGGGCCGCCGACGGCGACGCCCATATTGACGAAGTTTTTGTAGATCACGTCATCGCCATCGATCTCGGCATTGACGGCGGGGAATTCCTTCAGCGCGACCACGCAGGCGCGGACGAAGAAGCTCATGAAGCCCAGGCGCACGCCGTGCTTCTTCTCGAAGGCGTCCTTGTATTCGGAGCGCAAAGCCATGGCCGCGCCCATATCCACCTCATTGAAGGTGGTGAGCATGGCGGCGGTGTTCTGCGCCTCCTTCAGGCGGCGGGCGATGGTGGCGCGCAGGCGCGTCATCTTCACCCGCTCTTCACCCTGGGCGAGGCTGCGCAGGGGCCGGGCGGTGGCGGTGGGGGCGGCGGCAGTGGCGGGCGGATTGGCCAGGAAGCTCAGCACATCGCCCTTGGCGATGCGGCCATCCTTGGCGGAACCCTGGCCGATTTGCGCGGCGGAGATGTTTTGCTCGGCCATCAGCTTGGCGGCGGCGGGCATGGGGGCATGGGCCGCAGGGGCTGCCGGGGCCGGCGCCGGGGCGGGCGCGGGCGCGGGCGCCGGGGCGGCGACTGCCGGCTTGGCGGCGGGTGCGCCGGAACCGGCGGCGATGCTGCCCAGAATGGCGCCGGGCTCAACCTCGGCGCCTTCATTGGCGGAGATGGCCGCCAGCACGCCGGCGGAGGGGGCATTGACCTCCACCGTCACCTTATCGGTCTCCAGCTCCACCAGCGGTTCATCCGCTGCCACGGCCTCGCCGGCCTTTTTCAGCCAGCGCGCCACGGTTGCTGTGCTCACGCTTTCGCCCAGTGTGGGCACGATGATATCGGTCGCCATCGGTATTCTGCCTATCTGATGGGGTGCGGTTTAGACGCCGAGGGCCTGTTTCACCAGGGCCTCCTGCTGCGCCTGATGGACGCGGGCGAGGCCGGTGGCCGGGCTCGCTGCATTGTCTCGGCCGACAAAGGCCGGCCGCTTGGCCGCGACGTCCAGCTTGGACAGCACGCCCTCGATCCGCCTATCGACAAAGTTCCAGGCGCCCATGTTTTCGGGCTCCTCCTGGCACCAGACCAATTCGGCGTTCCGGTAAGGGGCGAGGATCGTCGCCAGGGTCTTTTCCGGGAAGGGGTAGATTTGTTCCAGCCGGAGGATCGCCACATCGTCGATCTTGCGGTCACGGCGTTCCTGCAGCAGGTCGTAATAGACCTTGCCGGTGCAGAGCACCACGCGCTTGACCTTTTCCTCGGGCGCGATCGCGTCGATCTCGGGGATGACGAAGCGGAAGGCGGAGCCGGGGGCGAAGTCGGCGATGCTGCTGACGGCCAGCTTGTGGCGCAGCAGGCTCTTGGGCGTCATCACCACCAGCGGCTTGCGGTAATTGGCCTTCAATTGCCGGCGCAGCGCGTGGAAGTAATTGGCCGGGGTGGTGAAGTTGCACACCCGCATATTGCGCTCGGCGCAGAGTTGCAGGTAGCGCTCCAGCCGGGCGGAGGAATGCTCGGGGCCCTGGCCCTCATAGCCATGCGGGAGCAGCATCACCAGGCCCGACATGCGAAGCCATTTGGTTTCGCCCGAGGCGATGAACTGGTCGATAATGACCTGGGCGCCATTGGCGAAATCGCCAAACTGCGCCTCCCACAGCACCAGGGTATTGGGGTCGGCCAGGGAATAGCCATAGTCGAAGCCGAGCACGCCCATCTCGGAGAGCAGCGAGTTGAAGGCCTGGAACATGGGCTGGCCGGGCTTGATGTTGTTCAGCGGTGCGTATTCGGCCTGGTTCGCCTGGTCGATCAGCACGGCGTGGCGGTGGGAGAAGGTGCCGCGCTGGACATCCTCGCCCGAGAGGCGAACGCGGTGGCCCTCCAGCAGCAAGGTGCCGAAGGCCAGGGCCTCGCCGGTGGCCCAATCGATGCCTTCGCCGCTTTCGATGGCGGTTTTTTTGGCCTCAAGCTGGCGGGCGATTTTCGGGTTGAGGTTGAATTTTTCCGGCACGCGGCAGAGCGCGCCGCCGACTTCGCGCAGGGTTTCGAGCGTGACGGCGGTGGTCTCATCCACCTCGGCACTCTCGGTGCCGGCGGCTTTGAGGCCTTGCCAATGGCCTTCCAGCCAATCCGCCTTGTTCACCTTGTAACTGGCGGCGGCCTGGAAGCTATCCTCCAGCCGGGCGAAGAAGGCGTCCTGAATGGCCTGGCTGCGCGCGGCGGGGACCGAGCCCTCGGCGGCCAGCTTTTCCGCGTAGAGGGTGCGGACGGTCTTCATTTCCTTGATGCGGGCGTACATTTGCGGCTGGGTGAAGGCCGGCTCGTCGCTCTCATTATGGCCGTGGCGGCGGTAGCAGACGATGTCGAGCACGATATCGGCATGGAAATTCATGCGATATTCGGTGATCAGGCGGGAGGCCCAGACCACGGCTTCGGGATTGTCGCCATTCACATGGATGATCGGCGCCTGGATGCTCTTGGCCACATCGGTGCAATAGAGGCCCGAATAGGCATGGACCGGCACGGTGGTGAAGCCGATCTGATTGTTGGTGACGATGTGGATGGTGCCGCCGGTGCGGTAGCCCACCAGCTGCGACATCGCCAGCGTCTCATAGACCAGGCCCTGGCCGGCAAAGGCGGCATCGCCATGCAGCAGGATGCCCATGACCGAGGCGCGCTCGGTGGTATCGCCCGATTTGTCCTGCCGGGCGCGGACCTTGCCGATCACCACCGGGTCCACCGCTTCGAGGTGGCTGGGGTTGGGCTGCAGCGAGAGATGGATCTGTCGGCCATCGATCTCGATATCGGTGCTGGTGCCCAGATGGTATTTCACATCGCCCGAGCCATGCACGTCATCGGGATTGGCAGAACTGCCTTTGAATTCGGCGAAGACCTTGGTGTAGGGCTTCTTCACCACATTCACGAGCACGTTCAGCCGGCCGCGATGGGCCATGCCGATGGCGATCTCGTTGGTGCCGAGCTTGGCGGCGGTTTCGATCACCGTCTGCACGGCGGGGATGGTGGTTTCGCCGCCTTCGAGGCCAAAGCGCTTGGTGCCGACATATTTGCGGGCGCAGAAGGCCTCGAAGCCCTCGGCCTCGGTCAATTGGGTGAGGATTTGCTCTTTTTCGGCCGGGGAATAGAGGCCGTTCCAGGGCGCGCCCTCGATGCGCTGCTGGATCCAGCTTTTTTGGCCGGGATCCTGGATATGCATGAATTCAACGCCGATCGGGCCGCAATAGGTGGCGCGCACCCGCTCGACGATCTGCTTGATGGTCGCGGTTTCGAGCCCCAGCACGCCATCGATGAAGATGGGGCGGTTGAGGTCGGCCTCGGTGGTGAAGCCCCAGAATTCCGGCTGGAGTTCGGGGTGGGGCTTGGAGGGCTGCAGGGCCAGCGGGTCGAGCTGGGCTTCGAGATGGCCGCGGACGCGATAACTGCGGATGAGCATCAGGGCGCGGATGCTGTCGAGCTGGGCGGCGCGGATGGCCGCGGGGTCGGCCACGGCGGGGCCTGACTTGCCGCCGGTTTTGGCCGGGGCGGGCTCCTCGGGGGCGAAGCCGCCGCGCGGGCGGGGGGCCCAGGAGGCGCCGGAGGCATCGGTCAGCACCGCGCGGGCGTCGTCATTCAGCGCGCTGAACAGCTCGGCGAATGAGATATCGACCGAGCCGGGGTTTTCCACCCAGCGCGCGTAGAGGTCAGCGAGATAGGCGGCATTGCCGCCGGTCATCACGCTTGCAAGAACATCAACTCCGGCCATTTTTTTTACCGGGCCTACCTTGCGGTGGCCCGACCCTTCCGTTCTTCGGCATTTGTCTTCGCCGTCAACCTGCGGCGCTGAAGCTTAGCATAGGCTTGATGGCGAAGATGGGGCAGCCCCCGGAAGCATGGGGGCTAGGCAAATTTGCGGGGTGCTGGCCTGCTGAGATGGCCGGCCCGCCCTGGGGTGTTACCTGGCCAGCGCCTTGACCATGGTCGAGCCCAGCGAGGAGGGGCTATCGGCGATCATGATGCCGGCTTCGGCCATGGCGGCCATTTTGGCTTCCGCCGTGTCCTTGCCGCCGGAGATCACCGCGCCGGCATGGCCCATGCGGCGGCCCGGGGGGGCGGTGGCGCCGGCGATGAAGCCGACCACGGGCAGGTTGCGCTTGCCGGGGCCGAAATTTTCCCGCTTGAGGAATTCGGCAGCCTGGATTTCCGACTGGCCGCCGATCTCGCCGATCATGATGATCGATTCGGTCTCGGGGTCCTTCAGGAACAGCTCCAGCACATCGATGAAATCCATGCCCTTCACCGGGTCACCACCAATGCCCACGCAGGAGCTTTGGCCGAGGCCGGCGGCGGTGGTTTGCGCCACGGCCTCATAGGTCAGCGTGCCGGAGCGGGAGACGATGCCCACCGAGCCGCGGCGATGGATATGGCCGGGCATGATGCCGATCTTGCAGGCATCGGGGGTGATGACGCCGGGGCAATTCGGGCCGACCAGGCGGGATTTGGAGCTGCCGAGCGCGCGCTTCACCTTCACCATATCCAGCACCGGAATGCCTTCGGTGATGCAGATGATGAGGGGCACTTCGGCGTCGATTGCTTCGAGGATGGAATCAGCGGCGAAGGGGGCGGGGACGTAGATGACCGAGGCATTGGCGCCGGTGGCGGCCACGCATTCCGCCACGGTGTTGAACACCGGCAGGTTCAGCTCGGGATGCATGGTGCCGCCCTTGCCGGGGGTGACACCGCCGACATAGTTCGAGCCATAGGCGATGCCCTGGGAGGCGTGGAAGGTGCCCTGGGCGCCGGTGAAGCCCTGGGTCATCACCTTGGTGTTGGCGTCGATCAGAATGCTCATCTTATGCGTTCCTCACGGCAGCGACGGCCTTTTGGGCGGCATCGGCAAGATTGTCGGCGGGGATGATGGCCAGGCCGGATTCGGCCAGGATTTTCTTGCCGAGTTCGACATTGGTGCCCTCAAGCCGGACCACCAAGGGCACTTTGAGGTCCAAGTTCTTGGACGCCGCCACGATGCCATTGGCAATCATGTCGCACTTGGCGATACCACCAAAAATATTGACCAGGATGCCCTTCACATTGGTGTCGCTGGTGATGATGCGGAAGGCCTCGGTGACGCGCGCCGCGTCGGCGGTGCCGCCGACATCCAAGAAATTGGCGGGCGAGGAGCCGTAGAGCTTGATGATGTCCATGGTTGCCATGGCGAGGCCGGCGCCGTTCACCATGCAGCCGATTTCGCCATCGAGGGCCACGTAGTTCAGATCGTGGTTGACGGCGTCGAGTTCCTTGGGGTCCATCTCGGTGTCGTCGCGCAGCGCTTCGAGGTCCTTGTGGCGGAACAGGGCGCTGTCGTCGAAGCTCACTTTGGCGTCCAGCGCCAGCACATCGCCGGCCTTGGTGACGACCACCGGGTTGATCTCGATGATTGCGCCGTCGAGGTCGATATAGGCGGTGTAGAGGGCGGTGACGAGCTTCTGGAAGGCGCCGACCTGCTTGCCGGTGAGCCCCAGGCCGAAGGCCAATTCGCGGCCGTGATAGGGGAAGACGCCGGTGGCGGGGTCCACATGCACACGCAGGATCTTCTCGGGGTGGTGCTCGGCCACCTCCTCGATCTCCATGCCGCCTTCGGTGGAGGCCATGATGACGATGCGGCTGGTGTCACGGTCCAGCAGCAGGGCGAGGTAGAGCTCGCGTGCGATGTCGCAGCCGGCCTCGATATAGAGGCGGTTGACCTGCTTGCCGGCGGGGCCGGTCTGCTTGGTAACGAGGGTGGAGCCCAGCATCTTGCCGGCTTCGGCCTTCACCTCGGCCACGCTCTTGGCCAGGCGGACGCCGCCCTTGCCGTCGGGGTCATTGGTAAAGCGGCCGGCGCCGCGGCCACCGGCATGGATCTGGCTTTTGACCACATAGATCGGGCCGGGCAGCTTTGCCGCGCCGGCTTCGGCCTCTTCGGGCGTGGTGGCGACGTAGCCGTCGAGCACCGCCACGCCGTAGCGCTTCAGCACTTCCTTGCCCTGGTATTCATGGATGTTCATCGCTTTTCTCCCAGCGGCAAGTGTTGCGGGCTCAGACGCCCAGAGCCTTGAAGTCTTCGACCAGCTTTTTCACCGCGTCGCAGCTTTTGTCGAAGGCGGCTTTTTCAGCGTCGCTGAATTGCACCTCGACAATGCGCTCCACGCCGCCGGCGCCGATCACCACCGGCACGCCGACATAGAAGTCGGACAGGCCGTATTCGCCGTTCAGCATCACCGCGCAGGGCAGGACGCGCTTCTTGTCCTTCAGGTAGCTCTCGGCCATGGCCACCGCGCTTGCGGCCGGGGCGTAGAAGGCGGAGCCGCGCTCCAGCAGCTTGACGATCTCGCCGCCGCCATTGGCGGTGCGGTTGACGATGGCGTCGATGCGTTCCTGCGTTGACCAGCCCATCTTGATCAGGTCGGGCACCGGAATGCCGGCGACGGTGGAGTAGCGGGTGAGCGGCACCATGGTGTCGCCATGGCCGCCGAGGACGAAGGCGGTCACATCCTCGACCGAGACGTTGAATTCCTCGGCCAGGAAGAGGCGGAAGCGGCTGCTATCCAGCACGCCGGCCATGCCGACGACCTTGTGTGCGGGCAGGCCGGATTTCTGCTGCAGCGCCCAGACCATGACGTCGAGCGGGTTGGTGATGCAGATCACGAAGGCGTCCGGGGCGTGTGTCTTGATGCCCTCGGCGACCTGGGCCATGACGCCGGCATTCTTGGTCAGCAGGTCATCGCGGCTCATGCCCGGCATGCGCGGGAAGCCGGCGGTGACGATCACCACATCGGCGCCGGCGATATCGGCATAGTCACCCGTGCCGGCCATGGCGGTATCGAAGCCATCGACGGGGCTGGACTGCATGATGTCGAGCGCCTTGCCGGCGGCGACGCCGGGGAAGACGTCGAACATCACGACATCGCCCAATTCCTTCAGGCCGATCAGATGGGCGAGCGTGCCGCCGATGTTGCCGGCGCCCACCAGGGCAATCTTCTTGCGGGCCATTGCGGCCTCCCTCACTGCTTTGCGGCGGCATGGGTAGCCTGCGCGCTGGCCCGCGGCAAGGCACTGGCGGCGTTATGGAGCGGCCGGGCGGGGCGAAATATCATGCCCGGCCGCTGCATCGGCGCGGTTAGTCCTTCCAGGCATTGACCTGCTGCCAGGTTGCGGAGCCCTTGAGATAGCCATCCAGATACATGGGCGAGGTGTATTTGGCGTCCAGCGCCAACAGCGCTTCGGTCTGCGCCTCCTCCATCGCTGCCTGGTAGCAGGCGACGACGAACATCGAGCAGAACATGGCCTTGGCGCGGCCCTGCTTCTGGTTTTTCTCGTCCTGCGGGCCGCCGGCCCTTGCCTTGTTGAGCCGGTAGAAGGCGGCCCGCTCCTTGGCCCCACGGACAAAGCTCGCGCTGCCGAAGACACTGCAGACAGATTTGAGGCTGGCGAAAGGCATGCCGTTCTCGGCTTCATTGGATGGGCCTGAGGACCATGTCGCACCAACTTGCCCGGCCGCAGCGGCCAATTGCTCCTGCCCGCTCAACCGATAGACCGCGCATTCCCCTTCGAAGCCCGAGAGGTAATTTTCGATATCGCAGTCTACCACGCCGCGATTGGTGGCATGGGCCATTTGGAACCTGAACGGGTGGGCGACTTCGGTGATGATGGCGGCGTGGTTGCAATCGGCCCGGCCCGTGAAGGCGGCCGCGCCGCCCTGTGCTACTGACACCATGGCTGGGACTGCAGTGAGGAATTTCATACCTTTGACGGCGAGTTGGCCGACGCGGACGGCGTTAAAACCGTAGAAGAGAAGCAGATCGCCGGCTTTGCAGCGTTTCATGTCCAGGTTGGGCATGGCGGATATCCAATCGACTGTTGTTTATGCCGCTGGCTTCAAGCGTCGATGCTTCGGCGGCGCAGGTAACAATGTCGTGAGTAAAGGGACAAGCCGGGGCGGCGGGGCTATGGCTGCGGGAACCTTACACTTCGTGTGAATCCATAGGCTTGGCCGGGCTATTGCGCGGCTGCGGCGGGGTGAAATTGGCAGCGGAACCAGGGCCAAAGCCCAGGCTGATTGCTCTGTCATTTGTGGCAAGGTGGCCATAGGCTGAATTGAATTTGAGATCAGCAATCACGCTGTTTGATAATCGGCGCGAGGGCATGGATGGCGGAAGATTAGGCTTTGTCGTCGGGGAGGGTGCGTCAGCTCCTGCCATCGGCGCTGCGCTTCATGCTGGCTGCTTCGGTGATCGTGCCCTTGCTTTTCTTGGCGGGTGGGGGTTGGGAGCGGCGGGTGCGGATGATGGAACAGGCGCAGGCCGATGCCGCGCGGCTTTCCGCCATTGCCCATGAACACGCGCTGAAGGTGCAGGAAACCAACGCCCTGGTGCTTGACCGGCTGGAGGACCGCATCCGCGGCATGGGCTGGGCCGAGATAACCGCGCGCGGCGAGGAATTGCACCACTGGATGCAGAAGCTGGATGAGGAGATTGCCCAGATCATCGCGCTGCACATCGTTGAGCCCAATGGTGACACGGCGCTGCTGAGCCTGGCTTGGCCGACGCCGCCGCTGAATCTGGCCAGCCGCGGCTATTTCCGCGCCATGGTGGCGGGGGAGAGGGGCATCCTGCTGGGCGACCCGTTCATCTCGCCGCTCACTGGCCAGAGGAGCGCGGTGTTTGGCCGGGCGCTGGTCACGGAGGATGGCCGGTTTGGCGGTGCGGTGCTGGGGGCCTTGCTGTCAGAGTATTTTGAGGCGCGGTGGCGGCAGATGGACCCTCGCGGCCATGCCTCCTTCGGCCTTGTGCGATGGGCTGATGGGGTGACGCTGGCTTCCCTGCCGAGCAGGGCTTCGGCGCCCGGCACGGTGCCTGACCCGGGCGGGGCATTCACCGCGCTGCCATTCGCCGCCGGCGCCATGCACAGCACCGCCCGATTTGGCGAGCGGGATGAATGGCTGCTGACCGGCAGCCGGCTTGGCAGCTCTCCGCTTGGCGTCACCGTCATGATGGATCTCGACCTGGTGCATGCGGAGTGGCTGCGGCTTTTGGGCAGCTTGGCGCTGATCTGCCTGCTGGCCATTGCCGCGCTGGGCTCAGCATCGTGGATGGCGCTCCGCCGATGGCGGGCGGAGCAATTGGCGCTGGCGGGTTTGGAGGCGGAAATCTATCGGCGAGAGCAGGCCGAGGCGGGGATGCGGCAGGCGCAGCGGCTGGAGGCGGTGGGCCAATTGACCGGCGGCGTAGCGCATGATTTCAACAATTTGCTGACCGCTATTCTGGGTACGGTGCAATTGCTGGACCGGCATTTGGGTGAGGCGGCCGATGCGCGGACCCGCAAGCTGCTGGATATGGCGCGCGACGCGGTGCGCCGCGGTGCCTCGCTGAACCAGAGCCTGCTGGCCTTTGCCCGGCGGCAGAGCCTTACGCCTGCCGATCTGGACGCCAATGCGATGCTGGAAGGCTTTGCGCCGCTGGTGCAGCGGGCGGTGGGGGAGGCGGTGACGCTGGAACTGGCGCTGGCCGATGATCTGCCCTGGTGCCGGGTGGATGCCAGCCAATTGGAGGCCGCCATTCTCAACCTGGCGATCAATGCGCGCGATGCGATGCCGCGCGGGGGGGGGCTGCGATTGGCGACCTCTGCCGCCTGGCTGGATGCTGCGCTGCTGGCGGGCAATCCCGATGCGCGCCCGGGCGCCTTTGTGGCCGTCGCCCTGTCCGACACCGGCAGCGGCATGTTGCCTGAGGTGCAGGAGCGCGCCTTTGAGCCCTTCTTTAGTACCAAGCCGGTTGGCCAGGGCACGGGGCTTGGGCTCTCGCAGGTGTTCGGCTTTGTCCGTCAGCTGGGTGGGCATGTGACGATTGAAAGCCGCGTGGGGCATGGCACCCGCATCACGCTGTATCTGCCGGTGGCGGTGAAGGCCGCGCAGCCCGGGCCTTGCGAAGCAGTGGGGGCGGTGCATGCGCCGATGGCGACGCGGGCGCGGGTTTTGTTGGTGGAGGATGAGCCGCGGGTGCGCGAGGTGACGGCTGAATTGCTGCGCGAGGCTGGCTTTGTGGTGATGGCTGCGGCGGATGGCGTGCAGGCGATAACGCTGCTGCGGCGTGGCGAGCCGGCCGATGTGTTGTTCAGTGATATTGTTATGCCCGGTGGTATGAATGGGGTGGAGTTGGCGCAAAAGGCGAGGCGGCTGCGGCCGGGGCTGCCGGTTCTGTTGGCGACCGGCTATCCCGGCAAGGGCCTGGATAAGGGAAGGCATGGCTTTGAGATGCTGCTCAAGCCCTATGACGCGGCGCTGCTGGTGGGCCGGCTTATGGAATTGACGACAAAGCTGGAAAGCGTTGAGGCCTGACAGCATGAGGCTATGGGGGTTTATAACCAGGGCAGGCGCGAGGCGGGTGCCGATTCAGCGCTATTGCGGCCGTGATGAGGGGGTTTTGGGGGCTGAATCCATTTTTTTACCGACCTGATTCCCCCCAATACCCCGCCAAAACCCTAGGAAAAGGGATGAGTGGGTAACGGTTTGGAGGTGTGGTATGCGTCTTTTGCATGACGTTGGGGTTTACAGTTCTGTGTCGGTCCCATAGATAGCGCTCACCGACGAGGCGCCCTGCCGG
>CAMDJV010000062.1 GCA_945901085.1 Rhodovarius crocodyli | reverse complement strand
CAGGCCCGCGCCGACGTGTTCGACTACATCGAGCGCTTCTACAACCCGAGGCGACGACACTCGACCATCGGCTATCTCAGCCCTATGGATTTCGAGGCGTTGGCCGAGGCACACTAAACTCGGTGTCCATCGAACCGGCAGCAGGCCAGCTGGACCGGGTGCTGCACCATGCCAGCGTCGTGCAGATCAGCGGCGAGAGCTATCGGCTGAAGGACAAGCGACGCGCGGGCGTGGTCGTCAGGCCCAAGGATTCGCGTTGAGCGCCGCCGCCCGGGGTGGGGCTAGCCCCACCCCGGGCGAGATGCGGGTGGGTCAGGTTTCAATCGGCGATTGGCGCCATGGTGGGTCAGATTTCAGCCGGCGTTGACAATGAGTTTTTTCGCGGCTTGCCCAGGATCGCATCAAGCTCGGCAATCCCCGTCGCCAGGCGCTTAATTATTGCCGCCTGCTCAAGCAGCAGGGCATCCTTCTCGGCGTTATTCAGGCCAAACCGGGGTGGCAGGGTCCTCCATCCCTTGACCCAGCCCGAACCGGCTCGCCCCCCCCCCTTCGCCACCCTGGTGAGCAATTACGTGTTCCCCCGCTCAGGCAGCAGGAAAACCGTCAACACGCTGAATAAGATGGGCTAGGCTGTCGTCAGGGAGAAAAAAAATGGAAAAACTCGCGAGGCAGCTTGCCACGATTGGCGGCTCCTATCCGTTCACCACCCGGTGGCACGTCAGGGATATCGCCAGCGGGCGGGAGACGAACCACGAGGGTGATGTTCCTATGCCTTCCGCCAGCACACGGAAAACCTCGATCCTGATGGCGGCGATGGCGGCCGTGAATGCAGGTTTATTGCGGCTTGAAGACCAGGTAGTACTGGAAGCACGGCTGCAGAAGGACGTGGCCTCTGGCACCTATCGCTACATGACGCCGGGATGCGTCATCCCATTCCGCGATGTGTTGGTGAACATGATGATCACCAGCGACAATGTCTGTACCCAGGCCGTGCTCGAACGCTTGGGACCGGAGACGATGGATAGTTACTGTCATGGCATCGGCATGACGGGCACGCACCACCGGGGGCTGATCCCGCCGCTCGGCATCGGCTGGGATCATCCGGTGGACGCAGTGGCGACGACCACGCAGTCGGACCAGGTCCTGTTGCTCAACCTGATTCTGCGTGGCACCGAAGATGCCATGGTCGCGCGGCGGCTCGGCAGCACGCCGGAGTTGTGCCGCCTGGCGATGGATATCCTCAGCTGGCAGGTTTTGCGGAACCTGATCCCATCGCTGTTGCCCTACGGCACTAAGGTCGCGCACAAGACAGGGCGTGGCCGCCGCGGCCGGATGGATGCCGGCATTATCTTCGAAGGCGGCAGACCGCTGTTCATCCTGGCTGCGGCGACGGACTGGGTGCCGGAGGCGATGCCGGACGGATTGCCCGGCTTCGCGGCGTCCTTTGGCAGCATCGGACGCGTTGCACGCGCCTGTTGGGATGGATTGCGGGGGTGACGCGATGGGCGCGCGGCCGATTCAGTTCGTCGGGCGCACATCCTGCGGCCGCGAGCGTTCGTCCGTCCGCGCTGTGTGGTTGAAGCCATTGCGCATCGCCCACACATTGCGTTGCACATGCATTGGGATGATCGCCTGGTCGCGCATGGCGAGGCGCATCGCATCCTGCAGCAGGCCCTCACGCTTGCCGCCATCCAGTTCCCGCGTCGCTTGCGTCAGAATGGCGTCGAATTGGGGGTTGGCGTACCGACCGCGATTGACTGAACCCGCTCCAATTTCCCGGCTGTAGGTGGCCAAAACTGAACGCATGCCTGCGGACGGCTCTCCGGTCGAACTGCCCCAGGATACCAGGAAGGAGGAAAATTCCTGCCGCGAGGCTCGGGTCACGAAGCTCGAGAAGGGCTGGACATCCACCGCGGTCCTTACACCCACGCGCGACCACATCTGTGCCACGGCCTGGACGATGCGCGCGTCGTTCGGGTAGCGGTCGTTCGAGCCATGCAACGTGATGCGGAAGCCGTCGGGGTAGCCCGCCTCCGCCAACAGGCGCCGCGCGGCCTGCGGGTCCACCGGCGGCGGGCGCAGGTCCGGCACGTGCCCGAAGCTGCCCGGTGGCATAAACTGGTTGATCGCCGCCGCATTGCCTTCCATCACGCGCTCGACGATCGCCCGGCGGTCGATGGCGTGCGCCAGCGCCTGTCGCACACGCAGGTCGCGCAGCGGGTTGCTCGGCAACGGACGGCCATTGTTATCGGTGATGAAGGGCGAGGGGCCGTCCCGCATGTGATCGAAGTGGAAATACATCAGCCGCAGGCTGTCAATCTCGGACAGGCGGACGTTGCTCTCCCCGCGCAGGCGCTGCAGGTCTGCGGTCGGCACCTGGTCGATGAAATCCACGTCGCCGGCGAGCAGCGATGCGGTACGCGCCGCCGCGTTGGTCACCATCCGGTACTCGATCCTCTGCCACGGCTCCGCGCCGCCCCAGTAGCTGTCGTTCCGCCGCAACTCGATGCGGTCCACAGAACGGCCGCCGACGATGCGATAGGGGCCGGTGCCGATGGCGACGCGGCCGGAATTGAAATCCTCTGTCGTAGCGCCGGCATGGATGGTGCGCGACAGCATCGGCACCTGTGACAAATTCGCAGGCAGATTCGGATCCGGGCCGTTGGTCTGTAGCCGCAGCATCAGCGGATTCACGACCTCAACCCCGATGACGGTATGCGTGTAGGTATGAAAAGAGCCAGGGCTGTTCGCCACCAGCGGGATGCGTTGGAAGGTGAAGGCAACATCATCGGCGGTGAATGGCGTGCCGTCATGGAAGAGCACGCCCTCGCGCAGCTTCAACTCCCAGACATTCTCGCCGACCGACCGCCAGCTTTCCGCCAATGCCGCGACGGGGCGCGAGTTCGGGTCCATCTCCAGCAGGTTGGAGAAGATGGTCGCGGCGAACGCATTGTTCGGCGAGATATTATGGTAGTGCGGGTCGAGTGATGTGACCTGCGCACCCACGGCCATGCGCAGCGTCTGCGCCGTGCCGGGGGCAGCGCCTGAGATCGTGATGACGCCAAACAAGCTGCTCGCCAATAGCATCACCTTCAGTGAGCTGTATCGCAATGGTTGGTCCTCCCTTGGACAGTCTGTCAGCTCAGCAGGTAGTCGACCTCACCCCGTTCGCAGATGGCACGGATATGCTGGTCGAGCGCCGGCGGCACAGGAATGCCATCCCGCAACCGCCGCTCGCGTGCTACCGTTTCCGGGTCGCCGGCAACCATTACCGGGCGAGCGGGATCGACGGGCGGTGTCGCATGCAAGACGTCGATCGCCTCGTCCAAATCGTCTTCAAAGTCGCCCGCATCACGAAAGGCTTCAGGATTCAGCGCCATGAAGAAGTGCCCGAGCCCGTCCGGGTCCGTCTCTGAGCGCGTGCGGTTGCGAATTGGCGAGAAGGTCGCGCCCACCAAAGTGCCGCCGAGGATGTGCACCATCATCGCCAGGCCATAGCCCTTATGGCTCGCCATCTCCGGCGTGCCGCCCAGCGGCGTCAGGCCGCCTTCGGGCCGCTCCAGAACGTACCGATACGCCTCATGCGGATCGGTCACGCTCCCCCCCGCCCCATCCATCACCCAACCAGCCGGCACCGCCCGGTCGTTAAGGTGGTGGACCTTCACCTTGCCGGCGGCAACTGTGGTTGTCGCCATGTCCAGCACGAAGGGCGGGTTGCGTCCAGCGGGCGCGGCAAAGGCCAGCGGGTTGGTACCGAGCACGGGCACGGCGCCTCGCGTCGGCACCATGGCAATGCCGCGGGTCGCACTCGTGACCAGGCCGAGCGCGCCGCGTCTTGCTGCGATGCGTGCATAGACGCCGGCGGCACCGAAATGGTGGGAGTTGCGCACGCCCACCACGGCTACGCCGCTGACCATCGCCTTATCCACGGCTAAATTCATGGCGAAGACGGAGACCGGATGCCCGAGCCCCGCGCCGGCATCGACCAAGGCCGTCACCGGCCCTTCCCGAATAATTTTCGGCCGCGCCTGCAAGTTCAGCCGGCCTTCGCGATGCCGCGCCTCGTAGGTCATCAGCATCGAGATACCGTGCGAGTCGACCCCGAGCAGGTCCGTCTCCACCATCATCTCAGCGGTCGTCTCGGCAAGGTCCGGCGCCATGCCCCATTTGTGCAGGATCGCCAGGATCTGCGCTCGCACACGCTCCGCCGGAACCATCAGCATGCTGTCGACAACGGTGCTCAAGCGCCGAACACGCGGGAGGATGCCCGCTCTACCACCAGCCAGGCGCCAGTCGCGGCGTCCCGTCTTAGGCGGTCCTGCGCCGCGGCTATCGAAAGTGGCACGCCGATCGGGGCCGGCGGCGGCGCACCGGCAGCACCATCATGGCGGAACACCAGCGTGTTGTAGCGCGCGGTCGCGGTCTGCGCGTCCAGCAACGTGACCACGAGGTTCTGCACGAGATGCGCTGTCACGCGCCCGGCAGGACGTTCGGCCATGGCAGCAGCCACTTCGCCTGGGCCGCGCAAAGCTTTGCCCTGGCGGTGCCACACACCGTCCGGCGCGACCGCGGCCGCGACGGCAGCGAAATCGGCGGCATCAAGCGCTGCATAAAAGCGGTAAATGGCCTGTTGGCAGGCGAGGCTGCGCGCTGCCGCGAGAAGCTCATCCATGGGGCTTTAGCCTTCCTCAGCGACAACAGGGTTGCGCAGCGTTCCAAGGCCAGTGATCTCCACCTCGAACACGTCACCTGGCTTCAGCCAAAGCGGCGGGGTGCGCCGGGATCCAACCCCTTCCGGCGTGCCCGTGGCGATGATGTCGCCCGCCGAAAGTGGCGTGATGGCGGAAATATAGGCCAGCAGTGTCGGGATGTCGTAAATCAGATCGCCGGTGGAGGCGTGCTGCACCTCCTTCCCGTTCAACCGGGAGGCCAAGGTCAGCGCCGTCGGGTCCGGCAAGGCATCTGCCGTCACCATCCACGGCCCGCAGGCACCACTTCGGAAGAAATTCTTGCCGGATGTGGTGGTGTGCTGCTGCCAGTCGCGCAGGCTGCCATCGGTAAAGCAGGCGTAGCCAGCGATGTGTTCGAAGGCGCTTTGTTTAGCGATATGGCGGCCCGGCTTGCCGATGATGAGGGCAAGTTCCCCCTCGTAGTCGAACTGCTCCGAAGCGACGGGCCGCAGCAGCGCCTCACCATGCCCCACCACGGAATCGTTCCAGCGCGAGAAGACGCGGGGGAAGGGCGGCGGCTCGCGGCCAGCGGATTCCGCGACATGGGAGCGGTAGTTCAGCCCGATGCCAATGATCTTCTGTGCATCAGGCACCACCGGCAGAAACCTGATCGCGTCCAGCGCGTGATCAGCACTTTGTTCTGCCCGGGCTGCATCCAACCCTGCTGGCCCAGCTTCCAGCAGCGCGCGCAGCGTCGGAAAACGATCTGCCAAGCGGCGCCCGAGATCCACCACACCATCCGCCGTCGCAACGCCGTAGGAATCGCCGGCAGCCGTCCGAAAGCTCAGCAACCTCATAGCGCGTGGCCCATGGGCGCCAGCGCTTGCTGTAGGAAAGCAGGCTCGAAGACCCGGTCGGCCATCACCTGGCAGCGCTTCATCATGCGGTGCTCATGCGGCCCATAATCCGGGAGTGCGTTGTGCAGGGTGCCGATATTGTCCCAGATCAGCAGGTCGCGCTCAGCCCATACATGCGTGTGAATGAAGCGCGGTTCCAACTGGTGCGCAAAAAGCTGTTCGAGGACGCGCTCGCTTTCGGCCTCGTCAAGCTCGTTGATTCGCACCGCGTATCCGGGGTTGCAATACAACACTTGCTGTCCGGTGATCGGATGCGTCAGGAACACTGGATGGACCGAAGGCGGGCGGCTTTTCCGCTGCTCAGGCGTCAATGGGCCGCGCGTGCTGCCCTTGGCGAGCATGCCTTCCCAGAACTTGTTGAAGTCGTGTGTCGCCGTCATTCCCTTCAGCCGGTCTTTCAGGGCCGGGTCGAGTTTGTCGTAGGCGGCGCGCATATTGGCGAACAGCGTGTTGCCCAGCGGCTTGCCGTCGCGCCGGGGCACCTTGTGCGCGTTGAGCACGTTCACGAAGCCCATCGTGTCTCGATACGACATGTCCGTGTGCCAATCCTGCCCGGCATCGGCTATGCCAATCGGCTTCCCATCCTCCACGATGTTCGAGAGGATGCCGACCTCCGGCACATGCGGATCCTGGAACTTGCCGGTGACCGAGGCTTGGATGCTTCCGAAGCGCATGGAGAAGTCGCGCAGTGCCGCCGGCTCCAGCAACTGGTCCGGAAACCGCAATACACCATGTTCGCCCAACGCTTGCAGGATGGTGGAAAACTCGCCATCCGACATGGCCCTCGACAGGTCGATCCCGGTGATGGTCGCGCCCAAGACATCTCCGGTTGGTCGGATGCTAACCATGGTTTCCTCCATTCGTTGAGCGGACTTCCCGCCGTCCCTTTGGGAATTCTACATTTTCTAGGTTCCGATGATGCTAGCGCTGCTGCGCGATCGCGTACAAGTCCCGAATGTGGAAGCATTCGCCCCATGCGCAGCAGAAGCCTGACGCTCGACGCCGATGATTCCCATCTAAGCCCAACCCCTTTGCGCCATATGGCGCAGCGGCTGGATGCGCCCAACACCGGCAACTTGGTGCGGATGCCGCAGGTTCTGAACCTGTTCGGCGCGGACCGGCCAGTGCTGCGGGATGACGACCTGCATGCCCGACTACCCTATTCGCCTGAATTCCGCCGTCCGATGGCCGAACTGGTTCGGGCTGGGCGCGACCCCGACGATCTCGCGGGGGAGTTCGAACCGACTGCCCAGTCTGGGCCGATAGGGGCATGCGCCACCCGGCCTGACCAAGCCGTGGGATTGCGCGCGCCGGCCAGGATGGGTTGAATCGCGTAGATCGATCATGCCGCCCGCCCCTGGTCCAACGCATCCGCCCGAGCGCTCAGTTCCTTGAGCGCCTCGATCAGCAACCACACCAGTTTCTCGTATTGCGCCGTCATGCAGTCCTGACGGCTTTTCGAGCAGACCGTAAGCGCAGCCCCGAGGCCCCTCCTGGGTTTTGGGGGAGCGAGTATAGTGGGCCGGCTGGGAGCAAGAAAATTCGCCGAGCCCTCGACCTCGATTAACCGCGGATGGCGTTTCGCGGGCTATTGCGGAAGCCTCCCGCTCTCTACCCTTCTGGGCAGCGTCGCTGTTCAGATGGTACCTAGCCAAAGACATACACATCAACCTGATAGCGCGACCATGAGAATCTTGGGCCTCAGGGCGCGAACATGGGAACAACGAGAAAACAATTATCCAGCGGGGCGGCCTGAAATTCTTCCTCACAGTCACGTCGCCGGCATGCGCCATAGCGCCGCACGCCAGTGCCAGGCGATGGCCAAGGTCGCCAGCAGCCCGAAGCCGGCGAAGAATGTCGCGGTCCCAGCAAAGCCGATATTCGCTATGCCAAGCCCGGTCAGCAGAAGCCCCACCGGCAGCCCGTAAATGGCGAGCATGCGCAGGCCCATGACGCGGCCGCGAAACGCAGCAGCGGTGATCCGAAGAATCAGCAGCGACATCGGAACCATGCAAAGGCTTTGCAAGAAGCCCGTGATCATCAGCAGCGGCATGCCGATCACGACGCTTTCCACCTGCGCGAACACCATCAGCAACGCGAACCACAGGGCGGCGGACACCACCATCACCCTGGCCGGCTGCGGCCCGACGCCGCGCAGGCTGACGAGTAGCGAGCCCAGGACAGCGCCCCCCGAAAAGCAGGCGAATAGCGTGCCCAGGCCGGTCTGATCAATCTGATACACCTCTCGCGCGACATGGGGCAGCAAGCCGCCCGTCAGGGGATAGGCGGCGAAATTGGCGAGGCAGGCAAGGAACAACGCCGCCATCAGCGCGGGCGTCTGGCTCGCATAGGCGACGCCCGCGCCCAGCTCGCGCCAGATCGAGGCGACCGAGGCCGGCATGCGGGCGCGCGCATCCTGGGATAGTTCCCGAATTCCGAAGGTCAGCGCGAAGCCGATGAAATAGAGCATTGCCACCATCACATAAGCCTGGCCCATCCCCAGCACGGCCACGATTCCCGCGCCCGTCAGCGCGCCCACGACGCGCGCGCCGTCCATGCTGACCCGCTCGATGCCGATGGCTTTGGCCAGCAAGGACGCGGGCATGGTCGCGGCAATCAGCGCGTTGCGCACACCGATATCGGAGGGCCGCACCAGCCCCATGAAGAAAGCCACGGTGAACACCGCCACCACACTCAACTGGTCACTAAGCGCCAGAGCGGCGACACAAGCTGCTTGCAGCACGTAGGCCGCCCGCATGAATGACAGCACGCGCCGCTGCCCCAGCCTGTCTCCGGCCACGCCATAAAGCGGTGAGATCAGCGTTCCGACGAATTGCAGCGCGCCAAAGGCGGTGAGCCAGATGACCGAGCCTGTCTCGACCAGCACGAACCAGGCCAGCAGCAGCGTCTCCATCTCGAAAGCCCATGACACCGCGAGATCCGAGGGCCATTGAAAGCGGAAGCTGTGCTGGCTGAAGGGCGAGGTGCTGGCACCGGAAAGCCGCGGTGACGCGGAGCCAGGTTCGGGCGCAGGCGCGTTCATGGGCGCAAGCGCCAATACGACATCGGTTTCCTCCGCGGCGCCGACTGGCCCGGGGCCTCTCCCGGCACGACGCCTTGCATCCACTATGCGACAGAGCCTTGCGCCTAGCTACGCCGGGAGAGATGGTTAGGGAAGTTTGGAAAGCGCAATAGATGTTTTTTTTCTGCCTGATAGCGGCGAGGCCACCCCCGATCGGAAGAGAGCAGGCCGAAGTGAACCCGCCAGATGCACCGCCCCGAACCCGCTGCTCATCCCCAACCTTTCCTACCGCATGAAAGACTTCCTGCCGCTTACCGCGACCTTCAAGGCGCCGATGGTGCTCGCCGTTGGCCGGAATATACCCGCCAACAACGTCCGCGAATTCGTGGACTACGTGAAGCGGCAGGGTAGTCTAAGCTACAGCACGCTGGGTAATGCCAGCACTGGGCCGGTCCTGATGGAGATGCCGCGCGGCCTCACCGGTATCGAGTTGGAGAATGTCGGCTATCGAGGTGAGACGCTTGCCGTAACTGACATGATCGCCGGCAACCTGCCGGCCAAGGAAGACGCTTGGGTGGCGAACGCCCGCCGAGATGTTTGACCGGGCGCTGCGCTCGGCTCATCCTATTGTTGCGACGACCGATCGAACCTAAGTTGGCTGATGTGGTCGATGCGCCGGCTGATGCCGAAGCACTCGTCTTCGCGGGTGGCGCAGTTAGACACGCCGCGCCTGCGGTTGCTCAAAATCGCAGCCCGCGTAGTCGAGTGGAAAATGATAGCGTCCGCGCCAGTGGTGTAAATTGACCATCGATGCTGAGAGGGCATGGCCGCAGCGTCCGACCACTCCCAGAACTTTGGATTTGAGGTGTTCAAGAGCTCCTGCGGCTAGTGTGGTGAGCAATCGGACGGAGAACGTGCCTGGGCGCAACTGCATTTCCTGGTATTACCGCAAGCCCTGGTGCAGGCTTTTGGTGTCGCGGTTCTTCAAAGCTGACAAGGGCTTTAAGGATGGCCGCGGAAGTCGAGCCTGCCTGGTGAGGCGCTCGCCTAAGGACGGTCGCGCTGTATCCTCAATCCATCTGCGGCATGCGGTAGCGATCCCGCGGGTCCTCCCAGCCCTTAAAGTTCGGCCTGCGCTTCTCCGCGAAAGCAGCCCGGCTCTCGATGAGGTCGCCCATCGCGCCATGCTGGTGAAGGGCGGCAGCGAGCTTCTGCTGCGCGGGTGTGGGCATCGGGCGCATCCGGCGCATCATGTGCACTGTGTTTACGCGCGCAGCGGGTGGCAGGGTCAGCAGATGCAGCGCCATACCCATCGCCTCCTCCATCACCTTCTCCGGCTCGACGACGCGGTTAATGAAGCCGATCTGATGAAAGCGTTCGGCTGTGAAGCGGAAGCCCAGCGCCATCTCCATGGCCAGCGGGAAGGCCAGGTTCGCCATGTGGCCGTGATTGTAGCCTCCGAGCAGCCATCGCTTAGCCTCCGACACCTCGAAGATCGCCGTGCTGGCGGCGACGCGCAGATCTGTGCGTTCCACCATCATGAAGCCGCCGCCCATGGCGAAGCCGTTCACGGCGGCGATGACGGGCTTTTCCAGCGTGCCTGCGTTGAAGGGGTCCTCCATTAGCGCGGGGCGGCCGCCCGGATTTTTCTCGGCCAGCGATTCCTTCATATCCTCGCCGGCGCAGAAGGCGCGGCCGGTGCCGGTGAGGATGGCGACCTCAAGCCCGTCATCGTGACGAAACTCGGTCCAGACCCGTGCCAGTTCCACCCTAATCTCGTGGTTGAGGGCGTTGAGGCGCTCGGGGCGGTTCATTCGCACCACCAGGACCTGCCCGTGCTGCTCGGTTTCGACGACTGACATGCTATGTTCCTCTGATGTGTTTCGGGCTTCGTGATAGGCAATCGCCCGCAGCTGGCGAGATCGACCCGAGCGGGCACAGCGTTCGGAGACCTGAAGTGATATTGCTCCATCGCCGGACAGGATGGCGTGCATCATGTCCCGGTGCTCGGCATTGGCCTGCAGCATGTGCGGCGACTTTTAGAAGAAACGACGGCGCATGAGTAACAACTTGCGGGCGTGCGTGAGATAAACGGCCTGGACCGGGGCATTGCCGGCGAAGGCCTACTGGCGGGTGTGGAAGCGCAGGTTGAGCTCGAAGAAGACATCGCGTAGGCCCTCCTGCGCGCCCCCTCAATGTAGGTCATATAGCCCTTCCGCCTAAAAGTTTAGGTCGCTTTGATGCAAGCGGCAACCGACCCGTGGCAACGCTGACCAGAAGGGCGTTGAGGCCGTAGATCGCCAGCGCCTCGTCATTCTGTAACTCACGCACAAAGGCACCGCGGTTCAGGATGACGGTGACGAGGCCCATGCGCTCCAGCGCACGTGCCGCCTCGCGCACCGGGCCCCGGCTGACGCCCAGGCGACGCGCCAGTGCCATCTCGTTGATGTGCTGCCCGGGCCCGAGTTCGCCACGGGCAATCATGGCCTCCAGTTCGGACCCGACGGAGACAGCGAGGGCGCTGCCATCGCTCTCCAGCTTCTTTGCCGACAATCTGTGCAGCATCTCGCTCGCCCGGTTCCCACTGGCGGTTATACCGCCACATCCTTTGTCACGTCACGGAACCAACTGTTGGCAATCCTGAGGCAAGCTGCCACTCTCAAATCAACGGAGGGAATACATGATCGCATTCTTGCGTGGCCATGCTCGGCTTCCTGTGGGGATGGCTGAATGAACATCCTCTCCGACCTGAAGGCCCGCAGCCGCTTCGACATGCCGATCGTCGACGCGCACCACCATCTCTGGGACCTGAACGCGGGCCGTTATCCGACCAAGCAGGATAAGTACGATCCCAATTTCTTCCTCGGCGACTACCGTAAGATCTGCAAGGATTACATGCCCGCCGATCTCGCGGCCAGTTACGATGGCTTCGACGTCATCGGCACAGTCCACATCCAGGCCGCGCGCGCCGAAGCCGAGCAAGTCGATGAGACCGCTTGGCTCGAAAAGATGCATGCCGAATGGGCCTTGCCCAATGCGATCGTCGGCCATGTCATCTTCATTCAGCCCAATTGTGCCGAGGTGCTGGCGGGGCATGCGAAATACCCGCTGATGCGCGGCATCCGCTCGCGGCCCAACACCTCCAAGGGCCCCAGCCATTCCATCGCCGGCCAGCCTGGGACCATGCAGGACGACCTCTGGCGCCGGAATTTTTCCCTGCTGGAAAAGCACGGCATGTCGTGGGACATGCGCATCCCTTACTGGCACCTGGAAGAGGGCGCCGAGGTCGCACGCAGCTTCCCGGGCATCCCGATGGTGGTGAACCACACCGGCCTGCCGCTCGACCGCTCCGAGGATGGGCTGAAGATCTGGCGCAAGGGCCTGGAGGCGTTAGCCGACTGCCCGAACACCGTTATCAAGATTTCTGAACTTGGCCTGCCGCACGGAAAATGGGACGTCCCCAGCAACATCCGCGTGGTGAAGGAGGCAGCAGCCATCTTCGGTTCGGACCGTATCATCTTCGCCAGCAACCTGCCGGTGGCCAGCCTCAGCACAGATTTCGCCGGGATCGTTGATGTCATGCGCGTGGCGCTGGCCGATCGGTCACGCGACGACCTAGAAAAATTCTTCCATCGTAACGCCATCCGCTTCTACCGCATGAACCTTCGAGGATGTCCCAATGAGTAACGGTCCCCTTTCTCGTTTCAAGGTCGTCGACCTCACGCGGGTGCGCTCCGGCCCGACCTGTGTGCGACAACTGGCCGATTGGGGCGCAGATGTGATCCAGATCGAGGCGCCGGAGGGGATGGAGGGCACCGATGGCGGCTTCGGCGGTGAGCGCCACGGCCCGGATTTCCAGAACCTGCACCGGAACAAGCGCAGCCTGACCCTCGATCTCAAATCGAAGGACGGCATCGAAATCCTGAAAAATCTGGTCGCCGATGCAGACGTCGTCGTCGAGAATTTTCGGCCCGACGTGAAGCGCCGCCTGGGCATCGACTACGAGGCACTGAGCGCGATCAACCCACGCCTAGTCTATGGCTCTATCTCGGGCTTTGGCCAGGATGGCCCCTATGCCAAGCGCCCAGGCTTCGACCAGATCGCGCAGGGGATGGGCGGTCTCATGTCGATCACCGGATTGCCGGGCCAGGGGCCGGTGCGGGTGGGAATTCCCATAGCCGACCTGACCGCCGGCATCTTCTGCGCCATGGGCATTCTTATTGCGCTGCTGGAGCGCGAGGAGAGCGGCGAGGGGCAATGGGTGCAATCGTCGCTGCTTGAGGCGCAGATCGCCATGCTCGACTTCCAGGCGGCACGCTGGCTCGTCTCCGGCGAGGTGCCGAAGCAGGCCGGCAACGACCACCCGACCGGCATTCCGACCGGCGTCTTCAAGACCAGGGACGGGCTGATGAACCTCGCCGCAACCGGCAAGGCGATCTTTACCCGGTTCTGCGAGGCGACCGGCGCGTTGCACATCCTCAACAACCCGGACTACGCGACCGGCCCCTCACGCTCGGCCAACCGCGTGGCGCTAAACCGCGAGATCGGCGATGTCCTGATCACGCGCACCACCGCCGAATGGATCAAGCTGCTGAACGAAGCCGGCGTACCCTCCGGCCCGATCAACAATATCGACGAGGTTTTCGCCGATGAGCAGGTGCAGCACCTCGGCATCGCACGGCCGGTGAGCCACCCGACGGTGGGTGATATTCGTCTTGTCGGCCAGGCCGTGCGGCTCTCGCGCACGCCGAGCCAAATTCGCACGGCAGCGCGTGAAAAGGGGGAGGACAGCGAAGCAATTCTCAAGGAGCTTGGCTATGACGATGCGCATATCTCCGCGCTGCGCCAGCGGCGGGTAATCTGATCGTAACGCAGTTTCCGCGCCGCACGCTGCTTGGCGTCGCAGCCGCCGGTGCCCTTGCCATGCCCGTGCGGGCGGCCTGGCCGGAACGCTCCATTCGATTCGTCGTGCCATTTGGCGCCGGCGGCCCTCTGGACACGCTGGCCCGCCTCCTGTCGCAGTCCATGGCGGAGGAGCTTGGGCGACCGGTTGTTGTGGACAACAGGACCGGTGCCGGCGGCGCGATAGGCACCGCCGAGGTCGCGCGCTCCGCACCCGATGGATACACCGCACTGATGGCCGGCGTGAACATGCCGGTGATCCCGATTATGCAGCGCAACCCACCTTACCGCATGGAGGAGTTCGCGCCGCTCTCGCGCCTTGCCGTGATCCCACATGTATTCGTGGTGCCGCCCGCCGTTCCGGCAGCAAATATGCAGGAGTTCATCGCTTATGCTAAAGCCCGTCCAGGCCGGCTGTCCTTCGCCTCTTTCGGCGTGAGTACCTCCAACCATTTCGCCGGAGAGTTGCTGAACATCCAGGCAGGCCTCGACCTGACGCATGTGCCCTATCGCGGCGGCGCCGCCGCGGTAGCCGATCTGTCGACGGAACGGGTGACATGCATGTTCAGCACGCTGCCCGATGCATTAAACTTCATCGGCGAAGGGCGGCTGAAAGCGCTCGGCGCCGTGCTGCCGCAACGCCTGCCCTGGTTGCCCGAACTGCCAACGCTGGCAGAACAGGGCCTGCCCGACATCGTTTCTGAATCCGCCTTCGGGCTTTTAGTCCCCGTCGCCACGCCAGCGGCGATCCAGCAGCGCGTTGGTGATTCTGCCCGGCGTTCGCTTGGCGACCCGGCTATGCGCGAGAGATTAAGCCAGATGGGCATGATCCCGATCGGTAGCAGCGGGCCAGAATTCGCGGCGCTGATCCAGCGCGACATCCGGCTCTTCTCTGAGATCATCCGCAGAACAGGCATGACAAGTCTGGAATAGGCGGGACAAGCCGCTTGAAGGGACATCAATGAACATCCGCATCCCCCGCCGAGCAGCGATGCTCTCCTCTTCGGCACTGGTTTTGCCGGCCATCGCCCGCGGGCAGGAGTTTCCCACCCGGCCGATCAAGCTGCTCGTGCCTTTCGCGGCCGGCGGCCCGATGGACTTGGTCGCGCGGCTGGTCGCACCCGGGGCTTCCACCGAACTGAGCCAGCAGGTGATCGTCGAGAACCGCACCGGCGGTACCGGTGCCGTCGCCATGACCGAGGTCGCCCGCGCTAGGCCCGACGGATACACGCTGATGTTTACCGGCGCGAGCTGGCCGGTGGTGCCGCTGCTCAACCTCAACCTACCCTTCAGCATGGCTGATTTCGCGGCTCTGACGCGCCTCACGGTGGCGCCGCATGTGATGGTGGTGCCGTCGCAATTGCCAGTGCGCAGCCTTGCCGAATTCATCGCAGAGGCGAAGAAACGTCCAGGCGAATGGTCCTACGGTACCAGCGGCATCGGCACGACACTGCATTTGGGCACGGAGATGCTGAAGATGCGCGCGGGGATCGACCTGGTTCACGTGCCCTATCGCGGCAATGCGCCTGCCATCACGGACCTTCTGGCTGGGCGCTTACAGACCATGTTCCCGACGCTCGCCGAGGCGATCCCTTATATTCGCGACGACCGGATGCGGCCGCTTGCCGTCGGATACGCGCAGCGCGTTGAGTGGCTGCCGGATGTCCCGACCCTGAGCGAACTCGGCTATGGTGACGTCCCCGCCAGCTCCGATTTTGGTGTCGCGACCGGCGCCGAAGTTCCGCTGGCCATCCGCATGAAGTTGACCGCCGCATTCCGTGCCGCGGTCCGCCAGCCGGCGATTGGCACCAGATTGCATGAACTCGGCATCATCGTCGTCGCCAGCACGGCTGAGGAATTCGCCGCCATGGTGGCTGAGGAGGGTGCCCGCTATGCGAATGTCATTCGCGCGGCCAATGTGCCCCAGAACTGAATTGAAGCGAACTGAACGAGGAAACCAACATGCCCTGCGCGCAGGCCGGAGCCGCCCGTAATCACCACGGGGAACCGGGAAAGGGCAACCTCATCATCCTCGATGCCCCCGGTTACACGCCATGCGATGTGCCCAGCGAACCGACCGCCTTTAACCCCGAGATGCAGCGTTTTTACTCCACCATGGAGCGTTGCCGCTGGAGCCTCGACGCATGATCACGCTACGACAGATGATTGCCGAGGGGGCGCCCGTCTTCGCACCGCTCGTGCTCAATCCGCTGATGGCGCGCATGGCCGAGAAGGCCGGAGCACGCGCCATTTACCTTGGCGGCGGAGCTTCGGGTTACCAGGGCATCTTCACCGAGGCGAACCTTTCGCTCACGGAGATGGCCCATGCCGGGCTGGAGATCGGCACGGCCTGCAGGCTACCGCTGATCCTGGACGGTGCCTGCGGCTGGGGCGACCCGATGCATATGCATCGCACGATTCCGCTGGCCGAAACAGCGGGCTTCCAGGCCATCGAGATTGAGGACCAGATCCTCCCTAAGCGCGCGCATCACCACATCGGCATCGAGCACATCATCCCTGGCGAGGAGATGGCCGCGAAGGTGAAGGAGGCCGTAGCCGTCCGGCGCAGCCCGGACTTCCTCATCATTGCGCGCACCAACGCCATCCGCATGTATGATCTCGACGACGCGCTGCGCCGTGCGGAACTCTACGCAAAGGCCGGCGCGGACATCCTCTTCGTTCTAACCCGCAAGGCCGAGGAATTGCGC
>CAMDJV010000061.1 GCA_945901085.1 Rhodovarius crocodyli | reverse complement strand
CTGCCATCCAAGCCTGCGAGGTTGATGGAGGAGGCAAAGCCACCGGCCTGGCCGAAGACCACATACGAATTGGGCCCGAAACAACCGATGATGATGTCAGCGAGGCCGTCTCCATTCACATCGCCGGCCGAGGAAACGCGTGCGCCGCTCCCGGCATTGGCTGCCGCGCCATCAAGCCGGAAGCCATTGGTGCCGTTGAGGCTGGAGAGGTTGATCGATGATAAGAAAGACATCGCGGAAATTCCTGGCGCTATGCGGATAGGCTCGAGCGGTTAAATCCTTAGTAATACTATTCATTAGAATGCACAATTCATTCGTGTTTGACAAGTCCCCTCGTAACGGGCCGGTTTTGAGGATAGTGGATTGTGCGAGGGCACCAGCCAGTCAATTTGGCGAATACCCAATGCCGGCACATGTGATGTAGCAGCCCCGAGGGTTAGAATCAGTTCAGCCGGCGATACTCGAGGCCTGGACCGATAGGTTAGAAGACGTTGCAGCGGACCACGGCGCAACATGCCGTGGCCTTGCCGGTAGGTGCGTGCAAGCTCAACGTCGTCCACCCGCAGAGATAGTCCACCGATATGCTGACGCGCCTTGTGAACGGAGGGCCCAATGGCTGCGTCGATGGGCGTATGCCGTGGTGCTGGGCCGCAGCCGACAGGGGGTGCGGTCAAGGCCAACATGAAGAGGGCCTTGACGCCGCGCTTCAAGGCTGAGCCGCTACCGGGCCTAGGCGAGGGGTTTATGGAGCCCCCACCGGCCCCGCGCCGGCGTGCCGCCCGCCTGACGGGCGAAAACCCTTCTCCGGCACCTGCCCCTATAGCCATCGGCAGCACATGCACGAAAAGCTGCTGGGGCCGGTATCTGGATTTCTCTAACTCCCGGCGGCCGCATTCGAGCCTGGGGGCGCGAACGCCGGAGCAGGCCTGTCTCGACCATCTCCCGCAGGTGCTGGCAGCAGAGGAAGCCGCCGGTGCCACGGCCTCACTCTGGTCGGGCTACGCCCTGCCTGCGTGAGGCCGCGGCACCGGCCAGACCTGCGTATCAACCGGCAGGAGATCCAGTTATCGGAACCGAAACGCTGTAGCGAGAAACCGAGCCACCTCTGTCCGCGCCGCAAGCTTTTTAATAGGTCCTGAGCCTAGAGCACGCCAGCACTTGTTTTATCGCATATGCCTTATCGCCCTTGCCAAACCGCAAGGCTTGAAAACGCTCTATCGCGGCCGCGCGATCTCGGTGCCCGTGGCTTGGCTGCCAATCACCGTCCAAGTGCCCGAGAGTTCCCCGGTGGAACGCAACTCATACATGCCCATGCCAGTCTGCTCACCCAGTTGAAACACCACCGCCAGCATCAGGCCGCTAACCATGCCCACGCCCTCAATGGTGTTGGTGCCCACGCTCCAACTCAACTGAAAGCTGGAAAGACCCACCTGCTGCAGCGTCAGCGTGCCGGTATAAAGGCTGCCATCGGGATTGGTGCCCGAGACATCATAAAGCCCGCTGCGTTGGGCCTGGGCCGGCAGCGCGAGGAGCAGAAGGAGGGCGAGGGCGCGGAGCAGGGACATGACGCCGATGTAGCCACAAGCCAGCCCCCTGGCCAGAGGCCGCAGCGCAGCATCGATTCCGGTTGTATTTGGCCCGCTGCCTGTCGCAGGCTACCCCCGCCAGGGTGCGGAACAGCGCCCGGCGGAGGAGATGCCCATGCAGCAAGTCGCGCGCCGTGCCCTGCTATTCGCCCCGCTCGCCAGCCCCGCCCTGGCCCAGCGCTTTCCTGATCGCTCGATCCGCGTGCTGCTGCCCTGGACCCCAGGCGGCGCCACCGACATCCAGGTCCGCTCCATTTCCGATATTGCCTCGCGCATTCTGGGTCAAAGCGTGGTGGTGGAGAACCGCCCCGGTGCCTCCGGCACGCTGGGCGCGCAGCATATGGCGCGCGAGGCCAGGCCCGATGGCTATACCATCGGCCAAATGCCGCTGGGGGTGTTTCGCCTCGCCGCCATGATGCGCGCCGCCTCCATGGCCCCGCCCTATGATCCCTTGGGCTCCTTCACCTGGATCATCCGCACCGTGGGCTATATGGGCGGCGTGGTGGTCCGGCCCGACGCGCCCTGGCAGACAATGGCCCAGCTGGTGGAGCATGCCCGCCGCAACCCCGGCGAGGTATTCTATGGCACCCCTGGGGCGAATACGACCGATGTGGTGATGCGCCGGCTGGCGCGCATCGCCGGGGTGGAATGGACGGCGGTGCCGTTTCGCGGCGCCGCGCCCAATCTCCAGGCGCTGCTGGGTGGGCAGATCGCGTTTTCCTGCGAGACCTCGGCCTGGGCCGATATGGTGCTGGAGGGAAGGTTGCGGCTGCTCGCCGTCTATACCGACCGCCGGGCGGAGCGTTTCCCCAATGTGCCAACCCTGCGCGAGGCCGGCTGGGATGTGGCCAGCGATAGCAGCTACGGCTTCGCCGGCCCGCGCGGCATGGAGCCCGCGGTGGTGCTGGCACTGCATGACGCCTTCAAGGCGGCGCTGCATGACCCGGCGCATCTCGCGGTGCTGCGCCGCTTCGACTTCCAACTGCGCTACCTGGACAGCGAGGGCTATGCCAATTTCGCGGCAGTGGCGAACCAGGAGGAGATCGCCACGGTGCAGGAGATGGGCCTTCGGCTGGGCGGCTGATTACACCGAAAAATACTTCGCCCTGGGGTGATGCAGCACAATCGCGCTGGTCGATTGCTCTGGATGCAGCTGCCATTCATCGCTGATCTCCACCCCAATCCGCTCCGCCTTCAGCAGCCGCAGCAGCGGCTCCTGATCCTCCAGCTTGGGGCAGGCAGGATAGCCAAAGGAATAGCGCCCCCCGCGATAGCCCTGGCTGAGCATTTTCTCGATATCCAGCTCATCCTGCCCGGCAAAGCCGCATTCGGCGCGGATGCGCTTATGGCAATATTCCGCCATCGCCTCGGCCATCTCCACCGAGAGGCCATGCAGGTACAGGTAATCCTGATACCGGTTTTCCTCGAACCATTCGCGCGCGATATCGCTCGCCTTCTGGCCCACCGTCACCACCTGCAGGCCGATGACATCGCGCTGCGCATCATCAATGTCGCGAACGAAATCGGCGATGCAATCACCATCCTCCTTGGGCTGGCGCGGCATGTTGAAGCGGGTGATTTCGGTGACGCCGTCCTCCTCGAACAGGATCAGATCATTGCCCTGCCCGGCGCATTTCCAGTAGCCATAAATCGCCTGCGGCTTGAGGATGTCCTGCTCCTGCGTCAGCGTCAGCATGCGCTTGAGCACCGGGCGCAGCTCCTGCTTCGCCCAGCCCAGAAAATCATCCAGCGAGCGCCCGGCTTTGCGAAAACCCCATTGGAACTGATACAGGCTGCGCTCATTGATGAACGGAACCAGGGCCTTGGGGGCCGTCTCCATCACCTTGGCACCCCAGAAGGGCGGCACGGGCGGCGTGCTCTCCGCACTCACCCGGCGGCGGCGCGTCTGGGCATAGGCCACATCCACCGGCGCAAAGCCCCGCGGGTCGGCCTGGCCCAGCACCCGCTTCTCATTCTTCGCCTTGCCCGAGCGCTTGGACTGGATGGTGCCCAGATAGCCGTCGAAATCATTGCCCATCACCTTGTCCATCAGGTGCAGCCCGTCAAAGGCATCGCGGGCATAGACCACGCGGCCCGAGGCATAGGCCTGGACGCAATCATCCTCGACGTAATTGCGCGTCAGCGCCGCACCACCCAGCAGCACCGGCAAGTCCACGCCCTGGCGGGACATTTCCTCCAGGTTTTCGCGCATCACCACGGTGGATTTCACCAGTAGGCCGGACATGCCAATGGCATGCGCCTTATGCTCGCGCGCCGCATCCACAATCTGTTGCAACGGCACCTTAATGCCGAGATTGACCACCTTGTAACCATTATTGGTCAGGATGATATCAACCAGATTCTTCCCAATATCATGCACATCGCCCTTCACCGTGCCCAGCACGATGGTGCCCTTCTCCTGGCCCTCAACCTTCTCCATGAAGGGCTCCAGATAGGCGACGGCGGCCTTCATGGTCTCGGCTGATTGCAGCACGAAGGGCAATTGCATCTTGCCCGCGCCAAACAGCTCGCCCACCACCTTCATGCCATCGAGCAGCACGTCATTGATGATGGAAAGCGGCGTATTGCCCTCGGCCATGCTATCGGCGAGTTCCTCGCCCAGGCCCTTGCGGTCACCATCGACGATGCGGTCCTTCAGCCGGCCATTCACCGTCTCGGCCTTCACCTTGGCGACATTATCGGCCGCCTTGCGGCCCGAGAACATCTCGAGGACCTTCTGCAGCGGGTCATAGCCTTCCCGGCGGCGGTCAAAGATCAGGTCTTCCATCACCTGCACCTCTTCCGGCGGGATGGCGTGCAGCGGCTTGATTTTCGACACATGCACAATCGCACCGGTCATCCCCGCACGCACCGCATGGTCCAAAAACACCGAGTTCAGCACATGCCGCGCCGCTGCGTTCAGACCAAAGGAGATATTCGACAGACCCAGCATGATCTGAATGTCAGGAAACGCATCCCTGATCATCCGAATGCCATCCAGCGTCCATTGCCCCAGCTTGCGGTCATCCTCATTGCCGGTGGCGATGGTGAAGGTCAGCGGGTCGATCATCAGGTCGCTCTGCGGCAGACCATGCTTGGTGCAGGCGAAATCCACCAGGCGCGCGGCGATGCGCAGCTTGTCCTCGGCCGTCTTCGCCATGCCCACCTCGTCGATGGTGAGGGCGATGACCGCCGCGCCGAATTTCTTCGCCAGCTTCATGCGGTCTTCCGCGGCTTTTTCACCCTCCTCGAAATTGATCGAGTTGATGATCGGCTTGCCGCCATGCAGTTTCAGGGCAGCCTCGATGACCGGGGTCTCGGTCGAATCGATCACCAGCGGCGCGTTCACGCTGGAGGTGAACCGCGTGATCACCTCGCTCATCTCAAACATCTCATCGCGCCCGACAAAGGCGGTGCAGATATCGAGCGAGTTTGACGCCTCGGCCACCTGTTCACGGCCAATGGCAACGCAGCCATCCCAATCCTGCTTCTCCTGCCGCTCGCGCCAGGCTTTCGAGCCATTGGCATTGCAGCGCTCGCCGATGGAGAAGTAGCTATTCTCCTGCCGCAGGCTCACCGCGCCGTAGAGCGATGCCACCGAAGGCACCCAATGATGCTTGCGCGCCACCGGCGCCGGGCGATACCCCGCGCCAATCCGCCGCAGCATCGCATCCTGCGCCGCGATGTGGCGATTATCGGTGCCGCAGCAACCACCCACCAGATTCATCCCGAATTCGGAGACGAAGCGCTCCATCCACACCGCCATATCCTCGGCGGCCAGCGGGTAATGCGTCTTGCCATCCACCAATTCCGGCAGGCCGGCATTGGGCTGCACCGAAATCAGCCCCGGCCAGTTCTGGCTCAGCCAGCGCACATGCTCCTGCATCTCCTGCGGCCCCGTCGCGCAGTTCAGCCCCAGCAGCGGCACATCCAGCGCATGGATCACCGTCGCGGCGGCGGCAATATCGGGGCCGACCAGCAGCGTGCCGGTCGTCTCCACCGTCACCTGGACGAAAATCGGAATGCTGCTGCCGGCTTCACGGATCGCCGTCTTGGCCGCATTCACCGCCGCCTTGATGAACAGCGTATCCTGATTCGTCTCGGTCAGGATCGCGTCCACGCCGGCATTGACCAAGCCGCGGCATTGCTGCGTCAGCGCCGCTTCCAGCTCGTCATATTTGATATGGCCGAGCGAAGGCAGCTTGGTCCCCGGCCCGATATCGCCGATCACATAACGGTGCCGGCCATCGGCAAAACTCTCCGCCGCCTCGCGCGCCAATTCCACCGCGCGGCGATTGATCTCATCGGTTTTCGCCGTCAGGTCGAACTCGCCCAGGGTGATGGGCGAACTGCCAAACGTGTTGGTCAGCACCATATCCGCGCCGGCCTCGAAATAGCCGCGATGAATCTCGCGCACGAGATCGGGCCGCGAGAGGTTCAGAATCTCGGTGCAATTCTCATTGTCCCAGTAATCCTTCTGGACATCGAGATTGGCGGCCTGAACCCGGCTGCCCATGCCGCCATCACACAGCAGAACCTGAGCGGCGAGGGCTTCGAGAAGATGCGGACGGGACGACGACATGGCGGCAGTGATCTCTCAGAGTTGAAAGGCAGGTTCAGCAATGGTCACGGCATTGGGCAGGCGCTGCGCGGTCCATAGCCGCACCGCGATGGTACCGGGCAGCTCCTGGCATTGGCGCAGCGCGCAGCCGGCGCGATCAAGCCATTGGGTCATCCGGCCATCGTCAAAGCCCGGCCAGCGATGCGCGTGGCGGGCGGTGATATCCCCCCGCTGGTGCTGCGCCAGGTCCACAATCAGGAGCACCCCATCGGTGCGCAGCACCCGGGCGGCCTCGGCAATCGCGGCTGCGGGTTCCTCGGCGTAATGCAGCACCATTTGCATCGTCGCCACATCCTGGCTCGCATCGGCCAAAGGCAGGCGGTACATATCGGCCTGGCGCACCGCGCAATGATCTGCGATGCCGCGCTCGGCCAGGCGCGCGCGGGCCAGGGCCAGCATCTCGCGGCTGGCATCGAACCCCAGCGCATGCTCGGTGCGCTCGGCCAGCAATTCCAGCAGGCTGCCGGTGCCGGTGCCAATATCGACCAGCCGGCCGATCTGCGCCGGCAATGCGGCGGCGATGGCCTGCTCGATCTCCCGCGCCGGCAGGTCCAGCGCGCGCAACTCATCCCAATCGGCGCCATCGCGGCGGAAGGCGTCAGAGGCGGCGCGGGCGCGCTCGGCGGCGATGCGCGCCCCCTGGCGGCGGTCGGCCGCCAGTTCCGGATCGCCCTCGGGCAGGCGGCTGAGCAATTGCCGCACCAGCGTGGCCGAGGAGGGCACCTGGAAATAGGCATTGGCCCCTTCCGGAATGCGCTCCAGCAGCCCGGCCTCGACCAGCAGTTTCAGGTGCCGCGACAATCGGGGCTGGGATTGCCCCAGCACATCGCATAGATCGGAGACGCAGAGCGCCCCCCTGGCGCAAAGCGCCAAAAGCCGCAGCCTTGTGGGCTCGGCCGCGGCGCGCAATTGGGCAAGGAGGTGATCCATGGGCTGGCTATCACATAAACATATCCTTATGTCTATAGTATGAACTGGCAGATCGACGCCCGCATTCCCGTCACCATTGTGGAGCAGCCCCCGGCGCTGACCGCCGCCACGGCGCTGCTGGCCGAAGAGGCGCTGCCCGAGGGCGTGGGCCCGCCCACCCTCTGCGCGATTTTCCGCGCCGATGAACTCATCGCCCATCCCGGCGGCTGCGCCTGCTGCAATGGGCAGGGCGCGGCCGCGGCCGCCCTGGCGGCGCTGTTCCGCGAAAGGGCGCTGGGCGGCAGTTGGTTCTCCGCCGTGGTCGCCCTGGTGCGCAGCCCGGCGGGGCGGGCCGAGCTGGAGGAGGCTTTGCGGAGCGATATCCTCACCCTCGCCCGGTATCGCCTGGCATGACCCATGCCCGCGAGGTGGCCAAATATTATCGCTGGCTGGACCGGTTGGAATGGATGCGGCAGATGCGCGGCCGCACCGGCAATGCCGCCCAGCCGGTGCATCGCGCCCTGCGCAACCCGGATGGCGGCGAGCCCAGCCCCCTGGTGCTGCATCGGCTGATGCTGAACGGCCTCACCCTGCCGCCCAGCCCCCGGGTGCTGGATGCCGGCTGCGGCTATGGCGCCAGCATGCTGGACATGGCGCCCGAACTGGGCGGCGATTGGCTGGGCATTTCGCTCAGCGAGGTGCAGGTGAAGCGGGGCATGGAAGAGGTGGCGGCGCGCGGCCTGGCCGGGCGGGTGCGGCTGGCAGTGGCCAGCTATGACGCCCCCCTCACCGGCGCATTCGATTGGATTTTCGGCATTGAAAGCCTGATCCACTCGCCCGACCCCATGGCCACCATCCACAACCTCGCCCAGGCCCTGGCCCCGGGCGGCGCGCTGATGGTGGTGGATGACATGCCCGAGGAAGGCCTCTCCCCTCAGCAGGCGGCCGATGTGGCCCTATTCAAGCGCTGCTGGCGCTGCCCCGTGGCACCCAGCCGCGCCGGCTGGCTGCGGGCCTTTGCGGCGGCGGGACTGGTCTTGTCGCATGAGACGGATTTCACCGCCCTCACCATCCCCCGCCCCGCCGCCGAGCTGGCGCCGATGATGGCGGCGCGGGCGCGGCAGGCGCGCTGGAAGCGCCTGCTGGGGCTGGGCTATCGCAGCGAGGCCGATCTGGGCGGGATGATGCTGGAGACGCTGCTGGCCTCGGGGGTGATCCGCTATCGCATGCTGGTGGCGCGCCGGGCTTGATTTTTGCGGCAAATAATCCTATAAACATCGCCGCTACCGCTGTTTCGACAACCGCATCCCGCAAGCCCCCGCCCCCATAAGGGGTCGGAAGATGAATTTGTCCGCAAACTACATTTCTTGCGGCTGAGGAAACTAACCTTTTATTCTGGCTATAAAAAATCCATCCATTCCGCCCCATTCGCCCCACATATCGGGCCGGGTGCGCAGCGCCCCCTGGGCGGTGATGGCGCCTTCCAGCCCCGGCACCTCCTCCGGCCGCACCGCATCCAGCCCGGCGCGGAAATGCGCCTCCCCCTCCTCGCCCTGCAGCGAGCAGGTGGCAAAGACCAGCCGCCCCCCCGGCGCCAGCCAGCCGCGCGCGGCGGCCAACAGGGCGCGTTGCTGCTCGGATTGACGTTCCACATCATGCAGCTTCTTCAAATGCACCACATCCGGGTGCCGCCTGATGGTCCCGGTGGCGGTGCAGGGCGCATCGAGGAGAATGGCATCGAACCGCGTGCCAGGGTCCCAGGCCAGGGCATCAGCCACCACGATATCAGCCGGCAGGTTCAGCCGGGTCAGGTTTTCGGCTAGGCGTTCGGCGCGCTTCTTCTCCCGCTCCACCGCCACCACCCGCGCCCCGGCCGCGGCCAGTTGCGCCGTCTTGCCCCCTGGCGCGGCGCAAAGGTCGAGCACCAACTCGCCCCGGCGTGGTGCCAAAAGCCGCACCGGCAGCGAGGCCGCCGCATCCTGCGCCCAGAAGCGCCCCTCGGCAAAACCCGGAATATCGGTGATCCGCGTGCCCACCGGCATGCGCGCGGTGCCATTGGGCAAGAGCATCGCCCCCTCCACCACAGCACCTGGCATCAGCGAGAGGTCCAGCGGCGCCTCATGCCCATGCGCCTCGGCCATGGCGCGCACCGCCGGGCCATGGGTGGCGTGCCAGGCGGACCACAGCCAGCTCGGCGTATCCAGCCGGGGTGCATCCAGCCCCTCCAGCGCCGCCACACCCGCCTCAGACACCCGGCGCAGCACGGCATTGACCAGCCCGGCAAAGGGCTTTGGTACCAGCGCCACACAATCACTCACCGCGGCATGCGGCGGCGTGCCCAGCAGCAGCAACTCCGCCGCCCCAATCCGCAGCGTGTTGCGCACCTCGGGCGGCGGCTCGCGCTTCAGCCACGGTTCCAGCGCCGCATCGAGACTGCCCATCCGCCGCAGCACGGTGGCGGCAATGCGATGGCCCGCCCCGCGGTCGCGCGGGGCCATGCCGGCCGGCAAGGCATCCAGCGCCTCCTCCAGCGGGCGGCGGGATTGCAGAACGGCGGTGAGGAGTGCCAGGGCGGCACGACGAGTGGGCGAGGCCATGGCGCGTTATGGGCGCTTCGCCGCCCGGTGCAAATCCGCCGCCTTCGCCCGCCCGCTTTGCGCCGTGCCGCAAACCCCGCTACTGCCCGCTGCGATGCTGAACCAAACCCTCTTTGCCCGCGCCGAGACCATGCTGGAGCGCGCGCCGCGCCTGGCGCTGGTGCTGCTCTGCCTGTGCCTCTACCTGCCCGGCTTCTTCACCGTTCCGGCATTGGACCGTGACGAGGCGCGCTTCGCCCAGGCCAGCCGCCAGATGGTGGAAAGCGGCGATTATGTGAATATCCGCGTCGGCAGCGAGGAGCGGAACAAAAAGCCGGTTGGCATCCATTGGGCCCAGGTCGCCGTTGTGCATGGGCTGGAGGCGGTGGGCATTCCCGCCCGCAGCGAGATTTGGGCCTATCGCGTGCCCTCCATGCTGGGGGCGATATTGGCCGTGCTGGCCTGTTTCCAGTTTGGCCGAGCCCTGGTGGGGCGCCGCGCCGCGCTGCTGGGCGCGGCCATGCTGGCGGCCTGCATGGTCCTGGTGGTGGAAACCCATATCGCCAAGACCGATGCCGCCCTGCTGGCCACCGTCGCGGTGGCGATGGGGCTGCTGGGCCAGGCCTATCTGCGCCCCGGCGCCTTCACCGCGCGGCAGGCGGCGGCCTTCTGGGTGATCATGGGGGTCTCGGTGCTGCTGAAGGGGCCGGTGGGGCCGATGGTGCCGTTGTTGACGGGCATCACCCTGGCGGTGGTGGACCGCGGCGCGCCCTGGTTCCGCCCGCTGCGGCTGCATTGGGGCCTGCCCCTGATGCTGGCCATGGCGGCACCTTGGATGGTGGCCATTGGCATCGCCACTGAGGGCCGCTTCTTCGCCCAGGCGCTGGGCGATGACATGATCGCCAAGCTGGGCAGCGGCGAGGAAAAGCATTGGGGGCCGCCGGGCTTCTATCTCATCGTCTTCTTTATCGCGGCGTTTCCCTCGGCCTGGATGGTCGGGCCGGCGCTTCGCCAGGCCTGGAGCCAGCGCAGCCTGCCCGCGAGCCGCTTCCTGCTGGCCTGGCTGGTGCCGACATGGCTGGTCTTCGAAGCGGTGCAGACCAAGCTGCCGCATTATACCCTGGTGGTCTATCCGGCGCTGATGCTGCTGATTGCGATCTGGGCGCTGGACCCGCTGCGCTTCCAGCCTGGGCGGTGGTTGGTGTGGTCGATGCGCTTCGGCCTGGCCGCCGTGGCGGTGGGCATGGGTGTTTTGGCGCTGGTGGGGCCGCGGCTGCTGGCAGGCGTGATCCCCTGGGCGAGTTGGCTGGTGCTGCCCGCGGCGCTGCTGCTGGTTTGGGCGGTGCTGCATGTGAGCGCCCGGGGGTTGTGGGCGCGCGGTGCTGCGCTGGGCGTGGTGCTGGTGGTGCCGATCTACGCCGCGGTGCTGGGCGGGGTTTTGCCGCGCATCGAACCGATGTGGATCGCGCCACGGTTGCAGGCTGCGCTGGCCCGGGTGGCGCCTGGCTTGGCGCCGGCGCAATTCGGTATGGCGGGCCATGCCGAGCCCTCGGCCTTATTCGCCATTGGCGGGGCGCTCCATCTGCTGCCCAGCGGCCCGGCTGCGGCCCAGTTCCTGGCCGACCAGCCGGGCCGGGTGGTGGCCGTGGGCGACCGGCAGGAGGCTACCTTCCAGGCGGAGCTCATCCGATTGGGCCTGCGTGTGGAGGAACTGGCGACGGTCTCTGGCTATAATTATTCCCGCGGGCGGCCCATCACGCTGCTGCTGTACAGGAGAGTGCCATGATGGACTGGATCACCGGCCTCGTCGCCCAGGCCGGTTATGCTGGGGTGTTCGTGCTGATGTTGGCGGAAAATCTTTTTCCGCCCATCCCCTCCGAGCTGATCATGCCATTGGCCGGGTTTTCGGCGGCACGCGGGCATATGTCGCTGCTGGGGGTGGTGCTGGCGGGGGTGGCCGGCACGCTGGCGGGGAATGTGGTGTGGTTTGAACTGGCGCGCGCCTTTGGTGTGGCGAGGACGAAGAGGCTCTCTGCCCGGTTTGGCCGATGGCTCGGGATCACGGATGAGGATCTGGACAAGGCGCAGCTTACCCTGCGGCGGCATGGCCCCTGGGCGGTGTTTCTGGGCCGGATGATGCCAGGGATTCGCACGGTGATCTCTATCCCGGCGGGGCTGATTGAGATGCCCAGATTGGTCTTTTATGGGCTGACGGCGCTGGGCAGCACGATCTGGGTGGGCGGGCTCGCGGTGCTGGGCTATTGGCTGGAGGAGCGGTTTGACGTTGTGGAGAGCTGGATCGATCCTTTCAGCAAGGTGTTCCTGGCGCTGTTCGTTCTGGCCTTCGTGTGGCCGGTGGTGCGGGTGTGGATGCGCCGGCGCGGCTGAGCATGGATTGCGCTGTTGGGCCAGCTTGGCTAAAGGGTTTTCCGACTGGAGAGGTGGCGGAGTGGTCGAACGCGTCGGTCTCGAAAACCGAAGTACTCGCAAGGGTACCGTGGGTTCGAATCCCACCCTCTCCGCCAGACAACCTCTTTAAATGTTTGATTTCAAACAGTATTTTAAGATCTCTGGCCGACTTACCCCCATCTCTACCCCCATATCGACGAGAGATTGGCATAGACGCCGATAGCGAAGCTTCAGCGTGACGGGGCATTCCGTCGCTCTGGACACACTCGAGGCGGTTCGAAAAAAAGTCGGGGATTGCGTACCACCGCTCCTTCGGGCCCTGCATCAGAACCATCGGCGGCAAGATGCCCAGCGCCCGCTTGCGGCCTAGTTTCCCTCGATGCTGCCGCGGGCCGCCCGGCGCAGGGCAGCCAACGCCCGCCGCAGAGCGACCATCTCAGCCGTGTGGAGCCCGGTGCTGGTCCGCGCTGCTCGCAGCCTAGCCAGCCCCTCGGGTGTACGCGGGCCAGTACTGGGGCCTCCGTGCATCCGGCAGCGCCCGTTGGGCATGGCGGCCCCCCTGCACGGGTGCCCGGCGCGCGTTCTGGCTCCGCAGAGGCGCTGGGGAAGGCGCATGGGGTTTCCATCGCTACTTTGCATCGGACCGTCCCCCCGGGGTGATCGCCCCAACAATCGCCTGGCCACCGCCCTGGACGACAACCCGCTCAACCCGAACCACCTGCGGCCCCTTGCCCCGGCGCCGGTCGATGGCCTCGGCCATGTCGACCATCGCGCGGGACAGGTTTGCTCCCTGCCGGCGAAGTCTATCGGTGACCTCGAAGGGCTGAGCCGGGATCATCGCCCGCCGAAAGCACTCCATCGCTGCGTGATGCAGCGCCACCGCCTGGGCGGCCATCATCCCCTCAACAGGATCGCGCGGCGCGAAGCCCTGGACGGCGGATAGGGCGGCGGCGGTTGCCGCGAAGATCTGCTCAGGCGGGGTGCCTTCAGGAAACCATAGCGTTGAGCCGACAGTGCTCAGCAGGTGCCGGCTGAAGGCAGAGTTGTCGGACCCAGTGACCGGGTTTTGCGCGCCAGCGTTTGGTCGAAGTAGGTCAGCGGCCTGTGTTAGGACAGCAGCGACGACCTGAGGTGCTGCCGGAAGCGATGTCGCGGCCTTGATTTTCGGAATCGGCTCTTTCTGCATCTCAGGTCTCCATCACCGTGCGCATCAGCCCCTGTGGCTGGTGATGCAGATTTTTGGGTTCGGAGATGACCTGCCGCGAAACCTGCGAAAGTTGCGAAAGTTTGCCCCCGTCCAAGTTCACTTTCGCAGCTTTCGCAACTTTCGCAGGGGCGGCAGTCGAGATTGAAAATCGGGTGACGAAACGAGCGAAGGCGTTCATTGCCGGACCCTCCACACCTCGCGCCGCCGCTCCCCCCGGACTTCGGCGCCGCCGGTCACAGGCACCAGCCATCCCGCCTCTACGAGCGTCGCGACGGTGGCCTTTGCGGTGTCGCGGCTTCGGATCGCGTTCGGCCCGAGCCGCGTGATATCCGGCAGGGACACCAGTTCCTCGCACCAGGTCGTCTTGAGCCAGTCTAGCAGCCGCCGCGCCGTCCGCTGCTTCTCCGGAACCTGGCCGGCCGCATCGAGCCGCAACGCCTCGGCGGCGTGGTGCTGCGCCAGTTCAATGCCGGCCTCCATCGCCTCAGCGCCGACCTCGTCTGCTACGAGGTCCCGGACCAGCGTCAGGACAGCGGCGATGCGGGCGGCGTGTTCGGCCAGCTTGTTGGCGAGCGGGCGGATCGACGCCAGTGCGCCGCCCTCGCCAAGCTGAAGTTCGACGTGATCCGCAAAGGCTATCCAGCGCGCGCGGGCGGGTGGTGAAAGTGGCAGTCGGCGCGGGGCGAGCTGGTTTTGCTTACCCTCGGCCATCGGCAGAGGGGCATCTAGGATGGACAGCAGGCGGGTGCCGTAACGGCGGATCGCGGCATCCGCGCTGGCGGGCGGATCGCGCCACAGGCGCGTGCCGCTGGCGGTGTCCGGCGCGGTAGGCAGTATGCGCCCGAGCAGCCCTTGATCCTTCAGCACCGGATCGTGGCACAGCGTTGCGGCGGCCTCAGGCTGCGCCATTAGATGCAGCGACACGCGGCGCCCCGGCAGGATGATGGCGCCATCACCAGCCCTCACGCGCCGTAGCGGCGTGCCGTCCCACAGGCCGGACAGCGCCGCCGCTGAGCGCAGCCGAGCATCGTCCTTCATGGCGTGCCCATTGATGAAGGCGCCGCCCTCGGCCGAGAAAATGCCCAGGCTGGGCAAGCCGATGAGCATGAGCTTGGCCATGCCCTCCACAGTCGGCTCATCCATCGTGAGTAGAGGGGTGAGCGGTGCGGGCGGGCACTGGCCGAGCGCGTCGAGCGCAGCCTTCATGTCATCGCGGCCTCGCTTCTTGTCCTTCACGATCTTGTCCCGCGCCGTCTCCCAGGCGGTTGTCGCGTTGGTCGCGCTCTCCATCTCGGCGTCGTAGGCGGCATAAAGCGCGGCCTCGTGCTTACGGATGGGCCACAGGGCTTGTTCATCGGCGGCGGACTTACGGCCGCCGCTTTCGAGGATGGACAGCAGGAACAGCGACACAGGCCGCGCGCTGCCAGTGGGCAGAACCACATCGGCATGGCCTTGCACGGCCAGCGCGGCGGCCCCGAGGACGCTTGAACCGCATATGGCGATGGGGGCCTGCACCTTAGCGTTGATGCCCTTGGCGGCGGCGGCGAGCAGGTCGCCCAAAGCATCCACCGGGTAGGGCGTGGGTGGCGGGATATCGCGCGCCAGCGGGGCGGGGGCCTCGGCCACCGCCGCCTTGGCATTTGACGCGCGCAGCTTGTCGAAGGCATCGCGCATGGTGTCAGGCATCCGCCGCCTCCCGCCGCGCAACCTCGCGTTCGGCGCACCAGCGCACGATGCCGCACGCCGTTTCGGCGGCGATGCCGCGCGCCTCAGCCTCGGCCATCGCCTCGGCCAGAACATCGCCGGGATCTATGCCATCGCGAAGCCGCCGCCCGACGAGCCGCGCCACCTCGCGCCGATGCTCAGCGCTGGCGGCGTATTTCGTCACTGCCGAGCGCACCAGGTCGTCAATGCTGGCAAAGCGGTCAGACCAACGCGCATCCCGCGCCGGCTCGGAGCACGCCAGCATCATCCCCTTCAGGTGATTGGCGGTGGTCGCTGCGGGGATGCCGCGCCCGATATAGCGGGCGGCCAGCGCGACTAGTTCGGCGTGGTAGCCTTCGCCGGTTACGACGCGCCGCACCAGTTCGGCATCCTCGCGCGGCTCGCCCCCCGCCTCACGGGCCGCCCCAGCGCCGCCGCCGCGCAGCGTGCCGAGCAGGTCCAGCACCTCGCCCGAGATATCGGCCAGCCGGTCGGGATGCTCGGCGCAGCGTGCGCCGGTCACAGTCAGGTATCGGTCGGCGCCCTTGTAGATTTCGAGAGCCAGACCGCCCGGCGTGCTGCCCTTGCGCGAGATGGCAGCGGTGATGCCCTCCGCCGTGCCGACGATGCGAACACCCGCGCCGCTTGGCGTACGCTCGGCATAGGTCGCGCTGCAGGCTTCTAGCAGCCGCGCCGCGTCGTCGTTCATCGGTTCGCCGGTTGCCGGATCCATGCAGCGGTCGAGGTCGAGAAAGACCAGCGTCGGCACCGCGCGGGAGACGATCCCAACCCCGCCGCGCGGTGCCTGGAAACGAAAGCCCGTGGCGAGGCGTAGAGTGGCCTCTAGCGTGCCCCAGGTGCTCGGATCGGTGGAGGATGCCGCGCGGCCCGTCGCGGGCGCATAGGGCACCTTGCGGGCCTCCCCGCCGGTATAGCTCCATGCGACCCAGGCGGGGTGCGCTGCATAGGGCGCAAGGCAAGCGGGTATCGTATCAGCGGCCAGCAGAGCGGCAACCATCGGCGCGGGGACGCCACTCATTGCAGCACCACCCCGGCGGGCGCGGTCTCGCAAGGATGCGCGGGCTTGCTGGGCGGAACCTGGACGATCAAGCCGGGCGTCTCGCTCTTAAGCGCCGCCCATGCCGACAGCGCTGCGCCAGTCGTCTCCACGATCACCATGCGGCGCAACAGTGCAGCGGCTTCCACGGAAAGCCCGTAGTGCCAGGCCTCGCCCCTCGCGCCATGCAGCAGCAGCGGTGCGGAAGGAGTGGTGCGCATCACGCGGCCTCCCCGTTCGTGAGTGCTGCCCGCACCTCGCTCCTTCGCCACCGCGGGCAGCGCTGCAGCGGATAGGATGGCGCGGGGAAGCGGCCCAGCTTCACCCACTTCCACCACGTCGAGACCGCGACGCCAGCCTCGGCGGCGGCCTCTTTGGCGTTGAGCAGTGGGTCGGGCGTGATGCTCCGCGCGTTCTCACGTTCAGCGCGGCGTGCGCGACGCCTGGGTGTGTCGGTTGGGGAGTT
>CAMDJV010000060.1 GCA_945901085.1 Rhodovarius crocodyli | reverse complement strand
TTGGCTGCGCCGGGTGTGCATAGCCAAACCCTTACCAATGTTCGCTTTTCGGCGGATTGGGCCTTTCAGGGGCCGCAGGCCGCCTTTCTGGTGGCGCTCGAGCGGGGGCATTTTCGGCGGGAGGGGCTGAATGTCACCATGGAGCGCGGTTTTGGCTCTGGCGATGTGCCGGTGAAGATCGCCGGCGGCGCCTTTGATGTCGGCGTGGCCGATGTGAACCCGATGATCCGGATGAAGCTGGAACGGCCGGATGTGGACCTCTTCACCCCCTTCCTGCTCTATGACGCGACGGCGCTGGCGGTGATGACCCTCAAGCGCGAGAATATCGCCCGCCCGGCGGATCTGGTTGGCAAGTCCATCGCCGCGCCGGATTCCGATGCCGGGCGCCAGCTCTTCCCCGCTTTTGCGCGTGCGGCGGGTTTTGATGGCAGCCGGGTGAACTGGATTTCCGTGGCGCCGCCCCTGCGCGAGCCTATGCTGGCCCAAGGCCGGGCCAATGCCATCACCGGCTTCATCACCTCCGGTATTTTCTCGCTGCGCGGCCTGGGCATCCGCGACGAGGATATCGTGACGATGAAGTTCAATCAGTTCGGGGCTGATTTCTACGCCACCGCCTTGTTGACCAGCCGCCGCTGGGCCCAGGCCAACCCCGCCGCCACCACGGGCATCATCCGCGCTTTGATTCGCGCCCAGTATGACAGCCTGGCCGACCCTGCCATGGCCATTGATGTGCTGCGCCGGCGCGAACCGCTGACCGATATTCCGCTGGAGACCGCCCGGCTGCGCATGGCGCTCGAGGAGCTGACCTTCACCGCGCATGTCCGCCAGAACGGCTTTGGCCAGGTTGATACCGCCCGGGTGCAGCGCGGCATCGATGCGGTGCGCGAGGCCTTCGCCATCCAGCGCCAAGTGCCCTGGAGCGAGATCTATGATCCGCGCTATCTCCCCGCGGCTGCTGATCTGAGGCTCACCTGAATGGCACTGCGCACCCGCCACTGGCAGGATCTTACCTGGCCGGAATTCGAAACCCTGCCGAAGGATACGGTCGCTATCCTGCAGACCGGGGCGATGGAGCAGCATGGGCCGCATTTGCCGGTTTCGGTCGATGCCACGATCAATGAGGGCGTGTTGAACCGCGCGCTCAGCCTGCTCGACCCCGAGGTGCCGGCGCTGGTGCTGCCTATCCAGAAGGTGGGGTGCTCGGTCGAGCATCTGCGCTTCCCTGGCACCATCACCTCCACGCCGGAAACGCTCATCGCGCTATGGACCGAGATCGGCGAGAGTGTGGCGCGGGCGGGGGTGAAGAAAATGCTGTTCCTGAACAGCCATGGCGGCCAGCCGCAGATCATCGACATTGTCTGCCGGCGGCTACGCATCCGGGAAGACATGTTCTGCGTCAACGCCCAATGGAGCCGCCTGGGCAGGCCCGAGGGCCTGGTGGATAGCCAGGAGGGCCGCTACGGCATCCATGCCGGCTATGTGGAAACCTCGGTGATGCTCCGGCTGGACCCGGCGAACTGCAAGCCGGAACTGGCGCGGGATTTCCGCAATCGCTGGATCGGCCTGGAAAACCAATTCGCCACGCTGACGCCGGAGGGCACGATGGGCTTTGGCTGGCAGGCGCAGGATTTGCACCCCGCCGGTGCTGTGGGCAATGCGGCCCGCGCCACGGCCGAGGATGGCGAGAAATTTCTGGCCTTTGCCGGCGCCAAGGTGGCCGGGTTGATCGGCGACATTGCCCGTTTTGACCGTGAGGCCTGGTTGATCAACCAGCGCGACCAGCATGGATCTTGAAGGCATCGAGCATTCCCGCGACCGGGCGCTGCTCCGACAAAAATCGCGGGACTTTTATTGGTACTCGCCGGTTCTGAAACGCCAGTTGGATGGCAAGAGTGCTGATCTCTGGGCGCGGCCGCGCAATGAGGATGAGGTGCTGCAGCTTCTGCGGGAATGCCGGGCGGCGCGCATGCCTGTCACCGCCCGCGGTGGCGCCACCGGCAATTACGGCCAATGCGTACCGCTGGAGGGTGGGCTGGTGCTCGACCTCACCGCCATGGCAGCGCCCATTTCGCTGACCGATGGGGTGCTGGAGGCGGAGGCCGGGGCGAAGATGATCGACCTCGATCTCTGGGCGCGGGAGCGCGGCTGGGAATTGCGGATTTGGCCCAGCACCAAGCGCACCGCCACTATTGGTGGCTTCGTGGCCGGCGGCGGTGCCGGGGTGGGCGGCATGAGCCATGGCACGATGCGCGAGCGGGGCAACCTGCTGGGTGTGCGGGTGGCCACGCTGGAGGACCCGCCGCGTATTCTCGACATCGAGGGCGATGCGGCCAATCCGGTCAATCGCACCTATGGCACCACGGGCATCATCACCCGCGTGCGCATCCCGCTGGCGCCGGCGCAGGCCTGGCGGGATGTGGCGATCAGCTTTGCCGAATTCCCTGAAGCCGCGCGTTTTGCCCTGGCCTTTGCCTTTGCCGATGGCATCGCCAAGAAAATGTGCGCAGTGTTTGACAGCCGCCTGCCGCCTTTCTTCCGTGGCATTGCCGATGCGGTGCCGCAGGGGCATGCCCTGGCCTTGGTGATGGTCACAGCGGCCGGCATGCTGGCCTTGCGGGAGATGGCGGCCGAGCATGGCGGCAGCATCGTGGCCGCGCAGGACGCCGTGGCCGCCGAGCGCGACCCTGCGGCCACGCCCTTCTATGAATATTGCTGGAACCACACGACCTTGCAGGTGCTGAAGAAGGATCGCGGCGTCACCTATCTGCAATGCCGCTTCCCCTTCGAGGGCACGCTGGAGAGCGTGGAGGCGGTGCGGGCGAAATTCCCCGATGAGGTCTGGATGCACACCGAATGCGTGCGCTTCGGGGGCCGCATCACCATGACGGCATTGCCGGTCATTCGCTTCACCACGGAGGAGAGGCTGGCCGGGATCATGGCTGGCTTCGAAGAGGCGGGGGCGGGCATTGCCAATCCGCATGTCTTCACCATCGAGGAGGGATCAGGCTATCGCCGCGTGCCCGGCGACCAACTGGGCTTCAAGCGCCGGGTTGACCCCTTGGGGCTTTTCAACCCCGGAAAAATGCTCAGTTTCACCGAATGATCGCAGACCTCATCGCCGCCCTGCCGGGCGTGGATTTCATCACCGACCCCGCCTTGGTGCGGCAGAAGAGCCGGGATTTCTTCTGGTATTCGCCCGTATTGAAGCGCCAGTTGAATGGCGCGACGGCCGAGGCGGTGGCCATGCCGCGCGACGAGGCCGAGGTTGTCGCGATCATGCGCGAATGCTTCGCCCGGGGCGTTGCGGTGACGCCGCGCGGGGCTGGCACCGGCAATTATGGCCAGGCCATGCCGCTCAAGGGCGGTGTGGTGCTGGACCTGTCGCGCCTTGATCAGGTGCTGTGGTGCAAGCCGGGCCTTGCGCGGATTCAGGCCGGCGCGAAGCTGATCGATATTGACCGCCACACGCGGGAAAAAGTGGGTGGCGAGCTGCGCTTCCACCCTTCCACCAAGCGCACGGCCACCATTGGCGGCTTCATTGCCGGCGGTTCTTCGGGCATTGGCAGCTGCACCTATGGCATGCTGCGTGAGGCCGGCAATGTGCTGGCGCTGCGCGTGGTGACCATGGAGCCGGAACCGCGCATTTTGGAGTTGCGCGGAGATGATATCGCCCGGGTCAACCATGCCTATGGCACCAATGGCGTGATCACTGCGCTGGAAATGCCGCTCGCGCCCGCCTTTGATTGGGTGGATTTGATCTATTCATTTCCCAGCATGCTCGACGCCGCGCGCTTTGCCGAGGCGCTGGTGGCCAGTGATGGCGTGGTGAAGAAGCTGGCCTGCGTGGTGGCAGCCCCCATCCCGCAGCGGCATTTCAAGGCGTTTGAGGGCCTGATCCCCGAGGGGCAATCGGTGGTGCTGGCCATGCTGGCGCCGGATTATATCGAGATCGTGGCGCCCATGCTGGCGCGCATGGGCGGGCAGGAACTCTATCGCTGCGAGACGGAAAAGGCCGTGGTGCCGCTTTATGAGCATAGTTGGAACCACACGACTTTGCAGGCGCTGAAGACGGATCGTTCCTTCACCTATCTGCAGACGCTGTTTCCGCCGCCGCATCACTTCGAGACGCTGGCGGCGATGGAGGCGCGCTTCGGCGATGAGGTGCCGATGCATCTGGAATTCGTCCGTTACGGCGGGGCGGTGACCTGTTTTGGCCTGCAATTGGTGCGCTTCACCACCGAGGAGCGGCTGGAAGAAATTATGCAAATTCATAATGATGCCGGCGCGCCGATCTTCAACCCGCATGTCTTCACGCTGGAGGAGGGTGGCATGAAGCGCGTGGATGCCAGCCAGGCCGCCTTCAAGCGCGAGGCGGACCCGCGCGGGTTGCTCAACCCGGGCAAGATGCTGGGCTTTGAGGACCCCCATTGGGAACCCTCCAGCCCGCGGCCGCATTATCTCTTCGGCAGCATTGGTGAGGTTGAGGAAATCCTCGAATAGCGACCTGCGCCCCGGCCGTCAGAAGGTGCCCGGCATGGCCGTGATCATGCCTTGTCGGCAGCGTCGCGCAGCGCGTCCTTGGCGCCGCCCACTGCGTTTTGCAGCTTGCCATGCGCCTTATCGGCCGCGCCCTCGGCCTGGAGTTTCGTATCGCCCAGAATTTTTCCTGTGGCCTGCTTGATGCTACCCTTGGCCTGATTGGCCATGCCCGCGAGGCGATCCTTGTCCATGTCATCTCTCCGAAGACCCGGGCTGCCGTGATGGCAGCCCGCGGTGGTGGAGGATCAACGCGGCAGGGCGCCGAGCCGCTTCATCGTCCGCGGGTCTGGCTCCAGGTGAGCAGCAGCCCAGCACCGACGATGATGGCTGCACCCACCCAGGTCAGCGCATCGGGCAGATTGCCGAACAGCACGAAGCCCACCGCTACGGCGGCCAGCAATTGCAGGTATTGGAAGGGCGAGACGACATTGGCGGGGGCGAAGCGCAGCGCCTGAGCCACGAAATAATGCCCCACCGCGCCCAGCACGCCGCAGAGCAGGAACAGCATGGCATCGCCCAGCGAATGCGGGTTTTCCCACACCCAGGGCTGGGCGGCCATGAGCAGGATGGCGCCTGTCAGTGGCGACCACAGCGCCGAGGTGGCGGGCGAATCATAAGGTGCAACCATGCGGGTGAGGATTTGATAGACCCCATAGGCCGTGGCGGAGACCACGACGAAGAGGGACGCTGGGTGAAACACTGCAGCGCCAGGGCGGATCACCACCAGCACGCCGGCGAAGCCTACCAGCACGGCGAGGATGCGCAGCGGCGTGGTGCGCTCCCGCAGCATGGGCCAGGCCAGCAGCGCCACGATGAGCGGCGCCGTCAGTGAAATGGCCGAGGCCTTGGCGAGCGGGATGAAAGTGATGGCGAAGAAGAAGCAGAGGTTGGAGGCGGTCAATGTTGCCGCCCGGCCGAGCTGCAGCCAGGGTCTGCGGGTGCGAAGGACGATCAGCCCATGTCGCGGCACGAAGAAGGCCGTCAGAAACACCATATGGATGAAGGCGCGCGCCCAGGAGACCTGCACGGAGGAATAATGCTCGCCCAGCAATTTGGCCACGCCGCCCATCACCGAGAAGAGCAACCCTGCGAAACACATGCAGCCGACGCCGATGAGGATGTTTTTCGGCGAGGCGGTTTGTTGGGTGGCTGGGGACAAGAGGGCGCGCCAAAAGTTGCGCAGGCAGCTTGCGGCGGGCGGGCCAGGATTTGAAGCCCCCTGGCACCTTGGTAAGGCAGGCAAGCGCCATGAAACATCACGATGCGGGCCGCCGGGCTGGCCGGCAAGGCGTGCTGCGGATCACCACAAGCCAGGCCCGTCACCGTTGCATGTGTTATAGTTCACAATCGTTTATTGCATAACGCCATCGTGTGGGACGTGGTAAGCGGCAGCCATGAGGTCAATTTGGGCGATGGGGTGGATGGCATTGGCCCTACAGGCCGGGCGCTGGGTGGCACTGCGTTGCGGAGTGGTGCCGGGTGAGGGGATCGAACCCCCGACCTTCGGTTTACAAAACCGCTGCACTACCGCTGTGCTAACCCGGCCCGCCTTGTCTTCTAGGCGATCATCCCGGGGATGCTCAAGCATGCGGAGCGGGCAATCGTCATTTGCCCTTGCCGATGGGGTTAAAATGGCCAGGTGGCGTGGCCAAATCGCAGATGTGATAATGCAATCGTGATGATAGCCGATAAACCAGATGGCCGATTGCGGCATGAGACCGCGCCCCATGGCGGCGGTGGCGCCATTGCCAGTCTCGAAGGGCTGGGTGGCCATATCACTCTTTTGCATGATCGTATCGAAATAGAGCGGCATGGCATGTTATTTTCGCTACTCAATCTGGGCTATCATCTTGAGCGCGAGATTGCCAGCACCTTCTATCTGCGTGAATTGGTGGGTGTTCACATTGTGCGCTCTTTTACCCTCGTGCAGTTCTTGCGCTTCACCTATGCTGGGTGTCCGGCGCCGACGGGGCATTATCTCCGCGATGCCTTTGCCGAAAATGCCTTCATGCTGAGCCTGCGCGACAATCGTCCGCTGCTGGGGTTCATGGGTCGGGTCAACGCGGCCATGGCCGCCTTGCCGCAGCGTGATGAGGCGTCTCGTGCGACGGATTAAATGGGCCAATCCGGAGGGATGTGCCGCTCAACCCCGGGGATGGAAGGTTTTGGGGGAGGCCCGCTATGCCGAATAGATGCACTATGAATGAAATATATTTGACGTTTTCAACGCTTTGTAGCTAAAATGTCACCACCAAATGCGCCCAACGAAATATTAACCGGCTACGAACGGTGGCATACAGTAGAGCATTAAGGCTAGAAATTTTTATCCAAGACATAAATCTGTGATCCGGGGCGAGTGGTATTGATGGGCCTATATATGCCAAAAAGATATGCTTTTTTTTCATGCATTTATGTCGCGGCGGCCTTTGGGCTGCCTGCTTTGACATATATTGCAAAACAGGCCAAAGCCCAGACCCAAACCCAGACCCAGACCCAGACCCAGGCGCAGATCCAGGCCCAAGGGCCGGCATCAGATCCGCGGCTGAGCTCGCGAATTGCCGCGCTTGAGGCGCAGCTTGCCCGCCTGACATCAACCCTTGAACTCGTCACCAGCACGCCCCGCCTGGCTGAGCCTGCGCCGAGCCTCGACCCCCCGGTCACCCATTCCGTCGTGGCGGCGCCGGTTGCGGTCGGCCCGGCCAGCGCCGCGCTGCCTGCTCCCGAGGCGGGGGCTGATATGGCCCATCGGGTCGATCGGTTCACTCTTGCCGCCCTGAACCTGCAAGCCGTGCTGCTTGCCGGCAGGCCCTATCAGCGTGAGTTGCAGGCGATGCGTGATCTGGCGCCTGCTGATGGGCTGCCGCCCGCCTTGGCGGAAACGCTGCTGAGCCATGCCGGGCGCGGCCTCGCCACGCCATCTGACCTGCGGGAAGGCTTCACCGCGCTGGCGCCGTTATTGACCGCGCGTGGCCCCGACTATGCGGGTTGGGGTGATTGGTTTTCCGCCATGTGGCGCCGTCTCTTGGCCTGGATTGGCTTGGCCGAGCCGCTCCCCCCAGCCCCGGCCGAGGCCACGGTGGCCAATGTTACCCAACTTCTCGCCCGTGGCCGCCTGGCCCCAGCACTGGCTGACCTTGAGACGCTTGACCCTGTCCTGCAGCCGCTTGTCGCTGGTTGGCGGGCCCAGGCGCGTGCCCGCATCGCCGCCGAGCAGGCTGTACAGGAAACCATTCTCCGCGCCCTTGGCCGCGGCAATCCAGGTTAGTCACCCATGGCCGCAACGCTCACCATCCCCCACGAAACTCGGAACCCATCGATAATGCTCAAAAGCCTTCGACCAGTGCTGTTGGGCTGGCTCATTGCATGGCTGGGTTCGATGCCTGCCAGCGCGCAGGAGGGCATCACGCTGCGCAACAGGCTGCATATCGTCTCTACGGTCTCCGCCCGTGGCGTGACTGACACTTTGGTGGAGGCTTTCATCAACCGCTATGCTGAAGTGCAGCCGCCGCGGATGGAGATGATGGGGTCGGCCGCGGCGCTGGAGCGGTTTTGCGCCGGCGTGGGCCCCAATACGCCCGACATCGCCGTCAGCACCCGCCGCATATCGCGTGCCCAACTGAACGAGTGCCAATCGAATGGTGTGAGCGATGTGGTGGAGGTGCAGCTCGGACAGGGGGCCGTGGTCATCGCCACGCGTCGTGGGGACAGTATTGCAGGTCTCACCACCCGGCAGATTTACACCGCCCTGGCCGCCGATTTGGCACAGAATGAAGAGTTCATCGACAATACCCTCAACACCTGGTCTCGTGTTGGCGCGAACCTGCCTGAGACGCCGATCCGCGCCATTCTGCCCGACCGGACCAACGGCACCCGCGCGCTGTTTAATGACTTCGTGATGGAAGGCGGCTGCCGCGATGTGAAGGCGGTGCGCCTGATCTTTCTGGCCTCGATCCGGGTGCCGAAATGTACCACTTTGCGCCATGATGGCCGGGTGCGCGAAACGAGCGTGGCTGAGGTGCCGGCCGCGTTGCTGGACAGCCCGCCGGGCACTATCGCTGCGATTTCCTATGCCCAGTTGTTGGAAAGCGGCGGCAATCTGGTGCCGGTTGCCATCAATGGCGTGCTGCCCAGCGCCACTACAGTTGCCAGCGGCGAGTATGAACTGACCCGCATTCTCTATCTTTACGCTAAACGTCAGCATGCCCGCAGTATTCAGGGCGTGGGTGTGGTGCGTGGCGTTCGCGAATTCGTCATTGATTCAGTCTCGGAGGCCAATGGCGGCCCGGGTGGGGCTTTGACCGCAATCGGTTTAGTGCCCTTTCCCGCCGCGCGGCGGGCCGCTCAGCGCAGCATCGCCGAACGCCTCACCTTGATCTCACGCTGACCCCGCACAGGACCCCTCCCAATGCGCAAGCGCCTTCTTCTCTCCGCCGCCATCCTGTTGGCCAGCATCAGCCCCTATACCCGGCCTATGGCACAAACGCCGCCGCAGCCCACTATCCAGGTTCCGTTGCAGGATCTGCCGCCCAACTCAGCTTTTGGTGATCGGGTCGGTGGTTGGTTTAGTTTCCTGCGTGATAGCTTGGGCCTGGGCCTGGGCCTGGGCCATAGTACAATCGACTTTGCCCATCGCTATTCCATTGATAGTGTTCAAAATGATGACTTCAACGGTCTGATGGCCATTGCCGGCTTCAAGCTGAAGACAATAGAGAGCACCTTCAGCCTATTGCCTGGGCTGACTATGGAATTTGGCTTGGCGCGGCAACTTTCTGAGGCCGACCATGAGTACCTCGAGCGTGCGCTGGAGCGCCACGCCCGGCGCAATTCCGGGCCTTTGGCGTTGATCCAGCGCATGATCATGGAGGGCATTGTCGAGGCGAACTCCATGGATGGCTATGCGGTGGAAAAAATCACCGTAACCCTGCTGCCGCTGCCCTATGTTAAGTTCACCCTAGCACCCGTCGATGCCCCGGTGGGCTCGGATGCCAGCCGTATTTTGCGGGCCATTGAGCAGTTGAACCATCGCCTGCAGCAGACCAGTGGCCCGCGCGCCGGTGGCAACCAGCTTGACATGCCACCGCCACCCATGCTGCGTCGCGCAGCCGATTCGCTATGATTTTACAAACTCAGTTTGCTGATAACGCCAAATTTTCCGGCCCACACCAGCTCCAGGAACATGATGATGCGCAATAGTGACACACAACCCCCTGGTCCGCCCCAGCCCGCCCGCTTTGCCGAATTGGTGAAGCTGCACACGCAGGGCAGGCGTTTTCTCGACAGCGATCGGGAGATGAAACTGCTGGAAGAGGGTGTCACCCGCTACAACCTCTCCCTCGGCGAGGCGCAGGCGACGTTGCGCCGCAGCACCGAGGATGCCGGCGTTGCCAGTCAATCCGAGCTTGATCGCTCAACCCTGCAACTGCTGCGTACCCTGTCGGACCAGCGCGGCCGAATTGCGCGGGGAGATTTTGAAAAGACTGCCAATTTCTATCGCGGCCGCGCCGGCACCACGGTGACCGAAACCGAGGCCCGCACCCGCGTCAAACGCCTGATGGAAGAGAACGACATCGAGGCGAAGAAGGCAGGTTTCCCGCTGCGCACGCGGCGGTGGTATCGCGCGATCGAGGCGTGAACACAGCATCAGCATTATGAGCGGCGATCTCGTTCAATTCCTGGCCTCGCTACCGCTGCCGGTCATGCTGCTGGTGGCGTTGAGCGTGCCGCTGCTCATGGCTTTTGTGATCGGCCAGGTCATCCTTGGCGCCTTCACGCCGCAGGAGCTGAGCGCGAACTCCACTGTCGGGATCGCCAAGTACAGCTTCGTGATTGAGGTCTATGCCGCGGTGGCGGCGCTTACCCTTGTTGGATCATGGGATATTTATCAGACGTCGCGTGACAATCTTCAGCGCGAGGCAGGTGGGCTGTACCTTCTTGCCCTTTCGGTGCCGAGTTACGGCGAGGCGGCTCAGGCGCCGCGCCGGACTGAGATGTATGCTTCGCTGCGCGACTATGCCAGCGCAGTGGCGACCAAGGACTGGCCGCATATGATCGCCTCCGATGGCCGCTCGGGCTCCGACGTGGAATTTCAGCGCCTCACCCGCGCCTTCTTCGATGCCGAGCCTTTGACCAGCGCGCAGCAGGCCCTGGCGCAGAATGTGGTGGGCTGGATCGCCCAGGTCTCCGAGGCGCGGATCGCTCGACTGTCGCAGCATTCGCGCACCTTTGGCACGCTGATCTGGATTTTGGTGCTGACGGTCTCAGTCGCGGTGCTGGTGTTTCAATGGTTCGTCGGCAGCGCCTCGAACGGGGTGCATTACGCCATGGGCGGGGTGATCGCGCTCATTGTCGGCGTTGTCCTCATGGTGTCTGGCAAGATGGCATTTCCCTTCAACGGGGCGCCGCCATTTCTATCGCCTTCGCCATTTTATCAGATGATGGCTGTAGGTCTGAGCCTATGACCAATTCAGTGCGAGCGATGCGCGGGGGCGTAGCGCATTCTTTGCCACAGCAGCAAAGCCAGCGCGAAGAGCCAGAAATTCAAATGTGTCGCGCTCCAGGCCAGCAGATGCGCCAGGTGGTGCACCACGAGCGCAGTCCAGCCGGCGAGCAGCAGGCCCGCCAGGGCAGCGCGCGCTCCGGCCATGCCTTTCCACAGCATGGCCGCCTGCAGGGCTGCGAAGGCGGCCAGAGCCAGGCCGATATATCCGATCAACGCAACCCACAGCGGATCAGCGCCGGACAGGATCAGCCATGCATTATTCAGGGTTTGCCGGTTGGGCAGGGTGAAGCGATAGACAAATTCGATCACGCCAATCGCCCATGGGCTGTCTGCGGCATAAAGGCGCGCTGGCAGGAAATCAGCCGCATGCGGCAGGCCGGCCAAGAGCGGCAATCCCAGCAGCAGGCCGGCGATAATGGCGGTGACATGGAGCAGCGGCACGGCTTCGGCATCGGCCGGCGCGACCATGCTATAGAGCAGCAGGCCGATGCGAATCTGCGCATAGGTGAGGGTGAAGACCAACAGCGCGGCAAGGCTGTCGGTCAGCGGGTCGGGCAGGTTCAGCCCGTACATGGTGCGATCAGGTTGAGTGGCATGGGCGCCATTCTAGGCCGCCCGGGCCGTGCTGGATACGCCATCTTGCGGTGTGTTCTGCCGGTTTTGATGATGCTTACGGGGCATGCAATGGCCCATCCGCGGGCTCAGGGGCAGGTGGGTGTGCTGCCGGGCGCCCTCTCGCCGGCGCTGGTGCAAACGCCAGGCCCAATCCGCTCGATCTGCGCTGATCCTGCCACCGCGGCGAACCTCACCACGCTTGCCCAACGCATCTTGGAGGATAGCGTGGCGCTGGGCTTTGGCCAGGCACGCGGGCTGGTGCCCGAATTCAGCGCCTGGGCCTATGATTGGGCCCAGAGTTACTATACCGCCTATAATATTGCCGGGCGGGGCCTGCTGCAATTGGGCGAGGCCGCGCTGGGCCGGGCAGCTTTGCCCAATGCCGAAACCATAACCCATGCCATGGCGGTGCCGGTGCGTGCAGCGTTTTTGGAGCGGGTGACACGGCCGAGCCTGGGCGATGGCCGCTTTGACATCGACATGGCCTATCTCGCCACAACCCTTGCGCACGAGGCGCGCGACCCGGCCCTGGGCGAGCGGCTCGCCCTGGCCCTGCGCCTCAACCCCGCCGAACGGCTTTCCGAGGCAGCAGGTTCGGAAACCGTGTTTCTGCGCTCCATCCGCCCGATGGCCGCGCGACTGGGCGCGCTGGTGCTGCGCCTGAGCGAGGCGGGCAGCGTGGTCGCCGTGGGTGGCTATCTCGGCTATGGTCTGGTGGGCACGCCTGGGATGTTGGTCGGCACATTGGGCGGCGTGGGCCTCGCCTGGGGGGTGGATTGGGCGATTAATCGCGTGGACGCCACCCTGCACCGCCCCGCCTTCGAAGCGCAGGCCATGGTAGCCATTGATGCGGCCGAGGCCTCGGTTATTGCCGATGGCCGTGGGGCCATCGCCAAAGCTCTGGCCGCCTGCCGATGACCGCAGCCCCCTATGATTGGAAGGCGGTGGTGGCGCGGCTGTTGTTCAGCATGCTGCTGGTCTTCTCGCTGTATAACCCCAGCGGATACTCCTATTGGCATTGGATGGGCGCGCCCACCAACGGGCCTTGGAACAGCTTCTGGGCCAAGGGCTTTGTGGGGCTGGGCGTGCTGGGCCTGCATGTGCTGGTCTGGAAAACGGTTTTCGCCATCCTGCGGCCATCGGGTGTGTTCTATATTCTCACTTTATCCGGGCTGGGCTTTGCAGCCATGTCCGAATTTGGCCTGCTCGACCGACAGGATGGCGGCACCGTGCTGATCGCGGTGATGCTCACGATGGTCGCAGTGCTCACGGCGGGGCTGACCCTCGCCTCAATCATGCACCGGCTGACCGGGGTGCAGCATGTCGAGGAAGTTCCACATTGAGCGCGACCAACACCCCGGGGCCGACCGGCCCCATTCCGGCCATTGCCGATACCTTTCTGGTGTCATGCATTGACCCGCGGCTGACCGATGACGCGACCTTCCACTTCGCCGCCCTCGGCCGGACGGACCGCTACAGCGAGATGCGCATTGCCGGCGCAGCGCTGGCGCTGGTTAATGACAAGCATCCCCACTGGCAATCGACTACATGGGAAAATCTGGCTGCCAGCCTGAAATTGCATGGTATTCGCAATGTCACGCTGCTGAACCACCGCGATTGCGGCGCGATGGATATCTGGGCCGGGCGCCGCTTGGCCGATGACCCGGACGATGAATTGCGCGTGCATGTCGAGGTGCTCAATGCCGCCGCCGATGCCATTCGCGCCCGCCATCCGGACCTGCTGATCGAGATCAAGCTCATGGCGCTTGATGGTTCGGTGATGCGGCCCACCTGCCGGTCTTGCATTCCCCCCGGTTTCAAGATCGGCGACGTTGGGGCAGGGGGCGTGGCCACCCTCAAGCCCGATGCGCTGTCACCGCAGGGGGTGGGCGGGCCACCGCGCATCGCCGATATCGCCCGGCTGCGCCGCCGCCGCGGCGCGCTGGATGCCGAGGCCGAATTCGCCCTGCTCGAAAAGGCGGTGACCGAGGAGGGGATGACCTTGGAGGAGGCGCGCACCGCCTTGGTGGATCCCGGTGGCGTCAACCCTGAGGCCATCAAACGCGATCTGATCACCTATCTGCGCTCCCAGGCGGACCGCAAAGGCCGCGTCGACCATCGCGCTATGCGCGAGGCGGCGGGGCTTTATCGTGGCCTGAATGAGCCCGGGCTCACCATGGCCAAGGCTGAGAGAGCCGCGGCGCGCATCGCTACCGAGGCGGGATTTACTCCCAAGCCCCACGGCTTTTGGCCATTCCGCTCCACAAGCTGGTTCACCCGGATGCGCGGCTGATCAGCCGAGCCAGCCCTGCGCGTCCTGCCAGAGCCGCGCCACCAATTCACCCGCCGGCTCGGGGCGTGCCAGCATGGCCGATTGCCCGGCCCAGGCCTGCATGGCTGAGAGATTGCCAGAATTGACCGCGGCCTCGCGCATTGCTTGCGTCAGGCCGCGCTGTATCGGGTAGGGCGCGGGGCGTGGGGCATCGGCGGCCGCAGCCGCGCGGAGGTATTGCGTGGCGATGCCGCGCCCGGCGCGGCCGCTGAAGGCCCGGGTCACGGCCGTGCCCTCGGGCGGGGTGAGTGCGAGGGCCGCAGCCCAGGCCGGTGGCAGCCGGGCCTCGGGGCTGCGCAAGAAGCCGGTGCCGATCTGCACCGCGCTGGCACCCAGCATCAGGGCGGCTGCCACGCCACGGCCATCGGCGATGCCGCCGGTGGCGATGACCGGGATGGCCAGGGCATCTGCCACCGCCGGGATCAATGAGAGGCTTCCCACCATGCCGGCCTCAGCCTCGCCGGCCACAAAGCAGCCGCGATGGCCACCGGCCTCCATCCCTTGTGCCACCACCGCATCCGCCCCCGCGGCCTCGGCGGCGCGTGCCTCGGCCAGGGTGCTGATATTGGCCCACCAGGCGATGCCGGCGGCCTTGAGGCGGGCGACAAATTCCGGCGGGTAGAGCCCCATCACCGAGCTGACGATGGGCGGGGCGGCGGCCAGCAGGGCGTCGCATTGCGCGGCGAAATCCACCAGGGGCGCATCGCCCGCGCCCGGCGCCACGCGCGGGCCCCATTGGCCCAGGAAGTCTGCCATCTCTGCCTCTGCTGCCGGGTCGCGCAGCGGCGCAGGGTCAGGCACCCAAAGGTTCATCTGAAAGGCGCCATTGGACTGGCTGCGCACCTCCTGCGCCCAGGCGTGCATGGCAGGGGGCTGCAGCAGCAGCGCACCGCAGGCACCCAAGCCGCCGGCATTGGCCACGGCGATGCTCAGGCTGGGCGGGCAGGCACCGGCCATGGGTGCGAGCAGAATGGGAAGGCGGAGGCCGAAACGCTGGCAGAAGCCATCGATGCGGGACTGAATATGGTGGTTCATGGCCACCAATGGGGCGTAATCAGCGCCGCCCCGCAACCCGGGCCATTGCAGCCCAGGGCCGGTGACGGCGCATGAGTCTCACGCCATGGCGGCGTCGATATTGGCCGTGTAGCGCTGTTCGACCGATTGGCGCTCCATATGGACGCGTGCGATTACAAAGAATGCCCGTTCGGTGCTGCCCAGCAGAGCCAGCAAGGCGCCGCGCTCGAGCGAAGTGGTCGCCTCTGGTAGGGCCAGGACATCGGCGCGCAACTGCAATAGGTCCGCTGCATGCTGGTCCGCATTATCACGCGCCGTGCTGCTCGCCACTGGAACGCCGGATGTGAGCTCGGAGATTGAGCCTCGCAACGCAGCGATAGCGCGGTGCAGGATGGCAAGGCCGGGTGCGCTGAAATCATCGCTCTCGATCCGGTGGGCCAACTGGAAGAGCACTTCACCGAGGGAGGCGGCGAAATCCGCCTCCTCGATCAGGCTTGCCAGCAGGTCGGTCTGTCGGGGGGAGAGGTCTGGGCGGAATAGCGAGGCGGTGTAGTTGCGGATTTCGCGACTGAGGATGTCGATGGCGTCGAAATGATCCCTCGCATTATCCGGCGCATTGGGATTTTTCTCGGCGATCTCGAGCAGGATGGCTGTGCCCTGCAGGTGGCGGGCCATTTCCTGCTGGATGGTGCCCAGTGCTGCGTCCATGTCGCTGCGATTATCCGGGTTGAGATACTTCGCCTGGCTGTAATCCTCGACATCCTCCGCCGCATGGCGGCCCACCCGCATGAGCACTCGCTCGAAGACGCCCACGAAAGGAAAGAGGAGGATTACATTAAAGATATTGAAAGCGGTGGAATAGACGCCAACAGCCACCGGCACGAGCGGATAGGTCTCCACCCCATCGACCACCACGGCGCGGCCTATATCGCCCACCACCATTGGCACCAATTGGATCATGAAGGGGAAGAGCGGCAGCATGATCGCCACGCCAATGAAGTTGAAAGCGATATGCGCATAGGCTGCGCGCTTGGCGTTGCGGCTGAGGTTCAGCGAGGCGATGAAGGAGGTGATGGTGGTGCCCAGATCCGCCCCCAGCGAGAAGGCCAGCGCCGTCTCCCAACTGATCACGCCCGCCGCCCCGAGGCCCATGACGATGCCTATGGTGGCCGATGATGAGTGAATCAGCGCCGTGATGACGGCGGCCACTGCCACGCAGAACAGGATATGGGCATAGCTTTGGGCGCTGAGGCTGCGGATCAGCTCCACAACTTCGGGAATATTGCGCAGTGGGCGAAGCCCGCCGGTCATCAGAGACAGGCCATAGAAGATCAGCGCGAAGCCCATGCAGGCCAGGGCGATGTTCTTCGTTTTGTCGGTTTTGCCGAAGACCCAGATCAGGGCGAAGAAGCCGCCCACCAGGAGCCCGAGCGGCCCCAGCGGCAGCGCGATCAGCGCATTGGTCAGGGTGGTGCCGACATTGGCGCCCATGATGACGGCGATGGCCGGCCGCAGCGCCAGCACACCCGCATCCACCAGGCCCACCACCATCACGGTCATCGCGGTGGAGGATTGGATGACGCCGGTGATCAGCGTGCCGGCGACGAGGCCGGTGATGGGTGTGCCGGCAGCGCGCGCCAGCATCTTGCGCATCCGGCTGACGGAGAGCGATTGGATGCCGCTTGTCATAAACTCCAGGCCGAGCATGAAAATACCCAGGCCTCCTATGACGGGGACCAGAATATCCTTGAACCAATCAACTTCCATGTGCCAGTCCTTGAATGAGGGGCGCTTTGCGCAAATTGCCCTGGCGAGGGTTTCCTACAGTTTGACAATGCCCCGGGCTGGCGCAGGCCACCAGCCATCCAGACTTAGGGCGTGGAGAAGTATTTGCGTTTATCGGGCTGGAAGTTGCATTGAAGCTCTGGCAGAGGGCTGGCAAGCTTGGGGCTTGGTTTGAAAGCCGCGCCGATGACCCGAGCCCATGCTCGGCAGCAGCCCATGCGCCATTGAAGGTTAGCCGCAATTCGCCGGGTTTGCGCTTGATCGTTGGTGCCTGAGGCACGGCGAACAACATGATGAAGCCCAGCTGGTCGTCTATAACGCTCTCAAGTGAATGGTCACGGCGCTGAGGCGGAACGGACGCGGAGGCCGGACTAACGGAACATGCGGCGTCGGGGCTTCTCGAGGCGAACTAAAAGAACGGAAGAATAGACTCTAGAGGCGTTTCACCGTCTTCGCTTGCGGTGACACGGCTGTAGCCAAGAGCACACCCTATCGTAAGCGCAGCCCTGAGGCCCTTCTTGCGTTCCGGGTGACGAGTATGGTGGTTCGGCCGGAAGCAAGGAGCTTCAGGCCGACATTATGGTCGACGCAAATGACGACGCGAAGGCGGAAGTGTACCGCCGTGTAGAAGTACTGACCGGTCCTAGCCGTCGGCGGCAATGGTCGGAGGAGGCCAAGGCGCGGATCGTGTCGGAGGCTTGGCAGCCTGGCGCGGTCGTGGCCGTGGTGGCGCGTCGCTGGCAGGTATGCCCGCAGCAGGTTTTCGCCTGGCGGCGCGAGATGCGTCGCGCGCCAACCGCAGCGCCAGATTTCGTACCGATCGTGGCTGCCGCCCCAATGTAAGCGCTGGTTCCAGGCCTTCCTCCTGGCGGCTTGACGCTCAGCTGTTTTTC
>CAMDJV010000059.1 GCA_945901085.1 Rhodovarius crocodyli | reverse complement strand
TGGCGTCTGCCAGGCCACGGACGCCGCGCCAATCGGCACCCACAGCAACTCCGCCGAGGCGCCATCCGCCGCGGCCGTGCGAGAAGAAACCAGCAGCTGGAGCGCAGGAGGCGAATTTGCGCCCGGCTGAGGCGCAGCATCTGACAACCTTGCAATCTGTCCCGTGCATCTGTCAGGCTCTCCTCCAAGAACACTGGGAGGACATGATGAAGCTGACCCGACGCACTCTGATCCATGGGGCGGGCGGCACTGCCATGGGCGTGCTGGCCGCGCCTGGCCTCCTGCGCGCGCAATCGGGCGCGATCCGGCTCGTGGTCGGCTTCCCTGCCGGGGGCGGGGTGGATTCCATCGCCCGCCCCGTGGCCGCCCGCTGGCAGGAGCGGCTGGGCCAGCCCATAGTCATCGACAACCGCCCGGGCAACAACGGCAACATCGCCATGGACTATGTGGCCAAGGGCATCGCCGACGGCACGCAGCTCTTCCAGGGCAATGTCGGCAACCTAGCCATGACGCATGCGCTGTTTCCCAATCTGCCCTTTGATTGCAACCGGGATTTCCGCGGCGTGGGGCAGCTCACCTTGGGGCCGCTAGTCTTCGCCGTTGCGACGGAATCGCCCATTCGCACGATGACCGACCTGCTCGCCGCAGCCCAGGCGAGGCCCGGCGCGCTCAATTTCGGCTCTGGGGGATCAGGCGGCGTGCCGCATCTGGCCTTCGAGGTATGGAAGCGCGCGGCCGGGGTGGACATCGTGCATGTGCCCTATCGCGGCTCGGCGCCCGCGTTGCAGGATCTGATGGGCGGCCGCATCCAACTGATGGTGGATGGCTATTCGCTTATGCGGGGCGTGCATGAGGGCGGGCGGCTGCGCGTCATTGGCATCACATCGGCTGATCGCCACCCGCAATTGCCTGATGTGCCAACGGTGAAGGAAAGCGGGCTCGACTGGGTCTTCACCTCCTGGCAGGCCATCGTCTGCCCCACCGCTACGCCGGCAGCCGTGCGGCAGCGGCTGGAGGACAATTTGGCCCGGACCTTCCGTGAGTCCGACCTGCCGGCGACGCTCACCGGCCTCGGCACCTTCCCGCGCTTTGCGCCGGGGGCGGAAGTGGACCGCCTGATGCGCGAAGATCGCGCGCTCTGGACCAGTGTGGTGCGGGAGGCCGGCATCAGTGCGGATTGAACCCTCACGCCGGGCGCTGGTCGCGCTCCCCGCCCTCCTCCTCGCGCGGCCTGCCGCCGCTCAGGAGTATCCTGCGCGCCCTGTGCGCATGGTCATTGGTTTTCCGCCGGGCGGCGGCGTGGACATCGTGGCCCGCCTCATCGCGCCGCGCCTTGCCGAGGCGTTGGGGCAGACCTTCCTGGTCGAGAACCGCGCGGGCGCCAATGGCAACATCGCGATGGATGCGGTGGTGCAGGCGGCGCCGGATGGCTACACGCTGTTCTACGGCAATGTCGGCAACCTCGCCGTGACCAACGCTCTCTATCGCAACCTCAGCTTCGACACGTGGCGCGACTTCATCCCCATCGCGCAGACGATGGAGAGCTTCTCCGTCATCGCCGTCTCGGCCGATCTACCGATCCGCACGCTGCCGGAGCTCATGGCCTACGCGCGGGCTAATCCGGGGCGGCTGAACGGCGCCTCGGCCGGGGCAGGGGGGCCGACGCACCTCGCCCTCGAATTGTTCAAGCGGCAATTCAACCTCGATATCGTGCATGTGCCCTATCGCGGCTCGGCGCCGGCCATTCTCGACCTCGCCGGCGGCCGGGTGCAGATGATCATCGACGGATACTCGCTGATGCGCTCGGCCGTGGAATCATCGCGCGTGCGCGTGCTGGCGGTGACGGCAGGTCAGCGCCAGGTCCTGCTGCCGGACATCCCGACCACCGCCGAGGCGGGCGCACCCGGCTTTGAGGCCGGAAGCTGGCACATGCTGACTGCGCCGCGCGGCACGCCCCAGGCGGCGATGGACCGGCTGGAAGGCGCGCTGAGCGTGGCCCTCGCCCAACCCGCTTTGATCGAAGCCATGGCCCAGCAGGGAGTGGGCGCCCGCTTCCGCGGTCAGCGCGAGGCCGCAGCCTTCTTTGCGGCTGAGCGCGAGCGCTGGGCGCGCGTGATCCGCGAGGGGAACATCACCGCGGATTAGCGGTGCCCCCCTGGTCTTATCCGGCGCGGATCATCTCAGCCGCCCGGTCGGCGGTCATCAGCACGGCCGGGTGGATGTTGGAGGAGGGCACGAGCGGAAACACAGAGACATCTACCACGCGCAGCCCCTCTAGGCGCTGACGCCGGACAACCGCGCGGCTGCCGCCCGCAAATTCCACTTGCTCCGCGAAGGCCACCCGGTCCAGGCTTCCCTCCACGCTAGGCAAAGTGCCGGATCGGGGAGAAAACACGGCTATGAAATTCTTGCCGCGGGCCGCGCTGGTTCTTGCTACGCTATGGGCTGCCAGCGCGCCGGCCTCTGCCCAGGTGCAAATGATCATCCCCTGGCCGGCGGGTGGCGGGACGGACATTATCGGCCGCCTGATCCAGCCAGTATTTACCGAGGCGATGGGCACGCAGGTTGTCATTCGCAATGTTGGTGGCGCCACGGGCACCATCGGCACATCGGAAGTGGTGCGCGCCAAACCGGATGGGCAGACGATCCTGCTGACCTCCATGGCGCCGATCGCCATTCAGCCGAGCTTCATGGCGCGCGCGCCCTATCGCGCGGATCAACTCACCGCTGTTTGTCTGGTCGCCGAAGCGCCAGCCACGCTGATGACACCAACCACAACCGGCATCAGGACGGTCGCCGATATCGTCGCGCGCGCCAGGGCCAATCCAGGGCAATTGCCCTATGCCTCGGGCGGTGTTGGCGGGCTTGGGCATCTGGCGATGACAGGACTGTCGCGCGCCTTTGGCATCGAGATGAACCACATCCCCTTCCGTGGTTCGGGCGATAGTGTGCAGGCCATGCTTTCTGGCACCGTGCCCATGCTGACCGCTGAGGCGAACCTCGTGAACCAATATGGACTGCATGCGGTGGCGGTATTTGCAGAACGACGCTCACCCGATTTTCCGGATACGCCCACGCTTCGTGAACAGGGGCTTGATCTGGTCTATCCGCTTTGGACAGGGATATTCACCGCGCCCGGCACGCCGGAAGCCATGGTGGCGCGGATGGATGAGGCCTGCGGCAGAACGCTGCGAACACCATCGGTGATTGAGGGTATGACGCGTGCGGGGCACCCCATCCGTCATCTAAACCATCAGGCATTCACGGCATATGTGAAGGCTGAGGCTGAGAAATATGCTGGGCTGATCCGCGATAGCGGCTTGCGTCAGGCGGATTGAAAATGATGCGGGTGGCTGTGAATAAGCGCCTAATCCGGACCCCACTGAAATTCGATGTATCTCATCGATAGTAAACAAAAAAGCAGTCCAAAGGTGGGGTCTCGATCTGCGCCGAACGGGACCCCACCTACACGCCATATTTCCAAGCCTGCTCAACAGGTTAGAGGAAGTTATGGCCGGGGTCCCGCTGCAGTGCCGCTCCACAGCCCAGAACCGCGCGGCCTGCGTCCTGCCGCGGCCGGGCGAGAGCATCGGCATCGGGGTGTCGTCGGCGTGCACGCGTCGCCCTGCCAGGGCATGACGGCCGATGTATGCGGCCATTGGCTCGGCCAGTTCCGCCGACCTCCCGACCCAGCCCGCCAGTAGCCCGCGCGGCAGGTCCAGGCCGTCCCGGGCGTAGATCTCCGACTGCCGGTAGAGCGGGAGGAGGTCCCGCGCGTCCTCTCGTAAAACCAGTGCGTCCGCTCGCCAGGGCACCACAGTTGCTCTGACAGCCGCTCGAGTTCGACGTGGAAGTCGCTATTGGCTGACAGATCAGCCACCTGAATCACGTTCTGCGTATTTGCGTACCGCGAGATCAGGGGAACGAATTCAGAGAGGCGGTCATGGGCGCGGTCAGCCTCCGCCGATCAGGCTCTCGGTCGAACGCCCGCGGCCGGACCCGAGCAGCTTGAAGTAGAAATGGCCTGCGACCGTGCGGCCAGCCGGGCGCGCCATGGCAAGGGTCGGCTCTCTCATGATCCGCGGTGCCGGGTTCAGGGGCAGGCCAATGCAGCCATTCGCGTCGAGCAGGAGCGCCTTGACGCCGGAGGTGCCTAGGTCAAGGCCGAGGAACAAGGTGTCGCCCTAGCCGTAGCGCCGCTGCTCCTCGCGCACATGCCCCGAGGGCAGCGCCTCCAGCCCCGGATCCTCGGGCAGCTCCACGCCGAAGTGGCGGCGCAGCACGTCCTGGATAAGTTCGTAGCAGCTGCCGATGCGCACCACCTCCATGGTGGTGAAGTCGATCATGGTCGAGGAGCGGCGGTAGCGGTGGTATTTCATCAGCCCGTAGTCGATCACTAGATCGGCGCAGGCTCGGATGGGTTCCTGCACCTCCTCGGCGCGGAACTTGGTGCCGGTGCCCGTGAGGTTGGCCGAGGAGCCGAACAGCGGCTGCCCTTCCTCGACCGCCAGCGTAGCCATCCGGTGTTCCAGCGGCCCCACATTCATCAGGATGGCGACAGTGCCGCCCTCGGTGCTCGCCGCCAGCGCCTCGTCGCCGAGCTTGCGCAGCAGCGGGTGGCCGGGACGGTATGGGCCGATGGCCGAGATCGGCAGGTCATAATCCTCGACCAGGGCCCGGATCATGGTGTTCACGCGCGCGGGCATAGCGTGGACATCCTCATGGATGGCCATGCTGCCCAGCATGGCGTTGCGCTTGTGCGCGCCGCGGCCCTTCGCCTGGAAGAAGCGCGTCAGCGCCGCCTCGCAGCCGCCGGTACCGGCGTAGCCCACATCCGTCGGGAAGACGACGATGCCGCCCGCCTTCACCGTATCCACCGCGCGGCGCGCATCGGCCGCGATGTCGAGTACTGCCATCGGATCACTCAAGGTTGAGGTTGAGGCCGGCCAGGATCGGCTCCCAGCGCTCGCGCTCGGCGCGCAGGCGCGCGGCGGCCTGCTCGGGCGTGCTGGAGGCGACCTCGAAGCCGGCGCGTGTGAGCGTCTCGTGCAGGGCCGGATCGGCCAACGCCTCCACCGTCGCGGTGTTGAGCTGGGCCAGCACCTCGCGCGGGGTCGCGGAGGGGGCGAAGAGCATAAAGTTGATCGAGGAGAGCACGCGTGGCAGCCCGAGCTCGGCCGTGGTGGGGATGTTGGGCGTGGCGGCCGATCGCCGGGCTGAGAGGATCGCCAGCGGTCGCAGCGTGCCGGTCTGGAAATGCTGGGTGACCGCGCCCAACGAGAACACGCCGAGATGCACATGCCCGGCAAGCACATCGTTCAGCGCCGGCCCGCCGCCCCGGTACTGGACCTGGAGCAGCCGCACGTTGGCCTCGCGCGCGAAGAGCTCGAAGCCCAGGTGGTGGGGCGCGCCGAGGCTGGGGTTGGCGAAGGAATAGCGGTCGGGCTCGCGCCGCAGCAGGGCCACGAACTCCGCCAGGTTGGCGGCCGGCACGCGCGGGTTGATGCCGAGCACGAGCGGCGTTTCGGCGATGTTGGAGATCACCGCGAAATCGCGCCACAGATCATAGGGAAGCCGGCGATAGAGCAGCGGGAAATAGGCGATGTTGTCGGCGTTGATGATCAGCGTGTAGCCGTCCGGCGCTGCCCGGGCGGCGGCTTCCATGCCGATGCTGGTGGCCGCGCCGCCGCGGTTCTCGATGACCAGCGGCTGGCCGAGCAGCGTACGCATGCGTTCAGCGTAGGGGCGGGACATCGTGTCGGTGGCGCCGCCGGGAGGGTAGGGAACGATGAGGCGGATGGAGTGCGAGGGCCAAGCCCGCGCAAGGGCGAGCGTGGGACACGCGAGGGTGGCGCTGAGCGTGACCAGGGCGCGCCGTTCAAACATGCCGATTAATCCCCCGGGTTGACTGTGCGGCGGGAGCGGGGGCGCGTCAAGGGGTGATCCGAACAAGTGTGGGGAGCGCGTCATCTGTCCGCCCTATGGAGCGGGTGAGATGTCCGGGATGTTCGACGCCCGTTCTTGGGTGAGTCGGATGCGTCGGACAATCAAGCTCTGGGAGGTTTTCGTGATCCGCTTTGAGGAAGCGTTGGAGCGTCACCGGCTTGGCCGGTTGGGCGCGGACGAGGCTGGTGAGGCCTTGGGCATGTCGGGCCGCCAGTTTCGGCGGCTGCGTGTGCGGTATTCGGCGGGGGGATTTGAGGGCCTTCGGGACCGCCGTTTGGGTCGTGCCTCGAAGCACCGCGTGCCGGAGGCGGAGCTGGACCGGATGCACCGTCTTTATCGGGAGGAGTATGCCGATTTCACAACGAAGCACTTCCACGAGGAGCTTGTGCGGCGGCACAACTACAAGCTGGGTTATACGGTGACGCGGCTGTCGTTGCAGGCGGCGGGGCTGGTGGCCAGGAGAACAGCTTGAAGGTCGTTGAGGGGATATAGCGATAGGGGCGCGGGTGGTCATGCGTCCACGCTGCGGCTCTTGCTGCTGTCCAAAGCACCTTGCTGGCTGCCGCAGGTCGGCCTGACACTGCATACTGGTGACACCTTCACCACCCCGAAAGGTGCTACGCGCCGGTTCAGCGTCGGCGGCGAAGGTTGCATCGCCTTCGTGGTGCGTGGCAGCGAGGATCCGGCAGCGCCAGGTTTCCTGCCGCAGAAGGCCGCGTGAATGGGCGGTGAGCCTAGCCGCTTTCCCGTTGCACGCTCCGCCTTGATTGTCAGAGAGCCGCCGCTTGCTCGGCCAGTGCGATCAGCCGCTCCATTCGCGGCACGAGGTCCATCGCGATGAACTCTCCATCCACGAGTGCCACGGCTTCGCCGCGCGCCGCCGCCTCGCGGTAGCCCGCGACGAAGCGGCGGGCGCGCGCGACCTCGGACATATCGGGCGTGAAAGCGGCGTTGATAGGTCCGATCTGGTCAGGGTGGAACACCACCTTGCCGGAAAAGCCGAGTTCCTTCGCACCCAGCGCATCGGCCAATGTGGCCTTTACATCGCGCAGGCCAAGCAAATAGGGCGCGTCGATTGCCTGGATGCCGACAGCGCCACAGGCGGCCACGATGGTCGCGCGCGGGAATTCCAGCGCGCGGGCTGTCAGCGCGCCGCCGGTCTGCAGCGTGTAGTCGCCGGGGCCGAAGAACATTCCGATGAGCCGTGGTGAACTATCGGCAATGGCCAGGGCGTTTAGCACGCCGCGCGGGGTTTCAAGCGTGGCGATGACGCCGACCTTCGTTCCAGCCAGCACAGCATCGAGTTCCCGCAGCGCCGCCGCATTTTCGACCTTGGGCACCAGCACGGCATCCAGATCGTCGAGCGGCAACGCCGCGATGTCGGCACGGAATTCGCCAGTTCCAACCGCGTTGATCCGCACCACCCGCTCGCGGCGGCCGAAATCCAGGCCCCGTAACGCCTCGGCCACCGTTGCGCGGGCCTCTGCCTTGCGGCCCGGCGGCACCCCATCCTCTAAATCGAAGGCCAGGCTGTCCGCCGACAGGGTGACGGCCTTCTCCAGCCGTTCAGGCCGATGCCCCGGCGTGAGCATCATCGAGCGGCGCAGACGCAGCGCCATTAGATCACCTGCAGCGCGGTCAGCCTGTCGATCTCGGCCTGGTCGAGCTTCAGCCAGTCCCGATAGACCTCGTCATTATGCTCGCCCATCGATGGCCCCAGCCACTTCACGCGGCCCGGCGTATCCGTCAGCCGCGGCACGAGGTTGGGGATGGCGAGTTCGCCCACCCGCGGGTCCTTCATCGTCAGGATGTTCTCGCGATGGGCGTATTGCGCATCCTCGAAAATTTCGTCGATCGAATAGACGGGGCCACAGGGCACCTGTTCCTTTTCGCAGATCGCCATCAGCGCCTCGCGGTCGAACTGGATGGTCCAGGCGGCGACATATTCATCAACCTCAGCCCGCGCCGCCTCGCGCTGCTTGATCTTGCCCCATTTGCCGTCCTCGGCAAATTCCGGCACGCCCATGGCGACGGCGAGGCGGGTGAAGATCTTGTCCGATGTGCAGGCGATGGCGATCCAGCGGCCATCCTTCGTCGGGTAATGGCTATGCGGCACTACGTTCACCGTGCCGGGTCCCATGCGCTGCCGGACATAGCCGTTGAGTTGATAGCTCGGCGCCAATTCATCGAGGATGCGAAAGATCGGCTCATAAAGCCCGATATCGATGACCTGGCCGCGCCCGGTCTTGGCCAGCGCCTGCATAGCCAGCAGTACGCCCATGGCGCCATAGAGCCCCGCCAGATAATCCGGAATGGTGGCCGAGCCTGGCGTCACCGGCGGCCGGTCCGGATAGCCGGCCAGGAAAGAGAGCCCGCCGAAGGCATTGCCGATCCGCCCGAAGCCCGGCTTGCCGCTATAGGGCCCGGTCTGCCCGAAGCCCGAGATGCGGACCATGATGAGGCGCGGATTGACCGCCTTCAGCACATCCCAGCCCAGGCCCCATTTCTCCAGCGTGCCGGGCTGGAAATTCTCCACCAACACATCGGCCTCGGCGATCATGCGCTTGAGCAGTGCTGCACCATCGGGCTTGCGCAGGTCGAGCGTGGCCGAGCGTTTGTTGCGGCATTCGGACAGCCAGGGCAGCGTCTCGCCGCACTCCGTCACCGTGCCGAATTTGCGCAAGGGGTCCCCCACGATCGGCAGTTCCAGCTTGATCACATCGGCGCCAAATTCGGCGAGTTGGGTGGAGCAGAAGGGACCAGCGAGGAAACTCGAAACATCGATGACGCGAAGGCCCTCCAGCGCCTGGATGGATGCTGTGTTGGTCTGGGACATGGTTTCCTCGTGATTTCGTAGACAATTTGCGCTGGTGAAATTTGTCTGGTCAAGCCAAGCTGGCAGCGGAGGAACCAATATGCCTTATGTCGCCCGCCGAACTGCCATTCTGGGCGCGCTGGCCGCACCCGCGCTGGCGCAGCCCAGCTGGCCGCAACGGCCTGTTCGCGTCATCGTGCCCTATGCTCCGGGGGGTGGGACCGACCTTACGACGCGCGCGGTGATGGAGAGCGTGGGCCAAAGGCTGGGCCGGCCGATCATCATCGAGAACCGGCCCGGCGCCGATGGCGCCATTGGCAGTGAGGTGGTGGCGCGCGCGGCCCCGGATGGCCATACGCTGACCGGCATCAACCCCACGCACCTGCTGCTGCGCCATACTGCGGCGGCCCTGCCCTACGACCCCATGGCGGATTTCACCCCCATTGCGGTTTTTGCACTGTATTCCTTTGTACTGCTTGCCTCGGCCGAAGCGCCGTTTCGCGACATTCCCGGTCTGATCGCCGCGGCGCGGGCGCGGCCGGGCGCCATTGCGCATGGTACGGCCGATGTCGCCTCAGGCGTGGTGGGTGCGCAATTCTGCCAGGCGGCCGGCATTGAGTTGAATGAGATCCGCTATGCCGGCGGCGGCGCCTCAACGCGCGATCTGATGGGCGGGCATCTGCCGCTCGCCTGGGTCAGCACCGCCACGGCCATGCCGCTCATGCAAAGCGACCGGCTGCGCATCATCGCCGTGACCTCGCCGCGGCCCTCGCCCTTCCTGCCGGAGGTGCCGACCTTCGCCAGCCTGGGCCTGGGCGATGCGAGCTATGAGGGCTGGTTCGGGCTTTGGGGGCCGGGTGGCATGCAGCCTGCGCTGGTGGCTCAGATCAACGCCGAAGCGCGAGCGGCCGGGGCCACCGAGGCCGTGCGCGCAAGGCTGCAAACCCTGGCTGTGGAGCCGGCCACGCTGAATGCGCCCGAGGTGGCCGCGCTGATGCGAGAGGATGCGGCGCGCTGGGCACGCGCAGCACGAGAGGGGTTGCTGCGCCGCGCCGGTTGATCGGGCGGCGGCCCTATTCGGCCGCGTGGCGCACTGGCAAGGCGGGGGGCATGCAGCCTGTGTCGCAGCATCGGCCGGGCTGCTTTGAGGTGCGCTTGCCTTCGTCGAGAATCCCGCGGTCGAGCAAGCGCTCCACCACGGCGCTCTTCTCCTCCACCGGGTAGTTGCGCCAGATCTCGCGCTTCATCGCCTCCGGGCTGCCGCCGCCATGGAGCGAGATGACGGAGTACCAGCCGCCCTGGTTGGAGGCCGTCAGATCCTCCATGAAGCGCGCCACGTCCAGCCGCTTCTCTGCCGGAATATCCGCCCGTCCCGCCAGCACGGCCGAGAGCGAGGCCGCAGTTTCCGGATTGTGGTCCTCATCCGGCCCAGGCAGCGCCACGATGAGACCGCCGGAGACGTAATGCGCCAGACGATGCATGTCGTAGATCTGAGTGGCGAGCAGGAGCTTGCCGATATTGCTGAACACCGTGTCCGGCATCACCGCGCCCGACGGGTCGCGCGTGCCATAGACGCTGGCGGCCACCCCGCAGGCGAAAAAGCCCTCGATGATTTTGATGAGGTCGACCATCGCGTCGCGGATATGGCCGTGGCGGTTGGTGTCCAGCCCATTGGCCTCGATCATCAGCGCGCCGGCGCCGATCAGCAGGTCGCCGAAGCCGGCCCGGGCGGCGATGCAGGAATGGCGGTGGTGGGTGGCATAGGTGGTGGTGAGGAAACCTGCCTCCTCATACTCACCGGCGAAGAAGACCCGCTCCCAGGGGACGAAAACATCCTCGAAGACAACCACCCCGGTGGACTGGCCATACTTATTGCTGAAGCGCGCCGCCGCCTCACCCGGCCGGCCTGCGGGGCGGGCGATGATGGTGATGCCCGGCGCATCGGCCGGCACGGCGCAGCAGACCGCAAAATCCGCATCCTCGGCCGTCATGGTGCGACAGGGCATGACCAGGAATTCGTGCATATAGGGCGCGCCGGTGACGATCGCCTTGGTGCCGCGGATGATGATGCCATCTGCCCGCCGCTCGGTGATGTGGACATGCACATCCGGGTTGGCCTGCTGCCCGGGCCGCTTGGAGCGGTCGCCCTTCGCATCCGTCATGGCGATGCCCAGGCTGAGGTCGCGGGCCTGCACATCGTCGAGATAGGCGAGGAAGCGCTGATGCCGCTCGCCGGTGTGGATGAGGTCGGCGCGGCTGGTCGCCTGATGCAGCGCGTTCAGCGCGTCATGGGCGAGGTAGCGCTGGGCGCAGCCCGATTCGCGGCAGAGCAGGCGCACCGCTTCGAGCTTGGTCAGCAGATCGTCGGTGCTGCCATTGACGTGCAGCATGCGGTTGGTGACGCGGCCGCTTTCGCCCTGCGTTGCCACCATCAGCTTCTGGTATTCGTCCCGCAAGGCGAAATCATAGGTGACGCCCACGGCGTTGATGCCGGGGCTGAGCAGCGGTTCATCGGCCACGCTGGTGATCGCCTGGCCATTGACGAAGACCCGCGGCGAAAGGGCGCGGAGTGAATCCCGATAGGCCTCGGCGGAGATCAACATGGTGGCGTTTCCTGAATGCTTGCGTAAAATCTAACGCTGTTTAATTATGTCCGTCAATGAGCATTTCCACCAAGCGCGAACAGGGCCGCGAACGGATTCTTGACGCGGCGCGGACCATCTTCGCCGAGGCGGGTCTGGAAGGTGCGAGCCTGCGCGCCATCGCGGCCCGGGCTGGCTATACCCCGGCCGCGCTGTACTTCCATTTCGACAGCCGCGAGGCGATCTATGCCGCCTTGCTCCAGGCATCGCTGCTGGAGTTGCGCGCGGATGTGGGCGCGGCTGCGCAAGGGGGGCCGCGCCAGGCCTTCCGTGCCGGCGCGCTGGCGCTGTTCGATTTCTACGCGGCACGGCCACAGGATCTGGCGCTGGGCCTCTATCTGGGCCCTGGCGGCCCCGCACCCCGCGGCTTGGGGGCCGAGATCGACCCGGAGTTGAACGCCGCCCTGATCGACGCCCTGGCACCGATCCGCACCGCCGCCGCCGGCTTCTGCGATGATCCCGACGCCTTGCTGGCCCAGGCCTTTGCCCAGGCGGTGGGGTTGCTGGTGCTGGCGGAGACCCGCCGCTTGCGGCTGTTCTCGCAGGCCGCCCGTGGGCTGATGGAAGCCATGCTCGATGCGCTGCTGGAGGCCCGCCCATGAGAGTGCTCGACCGTCGCACCGCGATGCTGCTGCTGGTGGACCTGCAGGTGAAGCTGCACCCCGCCATCGCCGAGGGCCCCGCCGTGCTGGCGGAGGCGCTGCGCCTGGCCCGCCTGGCCCAGCTTTTCGAAGTGCCGGTGCTGGCCACCGAACATTGCCCGCAGGCCATCGGCCCGCTGCTGCCGGAACTGGCGGCGCTGAGCGGCGGCATCATCGGCAAGACGAGCTTCGACGCCTGCCGCGCGCCAGGCTTTCTCGGCGCGCTGCCGCCGGAGTGCAGCGATATCGTCCTCTGCGGCTACGAGGCGCATGTCTGCGTGCTGCAAACCGGCCTTGGGCTGCTGCGGGCCGGGCGCCGTGTCTGGGCGGTGCGCGATGCCATGGGCGCGCGGAACCCGGCCAGCCGCGAGGCCGCGCTGGCTCGCCTGGCCAGGGCCGGCGCCGAAATCGTCACCACCGAGATGGTGGCCTTCGAATGGGCCGAGGATGCGGCTGATCCCAGGTGGCGCGCGCTGCTCGCGCTGGTGAAGTAGCCGCGGGGCCGTTACAAAGGCTCTCACCCCATCGTGGAAGCTTGCGTGACCTCCAGGCAGGACATCACCGACCCCAGGCCGCGATACCGCCAGATCGCCGATGCATTGCGGGCGGAAATTCGCGGCGGGCAATACGCCATCGGCACCATGCTGCCGACCGAGACGGAGCTTTGCGGGCGCTTTCAGGCCTCACGCCACACCATCCGTGAGGCGCTGCGGCTGGTTGAGGATGCAGGTCTCGTCGCCCGGCGCCAGGGCAGCGGCACCACCGTCATCGCGCACGAAAATCCAGGCCGTCTGGTGCAGGATATTTCGCGCGTCGGCGGGTTGCTGCAATACCCGGACGAGACGCGGCTGACCGTGCTGCGCGCCCGCGACACGGTGCTGGATGATGAGGCTTCGGCACTCATGAACATGCCCGCGGGCGAGACCTGGCTACGGGTCGAGGGCATCCGCCGGGTGCGCGTCACCACCGCGCCCATCTGCTTCACCACGCTGTTGCTGCCGCCCGAATTCGCTGCCGTCGTGGAGGAGATCGGCCAGGAGCCCGGGCCAGTCTATGCCCTGCTCGAACGCCGCTTTGGGCTGCGTCTGGCCTCGGTGGATGTGGACCTTTCCGCCGGCGGCGTGCCGGCGACGCAGGCGGCGCTGCTGGAGGTTGAGGCCGGCGCCCCGGCGCTGATGATCCGCCGGCGTTACATTGACGAGACGGGCCGGGTCTTCGAAGTCTCCCATAGCTGCCACCCGGCACCGCGGTTCCACTATCGCGCCACGCTCAGGCGCGAGTTGTAAGCGCAATCCGTTCAGCCAGCACGATGACCCGCTGCGCCCGTTCGACGATGGGATAATCCACGAAGCGCCCGTCCACCTGAATCGAGGCAAGGCCCGCCGCCTCGGCCTCGGCAAAGGCTGCGACGATGCGATGGGCGCGGGCCACCTCGGCCTCGGGCGGGGAATAGGCGGCATTGGCGATGGGCACCTGGTCGGGGTGGATGCACAGCCGGCCCTGGAAACCCAGCGCCACGCCGCGGGCGCAGGAGGCATGGAAGGCCTCCATTTCGCGCAGCTCGATCCAGACCGTGTCGATCGGCGCTTCCAGCCCGGCGGCGCGGCTTTGCAGCACCATCTGGGCCCGTGCGGGTTCCAGCACGGTCTCGGCGAGGTCCCAGCTCATGCCGAGGTCCAGCGTGTAGTCGCCCGCGCCGAAGCTGAAGCGCTTCACCCGCCCGCCCAGCGCCAGGGCGCAGGCCATCAGCACGGGCAGTGCCGCCATGCCGCGCGCGGTTTCGATGATCGGCATCACCTCGATGCCGCGCTCCGGCAGCCCCTGGCCGCGTTCGAGGTCGCGCATCAGCCAATCCACGGCAACGAGCTGTGCCGGGTCCTCCAGCTTGGGCAGCACCAGGCCGTCCAGTTGCTTTGAGACCACGGCCCGGATGTCGCCCGGGCAGAATTCGGTGTCGAAGCTATTGACACGGACGAAGCTGCGGCACGTACGCGGCCGCTCCAGCGCGGCCCGGACCAGGGCCCTGGCCGCGACCTTGGCGGAGATTGCCACCGCATCCTCCAGGTCGAGAATCGCGGCATCGGCGCCGGTGGTGAGCACCTTCTCGGCGCGTCGGGCATGGTCGCCGGGGGCGAAGAGGAAGGTGCGGCTGGGCGCGGTCATGGCTCGGTTCCGTGGTGTGGGTTGCGCTGATAGGCGGCGCGGGGCGGCTCGTCCAGGCAAATTTGTCCGCATGTTTGACAACCTGTTAAACCCCAAGCATGCTGGCCCCACGCGCAGTGCAATGGCGCGATATGGAGAAACGTCATGGACAGCCTGCCGTTCGACGTCACCACGCGCGGGCAGATCTCGCGCCAGCTCGCCAATTTCGCTCTGACACTCAGGGTGGAGGACATCCCCGCCGATGTGATGGCCCAGGCCAAGCGCCATGTGCTGGACAGCCTGGGCATCGCGTTGGCCGCCTCTGGCTATGATTACGCAGCCCGCACCGCCGCCGCCATCAGCGGGCTGGCCGGCATCGGCAGCCACCCTGTCATCGGCATGGCGCTGCGCCTGCCGTTGCGCGACGCGGTGATGCTGAACGGCGCGCTTGTGCATGGGCTGGATTATGACGACACCCACTCGGACGCGATCGTGCATGGCTCGGCCAGCGCGGTGCCCACGGCGCTGCACATGGCGCGCGAGCATGGCGCGAGCGGGGCCGAGGCGTTGCTGGCCTATCTGCTAGGCATTGAGGCCGGCGCGCGCATTGGTGCCGCGGCGCAGAATGGCTTTCACCTCGTGGGCTTCCACCCCACCGGCATGGTCGGTGCCTTCGGCTGCGCGCTGACCGCGGGGCGGCTGGCCGGCGCCACTGCGGCGCAGGTGGCCGCAGCACAAGGCGTGCTCCTGTCGATGGCCGCGGGCTCGATGGAATTCCTGGAGGATGGCTCCTGGACAAAACGCATCCATCCCGGCTGGGCCGGCTTCGCCGCCATCACGGCAACCGCGCTGGCCCGGCAAGGTTTCAAGGCCCCGGCAGCCGCCTATGAGGGCCGCTTCGGGTTGTTCCGCAGCCACATGCAGGACCGTGCGCCGGCCGACCTCTCGCGCTGCACCGAGCGGCTGGGTGAATTGTGGGAGATGCGCAACGTCGCCCTGAAACCCTATCCCTGCTGCCACTTCAACCATGCCTTCGCCGATGCGGCGCTGACGCTGCGCGCGGCGCATGGGCTACAGCCGGAGCACATCAAGCGCATCACCGTGCGCATCCATCCTGGACAGGTGAAGGTGGTCTGCGAGCCCGAAGCCTCGAAGAAGGTGCCGGCCAATTCCTATGACGCGCAGTTCAGCGTGCACTACGCCGTGGCGAGTTGCCTGCTGCATGGCCGCTTTACCCTGGATGAGCTGGAGGAGGAGAGCATCCGCGACCCGCGCGCGCTCGCCCTGTGCGCGCGCACCAGTTACGAGACGGACGAGACCAGCCGCTTCCCGCGCTACTATTCTGGAGAACTGGTGATCGAGACCATCGATGGCCGGACCCTGCGCCACCGCGAGGAGTTCAATCGCGGCTCCGACGGCAATCCGCTTTCGGCCGCCGATGTTGAAGCCAAGTTCCTCGACAACGCACAGCGCCGGGTCTCGCCCGACCGTGCACGCCGCATTCTCGACCTAGTGATGGGTCTCGACGCCGCGCCCGATGTGCTGGCGCTGACCGAGGCATTAACCAGCCGATGACCCCTCGCAATGACATGGCGATGGTGGCCTTCCTGCAGGCACAGAACTGCTCGAACTATCCGGGCTCATGGCGGCATCCTGAAACGATGCAGGATTTTTTGAAGCCGCAATACTATCAAAGAATTGCCCGCACTCTGGAGGAAGGGCGCTTCCACCTCGCCTTCTTCGACGACCGTCTGGCCCTACCCGACATTCTCGGCCACGACCATGCCGAGGCGATGCGCCACGGCATCCGCGTGGTGAAGTTGGACCTGATCTCGATCCTGACGGCCATGGGGCTGGCCACGGAAAAACTTGGCCTCGGCGGCACCTATTCCACGACCTACTACGAGCCCTATCACGTCGCCCGCGTCTTCGCGACGCTGGACCATATGCTGGGCGGGCGCGTCGCCTGGAATGTGGTGACCTCCCTGAACGACAGCGAGGCGCATAATATGGGCCGCGCCGAGCATCCCGAGCACGACCTGCGCTACGACCGTGCCGAGGAGTTCATGCAGATCGTTCTCAGCCAATGGGATGCCTGGGACGACGATGCGATCATCAACGACCGGGAAAGCGGGGTCTTCGCCGATCCCGCCAAGGTGAAGCGGCTGAACTTCGAGGGGCGCTGGTACACGAGCCAGGGCACCTTCACCGTGCCACGCACGCCACAAGGCCGGCCGGTGCTCATCCAGGCCGGTCAGAGCGGCCGCGGCCGGGCCTTCGCGGCAAGCTGGGGTGACTTGATTTTCGTCATCTACCCCAATCTCAAGGCCGGGCAGAAGGTCTATGCCGAATTCAAGGCGCAGGTTGCAGCTTCCGACCGTGACCCTGACACCGTGCGCGTCTGTCCGGCCGTCTATGCCATCGTCGGGAACAGCGAGGATGAGGCGGCGGAGAAGCAGGCGCTGATCGAGAGCCTGGCCAAGCCGATTGACGGGCTCGCCCTGCTGTCGGAGGTGCTGAATTACGACTTCGCCTCCAAGGCCATGGATGAGGCCTTCACCGATGACGAGTTGGCCGGCATCAAGGGCTTGCAGGCAATCCGTGACCGTGTCGTCGCGGGTTCGGGCAAGCAGAATCCAACGCTCGCTGATTTCGTCAGCATCAGCGGCCGCGGTACCATCCGCGAATTCCCCTGCTTCACCGGCACCGCCAAACGCGTGGCCGAGGAAATGCACCATTGGTATGAGGCCCGCGCCTGCGACGGCTTCGTGCTCGCGGCCACTCATATGCCGGGCTCCTATGAGGATTTTTGCCGGCTGGTGGTGCCAGAACTGCAACGCCGTGGCGTCTTCCGGCGCGAATTTAGCGGCACGACGTTGCGCGAAAACCTCGGCCTGCCGCGCGCACAACCCTTTAACTGGCAACGGACACAACAGCACGGAGCAAGCAGATGAGCCTACCCCGCCGCGCGGCGCTGGCCGCCCCATTCCTTGCCCTGCCAGCATGGGGGCAGAGCTACCCCGCCCGCTCCGTGCGGATCATCGTGCCCTTCCCCCCCGGCAATATGAGCGACCTGATCGCCCGACTGCTGACCGAGGAAATGCAGGCTCGCCACAACGTGCAGATCGTTGTCGATAATCGCGCCGGCGCCACGGGTGCGATCGGCGTACAGGCCGTGGCGCGTGCCGAGCCTGATGGGCACACGCTGTTGCTCACCTCCAATTCGCCCGTCGCGGTGAACCCTGCGCTAACGCCGAACCTGCCCTTTGACGTGCTGCGCGACCTGATGCCTATGTCGTTGATCGGCTGGACCGGGTTTCTGATCGTGGTGCCGCCTCATTTGCCGGCGAACAATCTGGCCGAGATGGTGGCGCTGATGCGCGCCAGCCCCGGCCGCTACATCGCGGCCAATCCCGGCATGGGCACCGCCGGGCATCTCACGACTGAGATGTTCTCCCGCCTGACGCGTGTGCCGATGGAGCAGGTGCCCTATCGTGGTTCGGCCCAGGCGTTGCTCGACCTCTCGGTGGGCCGGGTGCATTTCATGATCGACGCCATGACCTCGGCTCTGCCGCAGGTGGTGGGCGGGCGGGTAAAGGCGCTGGCGGTGCTGGCGCATAATCGCTCACCCCTGCTGCCCGATGTGCCTAGCATGACGGAGGCCGGGGTGCCGGAGGTGGCGGATTTCCAGAGCCTGGCCTGGGCAGGGCTGATGGCCCCAGCAGGCTCGCCGATGGCTGTGACGTTGTATTGGAACCGCATCCTCAACGAGTTGCTGGCCGACCCAGGCTTCGTCCGCCGATTGGCGCAGCAGAACATCGAGGGGGCGCCGCCAGGAGGCCCCGAGCGGCTGGCTGACCTGCTGCGCGCCGATCTTGCGCGATGGCGGCAATTGGTGCGCGACGCGAACATTACGATCTGATCGTCAGGCGCGGCGGCCTGTCGACGTGCCCGGCCCCTGATCAGGCCGGTAAGTGGTAGACCGTAAAGGAGCCCTTGGCCCCCGTCTTGTTGGGACCGACCTGGCGAATGCGGTCCCGAACCTCGACCGCGTGGCCCTTTTTTTTGAGACCGGCGAAAAAGCCGCGCACCGTGTGCTGCGCCCAGCCTATGGCATCGGCGATCTG
>CAMDJV010000058.1 GCA_945901085.1 Rhodovarius crocodyli | reverse complement strand
CCCGCTTGCCCTCATCCCCCATGCTCTGCCACATCCTCGTCATGAGCACCGCCGACGCCCCCATCCGCCCCATTCCCATCATCCCAGGCCCCGCGCCGCGCCTCCTGCTCATCCAGGCGCCTTATTATGAGGCCATCGTCTCCGGCATGCGCCATGCAGCCCAGGCCATGGCAGCAGAAACCGGCGCCAGCCTCGATGTCGTCGATGTCGCCGGCGCCTTCGAATTGCCCGCGGCACTGCGCATGGCCGTTCAGTCCGGCCGGGCGTTTGATGGCGTCCTCATCCTGGGCTGCGTCGTCCAAGGCGGCACCGACCATTACGAACACATCTGCCGCGAGACCTTTCGTGGCGTGATGGATATCTCGGTGGAAACTGGCCTGCCCATCGGCTTTGGCCTGCTCACCGTCGCCACCATCCAGCAGGCCGAGGAACGCTCGGCCGATAATCACCACAATAAGGGGCGTGAGGCGATGTTCGCCCTCCTCATGCAGGTCGCGCTGCGCCGCGCCTGGGGCCTGGCGTGAGCCTTCCCACCCAACCGCGCGGCCGCCCGCGCACCGGCGCGCGCGTCGCCGCCGTGCAGGCGCTGTTCCAGGCCGAGGCGTCGGGCGATTCGCCCGAAACCGTGCTCGACCAATTCATCCGCCATCGCCTGGGCCAAATGCCGGGGCAGGGCGGCTTTGAGGATGGCCGCGTGCCCGAGGCCGATGTCGCCCTCTTCGCTGGCATCGTCCGCCGCGCCGCCACCCGTAGCGATGACCTCGACGCCATCATCACCGCCCACCTGGCCGAGGCCTGGCCGCTCGCCAAACTCGACCCCGTGCTGCGCGCCCTGCTGCGTGCCGCCACCGCCGAGCTGCGCGATGGGCGCGAGCCCCCGGCAAAGGTCATCATCCGCGAATATCTCGACATCGCGCATGGCTTCTTCACCGCCGAGGAACCGCGCTTTGCCGCCGGCGTGCTGGATGCACTGGCCCGCAGCCTACGCCCCGGCGATTTCCCTGCGTGAACAATGCGGCCCCCTTGGCGCCGGAATTTGCGCTGATCGCGCAGCATTTCCGCCCGCTGGCGGGGCAGGGGGCCTTGGACCTTTCCGATGATGCCGCCCTGCTGACACCGCCGCCCGGCCGCGAACTCGTCCTCGCCGCCGATGCCATGGTCGGCGGCGTGCATTTCCTGCCTGAGGACCCGCCCGAGACCATCGGCCGCAAACTCCTGCGGGTGAACCTGTCGGATCTGGCGGCGATGGGGGCGGACCCGCTGGCATATCTCATGACCGTGGCACTCCCCCGCGCCACCCCCGCCGCCTGGCTCGAGGGCTTCGTCGCCGGCCTCGCTCTCGATCAGGCGGAATTTGGCCTGCAAGTCCTGGGTGGCGACACCGTCTCCACCCCCGGCCCCGCCAGCCTCAGCCTTACCATCCTGGGCACGGTACCGCCCGGCCAGGCGCTGCGCCGCGGCGGTGCCCGGCCGGGCGATTCGCTCTGGGTCAGCGGCAGCATCGGCGATGGTGCGCTCGGCCTTCGCGCCGCCCGTGGCGAGATTCCCGACCCGGATGGCTATCTAGCCGGCCGCTATCGCCTGCCGCAGCCCCGCCTTGCGCTGGGCCGGGCGCTGCGTGGCCTCGCCACCGCCTGCATGGATGTCTCCGATGGGCTGGTGCAGGATCTTGGTCACCTCGCGCGCGCCTCAGGCTGTGGCGCCGTGCTGGAGGCCGCCCTGGTGCCGCTCTCCCCCCAGGCCCAGGCCGCCGATCTGGGCTTTTTGATCACCGGCGGCGATGATTACGAACTCCTCTTCGCCCTCCCCCCCCGCACCCTGCCGTCAGGAAACATGGCCGCCACGCGCATAGGCCACTTCACGGCAGGCCCGCCCGGTGTTCTGGTGCTGGACAAGACGGGCCAGCCCATGGCGCTGTCACACCAGGGATGGAGCCACTTCTAGATGGATGCGACAGCGCACACCTCGCCCGACCCGCGCGCCGAGGCCGCGATGCGCATCACCGTCTGGCGGCTGTTCTTCTGCCAGGCGCTGATGCAAGCCACCGTGGTGGGCCAGGTGGCGATGAGCGCGCTGATCGGCCACACCCTCTCCGCCAATGCCGCCCTGGCCACCCTGCCCATGGCGGTGCAGATGACGGCGGTGATGCTGGCCTCCATCCCCGCCGGCATCCTCTTCGCCCGGCTGGGCCGGCGGACAGGTTTCATGGTGGGCGCCGTCGCTTCAATCTGCGGCAGCCTGCTCTTTGCCGCCGGCGTCTATGGCGGCAATTTTTTCGTCTATTGTATGGGCTCGGCCTTTGCCGGGGTGGGCTTTGGCATAGCCCAGCATTACCGCTTCGCCGCCTCGGAAGTGGCACCGCCAGCCTTCCGCGCCCGCGCCATTTCGCTGGTGATGACCGGCCCCATCCTCTCGGCCATCGCCGGGCCGGAAATCGTCAAACGCACCTATGATCTGGCGCTGCCCTACCTCTTCCTGCCCACCTATCTGATCCTGGCGGCGGTGCCGCTGGTCTGCCTCGTGTTGCTGGCCGGCACCATCCTGCCGCCGCCGCCGCCCCGGCAGAAAGTGGCCACCCCGATTGGCGAGATCATCGCCCGCCCCAGCTTTGTCGCCGCCGCCGTCGCCGGCCTCGTCGCCTATGGCGCGATGAACCTGATCATGACCGCAACACCGCTGGAGATGATGCTCTGCGGCTTCGGCGTCAGCGCCTCCGCCAGCGTCATCCAATGGCATGCGGTGGCGATGTTCGCGCCGGGCTTCTTCACCGGCCGGCTGATTAACCGCTTTGGCATGCGGCGGATGATGATGGCCGGCGCGGTGCTGACCGCCGGCTGCGCCCTGGTTTCGCTGCTGGGCGAGACATTCTGGCACTTCGTCGCCGGCCTGGTGCTGCTGGGCGTGGGCTGGAACTGGATGTTCGTCTCCGCCACCGCGCTGCTCGCCACTGCCTATGAGCCTGCCGAGCGGATGCGCGCCCAGGCGGCCAATGATTTTATCGTCTTTGGCACCGTGGCCTGCACCGCCTTCCTCTCCGGCTTTGTGCATGCCCAGCTCGGCTGGGCGCTGCTCAATCTGGCGGTGATCCCGCCGCTGGTCGCAGCCCTCGCCCTGTTGCTCTGGCAACAAAGGGTATCCCGCCTGGCCCCACGCCCGGCCTGAGCCCTAAACCAGCGCCCCCCCGAGAATAAGGACCCGCCCGTGCTGACACGCCGCGCCGCCCTCGCCTTCACCCTGGCTCCCCCTCTGGCCAACCCAGCGCTGGCGCAGGGCGAATGGCCCTCGCAGCCCATCCGCATGATCATGCCCTATGCCGCGGGCGGGCCCACGGATGTGATCGCCCGGCTGCTGGCCGATGCGATCTCCCCGCGCCTCGGCCAGCGGGTGGTGGTGGAAAACCGCACCGGTGCGGGGGGCAATATCGGCGCCGCTGCCGTCGCCCGCGCCGCCCCTGATGGCCAAACCTTCCTCTTCAGCAATACCGGCCATGCGGTGAATCGCGCACTCTATGCCCGGCTGGATTACGACCCGGCGAATGACCTGGTGCCGGTCACCATCGTCGCCGAAAGCCCGATGGTGCTGATGGTGCCCAATGCCGCGCCGGATCGCAGCCTGGCCGATCTCGTCGCCCGCGCCCGCGCCCGGCCGGAGGGGCTCTCCTATGCCTCCTCGGGCGCGGGCGGCGCGCTGCAATTGGTCACCCTGCTGCTGCTGCAGGCGGCCGGCATCAGGATGACCGAGATTTCCTATCGCGGCAGCGCCCCCGCCTTGCAGGATCTTTTGGCCGGCCGGTTGGACATGCTCTATGACGCCGGCCCCTCGGCCTTTCCCGTCGTGCAATCCGGCCAGGCCCGGGCGCTGGTCGTTTCCGGGCCGGCGCGCAGCCCGGTGATGCCCAACCTGCCCACCGTGGCCGAGGCCGGCTTTCCCGCCGCCACCTTCTCGGTCTGGCAGGTGGTGCTGGCACCTGCCCGCACGCCCACGCCCATCCTGGAACGGATGAACCGCGAGATCGCCGCCGTGCTGGGCGATGGCCCGCTGCGCGCCCGGCTGATCGAGATGGGGGCCGAGCGCGTGGTGGCCAATTCCATCCCCGAGGCCGCCCGCTATGTCGCCGAAGAAATGACCCGTTGGGGCAATGTGCTGCGCGCCGCCGGCGTGCAGCAGCAATAAGGAAAGCGCGCCCAATGACCGACCTGCCAAGCCGCGTGGACATCACCGAAGAAGGCCCGCGCGAGGGTTTTCAAATCGAACCCGGCCCCATCCCCACCGCCGATAAGATCGCCCTGATCGACGCCCTTTCCGCCACCGGCGCCAAGCGCATCCAGGTGGCCAGCTTCGTGAACCCCAAAATCGTCCCCGGCTGGGCCGATGCTGAGGCGGTGGTGGCCGGTTTCACGCCGCGCGCCGGGGTTGAATACACCGCACTCTGGTTCAACGCCGCAGGGCTTGGCCGGGTGCAGGGCTTTGCCGAGAGGCTGGCCGTGCAGGGCTCCATCACCGTCACCGGCTCGGAAGCCTTTACCAAGAAGAACCTCAACCGCTCGCATGCCGAGCAGTTGGAGGCCCAGCGCAAACACGTGGGCACCCACCAGGCGGCTGGCGTGCCGATGAACCGCGTCTCGCTGCAAGCGGCCTTTGGCTGTAATTATTCTGGCGCCGTGCCCGCCACCCAAGCCATGGCCGCCTTGCATGACGCCATGCGTCTGGCCGCCGAGACGGGTTGCAGCATCGAAAAAATCTCCCTGGCCGACAGCATGGGCTGGGCCAATCCGGCGCTGGTCGAGCGGCTGGTGAGCGCGGTGCGCGAGGCCTATCCGGCGCAGAAAATCTCGCTGCATCTGCATGATACGCGCGGCCTGGGCATTGCCTGCGCGGCTGCGGGGCTGCGGCTGGGTGTTTCGATGTTCGATGCTGCGGTGGCCGGCCTGGGCGGTTGCCCCTTTGCCGGCCACCCCGGCGCGCCGGGCAATATCGCCACCGAAGAGTTGGTCTTCCTCTGCGAGGAAATGGGTGTGGCAACGGGCATTGACCTTGATGCGATGATCGAGGCCGCAAAGCTCGCCGAGCGCATCGTCGGCCACCGCCTGCCGTCGAATCTGCTGCGCAGCGGCGGGCTGGCCGCCTTCCGGCGCGCGGCGTGATGGCCGCCGATTCACGCCTCCGGGCTTATGCCCTCCGCCGATCGGAGGCGGCATGATGGCCGCCGATTCACGCCTCCGGGCTAGCGCCCTCCGCCGATCGGATGCGGCATGACCCTCCCCCTGGACGGCGTTCGTGTCGTCGAATTCTCGCATATGGTGATGGGGCCGTCCTGCGGCCTCATCCTCGCCGATCTCGGCGCCGAGGTGATCAAGGTGGAGCCGCCCGGCGGTGATCGCACCCGCCACCTCAAATCCTCCGGCACCGGGTTTTTCGCCGCCCTCAGCCGCAACAAAAAATCCGTCACGCTCGACACGGCAAACCCCGCCGATGTCGAGACGCTGCTGCGCCTGATCGACACCGCCGATGTGGTGCTGGAGAATTTCCGCCCCGGCGCGCTGGCGGAAAAGGGCCTGGGCTTCGACACTCTACGCGCGCGAAACCCCCGCCTCATCTGCCTGTCCCTGAAGGGCTTTCTCTCCGGCCCCTATGAGCGCCGCACCGCGCTGGATGAGGTGGTGCAGATGATGTCCGGCCTGGCCTATATGACCGGCCCCCCCGGGCGGCCCTTACGCGCCGGTGCCCCGGTCAATGACATGATGGGCGGGATGTTCGGCGCCATCGCCATCCTCGCCGCGCTGCGCGAGCGTGAGCGCAGCGGCGAGGGCCAGGTGCTCGCCGCCTCGCTCTTCGAGAATGCCGCCTTCCTGGTCTCCACCGCCATGCTGCAACAGGCCATCACCGGCGTCGCACCCGAACCCATGCCCGCCGGCCGCCGCGCCTGGGGCGTCTATGACGTCTTCACCGCCAGCGATGGGGTGCAGATTTTCGTCGGCGTCGTGACCGACCGGCAATGGGAGATCTTCTGCACCGCCCTGGGCGAGCCGGCCCTGCTGGTGCCCGAGTTTGCCAGCAACAACCTGCGCAGTGCGGCACGCGAGCGGTTGATCCCGCTGGTGCAATCCATCCTCGGCCGCTTCACCGTGGCCGAGATCGAAGCGCTCTGCGCCCCGGCAGGCCTACCCTATGCCCGCATCAACCGGCCATGGGATCTCTTTGAGGATGCGCATCTGCAAGCCTCGGGCGGGCTTTTGCCGGTGACGCTGCCCGATGGCAGGACCGTGCATATCCCCGCCCTGCCGATGCAGTTTGGCGAGCGCCGATTGGGCGTGCGGCATGACCTAGCCAGCCCCGGCCAGCACAATGACGAAATCCTGGGCCCGCTATCGCCCCCACCCGAGGACAGCTAGCCACCATGCAAAGGCGCGCCCTGCTCATCACCCTGGCCAGCCCCTCCTTGGCCAACCCCTCCCTGGCCCAGCCCGTTGCGGCCCAGCCCGCCTATCCGGACCGGCCGATCCGGCTGATCGTGCCCTTCCCACCCGGGGGCGGCACGGATGTGATCAGCCGCGAGATCAGCGCCCGGCTGCAGGCTGATTTGGGCTGGAACATCGTCATTGAGAACCGCCCCGGCGCGGGCGGCAATATCGGCCTTGATGCCGTGGCCAAGGCCGCGCCCGATGGCTTCACCCTGGGGATGGGCCAGGCCTCCAACCTCGCGATCAACCCAGCGCTTTATCCCGCGATGCCCTTCGACCCGCTGCGCGATTTCGCGCTGATCTCGACCGTGGCGCAGCAGCCGCTGGTGCTGGTCACTGCCCGCGCCGCGCCTTGGGCTGATCTGCCGGCGCTGGTCGCAGCCGCCCGCGCCGCGGGCGCGCGCCTCACCGCGGGCCATTCGGGCAATGGCACGGTGGGGCATCTTTTGGGCGAACTCTTCGCCCAGGCCAGCCAGGCCGAGATCACCCAGGTGCCCTATCGCGGCGCGGGGCAGGTGACGGCGGATTTGCTGGCGCGGCGGGTGGATATTTTCTTCGCCAATCCCCCCGCCGTGCGCGGCCTGATCGAGGCCGGCGAATTGCGCCCCCTGGCGGTGAGCGGTGCCGGCCGTAGCCCGAGCTTCCCCCGCGCACCCAGCCTCGCCGAGGCCGGCTTCCCAAGCCTTGTCGCGCAAAATTGGACCGGGCTGGTCGCCCCCGCCCGCACCCCGCCCGCCATCATCGCCCGCTGGAGCGAGGCCACGCGCGGGGCCCTCGCACATCCCGAGATGGTGCAGAAACTGGCGCAGGAGGCCAGCGAGCCGCGCCCCAGCACCGCGGAGCAATTCCGCGCCTTCCTCACCGAAGAGCATGCCCGTTGGGGCCGTATCGTGCGGCAGGCGCGGATTGAACTGGGCTAGCAGGTTGCTGAAAAACGCTTGTTGCAGGGGCAAAGCCCTTTGATCTTGCTTGCCCTCGCCGTTGGTTTTTTTCCAGCCTGTCAGAGCAGTTTCATGCCTTGCAGCGCCGTAAGCCGCCTCAGCCGAAGTAAATATAATCCGCCCCAAAAAACGGCTTGGGCAAATCCGCCACTGCCAGGCCCGTGCAGGTGATCGAGGTATCGATCAGGCCATTGCCATTGAGGTCGCAATGCAGCGTCGCGCCCTTGAAGCCATTCGCGCCATCGCTGGCGAGCCAGGTGAAGCGGCTCAACCCCGGCCGATAGCCCCAGATCGTCACCGCCTCGCCGGCGGTAAAGTCGGCGATGGTCGACCATGTTCCACTCGCGCCATAATGCGCCCCGCGGCCATCGATGAAGAAGGTATCGCTCCCCGCACCGCCGGTCAGGAAATTCGAGCCCAGGCCGCCATCGAGGATATCCTCCCCCGCCCCGCCATCAATCCCGTCATCGCCGCCCAGGGCATTGATGAAGTCGTTCCTGTCGGTGGCGAGCACCACCTCGGATGCGGCGCTGCCCAGCAACTGATTCTGCAGGCCGCTGACCGGGCCCGCATAGAGATCAGGCAATTCGTAGCTGTTCTGCCCCCCGCGATTGACCAGGACCAGGCCCTGATCCGCCGCCAGGCCTTTGAGCGATGCGATGGAGATCGCCGCCGCAGCCTCGAATTGCAGAAAATCCATATTGCTGATGCGGTCCAGCCCATCCGCCCCGCTGGTGAGCAAAACCCCATCGCGCATGCCATAGCGATGCTGCGAAAGCCTGCCCAACAGCACGGCCAGGTCACCACCACCACCGCCATCCAAAATGTCATTGCCCGCCCCGCCCTGCAGCGTGTCATTGCCCGCCCCGCCGGAGAGCATGCTGCCGAGAAGCGGATTGGCCACCAGCTTCTGCCCGGTATAGCTGGCGAATAGACTATCTCCGCTGCCGCTCAGGCGGCCGATTTCGGCATTATCGGGCATTGTCCAGCCGGAGACGAGCACCAGGATTGTATCGGTACCCTCATCCTCCTGCTCGATCACCGCATCGCCGAGGCTATCCACCTCGTAACTGTCATCGCCAGTGCCGCCGATCATGGCGTCATTGCCGGGGCCACCCTGCATAGTGTCATTGCCCATGCCACCTTCCAGGCGGTCACTGCCATCACCGCCGCTCAGCAGGTCGTCGCCGCCCATGCCCAGCAGCGTGTCATTGCCCGTGTTGCCATACAGCGCGTCATTCTCCCCACCCCCGGTCTGCACACCGATGGGGGCGCCGATTTGCGCGGAGAAGACATCTTGGAGAAAATTCCTGTCTGTCGCCACCAGCGTGCTCGCCGTGCTGGTGAAGCCTATGGTCGCGCCATCGGCCGAAATGGCCGCATGGGTGGATTGGCCAAAAGCCGGCTCGCCATCGGCGTTGCGCGAGATCAGCAGCAATGCGCCGGTGAGCAGATCCTTGCGGAAAATATCGGCGCTGAGCAGGCCATCCCCGGCGACAAAATTGCTGGCCTGCGAGGTGAAGCTGACATAGCGCCCATCGGCCGAGATATCGGCATCAAAGCTCGCGGCATCGCCCTGATTCTCCCCGCTATCGGTCGAAACCTGCATGATCGCGCCGGTCCAGAGATCCTTGCGGTAGATATCGGCCACGCCATTGCTGTCGCTGGCGAGCATGGCCGCGGCGGTGGCAAACACCACGTAACGGCCATCGGCCGAGATAGCGGGCCTGAGAATGCCCTCCATCTCGCCGGTCAGGCTCTCGCCATTGGCACCCTCCGAGGCGCGGGTGATCGCCCCGCTCAGCATGTCCTTCACGAAGACATCGTCGCGGTTATTGCTGTCATAGCCGGTGAGATTGGCGGCGGTGCTGTCAAAGGCGATATATCGGCCATCCGCGGAGATGGAAGGCGCGTTCATCGCCCCGGCACTGGCCTCTATCCCATCGGCGGCGAGGTTCACCCGCAGGGTCGTCGAGGTGAGCATGTCCTTGCGGAAGACATCGACCGAATAATTCGTGTCATCATCCACGATATTATTGGCGGCGCTGAGAAAGGTGACATAGCGCCCATCGGCCGAGATCGCCGGCGCGAAGGATACCGAATTCGCCGGCAACCCATCGGGTGCAGCGGAGACAATCAGCACCGCCCCCGTCGCCATGTCCTTGCGGAAGACATCGGCAAAGCCATTGCCATCATTGATGGTGAGGTTGGTGGCTAGGCTGGTAAAGGCCACATAGCGCCCATCCGCGGAGATCGCCGGCGAGAAGCTGGCACCATCGGTGGCCGCCCCTGATAGGGTGCAGGAAACCCGCTCCAGCGCGCCGCTCTGCCCATCCTGCCGCCAGATATCGCTCACATCATTGCCGTCGGCGAGGAAGGTATTTGCCGCATCGGTCGAAAAGACGATGTAAACCCCAACACCAGATGACAGATCGGCGTAGTCGCTCTGGCCGTTGAAATCCTGGGCTGCCAGCCCCTCCGAACGGCGTGTCAGGCTCACACTCATCGCATCCTCACCCAAAGGGGCCGACCGGATGCCGGCGCGCATCACTGTACTGTTTTGCCACCCATGGATGCAATCCTAGACATGTATATAGAGCCTGAAAAGGGCGTTTCGCCCAGCGATGTACTTTTTTTGTTCTGATTTCAGCCCAGCAAAAAGGCGGGGTCTCCCCCGCCTTTCCGCCAGCCCCGATCAGACCGGGGTGAACATCGGCACCGGCGCGCCCTCGGTGGCCTTGAAGACCAGCTTGACGCTCTGGCCAATCTTCACCGCATCGAGGTCGGTCTGGATGATATTGCTCATCACCGTCGGGCCTTCCTCCAGCGTGACATAAGCCAGGCAATAGGGCTCCTTGCCGCGCTGGACCGACCAGGAATAGATCTTGCCCAGGCCCTTGCTCTCCACGAACTCCACATTGTTGGAGAGCGTGAAGGGCGAGACATGGCGCGGCGGGAAGAAGGTCTTGCCGGTGTCCAGGCACTTGCCGATCAACAGCTTACCCTCGCGGGCCGCGTCGAAGAAGGGCTTGTTGTCCGGGTCCTCGTTCGGGGAAACCGGGATACGGTCGAATGCAGGGGTCGCCATCACACAGCCTCCAAAATGACAGTGCCGCAGCCATGGCGGGTGCACAGCGAGCCACCCTTGCCATTGGCCAGCACCAGATCGTGGTTCTTCACCTGCACCGCAGGGTGCGCCTCGCCACGCGCCTGGCGCACGGCCTCGATCACCTTGGTCATGCCACCGCGATTGCTCGGGTGGTTGTTGCACAGACCGCCGCCATCGGTGTTGAAGGGCAGCTTGCCCACGCCCGAGATCAGGTTGCCATCGGCGACGAATTTGCCGCCCTGGCCCTTCTCGCAGAAGCCCAGATCCTCCAACTGCAGCACGACCGAGATCGTGAAGCTGTCATAGATCGAGGCGTATTTGATGTCGGAAGGCTTGCAGCCGGCCATCGAGAAAGCCGTCTTGCCGCTTTGCACCGAGGCCGAATAGCTCAGATCCACCGCACCGGCCATCTGATGCTTCACCGCCTCACCATAGCCGCGCACCTTGACCAGCGGCCGCTTCAGCTTGCGGGCAATTTCCTCGCGCGCGACGATAATCGCGCCGCCGCCATCGGAAATCACGCAGCAATCCAGCCGGTGCAGCGGGTCGGCGATCATCGGGCTGTTCACCACATCCTCGACGGTGACAACCTTGCGCAGCATCGCATGCTCATTGTGCTGGGCATGATGGCTGGCCGCCACCTTCACCCAGGCCAGTTGCTCGGATGTCGTGCCATATTCATACATGTGCCGCTGCGCGACCATGGCATGCATGGTTGCAATGGTGCGGCCCATCGGCAGCTCAAAGGGCTCATCGGGCACGCCCGAACCGGCGGAACGCACCGCCGTGCCGGTCTGCATGCCCTCAGCCCGCGGCCGGCCGGCCAGGGTGATGAGGCACACATCGCACTTGCCCTGCGCGATCATATCGGCGGCGTGGCCGACATGGATCACATAGGAGGAGCCACCGGTATCGGTGCTGTCGATGTAGCGCAGCTTGCGCAGGTTCATGTACTCGGCCATCGAAAGACCGCCCATGCCCGGCGCGTCACCGGCGCAGAGATAGCCGTCGATGTCATCGACCGAGAGCCCGGCATCCTGCAGCGCGCCATAGGCGACCTCGGCATGCAGCTGGGCGATGGATTTGGTGTCGGCCTTGCGGGTCGGGTGCTCAAAGGCACCGACGATGTAAGCTTGGCTCATGCTGTTGCGCTCATGGCGATGTTTCCTCTCCGGGTAGAGGTGCAGGGTTGAGCGGATGCCGCCGCGCGTCAACCTCGGCGGCATGATCTTGGCTCCATTCTGGCATGCGCGCCCGGCCCGGCTTAGCCTGTCCCCCATGCGCCACACCGCCCTGCTGCTTTGCGACTTGCAAAATGATTTCCTCCGCCCCATGGGCGCCTATGGCCGCGCGGGCTGCGGCGCGCCCGAAATCGCTGCTCTGCCGGCCCGGCTGGCGCCGCTGCTGGCGCGGGTGCGGGGGCAGGGCGGGCTCGTCATCAGCACCCATTTCACCCTGGTGCCGGGGCATGGTGGCGAGCCCTTCATCAGCCCCCATCTCAAAAGCCTGCGCCCCTTCCTCGGCCGCGGCGATTTCCAGCCCGGAAGCTGGGGCCATGCCATGGTGGATGAACTCGGCCCGGCCGATATCGCGATTGAGAAAGTGGCGTTTTCCGCGTTTTACATGTCGCGGCTGGAATGGGTGCTGCGTCAGGCCGGAACCAGCCATTTGCTGGTGGCGGGCATCGTCACCAATGGCGGCGTGGCCAGCACGGTGCGCGATGCGCATGTGCGCGAATTTCACGTCACCGTTCTGGAAGATGGCTGTGCGGCCATGACCCCCACATTGCATGACGCGGCCATTGCCGGGCTGCGGCCGGTGGCGGAAATCGGCCGCGTTGCGGATGTCTGACGCGCAAAGCCCCTCAACCCCCGGCCCATTCCTCCAACCAGCCCCGGCCGCGGCGCTCCTGCCAATGCTGCAGGTCACGCGCCGGCGGGGCCTGCGGCAGCACCCGGCCGGGAAAGGCCCGCGCCGCATCGCCGCCCGCACGCAGCACCACCATGGGCATGCCATCACGCAGAGCCGCCCAGGCCCAACCGGCATCATCGCCGCAATCGAGGATCGCCACTTCCGCCCCCCGCCATCCCCCCGCCCGCAGCATGGCCAGAAAACCGTGATGGCCGAGATACCCCGCAGCCCCCGGCGGAGAGAGCAGCGCGCAGCCCAGGCCCAGCACCGCGCGGATATGCGCCGCGCCATGCACCACAAACGCCCTTGAAACCCCTCGGCTTTGCCAAGGCGGCCCTTGCAACCTAGGCCCCTGCATGCCAACCCTTACCTGATACAACGCGGCAACATGACAGGGGAGTCGCTGCTGTGGAATTGACAACCGACCGCGCCCTTCAGGCCGCACAACGCCTCGAACTGGCGGTGGAGAAGCTCGCCATCGCCGTCGAGCGTAAATTCGCCCAGATGCAGGCCGCCGCCCAGGCCGCTGCCGCTGAGAGCGTGCCGCGTTCCGAAGTCGTCGCGCTCTCCGCCCGGCTGGACCAGGCGCTGTCGCAACTGCGCACCGCCATGCTGGATGAAGACGCCCAAGCCGAAGAACAGGAGCCGCGATAAATGGGCCAGGTCAGCGTCCGGGTGAATGGCTATAGCCACACCATTGGCTGCCGGGATGGCGAAGAGTCACATGTCCGTGACCTCATCGCCGTCATCGAGGGCAAGGTGAAGCTGATCCAGCAGATGGGCGGGCAGTTTTCCGAAAGCCGCATGCTGCTCCATGTCGCGCTGCTGCTGGCCGATGAACTGGGCGATTTGAAGATCGAGCTGGTCCGCAACCAGCATGATGAGAGCACACCCCTCGCGCCCCCACCCACCGACCCCCGCCTTGCGGACCGTCTGGCGAGCATCGCCGAGCGGATCGAGGGCATCGCCACCAGCCTCGACAAGCCCTGACTGGTAACCCGGGCGCCGCCGCCCTATGTTCATCCCGCGAGGCTGGCCTTCACGCCAGGCAAGTCATGCCCAGGGCCAATAAGCAACTCCCGGGAGCTGGCTCTGGCAGGATCGTGGTCCTGTTATCTGGTGCCCACCTGTTTCGGCAGGCCTTGGGAGCATGCAACGCCAGCGGCTGTGCCGGCTTCGCGCTGAGAGCATCATCCGTTCAAACGGGATCGTTTGAACGAATAAAAATGTCTGACAAACAAAAGCTTACAGCCTGCGCGGTGAGCCCTTACGAATTAAACAGGCTCTGAGCCATGACCGAGGTAGCGCTCATGGCCGAGAAGGCCGCGCTGCGCGCCCGGGCGCTGGCCGCCCGCGCGGCGCTGGCGCAACCCGGTGCCGGCGAGGCGCTGGCCGGCCATGTCCTGGCCGCCGCCCCAGCAAATCCCAGCGTGATCGCCGGCTTCTGGCCGATGGGAGATGAGATCGACACCCGCCCCAGCCTGCATGCGCTGCATCAGGCCGGCCATCTTATCCTGCTGCCGGTCACCCCACGCCGTGGCGAGGCGCTGAGCTTCCGCCCCTGGCAGCCCGGTTGCGCCATGCAGGCCGGCCGTTTCGGCACCCAGCACCCCGCAACCAGCGAGACCGCGACGCCCGATTGGCTGCTCATCCCGCTGCTGGCCTTCGATTCGGCCGGCAACCGTCTAGGCTATGGCGGTGGCTATTATGATCGCACCCTGGCCGGCCTGCCCGCCGCCTTTCGCCTGGGCATCGCCTATGCCGCGCAGCTTGTGCCGGCAGTGCCGGTGGGCGCCACCGACATAGGCCTGCACGCCATCGCCACTGAAGTGGGGCTATTTCGGGTTTGATGCCGCATGGTCGCGGCACCAGGCCGCCACCTCGGCATGGGTGGCGAACCAGCATTTCCCGGTGGCCTTCATATCGGCGATCAGCCGGTCCAGCAGCACCAGCCGCGAGCGGTGGCCGATATGGTGGGGGTGCATGGTGAGCAGGAACAACCCGCCCTCGGCCAGCGCACCTTCAAACTCGGCCCGAAAAATCGCCTCCACCGCGCTGGGCGGCGTATAGGGGCGCAAGCCCGCAAAGCGCAGCATGTTGAAATACACCGCATCATCGCGAATCCATTCGGGCGGCAATTCCACAATGCCGCTGGGCTGGCCCTGCACCTCCAACTCATAGGGGTCGTCATCGGCCATCAGCGAGCTGTCATAGAGCAGCCCCATCTCGCGGATGATATCCATGGTATCGACCGAAAAATCCCAACTCGCGGTGCGAATCCCCACCGGCGTCTGGCCCGAAACCTTCTCCAGCGTGTCACGCGCGCGCAGCGTCAGGTCGCGCTCCACCCCCGGCGGCAGCTTGGTATTGGCCTCATGGATCCAGCTATGGATGCCAATCTCATGCCCCTCATCAGCCACGCCACGGATTTCATCGGGGTAGAGCAGGGCGGAAACGGCCGGATAGAAGAAACTCGCCCGCACCCCATGCCGGGCGAGCAGCCGGCGAATCCGCGGCATGCCCTGGCGATGGCCATATTGCCCCTGGCTGATGCGCATTGGGCTTTCGTCACAATCGCGCAACGGGATGGTGTCGTGATCGGCATCGAAGGAGAGTGCGACGGCACATCTCGCCCCATTGGGCCAATGGGTGGGGGCGAGCGAACGACCGGCCCGGGCGCGGCCCACAATATGCCGCCAGGTCTCCTCCGGCCATTCCCATGGGTTTTCTGATCGCTGCATGGGTCTCTCCGGGTTGTTGCGCGCGGCTGGCGGGACTAGCTTGCCCTCGCTGTTTCGTTTCTGTGAAGGCCCGTCATGAACCTCGTTGCCGACCGTCTGGACCGTATTGCGCCCAGCCAGACCATCACCGTCACCGCCAAGGCCCGCGCCCTCAAGGCCGCCGGGCGCGATGTGATTGGCCTCTCCAGCGGTGAGCCCGATTTCGACACGCCCCAGAACATCAAGGATGCCGCCATCCGCGCCATCCAGAACGGCGATACAAAATATACCGATGTGGCCGGCACTCCGGCGCTGCGCGCCGCCGTCGCCGCCAAGTTCAAGCGCGACTCGGGCATCGACTACAAGCCTGAAGAAATCATCATCGCCACCGGCGGCAAGCAGGTGATTTTCAACGCCCTGCTGGCCACCATCAATCCGGGCGATGAGGCGATCATCCCCACCCCATGCTGGGTGAGCTATCCCGATATTGTCAGCCTCGCTGAAGGCACCCCCGTCTTCGTGCCCTGCGGCCAGAATGCCGGCTTCAAAATGACCGGCGAGCAGCTGGAGGCGGCGATCACGCCCAAGACCAAGTGGCTGATCATCAACAACCCCTCCAACCCCACCGGCGCCGCCTATAATGCGGAAGAGCTGAAAAAGCTCACCGATGTGCTGCTGCGTCACCCCGATGTGTGGATCTTCACCGACGATATCTACGAGAAGCTGGCCTATGACGGCTTCACCCCCGCCACCATCGTGCAGGTGGAACCGCGCCTGCGGGACCGCACCATCACCATGAATGGCTGCTCCAAGGGCTATGCCATGACCGGCTGGCGCATTGGCTTCGCCGGCGCACCGCTCGCGCTGATCAAGGCGATGGACAAGCTGCAGGGCCAGAGCACCTCCAACACCTCCTCCATCTCCCAGGCCGCCGCCGTTGAGGCACTGAACGGCCCGCAGGAGAGCATCAATGGCATGGTCGAGGTCTATAAGCGCCGCCGCGACATGGTGGTGGAATTGCTGAACAAGGCCCCCGGCCTGCGCTGCCACAAGCCCGAGGGCGCCTTCTATGTCTTCCCCGACATGAATGGCTGCATCGGCAAGACCACCAAGGGGGGCCGGCTGATCAGCGCCGATAAGGATTTCGTCGAAGCACTACTCGATGAAGAGGGTGTCGCCACCGTGCATGGCGATGCCTTCATCTTCCCCGGCCATTTCCGCATCAGCTACGCCACCTCCGATGAGGCGCTGCGCGAGGCCTGTGCCCGCATCCAGCGCTTCTGCGAAGGGATGCGCTGAGCGGCATTGCAGTTCAGCGATTGATCCCGGTCGCTATCTCCAATAAGAGCCGGCCGGGCAGCCGCCGCATCACGCGGCTGCCCGAACCAAGCATAAGACCCTGCCACCGCCGTCATCACCGGACACCATCGACATGGATTTCATCACAATCGGTTTCCTAGGCGCGATCCTCATGGGGTTGATGGCGGGGGACGCGGTGATCAGTTCCAACACAATGACGGTCAATGTCGGGTTGCCGCCCATCGTGCAGCAGAGCGGGCTCTCCCGCGCCCCGGCGGAGGAGATCTTCGTCACCGAACTCGCCCGTATCACGTCCATTCCCTCAGCCCTGCCAGTGCCCATGCCGCGCATCGGCTCCCGCCGAACCGTGATCGGTGCACTGGCGGAGCCGCTGAAGCTGAACGAAATGACCTCGGCGCTGCAGGACCTCTTCGGCCTCGATCCCATCCGCATTTCGGCCACCATGCTGCAGGTGGAGGCCGGGCTCAGGATGGAGGTCGTGGTGTCGCAGCATGGGCAGCCGCCAAAGTACCTGCGGCTTTCTCACCCGAATTTGGACGCGGTGGCGCTGATCCGCCGGGCCGCGCGCGAATCCTTCGCTGAGGTCGCGCCCTACCGCGTCACCCTTGCCCGGCTGAATGCCCAGCTCGATGGCAGCGAGACGAATCTCAGCGAGGTGCGCGCGCTGACCAACGCGATGATCGCGCGCAACTCGCAGCAGCACGACGATCTGCAGCGTTCGGCCTTGTTCAACTTGGCCTCGGTCCTTTCCATGCTCGAGGACGACGTGGGGCAGGCTGTGCGTGAGGTGCGGTTGGCCGGGTCCTACGGCGGTGCTTTGGACGCACCGCGTGCCTTTTTTGCCTTTAACGGCGCATTCCTTAGCATCCTCGCCGGCGATCTTGAACAGGCACGGGTGCAGACTGCGCGCGGCATAGCCGCCAGCCCCCGCCATCCCGTCGCGAATTTTCCTGCCTATGTGCAGATACATCGTGGCCTTTTGGCCTGGGCCGAGGGCCAGCGGGAGACCGCCCTCCAGCGGATGCAGGAGGCGCTGCAGCGCGACCCAGATAACCGCAATGCGCAGGTTTACGTCGCCTGGCTGCGGCACCTGATCAGTGGACAACCGGGACAATTCGACCCTGCCAGCCTGCCTGAACCTCTCAGCTATTCCCCCACGGTCCCAGCGCTGATGTCATCGGTCTGTCTGCAAGATCCAACGGCGCGGCAGTTTCAGCGCGCGCCGTTGCGGTAGTCAGGCGCTCCCCGCCCGGGGGACAGGCGCTTCGATTCAGAGGTCCAACCCGCTCGCCACTTCCGAGAATAGAAAACCGGCCAGCGCCGCATCCGCCCCGGGTGCGGCGAAAAGCAAGGCACCCACCGGCATACCCCCATCTCGCCCCGCCCGCAGCGTGGCCACCGGACCGCCCAGGGCGGTGGTGGGGATGACATAGGATGGGTCGCCCGTGGTGCCATCGGCCGGCGCCACATCCGGTGCCGCGGGCATCAGCAGAACATCCTGCGGGCCGAAACTCGCCCAGAATTCCCGCCGATAGGCCGCCAATCGTCGCAGCGCCGCATGATAATCTCCATCGCTGATGGCCAGCCCAATGGCGATGTCAGCGGCCAGCCGGGGCGAAATACGTGCCATATCCAGCCCCGCATGGGTGCGCCCGGCCTCCGCCAGCAGCACCTGGCGATGGGTGAGCAATATCTCTTCCAGCGAGACCGGCGATGGCGCAGCCATCACCGCCAGCCCCGCCCCGCGCAGCCTTTCCAGCAGCCCGGCCATGGCCGCGGCGGTACCAGGCTGGGTCAGCCGGGCCAGCATCGCATCCTCCAGCACCATGATGCGAGGCAGCCCCATGGCCGGGGCGCCGATGCGCAGATGGTCCGCCGCATAACCCGCCGCCAGAAACGCCGCATCCTGCGCCGTCTGGCCAAAAGCACCCACAGTGTCGAAGCTGGGTGACAGGGGCACCACCCCCACCCCGCCTATCGAAAGCGTGGAGGGCTTGAAGGCCCCGGTGCCGGTATAGGCGGCCGGGCGGTTCACGCTGCCCGCCGTCTGCGTCCCCAAGGCCAGCGGCACCGTACCCGAGGCCACCGCCGCCCCCGACCCGGCCGAGGAGCCACCGGGCGTGCGCGTCAAATCCCAGGGATTGCGCGTCGGTGGCACCGGCGAGAAATACGCGAACTCCGTGGTGTGCACCTTGCCCAGCACAACCGCCCCGGCGGCGCGCAAATGGGCCACCACCGTGGCATCGGCGCTGGCCGGGGCGATATCGGCACGCGAGAGGCTATTGGCCCGGGTCGGCAGGCCGCGCACATCGATCACATCCTTCACCGCGATGGGGATGCCATGCAGGGGGCCGCGCTTGTCACGCTCGCCATCCAGCACCCGGGCCTGGGCCAGCGCGTCATCGGCCAGCACATGGATCCAGGCCTGCACCGCACCATCCACTTCTCCGATGCGCGCGAGGCAGCGGTGCACCAGCGCCTCGGAGGTCAGCGCACCGCTAGCCATGGCGGCGGAGAGGTCGCGGATGCGGCCGGGGTCTTTGACATGGCTCATGCGCGCAGTTCCTTGCGTCTAGCTTCAATGGCGGCGGGGCCCACCGCCAGGGTTTCATTCTCGATCTCGCCGGAGCCGATCATGTCTTTATTTCACCTGCCTTGTGCCGGCTTTCCAATCCCTCCATCACATCATGCAACACTCCGCCGGGCAGGGGGACTACAATAGCCACCGCCGGCACTGTCGCGCCCGTGC
>CAMDJV010000057.1 GCA_945901085.1 Rhodovarius crocodyli | reverse complement strand
GGTGGCTTGCCCTGCTTGGCGCGCTGCTCGCGCTTGAAGCGCAACTCTTCCTCGCTTTCGAAACAGGGGTAGAGGTGGCCGCTGGCCTTGAGCTTCGCCGCTGCCGAATCATAGAGCGCGGTGCGGTCCTGCTGGCGCACCGGCCCGGTGAAGGCGATGCCCAGCCAGCCCAGATCCTCCTCGATGGCGGTGGCGTATTCGGGGCGCGAGCGCTCAGTGTCGGTGTCATCCAGGCGGAGCACGAACTCACCACCATGCTTGAGTGCCAGCAGCGCATTGGTCACTGCGATGCGGGCATTGCCCACATGGAGGAAACCGGTGGGGGAGGGGGCGAAGCGGAGTTTCATGCCTCTTCTTCGTCCAAGGCGCGGCGCGGGTCTATGGCCCGCCAGTCCCGCTGTTCCGACATCTTCAGGGGACGCTCGGAAAAACCCTTCAACTCGGCCTTACTGGACCAGGCGCCGGCCTCCGCGCCATGCACCTCTGCATCCTCGCCAAACATGAACCAAGCCTCGATCACCTGCTCGGGCGCCATGCCACGGGCGCGGCAGATTTCCATGCTATCGCGCACATAACGCCGGGCGAAGGTATTGGCATGACCCAGCGAGCCAAAGCCGCGCACCTCCTCCACCGGGTCTGACCCATTGGCGCCGGAGAGGTCCATGATCCTCACCGAAATGCCCTTCGCGGCTTCGCGCATGGCGAAGATCGGGTCGGGTTGGGTTTCGTCGTCGTGCTGCATTGCCGCGTTTTAGAGCGGTTTCGCGTCAACAGGAAACGGTGCGGCGCTGCATTCGCGTTATTGCGATCGGCCCGTTACCGCACCGCAGCCACCCGCAGCGCATTGGTCGTCCCTGGCGTGCCAAAGGGAAGGCCGGCGGTGACCACCACCTCATCGCCCAGCTTGGCAAAGCCCTCAGCCAGCGCCGCCCTGGTGGCGCGTTTGGCCATTTCGGTCATTGAGTGGATTTCTTCCACCACCAGCGAATGCACGCCCCAGACACAGGCCATGCGCCGGGCCGCCGCCTGCGTCATGGTCAAGCCCAGAATGGGGCAATCCGGCCGCTCGCGCGCCACCCGCAAGGTGGTGCTGCCGGTTTGCGAAAAGGTGACGATGGCCTGCGCGCCAATGGTATGCGCCACCTGCCGCGCCGCGGCGGCGATGGCCGAGGCGGAGTTGCGTTCCGGCTCTGGCCTTGCGGCATCGGTCAGGCTGCGCCAGCCGGGATCCTGCTCAACGCGCGCGACGATGCGGTTCATCATCTCCACCGATTCCTGCGGGAATTGCCCGGCTGCGGTCTCGGCGCTGAGCATCACGCAATCGGCGCCATCAAACACCGCCGTTGCCACATCCGAAGCCTCGGCCCGGGTGGGTGTGGGGGCGGTGATCATGCTCTCCAGCATCTGGGTGGCGACCACAACCGGCTTGCCCAGCGCGCGGGCGGCACGCACGATGCGCTTTTGCACCAGCGGCACCTCCTCGGTCGGCAGTTCGACGCCCAGATCGCCGCGGGCCACCATCACGCAATCGGCGAGTGCCAGGATGGCGTCCATATTCTCCACCGCCTGCGGCTTTTCCATCTTCACCATGATGAGTGCCCGCCCGGCGGCAATCGCCTGGGCCTCGGCCACATCCTCGGCCCGCTGGACGAAGCTGAGGCCGATATACTCAATGCCCAGGGGCAGGATGAAAGCGAGATCGGCACGGTCCTTTTCCGTCAGCGCCGGAATGGGCAGGGGCACATCGGGCACATTCACGCCCTTGCGGTCGGACAGCGCGCCGCCATTGATCACCTCGGTCTCCAGGTGATCATTCTCCCGCACCCGCGTCACCCGCAACCGCAGCTTGCCGTCATCGAGCAGCAAGGTGGTGCCGATGCGCGCGGCATTGATGATTTCGGGATGCGGCAATTGCACCCGGCGCGCATCGCCCGGGGTGGGATTGAGGTCGAGGGTGAAGGATGACCCATTGGTCAGCGTCACCCGCCCGCCGCCGAACTTGCCCACCCGCAGCTTGGGGCCCTGGACATCGGCCAGCACGCCCACCGGGCGGCCCAGCTTTGCCTCAACCGCGCGAATGGCCGCCAGCGTCGCCGCATGCACTTCGTGACTGCCATGGGAGAAATTCAGCCGGAACACATCGGCCCCCGCGCGAAACAATTTCTCGATCATCTCCGGATTGGCACTGGCGGGGCCCAGCGTCGCGATGATCTTCGTCCGCCGATGCCGTCGTAGCGCAATGCGGGCCATGATGATTGTCCTGACAGGGTTGTTCGGGTGCTGGGCGCCAAGCGGCGCGGGGAATGTGTTGACGGTCTGAACGGGCGAGGCCTGCCATATGCGCCCCCTTTTCAGCCAATGATCACCGCCCGCACATCATTGACGTTGGTCAGTGTCGGCCCGGTGATCAGCAGCGTGCCGGCGCTTTCGAACAGCGCGTAGCTGGTATGGGTATCGAGGCAATGCTGGGCATTGAGGCTGGACTGGCCGATTGTATCAGGCGTGAGCCAGGCGCCGGCGGCATCGGAGCGGCCATCAATGCCATCGGTATCAGCACAAAGGGCCCAGATGCGCGGATGGGCTTTCAGCGCCAGGGCCATGCCCAGCAGGCATTCCGTGCTGCGCCCGCCGGAGCCTTGGGTGCCGGCGGGCATGGTCACCGTGGTCTCCCCGCCCGAGAGCAGCACGCAGGGCCCGGCAAGCGGCTGGCCATGGGTGGCGGCCGAGAGGGCCATGCCGGCCAGAACGGTGCCCAATTGGCGGGCTTCGCCTTCCAGCGCGTCGCCCAGGATGAGGGGGGTGAGGCCATGCGCCCGGGCCGCTTTGGCCATGGCATGCAGCGCCATCATCGGCGTGGCGATGAGGTGGAAGCTGGTATTGGCCAGGGTTTTTGGGCTTTCCACCGCTGCCGCTTCCAGCTGCGCCTGGGCGGCGGCGGGTAGGGTCATGCCATAACGCGCGACGATGGCGCGGGCTTGGGCGAAGGTCGTCGCATCGGGCACGGTGGGGCCGGAGGCAATGGTACCCGGGTCATCGCCCGGAACATCCGAGATGGCGAGGGTGACCACGCGGGCTGGATGCGCCGCCGCCGCGAGCCGGCCGCCCGAGAAGGCGGAGAGGTGTTTTCGCACGCAATTCATCGCCGAGATGGCCGCGCCGGAGCGCAGCAATTCCCGGTTCACCGCGATCATGTCATCCAAGGTGAGGCCCGGTGTGGGCAGGGTGGAGAGTGATGAACCCCCGCCTGACATCAGCGCCAGCACCAGGTCATTCTCGGTGAGGCCCTGAACCATGGCCAGCATGTCGGCCGCGGCGGCCGCGCCCTGGGCGTCCGGCGTGGGGTGATGGCCAAAGCGCACGGCGATGCGCCGATTGGCCGGCGGGTCGGGCAGGTCGGCGCCATGGGTGGTGACGACGAGGCCATGCAGCGGCAAATGCGCCCAGGCGGTTTCAACCGCCAGCGCCATCTTGGCCGCGGCCTTGCCCGCACCCACCACGATGATGCGCCCCTTGGCAGGCGGTTCGGGCAGGTGTTGTGCGAGGCAGGTGAGCGGGTCCGCCGCGTCGATTGCGGCCTTCCACATGGCCATCAAGGCGGCATGGGCGCTGCTGTCATTCCAGGTCATTGGCGCCTTTCCTCTAGTGGATGCAGACTAGGCTGGCGGGGATTGAAAAAGCAAATCGAGACTTGTATGCAAGTTTCCATGGATCAACCCTCATGGCAGCAGCGCCAGCATCTCCCGTGCCGCCCGGCCGCGATGTTCGGCGATGGTCATGCGGGCGGTATTGGCATCGCCCGCATCCAACGCCTCGATCAGCGCCCAGTGCTCGGCGGCAGAAGTGGCGAGCGGGCGCCCGCCCAGGGTCAGCAGCCGCGCGCGGCCCGCCAGATCCAGCGCATTGGCCGCCCCGGCCTCAAGCCGTGCATTGCCGCAGGCGCTGAGCAGCAGGCGGTGGAAGGCATCATCCGCCTCGGCCCAGGCGCGGCGGCGGCCTTCGGACAGCGCCTGTTCCATCTCCGCCGTCAGCGCCCGCAATTCGGCCAGGGCGGCGCGGGCGGGCGCGCGCGCCAACCGCGCAGCGGCCGCACCCTCAAGCGCGATCAGCACCTCATATACATCGGCCACATCACCGCGCGCCACCGGCACCACCAGCACGCCGCGCTTGGGGATGACGCGCAAAAACCCCTCGGCCTGCAGCCGCAGCACCGCCTCATGCACCGGGGTGCGGGACATGCCCAGCCGGGCGGCGATCTCGGGTTCGCTGGCGGTGCTGCCGGGCGCCAGCGAGGCATCCAGCACCGCCTGTTTCAACGCGGCATAGGCCGCTGCACCCAAACTTGCATTCATGCTTCCATGCTAAAGGAATAAACCATGCGCCGCCACCACATTGCTGCCATCCCCGGGGATGGTATCGGCCAGGAGGTCATCCCCGCCGGCCTCGAAGTCCTCATGGCCCTGGCCGAACGCCAGGGCTTTGCCCTCGATGTGGAAACCTTCCCCTGGGGCAGCGATTATTACCGCCAGACCGGGCGGATGATGCCCGAGGATGGGTTGGACACGCTCAAGCCGTTCCACGCCATCTTCTTCGGCGCGGTGGGCGATGCGCATCTGCCCGATGACCTCACACTGTGGGGCCTGCGGCTGAAAATCTGCCAGGGCTTTGATCAATATGCCAATATCCGGCCCACGCGGGTGCTGCCTGGCCTGACCTCGCCGCTGCGCGAAGTGTCACCCGGGGATATCGACTGGGTGATCGTGCGTGAAAACTCCGAGGGTGAATATGCCGGCCATGGCGGCCGCGCCCATCGCGGCCACCCGGAGGAAATCGCCACCGAAACCGCGATTTTCACCCGTGCTGGCGTCACCCGCATCATGCGCACCGCCTTTGCCATCGCGGCAAAACGCCCGCGCAAATTGCTCACCGTTGTCACCAAATCCAACGCCCAGAAGCATGGCATGGTGTTTTGGGACGAAATCGCCGCCGAGGTCGCCGCCGAATTCCCCACCGTGACCTGGGAGAAGGAGTTGGTGGATGCCATGGCCGCGCGCATGGTCCGCCGGCCCCAGAGCATCGACACCGTCGTGGCCACCAACCTCCATGCCGATATTCTGTCGGATCTGGCCGGGGCGGTGGCGGGCTCGCTTGGCGTCGCACCCACCGCCAATCTCGACCCCTCGCGGCGCTTCCCCTCGATGTTCGAACCCATCCATGGCTCGGCCTTCGATATTGCCGGCAAGGGCGTGGCCAATCCCGTCGCCACCTTCTGGACTGCGGCGATGATGCTGGAACATCTGGGCGAGGCGGTGGCTGCTGCGGCGCTGATCACCGCGGTGGAGCAAGTCTGCGCCGCCGGTATCCTCACGGCTGATGTGGGCGGCAGCGCCAATACGGCCGCGGTCACCGCCGCTGTCGTCGCCGCCATCAAGGGGGCCAATGCCGCCTGAGGGCGGGTGGTGCCTGGCCGGCTAGCCCAGTCGCCATGCGCTGTAGGATGATGTCCTAATACAAGCCTCCAGCACAGAACAGGGATACCAGCATGAACGCGAAGGAATGGGCCTGGGCGAGCTATGACATCGCCAATTCGGCCTTCCCCACCGTCATCTCCACCTTCGTCATCGCCACCTATTTCACCGCCTCCGTGGCGGCCAGCCCGGTGGAGGGGCAGGCGATGTGGGCCTGGATGCAGGCGCTGGTGGGGCTGACCGTCGGGCTGCTCTCGCCGGTGCTGGGTGCCGTGGCCGATGCTGGCGGCCGCCGCCGCGGCATGCTGCTGGTATTGACCTTATTGACGGCCCTGGCCACGGCGATGATCTGGTTCATCCGGCCCGAACCCGGCTATGCCGTGACGGCGCTGCTGCTGGTGGGCATCGCCTCGATCGGCTTTGAACTCGGCACGGTGTTCTACAATGCCATGCTCCCCGGTGTGGCCCGGCCCGAGGCGATGGGCCGCGTCTCCGGCATAGGCTGGGCCATGGGCTATGGCGGGGGGCTCGTCTGCCTTGCACTCTGCCTCGTGTTGCTGGTGCAGCCCGACCCCGCGCTCTTCGGCCTGAACCGCGAGGCGGGGGAGCATATCCGCGCCACAGCCCTGCTTGTCGGTGCCTGGATGATGATATTCTGCTGGCCTGTGCTGATCGCGGTGCGCGACCCGGTGCAGCGCCCGCCCATCCGTCAGGCCATCAGCACCGGGCTGAGCGAGATTGCCCGCCTGCTGCGCAGCCTGCCGCGCGAGCCGGTGCTGGCGCGCTTCCTGCTGGCCCGCCTGTTCTACACCGATGGGCTGAATACCCTCTTCGCCTTTGGCGCCATTTATGCGGCGGGCCGCTTCGGCATGGGTTTTTCCGAAATCCTGCTCTTTGGCATCCTGCTCAACATCACCGCCGGGCTGGGTGCGTTGGTGGGTGGCATGGTGGAGGATGGGCTGGGCTCCCGCCGCACCGTGTTGCTCTCGCTGGGTTGCATCATCCTCATCGGCCTGGGGCTGCTGCTGGTGGAAGGCAAGACGATGTTCTGGGTGCTGGGCGGTGGCCTGGGCCTGTTCTTTGGCCCCGCCCAGGCGGCCAGCCGAACCTTGATGGCGCGGCTGGCACCACCGGGCGAGGTGGGCGCCTGGTTTGGCCTCTTCGCGCTCTCCGGCCGGGTGACGGGCTTTATCGGCCCGGCGCTGCTGGCCATCGCCACCGCCGCCTTCGCCAGCCAGCAGGCGGGCATGGCGGTGGTGGTGGGGCTCATGGCCCTGGGTTTTGTGGTGCTGTTGACGGTGCGGGCGCGGTAGTACCCGCCCTCAAATCCCCGCCACATAGGCCATGGGCATGGGCACCGTATTGTCCACCACGCCGCGCACCCCCGGCACCCCCAGCGCCAGCACATGCATGCCGCGCCGCGAGCCCGGCACCTGGCAAAAGCCCTCAAAACTGACCACGCCGCGCGTCACCGCCACGGAGGAGTAATAGCCGCTCGACCAAGTCTCCCCCCGCAGCGCCTCGACCACCGCCTCGCGGATCACATCATCCCCTGCCGGGGGCGCCTCCGCCTCAGGCATGGTGAGGGCGCGCAACAGGTCGGCGCGGCTGACCAGCCCGACCAGCCGCCCCTCATCAAGCACCAGAACCCGGCGGATTTGTCGCTCCTCCATCAGATGGGCGATGTCGGCGGCGGTTGCGGTTTCCGCCACGCTCACCACAGCCTCGGTCATGATGTCACGCGCCACGGCGCCATGGGTGCGGGCATAGCGCTCAGCCCGGCCCGCCGGGTCGGCGAAGATGCGGGCCAGCCAGCCGGGCTTGGTATCGGCCAGCCCGGCCAGACGGCGCACCAGATCAGCCTCGGTGACCATGCCCAGCACCTGGCCCTGGCTATCCACCACTGGCACGGCGGAGATTGACCGCTCCGCCAGCAGCAGCGCGATGTCATGCACCGGGCTTTCGGCCAGGATACTGACGACGCTGCGGGTCATCAGCTTGGCGGCGGTGGGGTTGTTGATGTCCGGCATCGGAGCCTCCTGGCGTGTGATCGGCCAAGCCTGCCCCGCCATCGCGTGGCGCGCCTTGACCGACATCAACAATGGCTCCGCCAATTGGGGGCTTTCCGCCGCCTGCGCGCATGGCTATCTCTCACCCAACGCCACAACCCGGGAGAAAATGCCGATGTCCACACTGACCCGCCGCGCCGCCATGGCCCTGCCGCTGCTTGCCGCACCCGCCGCCCGCGCCCAGACCAACCAGATGGCAATCGCCACCGGTACCACCGGCGGCGTGTATTACCCGCTGGGTGGCGCGCTGGCGAATTACCTCACCCGCGGCATTCCCGGCACCTCCGCCACCGCCGAGGTGACCGCCGGCTCCACCGCCAATTTCCAGCTGCTGGGCGCCGGCCGGGCGCAGATCGTCTTCGGCCAGGTTGATGCGGCGGTGGATAGCGTGCGCGGCGCCGGCCAGTTCCGCGGCCGGGTCGTCCCCACCCGCGCCATCGCCGTGCTGTATACCAACCGCATGCAGGTGGTGACGACGGCGGATCGCAATATCCGCTCCATCCAGGACCTCAAGGGCAAGCGCATCTCCACCGGCGCGCCGCAATCGGCGACCGAGCTTTTCGCAGCCCGGCTGTTGGAGGCCGCCGGCCTCAACCTGGCCAGTGATTTCCGTGGCCGTGAGCGACTCTCCCCGGCCGAGAGCACGGCGGCAATCCGCGACGGCAAGATCGACGCGTATTTCTTCGTCTCCGGCGTGCCGACCAGTGCGATCACCGACCTGGCCGCAACACCCGGCACGACAATGGTGCTGGTCGATCATGACCAATATGCCGAGCGCATCGTCGCCACCAATGGCCCGGTCTATTTCCCCGAGGTGATCCCCGCTGGCACCTATCCCGGCCAGACGGCGCCGAACCGCCAGCTCAGCGTCGCCAATATTCTGGCAATGCGTGAGGATGCGCCCGCAGCGCTGGTGACCCAGGTGCTGAATGTGCTGTGGCAAAACCGCGAGGATTGGGCGCGGGTGCATGCCGAGGCGCGGGGCTTCACCCTCGATGTGCAGAAAACTGCCGCCGCCGGCGTGCCCTGGCACCCCGCCGCGGCGGCGTACTGGACTCAGGCGGGCGCGCGCCTCGCCTGAGGCCGGCCTCAGTTCAAGGTCAGGCGGCGCAGCTGCGCCGCCTTGGTCTCCACATCGGATTGCAGCCGCCGGGTGAAAGCCGCCCGATCAAGAAAGAAATTGGCCGGCTGGCTGCCCGTTCGGGCGGCCGCGCGATAGGCGGCGGTGCCGGCCGCCGTGGTGCAGGCCGTCTCCAGCGCCGCAATCCGCTCCTCCGGCGTGCCGGCGGGCACGAAAAGCCCGCCAAAGCTGGCCGGCAGCACATTGAAGCCCTGTTCGACGGCGGTGGCCGAATCCGGAAAATCAGGGTGCCGCTCACTGTCGAACACGGCGAGGATGCGGACATCATTGCGCCCTGCCGCCGAGCCCAGCACGATGGAGCCGACATCAAGGCGCCCGGTGATCACCTCGGTCATCACCGCCGCATCGGCGCGGAAGGGCACATGGGTGAACTCGACCCCCGCAGCACCAGCCCATTGCTCCATGGCCAGATGCGGGATGGAGGTGACGCCGAGCGTGCCATAGGTCAGCCGCCCCGGCTGGGCCCGCGCCGCCGCCTGCAAATCCGCCAGGCTGCGGATCGGGCTATCCGGCTTCACCACCAAAGCCATGGAATTGTTGAAGACCTGGCAAACCGGGCGGAAGCTGTCCACCCGCAACCCGCTGCTCGCCTGCGTCACCGGCAGCACGGAGGCGACGAGGGCGGGCACAAACAGCACCGTATAGCCATCCGCCGCCGCCCTGGCGACCGAGACCGAACCCACCGCACCCGCCGCACCATCGCGGTTGATCACCACCACCGATTGCCGCAGCAAGGGTGACATCTCGGCCGCCAGGGCGCGCACCAGCAGGTCGATCGCATTGCCGGGCGGATAGGGCAGCACGAATTGCAGCGACCGGCTGGGAAAGGCCTCCTGCGCCCATGCCGGGCTGGCAAGGACGAGAGTGGCGGCGGCGGCGGCTGCCGCAAGGCGGCGACGGATGAGCATGGTTGTTTTCTCCCAATAAGGCGTGGTGCGGCGGGTAAAGCGGCCTCAGCCGGTTGGCATGAGCTTTGAGGGGTCTGAACCCACCCGACCACCCGCGCCATCGCTGGCGGGGGAGAGGGTGAAGTCATAGCGAATGCCCGGCAGGTTCGGCAGCGGATTGCCCTCCAGCCCGGCGCTCTGGGTGATCACCAGCGAGGCCGAGACGCCAAACACCGTGTCACTGTCGATATGCGGGTCATCGCCGAAATACAGCGCGGTGATCAATTCACGATGCCCCGGTGCCGCCACCAGCACATGGATATGCGCCGGGCGGAAGCCATGCCGGCTTTGCTGGCGCACCAGCGCGCCCACCGGGCCATCCATCGGGATGGAATAGCCCACCGGCTTTTCGGTGCGGAAATGGAAGCGGCCCTCGGCATCGCAGCGCAGCCGGCCGCGCATATCCATCACCGAAGGATCATTGGCCTGCAAATCATATTGCCCTTCGGCATCGGTCTGCCAGACATCGATCTCGGCACCCGCCACGCCATGGCCCGCAGGGTCGGTGACCTGGCCGAAGATCACGATCTCCTCGCCTTTCATCGCGCTGATGATGCTGCCGCCGAGCGCAATCTCGGGTGCCTTCTCGCGGAAGAAGGGGCCGAGCAGGCTGGTCTCGGTTGCCGCCTCGTCGCGGCCTTGGCTGTCATGCATCAGATTGACCAGCCGGGAGAGCCCCAGCACATCCGACAGCAGGATGAATTCCTGCCGGTAAGGCGTGCACATCTGCCCCACCGCGGTGAGAAAGCCAATGCCCTTGAGCCATTCCTCGGGGGTGAGTTTCACCTCGCGGGCAAAATCATGCACATGGCGAACGGCAGCTTCCATGATCTCACGCAGGCGCGGATCGGTGGTCAGCGCCATCTGCTCGAGCACCGCCTTGGTCGTCGAGTCGATATCCAGATCCTGCACGGTCATTCTCCTTCGGGCGCGGTGGGAGGGCAGGCTACAAAAGCCCGCACACGGCGTCGCCCCCAATCTTGCAAGGCAAGGCAGTGGCTGCAATGCCCCCGGCTTGCCGCGCGGGGATGCCTCGGCCATCGTCCATCCATCTTGCCGGAGAGCACCACGCCATGACCAAAACCCTTCTGCCCACCACCGTCGTGGGCAGCTATCCGCAACCGGATTGGCTGGTGGATCGCGCCATTCTGGTGGGCAATAATGTCGTGCCCCGGGTGCGGCTGAAGGCCATTTGGCGGGTGGCTGAGGATGCTCTCGAACAGGCGCAGGATGACGCCACCCTGATCGCGATCCGCGATATGGAGCGGGCGGGCATCGACATCATCACCGATGGCGAAATGCGGCGTGAGAGCTACTCCAACCGCTTTGCCCTCGCCCTGGATGGCGTGGATGTGGACAACCCCGCCATCGTCGTGGGCCGGGCGGGCAAACCCACGCCGGTGCCGCGCATCACGGGCCCGATCCGCCGCCGCCACGCGGTGGAGGTGCGCGACGTGGAATTCCTCCGCGCCAATACCGACCGGCAGATCAAGATCACCCTGCCCGGGCCCTTCACCCTGTCGATGCAGGCACATGACGAGTATTATGGCGACCCGGAAGCCGTCGCCATGGCCTATGCCGAGGCTGTGGCGGAGGAGGCGCGGGACCTCAAGGCCGCTGGCGCCGATATCATCCAATTCGACGAACCCTGGCTGCAGGCGCGGCCGGAACAGGCGATGCAGTTCGGCGTGAAGGCGCTGAACCGGGCGCTCGAAGGCGTGCCGGGGCCAACCGTGGTGCATTTGTGCTTTGGCTACGCCGCGATGGTGGCGGATAAGCCCTCGGGCTATTCCTTCCTCTCGCAACTGGCCGATAGCACGGCCGAACAAATCTCCATCGAGGCGGCGCAGCCCAAGCTGGATCTGGGCATCCTCGCTGATCTGTCGAATAAGACCATCATGCTCGGTGTGCTGGATCTGGGCTCGGCCGAGGTGGAGAGCCCCCAGACCGTGGCCGCACGCATCCGCGCCGGCCTGCGGCACGTGGCGGCCGAACGCCTGGTGATTGCGCCCGACTGCGGCATGAAATACCTGCCCCGGGCGCGCGCCTTCGGCAAATTATCCGCCATGGCGGCGGGGGCGGCGATAGTGCGGCAGGAACTGGCCGGGGATTGCCGCGGGAAAGGGTGATCGCGGCCTGAGCCCGACAGGGCTATAGTGGAGCCAACGTCCCCAGCCGAAGAAGCGCAAACCATGCCCGACACCGCCATCCTGCACTCTCCTGCCGCGAACGCGAAGGCCGAGCATTTCGACGTGCTGATCGTCGGTGCCGGGATTTCCGGCATCGGCGGCGCCTATCACCTGCAGCAGCAATGCCCGGGAAAAAGCTTCGTCATCCTCGAAGCGCAGGACAGTTTCGGCGGGACTTGGTGGACGCATAAATATCCCGGCATCCGCTCGGACAGCGACCTCTATACGTTCGGTTATCGCTTCAAGCCCTGGACCGGAGCGCCGATCGCGACCGCCGAGGAAATCCGCAAATATATGGGCGAGGTGATCACCGAGAACGGGATCGAGCCGCATATCCGCTACCACCACCGGATCGCCACCGCGGCCTGGTCGAGCGCGGAGAACCTGTGGAGCATCGAGGCCCGGGTCGGCGATACCGGCGAGGTGGTGCGCTTCACCGCGAATTTCCTGTGGATGTGCCAGGGCTATTACCGGCACGAGGAGGGCTATACGCCGCAATGGCCGGGGATGAGCCGCTTCCAGGGCCGGATCGTGCATCCGCAGACCTGGCCTGAAGATCTGGACTATGCCGGCAAGCGCGTTGTGGTCATCGGCTCGGGCGCGACGGCCGCGACGGTGGTCCCGAACATGTGCGACACGGCAGCCCATGTGACGATGCTGCAGCGGACACCGACCTTCTTCCGCACCGGGCGCAACGCCATCGAAATCGCCGATGAGCTGCGCAAGCTGCAAGTGGATGAAAGCTGGATCCATGAGATCGTGCGGCGGAAAATCCTGTTCGAGCAATCGGTGTTCACGAAGCGCAGCTTCGAGGAGCCGGAGAAGGTAAAGCAGGAGCTGCTCGGCCTGGTGGGCGCGCATATCCCGGCGGAGACGGTCGAGGCGCATTTCACGCCGAGCTACCGGCCCTGGCGGCAGCGTATCGCCTTCGTGCCCGATGCCGATCTGTTCAAGGGCATTGCGGCCGGCAAGGCCTCGGTCGTCACCGATGCGATCGAGACCTTCGATGAGACCGGCATCACGCTGAAATCCGGCCAACATCTGGATGCCGATATCGTTGTCACTGCGACCGGCTTCCATCTGAACGTGCTCGGCGACATCGCCTTCAGCATCAATGGCGAACCGCTCAATTTCCACGAGACCGTGACCTATCGCGGCATGATGTTCACCTCCATCCCCAATATGGCCTGGGTATTCGGCTATTTCCGCGCCAGCTGGACATTGCGGGCCGATTTGGTGGGGGATTTCGTCTGCCGGCTGCTGCGGCAGATGGACGCCAAGGGCGCCAGGCGGGTGGAGGTGCAGCTGCGGCAAGAAGACCACAACATGCCGCTTCTGCCCTGGATAGACGAGGAGAGCTTCAATCCGGGTTATCTCATGCGCGGCATCCACCTGCTACCGAAGCGTGGCGATAAGCGGGAATGGCAGCACACCCAGGATTACTGGGCGGAGAAGGATGAGTTCCCGCTGATCGACCTCGACGGCGAGGAGTTTGTTTATGGATGAGGTTTTTCAGCCCGTTCCAGGCTGACCGAAAACCTATCAGAAAAACCGTGCGTCAGGCCAAGGGATGGCGGGTTTTGATATCGGCCGCTGCAGCGGCGCGGGCGCAGGCCTAGCTGGGCGTTCCAGCCGCCGACCCAATCCTGGGACCGAACACCAGCCAGAAACAGCCTATTTGTGGGGTGCGGCTTCAGCCTTGGTGTCGCTGGCCTTGGCCACCCCCTGTTGCGCTTCAGCGGTGGAGGCGGCTGCTTCGTTCTCTGGCATCGTCTGACCTTTGGGATCTGCTGGAGTGGATATTATCCGAAAGGGTTGGCGATCAGGGCGGTTTTGGAATTTTCATGGGCATAACCGGAGGATTTATACTGCTTGTGAAACTAAAACCTCCCCCCTCATATTACTACTACCACCTCTAGTACTAGAATCTACACTAGTAAAATCTCGCACGTAGAGACCCGGTGGCCCAGCACCTCCTGCCAGCGCCGCCAGGTCGTCCTCGGATAGCTCGTCGCTGGCTTTGGCGGTGCTGCTGGCCTCAGCCTTAGCATCGCTAGCCTGTGCTGCTTCCTGCTAGGCTTCAGGGATTGGGTATGAGTTCTGCGCGCCGCCCGCCCAGCCGTTAGGCTGCTGAATGCGACAAGGCCAATTGCCCGCCGTAATTGGCCTCAATCTGCCCGCGATGCAGATGGACCAAGCGCGCAATCGCGGCTGCCGGCAGATCATCCTCGGCGCGGCCTGGATGCGTCTCCCGATAATGCAATTGCGCCAGGGCCATGGCAAATGTCTCGAGCAGTTCCGGGGTCTCGGCCAGTAATCGGGCCAGCGCGCGGCGCTCGAACTCATAGGCCAGCACCGCCGTCTCGGCCACAACTGTCGCGCTGTGGCTCTGGCAGGCGAAAAGCGCCTTGCGGCCAAAGGCCTCGGTCGCCATGAAGCGTTGAGACACCACGGAGGCGCCGGCACGGTCGGTACCGGTGCGCTTGGCCATGCCTTCGCCGATGATGAACATGGCATTGCGCCGCTCCCCAGCGACCACGATGGGGGCGCCTGCGGGAATGTGCCGCTCCACCAAAAGGCCGGCGATGCGCTTGCACAAATCCTCCGGCAACCCGCGGAACAGCCGCACCTGCTGCACCAGATGGAAGGTATCAAGCGCGCGATTGGCGATCTTCACCTGACCCTGCGTGGTCATATCGGCATCGCGCATGCATTGCAGAATATTCTTCAGCACCGCGTGTTCCGCCTTCTTGCCATCGGCGTAGTTGGAGATGGTGAAGGCCACCTCATAGAGCACGCAATCGGCTTCAAGTTTGCGGGCAAACACCGTGGGTGGCGCCACATGCACCACCCCCGCCGCACCCAGCGTTGCGGCATAGAGCACGCGTTCGGCACTATCGACCGAGGTATCGTAGCGGATTCTCACCTCAAGGCTTCGCCTGGAGCGCTTATCGGGCTGCGCCATGTTCAGGATGATGGCGTTGGAGAGCAGCAGGTTGGGGATATAGATCGTCTCATTATTCCCCGTCAGCAGCACCGTGGTGCGCCAGGTGATGCGCTCTATCCTGCCCTGCTGCCGATCATTGATCTGCACCATATCGCCCACGCGGAAGGGCTTCTCCACATTCAGCACGATGCCGGTGAACAGCGCCAATAGGATATCGCGCAGCGCAATGCCCAGAATCATCAGCGAGGCACCGCCGGTGGCGACCAGCGCGGTGATATCGCGCTCGAACACCAAGGACATGATGGCGCATAAGCCCAGGAACATGATGAGCCCGGTTGCCAGGCTGCCGATCAAGGGCGGCACCTGCTGGCCCGAGCGCCGCTCGATCCAGCCATGGATCACCTCATTGCGGATCACCCGTGCCAGCAATAGCGTGAGGGAAAACCACAGCGCAGCGAGGATCAGCTGCGCCAGGCTCGCCTCGGAGAGGTCAAAGACAAAAGCCAGCGGCGCGGTAAAGACTTTGCCCAACAGGGCCAAAATGCCCAGCGCCGCAATGGCAATGCCAAGGCGCCCATAGAGTTGCATCATCGCCGCGCCCTCAGCCCGCTGCCGGCAGGCGAATGACAAAGCCCGGCGCTTCCGGCCCAGCCACGCCCAGCGTGCCGCCGTAGAACTCCACGATCATCCGCGCCAGCACCACGCCAATCAGCGCATTGGCCCGCGCGGCCACATCGCTGTCCTCGGCGAGTTGCGCGAGGAACTGACCCGCCTCATCGAGCAGCATCTCGCTCGGCGCGGCCGGGCCGGAGAAGGCCGTGCCGGTGATGCGCAGCACCAGCCAGGCCTGGGCATCCTGCTCGGCGCTGAAGCGCACCTCGCCCTGGCCCGAGCGCTGGGCGGCAAAGCCCACCAGGCTGCCAATCGCCCGGCGCAGCAGGTCACCATCCACCCGCGCGCGGGGCAAACCCGCCGGCACGGCCATGGCAATGGCCAGGTTGGGCAGCCTGCGATAGGCCGCGAGATCCTCATCAATGCTGCGAGAGACCAACTCGGCCAATGCCGCGAGCGGCGCCTCGGTCTTGACCAGGCCCTGGCGGAACAATTCCACCTGATGGAAATCCTCGACCAGCCGGCTCAGCCGCGCCATTTCCGCCTGCGGGAAGGCCAGCGCTTCCACCAGAGCCTTGTCGCCCGCGTCATTGGCCTTGGGCGCCAGCGCCGCCAAATGGCCGCTCACCGCCTGCAATGGCTCGGCAATGGCGGTCACGAGGTTGTTGAAGAAGCCGCGCTTGATCAGATCGACCTGTTTCAGCTTGGCCATCGCCGCCTCGGCCATGGCCGTGCGCTCGGCCAATTCGCGCCGCTGCCGCCCCAGCGCGCCGACAAAGCTGGCCCCGGATTTGCGGAAACTGATCGCGACAATGCTGCCCACCAAGGCCACCACCACAAACAGCACACCGCACTTGATCAGCACCCCCCGCAGGATGGCGGCAAACTGCTCGGTCACATCCAGCGAGGTGGCGATTGTGATGCTGGGTACGCCGGAAAAATTAGTCACAAAGAAAGTCTTCACCAATACCGTGCGTCCCGCTTGGGAGAGAAGCTGGCTTTCGGTTGAACGGGGGTTGAAGCGGATCTGGCGCATCATGCGCGCCGTCTCCGGGTCCGAATACCTGATATAGATATCGTCGCCCAGCGTGACATCATTGGCCGGCAGCGGCTGGCGCTCGGTGCGGTCGGAAATGTCCTTGGTGATGCTATAGGCCCAATTCATCCCAGAAAGCGCGCGGGCACGTTCGAGCGGAATGTTAAAATCGCTGCCGAAGGCCAGCACGCCAACGAAACGCTCATGATGGGTCACTGGAACAATGGCGCGCAGTGCTACCTCGCCGCCTTGCCCGGTTTCGACGGCCATGATGCGCTGGCGGCGTTCATTCGCCGCCACAATAGAACGGCGGAAGCGCGACAGGTCCATGCCGTACTCATTCGGGCGGCCGGCGCGGTAAAATACGACTGCGGGCGCGGTCCAGAAGTTCAACTGCCCAATATTATGGTCGCGCTGCAGGGCCTGGAAGAAGGGTTCGATAATGGCGCTCAGCGCGTCGCGGTCGCCATTGGCAAAGGCTTCCACCGTGACACGACTCTGCAGCATCGTATCGGCGGCGAGGCCGAGGGTGCGGTAGCGGGCGGTCACCAACTCGCGGAAGGTGGCATCAAAACGGTCGGCGCTCCGTTCAGTGCGCGCCACAACCTCACCCGTGCCGGAGGCATATTCATTGATGCCGTAAAAGCCGCTCAGCAGCGCGGCCACCGCCGTGGCTGCCAGCACCAGCAGCCAATTGCTCTTGCCACCCTCGGCAGTGCGAGGGGCAGGTGCGGCGTTCTCAGATTTCGACAGTGTCGTGCCCATGGCGAAAAGAACCCCGTTCGTGCGGTGTCAACCCGACCGAACGAAAGTCGCCCGCGAACAGCAGCAACCTGGCGATCACATAGTCAGGTAGTCCGCAAATTCCCTCTTTGTATAAAATTTTTGGACGGTCTCGTCAATCTGGCGAAATGGCTAGTGCCTTCTGAAATGGCCCATGATTAGGCTGCTGTGGACTGAAATTACAGGGTTTTCGCCAGGGGGGTGTGACCGCAGTCTGACCGCAGAGAACCACCAGATGCTGGAGAATTTCCGTACCAAAGTGTTCGCTCTCGAAGTACGGATTTTGGGCAAGTGGGGTTCGAACCGGGGCAAATGCCGACCACGCTGAAATCGGCCTTTTACCTGGGCGGATTCAACATCCATGTCGAACACCATCGCCGTTCTGTGTCTCGCTCCCGCCGGCCAATGTTGCAAGTAGGCTGTTGAATGCCTCGTTCGGCGTGGCGTAGTCGAGTGTCTTCCTGGGGCGATCGTTGAGGCTGGCGGCGACAATGTCGAGGTCGTCTTGGTCCAGGCCAGCGAGGGAACTGCCCTTGGGCAGGTACTGGCGCAGTAAGCCGTTGGTGTTCTCGTTGGAGCCTCGCTGCCAGGGCGAGTGTGGGTCGGCGAAGAAGATGCGCATGAGCGAATTGCAGCATGCCCGTATCGCCGAGCTGTGCGGCGAGTTGCGGCTGGGTGCGGTGCCGGACCTCTATGGCGCCACAGCGCAGGCAGCGGCGGCGCGCGACGCCAGCTTCAGCGACTTTCTCGAGGACACGTTGCGGGCGGAGCGCGAGGTGCGACGCGGCCGGGCGCGGGACATGCTGGCGCGCATGGCGGGCTTTCCGGCCATCAAGACGCTGGACGGCTATGATTTTGGCTTTGCGACCGGCGCGCCGCGACAACAAATCCAGGAACTGGCCAGCCTGGCCTTTGTGGAGCGTGCCGAGAATGTGGTGCTGCTGGGTGGCCTGCTGCCGGTTTTCCTCGCGAGCCTCCGTGAGGCCTTCCCGGCTATAGACTGGGACAAGGCCTACAAAGAATTTCAGGCAGCAGGCGAAGCAACCTCTCCCGTTGTGCCGGGGGGCAAAGCTGGCTGAAAGGGGCGCCCAATCCGCAAATAAGTGGTTCGGGAAATTCGGACATGGTGATAGATGGCTTTCCTGTCGGCAGCCGCGAAATCACCGCAGATTAGGAGAGAGCATGACGAAGCGAAAACTCCGGACACATATTCCCTACTTTCAGGCGAAGGGTGACTTTGATGACGTACTCCCCCTGACGAGTAAGGCTTCGTTGCTGCGGCTGATGCAGGGCAGCGTCAATCGCCTGCTCTGTCCGTTTAGCCATGTCTGAAGCGCCTGCTTGGCTATCCGCTTTGTTCCCTGATTGGCTGCAAAACGTGCTGCTGGCGCTGGCTCCGGTAGTGGCCCTCGGTTTGTCGACCTGGGCTATTTTGTCGCCTATGCGAGCAAGAAATCGGGAGGCCAAGCAGCGTTCAAAGGCGATCGCCGTCTCGATTTACCCTGATGTTCTTCTCATCAAGGTGGCGCTGAGCAAGGCAGAGTTTGTTCTGTCGCAAGCGCCGTTCTCGGGGGTGCCAAATGAGAATGCTTCTGCGAAAGGCCACGCTACTGTCGCAAAAAACTTAAGGGAAGCGGCGATACCCGTACCCACGATGGTCGACAGGCTTGCTAAAGATATGTGGCGCCTGGGCGATGAGGAAGGCGTGTCGGCGGCGCAAATGGTATCGCTGCTTTATCAGTGGAACTTAGTCGTGGAGAAAGCAGCTACGCGCATCGAGGAAGATGGCATTGCCGACGTATCCGGGTTGGTCACGCCGCTTTCCGGCAATCTTAATGCCTTGAAGGCGGCCACCGAAGCGACCGACCAGGCGATCGCGGGTCTGCATCCGTGACGCCCCATCCCGCATTGAGCGCCTTCGATCAAGTTGGGAGTGCAGCGACGATCCGGATGAGAGAAAGCCTTTGGAGGCAGACTCAAAGGACTGTCGTTACTGCGCTAGGCAATGGCCGCGATAGGCTTCCAGATAACTCGAAAACTACCTTTTTTTGAGAAGGGCCGCCAATTTTTTAAAAAAATTGGCGGCGCCGCGCCTACGTTTCGAAAATCCAGTACGGATCTCAGAGAGATGGCTCGGGAAATTCGGACAGGTCGATAACTGGATTTCCTGCCTGACAGCGGCGATGTTGCTGCGGACCAGGAGAGAGCATGACGAAGCGAACGAGACGGACCCACAGCCCTGTCTTCAAGGCGAAGGTGGCGCTGGCGGCGA
>CAMDJV010000056.1 GCA_945901085.1 Rhodovarius crocodyli | reverse complement strand
CGATAGCGCCAAACCGCACCGGGTTAGAACCGGCGCACAGATTATTCCTTCACCGCCCCCGTCAGGCTGCTCACGTAATAATCCACAAAGAACGAGTAAAAAATCGCCACAGGCAGCGATCCCAACAGCGAACCCGCCATCAGCGCTCCCCATTGATAAACATCGCCCGTCACCAATTCAGTCAGAATGGCCACCGGCACTGTCTTATTCTCGCTCGACTGAATAAACGCCAGCGCATAAATAAACTCATTCCAGCTCAGCGTGAACGAGAAAATCCCCGCCGAAATCAACCCCGGAACCGCCAGCGGCAAGGTGATCTGCCGCAAAATCTGCAGCCGCGTCGCGCCATCAATCAGCGCGCATTCCTCCAACTCATAGGGAATGGACTTGAAATAGCCAATCAGCAGCCAGGTGCAGAACGGCACCAGAAAGGTCGGATAGACCAGGATCAGCGCCATGGGGCTATCGAACAGCCCCAGCTGCACCACCATCGTCGCCAGCGGAATGAACAGGATGGAGGGCGGCACCAGATAGGCCAGATAAATCGCCAATCCCACATATTGGCTGCCCTTAAACCGCAGCCGCTGAATGGCATAGGCCGCCAGCGTCGAGGCCAGCAGCGAGAGGAAGGTCGCCCCCACCGCCACCCCCATCGTCGTCCAAAGCCAACGCGGATAAGAGGTCTCAAACAGCAATTTCCGAATATGCTGCAAGGTCGGCGAAGTGATCCAGAACGGATTATGCGCCGCAAAATCATACAGCTCCGCATCCGGCTTGAAGGCGGTGATCGCCATCCAATAAAACGGAAACAGCAGGATCAGCAGAAAACAGCCCAGCGGGATCCAGAGCATCACCGCGCGGCGCGCGCGGCTATCCCATTGCATGGTCTCAGGCGCTGCGGTTGAAGCATTGCTCATCTCAGTCGTTCCCCTCGCCCTGTTGCCATTTGCGCCGTGCCAGCGCGAAGTAAGAAAACAGCGTGGCAAAGACCAGGAAGGGGATCATGGAGACCGCAATCGCCGCCCCCTCACCCAATTGCCCGCCCGGAATGCCGCGCTGGAAGGCGAGTGTGGCCAGCAGATGGGTTGAGTTCACAGGCCCTCCTCGGGTGATCGCATAGACCAGCTGAAAATCGGTGAAGGTGAAGATGATCGAGAAGGTCATCACAATGGCCAAAATCGGCAGCAGCATTGGGAAGGTGATAAACCGAAACCGCTGCCAGGCCGAAGCCCCATCCAGCAGCGCCGCCTCATAGAGCGAGGGCGAAATGGTCTGCAGCCCCGCCAGCAGCGAGATCGCCACAAAGGGAATCCCGCGCCAGACATTGGCCACGATCAGTGAAAAACGTGCCGGCCATTCGCTGCCGATGAAGTTAATATTCGTCGTCCGCCACCCCAGCACATCAACAAAGATGTAGCTGATAATGGAAAATTGCGGGTCATAAATCCACCAAAACGCAATGGCCGAAAGCACCGTCGGCACAATCCAAGGCAATAAGATAATCGCCCGGATCAGCGATTTGAATGGCATGTGCTGGTTCATCAGCAAGGCCAGCCAAAGCCCCAGACCAAATTTTCCGATAGTGGCAATCCCAGTATAAAACACCGAGAAAAACACCGCATTCCAGAAGATCGGGTCGGTGAAGAGATACTCAAAATTCTCCAACCCCACCCAAATGCCCTTCCGGCCGATCGTCGAATCGGTAAAGGCCAGATAGATCCCAAGCCCCAGCGGATAGGTGAGAAACACCCCCAGCAGCCCCAGCGCCGGCAGCAGGCAGGCCACCACCAGCACGGCCTTATTGTCAAAAAATTTGACAAGCCAAGACGGCTCACGTCGGTTCTTCGACCAATGCAATTCCGTCGCGGTGGTGACTGACATGGCCTAATTCCGATCGCCAATGGCGGCCAGCGGGGCCGGCATCAGCCGCCCCGCCACACCGCAGCCTATAAGGGTATTGCGCATCACCACCATCAGCGCCGGCGGAAGAAGCGCGCCGCGCGGCGTTCCGCCTCACGCGCCGCCGCCTCAGGCGTCGCCTGGCCGGAGGCCACGGAGGCGCACATCTGCACCATCACGTAATCCGCATTGGCCGCAGCCGACCCCTCGCTGATCGGCCCCTTATAGCCAAGCCAGAACTCCGTATCCATCGTGTCCTTGAAGATCGCGACCTTCGGGTCGCCGCTCCAAGTGGCCGAAGCGTTAAAGGCGTTCAGCGGCTGCGCCCAATACCCCAGATTGGCCTGCAGCCATGGGTCATATTGCGGCGCCTCCATCATGAAGGTCAGGAAGGCCTTGGCCGCATTGGGGTAGCGGCTATGCTTGAACACCATGGCATTGAGGGTCAGCCCCGCCATCGGCGAGGTGCTGGCCAGGCCTTTGGGCAGCAGGGAATGTTCGGTATCGGCGGCAATCGCCGCCGTCGCCGGGTCATTCTTCAGCGAGAAATACAGCGAAACGCCATTCGCCGTCAGGAACAATTCATTCGAGGCATAGGCGCGGTTATTGCTGATATCGCCCCAGGCCAGCGTGCCGGGGATGAAGGTCGCGTAATATTCCTTCAGCCAGTTCAGCGCCGCCACCGTCTCGCGCGAGTTGATCCCCGGCGTGCCATCGGGGTTCACCAGGAAGCCACCAAAGGACCAGATCACCCAATTGGCAAAGCCATTGCCATCGCCCACCGCATTGCCCAGCGCAAAGCCCGTGGGCTTGTTGTTGCGCTTCATCGTCTGCGCCAGCCGCAGCAGCCCGGCATGATCTTCCGGCGGGCGCGCAAACCCCGCCTCATTCACCGCCGATTTGCGCCAGACCAGCGGCCCGCCGGCGGCACCGAAGGGCAGGCCAATCCAATTGTTGGAATTGTGCCGCTTGCCGTATTTCTCGGCCAACTTCTTCCAGCCGCCATATTTGGCGCCAAGATATTCGGCGATATCAGAAATATCGACCAGCTTGTCCTGATACACATGCGGCGCCTCATTGAAGCCGATGATCACATCAGGGCCCGCGCCAGTATTGGCGGTCACGCCGGTCTGCTGGCTGATATCCTCCCAGCCGACGAAATCCACCCGCACCTGCACCCCGGTGGCGGCGGTGAAGCGCGCGGCATTGGCGCGGAACACATCCTCATCGGGCTGCACAAAGCGCACCGGGCGCAGCACGCGCAAGGTCGCGCCGTTTTCCAGCGGCAGGCGCGGGGCGGCGACATTGGCCGCCGCGATATTGCTCTGCGCCATGGCTTCGCCGGCAATCATGCCAGCGCCCAGGCTGCCGACGAGGCGGCGGGTAATGCTGAAGGTCATGTTTCTCTCTCCTGATCCGGCGGCTAGAGCCGCTCTGTGGTTGCCTTGTTGAAAAGATGCGCCATCGCCGCCTGCGGCGCTACAGGAAGTATATCGCCGGGCCGGGCGGTGATGCGCTCACGAAACACGCCATTCACCGTCGTCTCGCCGATTTTCATCGTCACCTGGGTCTCGCTGCCCATCGGTTCCACGATCACCACCCGCGCCTGCATGCCATCGCCCGCCAGGCGGAAATGCTCGGGCCTGATACCATATATCGCAGGTCCTTCCGGCGCATTCTGCGCGGGCAGGGGCCAGCTCACCCCATCGGGGGTGATGAACGCGCCATGTTCAATCCGCCCATCGAGCAAATTCATCGCCGGGCTGCCAATGAACCCCGCCACAAAGAGATTGGCCGGCCGGTCATACAGCTCCAGCGGCGGCCCGGCCTGGCGGATATAGCCCAACTCCATCACCACAATTTTATCGGCCATGGTCATGGCCTCAATCTGGTCATGGGTGACATAGACCGTGGTCACCTTCAGCCGCTGGTGCAATTCCTTGATCTCGGAGCGCATCTGCACCCGCAGCTTGGCATCGAGGTTCGACAGCGGCTCATCAAACAAGAACACCTGCGGGTTGCGCACAATGGCGCGCCCCATCGCCACCCGCTGCCGCTGCCCGCCCGAAAGCTGGCGCGGATAGCGGTCGAGAAAACTCTCCAACCCCAATATCTTCGCAGCCCGGCCCACCTCGGCCTCCATCACCGCCCGCGGCGCCTTGGCCAGCTTCATCGAGAAGGCCATATTGTCGAAGACCGTCATATGCGGATAGAGCGCGTAATTCTGGAACACCATGGCGATGTCCCGGTCCTTCGGCGGCACGTTATTGACCACGCGCTCGCCAATAGCGATCTCGCCGCCGGTTATATTCTCCAGCCCCGCCAGCATGCGCAGCAAGGTGGATTTACCGCAGCCCGAAGGGCCGACAAGAACGACGAATTCGCCATCCTCAATATCGACAGAGACGCCATGCAGTACGGCGTTGGAGCCATAGGATTTGCGAACATCGCGAATTTGGACGGTGGCCATGGGCGCCGTGCTACCTCGGGTTATGGGGTGGGGCGGGGTGGAATTTTTCTGCGGGCCAAGGCCCAGACTGGTGTCGGTGTGGTTTACACTTCCGCCGCGCCTTTGAGGAAATTCCCTTTAAGCCATTGAAAATAATATTAAAAAAATCTGGCACGCTACTTGCTGCAACCCCGATGCGGCGGATTTCCCCAGCCGCGCATGCGGAGCAACACCAATGACCAACACCTTCCGACAAATCCTGCTGGCGGGCGGCGCGGCCTGCGCGATCATCGCAGCCCTGCCCAGCAGCGCGCTGGCTTTGCCCACTTACAGCTTCCAGGTGAAGACCGCCAATCAGGGCGGCGCAACCTTCGATGCCTCGCTCGGCGCCCCGGGCTTCAATAGCGGCGGCGCCATCACCGCCAGCTTCAACTACACCGGCCCGCTCAGCTTCAATGTCGGCCCGCCGCAGAACAATAACAGCTCGGGTGACCTGAACTCGTCCTTCTTCACCAACCCCGCGGCCATTTCCAGCTATGCCGGCTCCGGCACGCTGCCCGGGCCGGCCAATGCCAATTTCACCACCCAGGCCAGCTTCCTCGCCTCCAGCGGCAGCGCCGCGGGCTATGGCTATGGCTCCTTCTACACCATTGGCCTGGGCACCCTCGCGGCTGGCACCATCCTCACCATCACCCATGATGATGGCGTCAGCGTCTATCAGGGCGCCAGCCGCATCGGTACCACCACCTCCGGGCCAACCTCGCAGATCACCGAAACCGTGGTGATCGGCAGCACCGGCGCCACCACGCTGTATTATGGCCGGCAGAATGGCGCCCCCTCGGTGCTGAATGTGGCCGTGCCTGAGCCAGCTTCCATCGCCCTGTTCGGCGCTGGCCTGCTGGGCCTGGCCGCGGTGCGCCGCCGCCGCCAGACCAAGAAGGGCCTGCCAGTCGCGGCGTAAGCCTCGGCTGAAACGCGACGGGCCATCTTTGGTGGCCCGTCGCACCCGCCCGGGTGCAACTCCCATCAAAGCCGCGACACCTGCGTCTCTTTGGAGGTGATGAATTCCAAAAGCGCCGGCTGCCCCGCCTTCGTCGCCGCAATGCCGCGCAAAATGGCCGGCACAATATCCTCCGGCCGCTCCACCCGCTCGCCATAGCCGCCAAAGGCCTGCGCCATCGCCGCGTAATTGCCCGAGATATCGGTGGTGCGATATTTCTCGGTGCTGAGCGCCATGATCTTCAACTCAATCGCCATCGAGAAATTGTTCAACAGGATGGACAGAATGGGGATGCGCTCACGCACCGCCGTCTCGAAATCCATCCCCGTGAAGCCAATCGCCGCATCACCCCAAACATTGATGCAGAGTTTGTCGGGTGCGGCCAGCTTCGCCCCCATGGCGAGGCCCAGCCCATAACCCAGCTGCGTCGTCTTCCCCCAGCCCAAATAGGACAGCGGCGTGCGCGAAATCCAGAACGGCGAAAGCTGGTCGCGCGGCGAACCGGCATCATGGGTGATGATGGTATTATCCACATCCACCGTGTTCCAAAGGTCGCGCAGCACCCGATAGGGGTTCAGCGGCGCGTCATCACAATCGCGCTTGGGCGCCCATTTCGCCAGCCAAGGTGCCCGAATGGCCCGAATTTCATCCGCCACCGGCGCATGGTCCCGCGCCTCCAGCCCCTGCAATTCGGCCAGCAGCGCATCCAGCGTCAGCCCCGCATCACCCACCAGGCCCAACTCCACCCGCACATCCTTGTTCAGATGGTCAGGGTCGAGCGTGGCATGGATAATCCGCTTGCCCTTCGGCATGGCCACGCCAAAATTCGTCTCGGTGAACGAGCAGCCAATGCCAAAAATCACATCGGCATGATCCAGAAAATGCCGCACCGGCGCCGGAATCGCCAAACCGCCCGAGCCCAACGCCAACGGGTGATCCTCCGGAAAGGAGGATTTGCCGCCCAGCGAGGTCGTCACCGGTGCTGCCAGCAATTCCGCCAGCGCCTTGAGCTGCGGCCAGGCCTTCGCCCAATGCACGCCGGTACCGGCATAAATCACCGGCCGCTTGGCACTGCGCAGCAACTCCGCCGCCCGCCGCACATCATCGGGTGCCGGCGCATAACGCGCCGTCAGCACCGGCTCATAAACCAGCTCGCCCGGAAACTCCTCGGCGAACATATCGGTGGGAATCTCCACCAGCACCGGCCCACCGCGGCCATTGCGCAGCCGCGAGAAGGCACGGCGCATGATATTGGGCACCTCAGCCGCCAGCGACACCGTCTCAGCGCTCTTGGTGATGCCCGCCATCTGCACGGTGGAGGAAAAATTCGGCTTGATCTGCGAAATCCGCCGCGCATAGCCCATCGGCAGCACCAGCACCGGAATGCTCTCGCCATAGCATTGCGCCACGCCGCCATAGGCGTTCTCCGCCCCCGGCCCATGCTGCATGCAAAAGGCACCAATCTGCCGGCCAGAGGTCACCCGGCTGATCGCATCGGCCATATGCAGCCCAATGCGCTCCTGCCGCACCATCACCGGGCGGATATCAATCGCCGCGCAGCTTTCGATCAGATGATTGACCGGATAGCCGGTGAGCACCTCAATTCCCTCGCGGCGCATGATCTCCGCGATCGCTTCGCCCACCTTCATGACATCTCTCCCAATGGGCGATGTATCCCGCCTCACCAGAAGGCTAGACCGGGGTTGCCCGCCTGCGCAACCTTGCTGTCACCTTTCCCCCGCGCAATGACACATCAATGATCATGCTGGCGCGGCGATGGGCAAATCCACCCCCATCGGTGCAATCCACCCCACCTGCATGGCTGGACCTTAGCCCCAGCCTGGGCGAACCTCCCCGCCGAAACACCGCATTCTGGAGAGACGATGCCCCCGCTCAGCGAATCCGAAATCGCCGCCCGCCTCGCCACCGCCGGCATAACCCTGCCCAAGATCGAGCAGGATGATTTGCGCGCTGCCTATGCCATGCTCCTCCCCGCGCTGGAAATGATCCGTGGCCCCGGCATCCCCCCCGCCGCCGAACCCGCCCTCACCTTCGCCGCAGGAGAAAAGTGATGCACAGCATCGCCGAAACCGCCGGCCTCATCGCCGCCCGCAAAATCTCTCCGGTCGAACTCGCCAAAACCGCCCTCGCCCGGGCCGAGGCGCTGAACGACCAGATCCACGCCTTCATCCGCATCACCCCCGAACCCGCCTTGGCCGCCGCCCAAGCCGCCGAGGCGCGCGCCGCCTCCGGCAGCCTGCGCGGCCCGCTCGATGGCATCCCCATCGCCCACAAAGACATTTATTGCACCGCCGGCATCCCCACCACGGCGCATTCAGCCCAGCTCAAGGATTTCATCCCCACCGAGGATGCCACCACCGTGCGCATGCTGGCCGCGGCCGGCGTCGTCTCACTCGGCAAACTCGCCACCCATGAATTCGCCTTTGGCGGCCCCAGCTTCGACCTCCCCTGGCCGCCCGCCCGCAACCCGTGGGACACCACACGCTTCACCGCCGGCTCCAGCTCCGGCACCGGCGCGGCCGTTGCCGCCGGCATCATCATGGGCGGCACCGGCTCGGATACGGGCGGCTCCATCCGCGGCCCCGCAGCACTCTGCGGCATTGCAGGCATCAAGCCCACCTATGGGCTCTGCCCACGCACCGGCATCCTGCCCCTCGCCCAAACCCTCGACCATGCCGGCCCCATGGCCTGGTCGGTGGAAGATGTCGCCCTGCTGCTGCAAGCCATGGCCGGCCATGACCCGGCAGACCCCGGCAGCGCCAATCGCCCGGTGCCCGATTTCCACGCGGGCCTCGCCCAGGGCGTGCGCGGCAAACGCATCGGCGTCATCCGCCACTTCCATGAGAGCGACAATCCGGTCAGCCCCGCCACCCTCGCCGGCATCGAAAACACCATCGCCGTGTTGCGCGCCGAGGGCGCGGTTATCAGCGATATCACCCTGCCATCGCTGGCCGAATACAACGCCACCGGCTGGGCCATCATCTACGCCGAATCCTTCGCCGTGCACGAGGCCTGGATGCAGAGCGCGCCCGAAAAATACGGCGAATATATGCGCCACCGCCTGGCCCTCGGCGCGCTGATGAGTGCTGCCGACTACATCCAGGCCCAACGCCGCCGGGCCGATCTCATCACCCGCAGCATCGCCGCCACCCAAGGCGTCGATTTGCTCATCACCGCCAGCGCCATGGGCGAGGCCCCGCCCATCACCGCCGTCTCAAAATGGGCAAGCCTGGAAAAACCCGGCTTCACCATGCCCTTCAACGTGCTCGGCTGGCCCGCCCTCAGCCTATGCAGCGGCTTTGGCGAGGCCGGCCTGCCGGTCTCGGTGCAAATCATCGGCAAACCCTTTGACGATGCCTCCGTCCTCGCCGCAGGCCATGCCTTCGAGAAAGCCACCGCCTTCCGCGCCACCCGCCCGGCCATCTAACCGCGCGCAATTGACAAGCCCTGCGGCTTGCGGCGCCCTCTCTCCAACAAACAGGGAGCGAGGGCGCCATGCCTGACACCAGCCGCCATGCCATTATCACCGGCGCCGCCCGCGGCCTCGGCCTCGCCATCGCCCAAGCCCTGGCCGCACAAGGCCACCGCATCAGCCTTTGGGACCGTGACCGCGCCGCAGTAGAAGCCGCCGCCCACCACCTCGGCGCCCATGCCCAAACCATGGACGTCACCAACCCCGCCAGCATCGCCGCCGCACTCACCGCCTCCGAGGCCGCCCTGGGCCCGGCCGACATCCTCGTCGCCAATGCCGGCATCACCGGCCCCAACCACCTCACCGAGGACTACCCCGTCGATGCCTGGCGCCAGGTGATCGATATCGACCTCACCGGCGTCTTCCTCTGCTGCCAGGCCGTGCTGCCAGGCATGCGCGCGCGTGATTGGGGCCGCATCATCAACATCGCCTCCATCGCCGGCAAAGAAGGCAACCCCAACGCCGCCGCCTATTCCGCCGCCAAGGCCGGCGTCATCGCGTTGACCAAATCCATCGGTAAGGAAACCGCCACCACCGGCATCAGGGTCAATTGCGTCACCCCCGCCGCGGTCGAGACCGAACTCTTCACCCAGATGACCACCGAACAAATCGCCTGGATGAAATCCAAAATCCCCATGGGCCGCTTCGGCCTGCCCAGCGAGGTCGCCGCCCTCGTCACCTGGCTCGCCAGCGAAGCCTGCAGTTTTTCCACCGGCGCTGTCTTCGATTGCTCCGGCGGCCGGGCCACTTATTAGCATCTGCTGCGTGGTTACTGGGAAATGGATCGAGAGTTACAGTAAGATCGAGGGGCTTTGCCCCTCGAGCACCCCAGCAGGAAACTTAGTTTCCTGCACCTTCGTTTATTATCGATTTTAGAGTATTGTTTCTTTAGATTTTTGTAATTTTAATAAATCAATTAAGATAATATATGAATGATAAAAAATTATTAAATAATAAAAATTGGTAATTATATTTTATTGTATTAATAAAATTATTCCCGGCAACTATTAAGATCGGTAAAAATTCTATCGAAGGTGCAGGAAACTCAGTTTCCTGCTGGGGTGCTCGAGGGGCAAAGCCCCTCGAACTTTCCCCGCGCCATCCGTTTTCCGGCCCCTCTAAAAATAATACAGTGCGAACGAATACCGACCGCCCCCAGAATCCATCCCAAGGCAATATTTCCTTGCCTTTCCCAGACCAAAATCCTATAATCCGGCCCCCCTCCGGAGCCCCCCATGCAAACCCCCTGGAAAAACTTCCGCGCCACGCCCCCCGGCATCACGGCCCGCCTCACAAAACCCGTCCCCTGGCGCCCCATGACCGATGAGGAATGGGAGGCCGTCATGCATTTCATGGTCTTCGTCCACCCAGGCCCCGGCCGCCCCACCATTTTCGGCGCCCGCCGTGCCCTTGATGGCTGTTTCCACGCCGCCTGCTTCAACGGCCCCTGGAAAAACCTGCCCCCCTCCTACGGCAAGCCAGACAGCATGAGCCGGCTTTTCCGCCGCTGGGCGCATGCTGGGTTATGGTCGATGATGCTGAAATTCGTCGCCAAGGAGCGCCCGGGGCTGGAGGCCATCCAATACTGGGTTTGTCGTGCCTTCCGTCGCGCCTGGCGCATTCAGGGCCTGGCCGGGCTGCGCCTGGCCCGTCGCCTCGGCCTTGATACCGCGCTGCGTGCTCCCAGTTGGATGCTGCCCGACCCGGATTTGTCCGAATACTACCACAAGGTGCTTTTGCCCCGGCATCAGGCCACCCTTTTCGAGCAGCCCTTGGGGGTCATCCGCACCCATATCGGCTTATGGAAGCGCCTTTATGGGCTCATGATCGGGCGGCGCTCCATCCCGCGCGGGATGGCGCCGCCATGAGCCAGGTCTCAGCCGTTCTGCTGGATCGCCGAAACCTGCCAGAGCCCGCCCTGCACCCGCACGAAGGTCCAGAGTTCGGTCACCATCTGGCGGTTGCTGGGATGGCCTTCCACCACGGCGCCATCGGCCAGGCTGCGGGTCACATCCACCAGCGAGAAGCGCATCGCCACTGTGCAATAATCCCGCGCGCCCTCATTCCAGGCCTCGGCCACATCGCCCGATTCGAGCCGGACATCGGCGGTCTCATTCTTCCAGCCACGCGCTGCCAGGGCGGCGTAATCATCGCGGAAATACTGCGTCATCTCCGGCGTGGTGATCCGCGCCAGGGTGGTGGTATCGCCCGCGCTCCAGGCCCGGTTCACTGCCAGCAGCGCCTCGCCAAAGGCCTGCTGATCGGCAGCGGTGATGGCAACCACGGGGGCGCTGACAGCCCCGCCGCCGCCGGTCATCCCACCGGTTTCAGGCGCCATCGAGCGCGGCATGCCAGCCATGGCCGGAACCTGGGCCGAGGCCTGGGCCTGGGCCGGGTTGCGCCGGCGCAGCAGGCTGACCAGCAGAAACACCAGCCCGCCGATCAGCGCGATCTGCAGCAGGAAGCCCAGCATGCCAGCCATCGAACCCAGCCCCGAGAAGAAGCCACCCCCCAGCATGGCGCCGATCAGGCCACCCGCGAGCAACCCACCCAGCAGCGGGTTGCGCTGAAAGAAATTGCCGCCCGCCGCGGCAGGGCGCGCGGCGCCAGCGGCGGCCGCGGCCGGTGCAGTGGCCGCTGCACCGGGCCGGCTCGGCTCGGTCATCGTCCGGTCCATGGGCCGGGCCGCATTGGGGGCGGTATTGGTGGTGGGCGGTGCCGAATCGGTTCGGCTGCCGCGGCTGCCGGAGGATGCGTTGCCGCCGGGCCGGGCCTCAGCCAGCACGGGGCTCAGGACCAGGGCGGCAACTGCGGTCACGGCAAGGAAACGGGCAATACGGGGCATGGTGTGAATGGCTCCAGGGCAATTCTGACTATCCCGCAATATAGGGGAAAGATTGCCAGATTGCGATGGGTGATTGCAGGATTGATGATCCGCCCCTGGAGGTACCCCCTGATGCGCTCAATCCTGCTCACCGCCGCCCTGCTGCTGGCCGGCCCGTCCTTTGCCCAAACCAGCCCACCGCGTGTGCTGCGCATGGCCACCAGCGTCGATGCGGCCACGCTCGACCCGCACGCCACCAACGCCCTCTTCACCTTCCTGGTGGTCCAGCAAATTTATGAGAGCCTGACCCATCGCGGCGATGATCTGAAAATCGTCCCCGGCCTGGCCACGCGCTGGGAGCAGGTGGAGCCCACCCGCTGGCGCTTTCATCTCCGCCCGGATGTCAAATTCGCCGGCGGCGAGGCTTTTGACGCCGATGACGTGGTCTTCTCCATCCGCCGCGCCCTCGCCCCCACCAGCAATTACGGCATCTTCGTCGATACAGTGGCCGATGTGGTGGCGGTGGATGGCCTGACGGTGGACCTCATCACCCGCGTCCCCGATGCGGTGATCCCCGACAAGATGACCCGCATCCTGATCATGGATCGCGGCTGGGCCGAGGCCAATCGCAGCGCGGCGCCACAAAACTTCGCCCAGCGCGAGGAACTCTTCGCTGTCCGCAACGCCAATGGCACCGGCCCCTTCATGATCCGCAGCCGCGAGCAGGATCAGCGCACCATCATGGTCCGCAACCCCAATTGGTGGGGCAGGGCGGCCAATATCGCCGCCGGCAATGTCGATGAATACCATCACATCACCCTCAGTTCGGATGCGACGCGCGTCGCCGCCCTGCTCTCGGGCGAGGTGGATTTTGTCCATGTCGTGCCGGTGCAGGATGTCGCCCGCATTCGCGGCAATGCCCGCCTGAGGGTGCTCGATGGCCAGGAAAACCGCACCGTCTTCATGGCCTTCCGCCAGGACACGGATGAATTGGCCGGCAGCGACACCCCCGGCCGCAACCCCTTCCGCGACCTGCGGGTGCGCCAGGCGGTGGCCCATGCGGTGGATGTCGAGGCGCTGCGCCGCGCCACATTGCGCGGCCAGGCGGTGCCCACGGGCAGCATGTGGACGCAATTCGTCAATGGCTGGGATGCCAGCACCAATGCAAGGCTCCCCCTGGACCGCGCCCGCGCCCGTGCCCTGCTCACCGAAGCGGGCTACCCCAATGGCTTCACCGTGCCGCTGGACTGCCCCGTGGGCACCTATGACGAGGCCTGTCAGGCGATCGCGGCGATGCTGGCCCAGGTGGGCATCCGCGCCCAGTTGAACCTGCTGCCCAATGCCCAGTTCACCCAAAAAATCCGCCGGCTGGAGAGCAGCTTCTATGTGCTGAGCTGGGGTGTGCCCACCTTCGATGCCAGCTACACGCTGCGCGCCATCATGGCCTCACGCAGCATGGGCGGCTCCGCCAGTTGGAACCTCGGTGGCTGGAGCAATCCCGCCTTCGACGCCATGGTCGCGCGCATGGATAATGAGCTGGACCCTGCGGCCCGGCGCGGGATCATGCAGGCCATGCATCGGCTGCACAATGCCGATATGGGCCACCTGCCACTCTACCACATGATGATCCCCTGGGCGCATCGCCAGGGTGTTACGATCACCCATCGCGCCGACAACCAATTCTCGGTGCGCGAAATCCGGGTGGATGCCCCATGATTTTTCACACCCCGGGCGCGCTGCAAGCCTTCCGCATCGCGCCTGGGGATACGAATGACTTCGCCTGCCTGCTGGGCCCCATCGCCGATGGGGCCGGCTTCACCATGATGCCCGATGAGGAATTTGCGGCGCTGATCCGCAGCGGCACCCCCGTCAGCCTTGATGCCGAGGATTTATCGGTATTGCGGGGCGGGCCTTGAGGCCCGCTGCGACAATCCGCCGCTCAGCGAGGCCGGCCCTGCGACTTTGCCCGCTTATCCAGCCACCAGCCATGATTTTCCGGCCAACGCGCAAAATCCGGATCGCAGCCCAGCGCCTCGGCCGCATGCACGGCGAAGAAGGGGTCATACAGCGCCTGGCGGCCGATCGCGACGAGATCCGCATCACCCGCCTGCAGGATGGCCTCGGCCTGGGGGCCATCGAGGATGAGGCCCACGGCCATGGTGTTCATCGCCGCCTCGCGCCGCACCTGGGCCGCGAAGGGCACCTGGAAGCCTGGATGGCGGGGGATGATCGCCGCGGTGGCCGAACCGGTCAGCCCGCCCGAGGAGCAATCCATCACATCCACGCCCAGCGCCTTGAGCGCCTTGGCCAGCGCCACCGTGTCGCCCATATCCCAGCCGCCCTGCGCGCCATCAAGCGAGGAGACGCGGAAAAACAGTGGCTTATGGGCGGGCCAGACCTCGCGCACCGCCTGGGTCACTTCGAGGGCAAAGCGCATCCGCCCGGCCAGATCGCCGCCATAGCCATCATTGCGGGTATTGGTGATGGGCGAGAGGAAGGTGGCCATGAGATAGCCATGCGCGCCATGGACCTCAGCGATATCAAAGCCCGCGGCATCCGCCCGGCGGGCGGCGGCGACGAAATCGGCGATGATGCGCGCGATGCCGCGCTCGCTCAGCATATCGGGGGTGATCCAGTCGGGGCTGATCGGCTCGCCCGTCACGCTCACCACCGCCCAGGGGTGATGGCCGGCGGCGATATCGGCCGCGGTCAGCGGGCCATTGCCGGCGAAGGCGGTTTGCATCGCACCCTTGCGGCCGGCATGGGCGAGTTGGATGGCGGGCACGCTGCCCTCGGCCTTGAGGAAACGGGTGACGCGTTGCATCCCGCTGATCTGGCCATCATGCCACAGGCCCAGATCACCATCGGTGACCCGCCCGGCGGGCTCCACCGCGCAGGCCTCGGTGAAGATGGCGCCGGCGCGGCCGAGGGCGAATTTGCCGTAATGGGTGATGTGATAATCATTCACCTCGCCATCCTGGGCGCGGTACTGCACCATGGGCGAGACCACGATGCGGTTGGGCAGGGTGATGCCGCGCAGGGCGAGCGGGGTGAACAGCATGGGCTGCGATGTCATGGTCTGGCGTGCTCCTTGGGCCGGTTCCGTGCTTCGGCCTCGGGTGTGATCCTAGGTCAAGCGGGTGGGATGACCAGGGTGGGTGGCGATGGCTAAGGGCAGAGCCACCCACAGTTTATTGAGGCTGCGGCGCAAAATTGGGGCATCTGAATTGCCCCATTTCGGTCAATCCGAAGGGATTGAGCCGGCTCGTCGCCTGGACCATGAAATTCGCGCGACGATTGCCTTGCACAACCGTCAGACGAAAACGGTCGGGCGCTGCCGTCGGCTCCAGCCGGTGGAGCAGCACGAATTTCAGCGAGGACCAGGCACCTTGATAAACCAACTCGCCCTGATCCGAGGCTGGGTCGAAATGCAGGCTGACCGGATGCAGGGCGGGGAAGGCCAGATCGATGGGACGGCCCGCTTCGGCCGAGAGCATATTGCGCGCGCCAGCGGCTTCCAAAATGGCCGCCGATACCCCCGGCGGCAGCCCATCCGAAATGAGCTGGAAGCGCAGACCGCTGGCCACACCGGCGGGGAAGAAGGCCGCGCGTATGGCTGCCGCCCTTTCGAATTGCGCCAATTCTGCCGCCGAAATCGGTGGCGGGAGGCCACCTGCGGCGACCGCCATCCATGGGCGCTGGGTGGTGTCGGCATAGGGGCGGATATGCTGGGTGAAGAATTGGTCGAACAATCCGCCGGGGGCAAACAGGCGGATGAAGTCATCGGCTGGCATGTCCCGCGCGCCGGGCGTGCGGTTGAAGGGGAATTGATCCTCGATGTTGCGGCAAATCAGGCTAAGGCCCGCACCACCGCTGCCATCACCTGCCGCGGCGGCGGCCATGGCGGCGCGCGCACCCGTCGCGCGGCCCCGCCCGGCGGATTGGGCGATGACGGTGAGCCATGCGCGCAAGGGCTGGGGCTGGCGCTGCGCCTCCGCGGCCAGCCTTTGCGCCACGTCAGGTTCGCTCAGTTGGACGGCCGGAACACCTGGCGGCGCATTGGCCTGCCGCGCCAATTGCGCATAGAGATCGTTGATAATGGCCAGCACGGCATCCAAAGGCTGGCCTGCGGCCTCGCGCAGCGGCTTGAAATGCTCCTCGACCACCGCGGCCACCCGCGCCGTGCTGGTGGTGGTGCTTATACCCGCTGCCGCGGCGATTCTGCTGCCTATGGCGGCCTCTGCCTGGGATGGTGTGGGTGCCGTGCTCGGGGTCAACTCCAGCGTGATGGAACGCAGCAACTCCTTCATCGGGCTATCGGGTGCGCCGAGGATCATGACTGCCTCGGCCATGGCCGGCAGCCCGCCAAAGGGTGGCAAGACGATATCGCCGATCATCCTCTCCCAAGCGCGGATATAGTCTTGGGCATAAAGATCAAGAACCTCGGCCTCCAATTGAACCGGGTCGGAGGCGCTGGCCGTGGCGGTGGGGCCGAGCACCCAAGCCTCATTCGCGGCTTCCCGCGCGGCGCGGGGCAGGCTGGGCAGGACGTGGGCATACAGCCCTTCAATCGTGAAGAAGCCGGGCACGCCGCTGCTCCACAGCCGACCGGAGGCACGGGTGAAGAGGTGCTGACCCGTTTGGCCCATCGCATGGGAGGGGAGCCAATCGGGGGTATTGTCGGCGAGATTGTGCAGGCGCGAATAGACCCGCCTTGCCATGGGCAGGCGAGAGAGAATGGTTCGCGCCGCATCCAGCAGCGTATTGTCCAACTCATAGGTTTGCAGCGGGCTGGCCAGCAAGGCTTGCAGATGCCTTCCCAGCGCATCGCGCTTGGCCGCGTTGAGCGTGCCTGGATAGGCTTGCTGCCATTCAAGGTCGAACCATTCCTGGATCAGGTGGGCGTCCATCGGCCCCTTATTGCCGAGCATGAGATAGGCGCGAACGGCCTCATATATGTAATCCGGGCGCTGGATGCTCCTGCGGATTTCACCCTCAAGGCGGCGCAACAGTCGCGGCAGCATCACCTGGTTCAGCACGCGCTGATAGGAGGTTTTGGCACCGGAGGTCAAAAACTCCTGCTGGCTGAGCACAGGGGGTGCATGCCCTGCTGTAGCGGCGGAAAGCTTCAGGGCTGCATCCAGATAGGGCAGAAATGGGCTCAATTCGGGGCTCTGCACACGGTCCAGCGGCTGTGCCGCAGCGGCGCGCTCGGCGAAGACCACGGCCGCGGTCAGGGCTTCATTGCGGCTGGTTTCGATGTTGATCGCGGTCCAGCCACGGTTCAGGCCGATGAGCACCAGCACAAAGGCTGCGGCATAGGCGGCAGAGGTCCGCAGCCGCGCGCGCCATTCCAAGCGGCGGTCACTGGCCGCGAGGCCGGCCTCGTTCAACACCACCGCCTTGAGCAGGCGATGGAGGAAATAGGGCCTGACATTTTGGCCCATGGCATGGGCAGGGCTTGCGGTGGCGAGGCCAAAATTGCGCGCCATCGCGCCGGCAAGCCTGTCGAGCGGCGCGCCATTCTGCGTGGCGGAGACGAAGTAGACCCCGCGCAGCACAGGGGCTGGATCGAGCCTCGAGCCCCCGAAGGCGGTTTTGGCGAACTCCCGCAGCGGCGCTTCTATGGTGGCGAATTGGGCTGGGAAGCCGGCGATGGATGCGCGCCGGGCATGGCCGCGCTCATTGTGCAAACGGTCAATAACGCGGGCCACAAGGCGCTCAGACAGGGCGGCGAATTCGGCTTGGAATTTCTCCAACCCGTCCTGAAGGCCGAGGGTGAAGCCCCAGACCTGCTCGCGCGCTGGCCTGTCGAGGTCATCGAAGAATTCGGTGAAGCCGGGCAAGAGATCAGCTTTGGTCACCAGGAAATATATTGGCAGATCCTGGCCGAGGCGGCCTTCCATCTCCTTGAGGCGGCTGCGGATGGTGCGGGCCTGGGCCTCACGCTGAGCGCCATCGAGGCGGGAAAACATGTCGATGCCGAAGGTGACGATGACGCCGTTGAGCGGCTTGACCGGCGCCATCGTCTTCAACATTTGCAGGAAGCCGTCCCAGCCGGCCTCATCGGCATCGGCATCAACATCCTGGGTCGTGTAGCGCCCTGCCGTATCGATCAGCACGGCGTTCTCATTAATCAATAAATTGCAAAAAACTGTATTGTCATCCGGGCCAGTTTTCTCTTCGGGCGAGATAAATTCAAGGCCGGAATTCATCAGGGCCAGGCTCTTGCCGGAATCGGGCGGGCCCATGACCACATATCTGGGCAGGCTCATGAAAAAGGAGGCCTTGCGGCCGGTCTTGACCTTAAGCTTGGCCAGAACCTCATTCATTTTGCGGCGGTGGGCGGCCTCTTCACGGGCTGCGGCTTCGGCCCTCTTGTCTTGCGGGCTCAGCATGGCGGGGTTTTTCAACACACCGGCCTTGCGTTTCTTCGCCCGACGGCTGACGAGAAAGAACACCAGCCCCCAGAGCAGCAATGGAATGGTGACGAGGAGGCTGAGCAGCCACATCGTGTCGAAAGGTGTGCCCAGCGATGGCGCGAATTGCCAGATGGCGATGGAGAGCAGGCCGGCGCCGAGCAAGGCGCCCCATATGGCGAAGGCAGTGATATTTGGCATCAGCGCGCTCTCCGCAGAAGAATAATCTCGATCCGGCGGTTCTCTGCTCTGCCGGCTTCGGTGGTGTTGGGGGCGATGGGCTCGGCATCGGCCACGCCGCGGGCGGTGAAGCGGTTCGCGCTGCCATTGGCGGCGACGAGGATGTTCATCGCCCGCTGTGCCCGCACCTGGCTCAGGGCCTGATTGGACGGAAATTGCGCGTTGTTGATGGGTTCATTGTCGGTATGGCCCAACACCTGCACCTGGCCTGGCTCATCCTTCAGGGCCTCGCCGATGCGGCGCAGAATATCCTGATAGCGCTGCTCGACGGTGGCTGAACCGCTGGCGAACATGCCGCGGTTGCGGATGCGCACCAAAAGGCGCTGATCATTGCCATCGACGCTGACCAGACCCTGGCGAATTTCGGCTTCCAGAAAACTGCGAAGTTTGATGGCGGCATCGGTGCTGCGCGGCGCTGGGGGCGGGGGTTGGACTGGCGGCTGTGTTATCAACGCCATACGCTCGATCGAGGGCAGGGCGCGCGGTGGCAGCGCCTCCATGCGGGCGTAAAGCTCCCCTGCCGCACCGGTCAGTCGAATAGAAAGCCACAGCCAGCCACCGCAGAGAACAACCGCAGACAGGGTGAAAGCCGCCCAGAGTGGCAGGATACGCCGCTTGGCCCGATGGGGCGCATTGGCGCCACGCCAATGCGGTGAGAGTTCGCCTTCAACCTCGCTGCGCAATCTCTGCAGCAGCACATAGAGCCTCTCGCGCACCTGTTCCAACTCGGCCATACCGTAGGGCATCAGCCGGTACTTGCCCTGCAGACCCAGGGAGAGTGCCAGATAGGTGATCTCGAGCGCGCCTTTGTAGCTGCCGGGGTCGCGCATCATGCCGGCCAAGAGGTCGAAGACGCGCTCGCCCGAGCGAGTGTCCTGATGGAAGGTGGAGCCGAGGGATTTTTGTGCCCAATTGCTTTGTGCGCCCCAGGCGGTGTTGAGCAGCACGTCGTCGAAGGCGGCGCAGAGCACGTAATGGGCCGCGCGGATTTCCGAGGCGGTGCTGCTGGCACCGCGCGCATCGGCCTCAAAGGCGCGGAAGGCGCGCATGGCACGCTCGCGCAGTTCCTCCAGTTGCGGCTCGCCGGCGATACCGCCATTGGCCAGCCTGCCGATGATGGCCAATATCGGAGCGGCCGCTGCGGCCAGGGGGCTGGGGCCGATCTTGGGCAGCGCCTGCGCATCGCTCGCCCAATTCGGCGCGGCGGGCCCACCGATCGGCATTTGCGCCTCGGAACGCCATCCGCCAGGCGCCGTTGCGGGCCGTTCGGCATTGCCTGCATCGCCGAAGGGATTGTCGCTCATGCGCGGATGGCCCAGAGGGAGAGACGCAGATTGGGGAAGTCACCGGAGACGTGGATGGCAAAGCCGCCGGAGGTTTGCATCTGCTGCCAATGCGGCGAGCCGCGATCCAGCTCGAAATAGGTGGCCCCGGCGTGG
>CAMDJV010000055.1 GCA_945901085.1 Rhodovarius crocodyli | reverse complement strand
TTTGGTGGTGGCGGCTGGTGCGGCCTTTGCTGCTGGTTTCTTCTCCGCCGCTGCCCCGGGGGGCGTGGCGGCTGGTTTGGCGGCTGGTTTCGCCGCTGGCTTAGCGGCGGGCGAGGCGGTTTTGGCGCCGCCAGGCCCCTGGGCGGCCTTGGCCGGGGTTGCGTCGCTTTCGGCTTTCGGCCGCTTGGCACTGGGCATGGAGCAAACCTTTCAATCACCGCGCCAGGCAGCAGCGCGGCCACCTGGAATTCTCGCCTTATGCCGTTAGCAAGGCATGCGCGGGTGATCGAGCCATCCGGCCCTCAGCCCCCTTGTCACGCGCCATCGCATGGCATTGCGCCGAGGAGGTATGACGCCTTTGTACCGGCAATGGCCTGAACAAAGTGCAAATCGAGCGCCGACATCCCCTATCGCCCAGCATGGGTATCATAAAATTGACCCTCCGTCACGTCTGGCTGGCTGAGCGGCGTTGCACTGCCACGAGGCTTTCGTCAAACCGTCATTCAATTGCAACTTTTGCCGTCTATCGCCGCCGCTCAGTCAAGGTGAAGCCATGCTTGAGATCGAGGGATTGACGCGGCAATACGGCGCGGTGCGCGCGGTGGACCAGGTGTCGCTATGCATTCCCGATGGCCAGATGGTGGGAATCATCGGCCGCTCTGGTGCGGGCAAATCCACCTTGCTGCGCCTGCTCAACCGCCTCGCCGAGCCTTCAGCGGGCAGCATCCGTTTTGGCGGGCAGGAGGTGAGCCAATTGCAGGGCCAGGCCCTGCGCGACTGGCGCACCGGCTGCGCGATGATCTTCCAGCAATTCAACCTGGTGCAGCGGCTTGATGTGCTGACCAATGTGCTGATCGGGCGGCTGAACCACCGCCATGGCATGCTGGCCCATCTGGCTTCGCTTTTTGGCCAATTCTCTGCCGAGGAGCGGGCCATGGCGCTCGCCACGCTGGATCGGTTTGATCTGCTCGGCACCGCCTTGCAGCGCGCTGATACGCTCTCGGGCGGGCAGCAGCAGCGCGTGGCGATTTGCCGGGCGCTGATGCAGCAGCCGCGCATCCTGCTGGCCGATGAGCCGATTGCCAGCCTCGACCCGCAAAATGCCCGGGTTGTGATGGATGCGCTGCGGCAGGTGAACCGGCAGGATGGGCTGACAGTGCTGGTCAATCTGCACCATCTCGACACCGCGCGCGCTTATTGCGACCGGATCATCGCCATGCATTCGGGCCGGGTGATGTTCGATGGCCTGCCGGGGGAACTCACCGCCGAGCGGGTGGCGCAGATCTATGGCGTGAGCGAGGCGGAGTTTCATGCCGCCGAACCCCCAAGTGCCGCCATGATGCCTATGCCATCCGGCGCGCTCGTCTGAACTTTCAACAACAGGAGACCACCATGCTTTCACGCCGTCTCTTCGGCGCTGGCCTTGCCGCTGCGCCGCTGTTTTCCGCCATGGCCCAGACGGGATCGCCCGCTGCGGCGCTTCAGGTGGCCCCTGGCGCGCGCCGCAGCGCAGATGCCGCAACCGCCATGCCTCCCACCGGCCGCAAGCCCTGGGCTGCGCAGGTGCCGCAACTGCGCATCGGCCTCTTGGGTGGCGAGAACGAGGCCGACCGGCTGGGTCGCTTCGGCGCCTATCAGGCCTTGCTGGCCAGCACCTTCGACATTCCCGTGCGGCTCTTCGCCGCTTCGGATTATGCCGGCGTGCTGCAGGCCTTCTCGGCCGGGCAGATTGAAATCGCCAGCATGGGGCCCTCGGTCTATGCCGGCACCTGGATCGACACCAATGGCCGGGTTGAACCACTGCTGGTGCCCGAGGAGCGCGATGGCTCGATCTCCTATATCGCTGTGATGGTGACGCGCGCCGATAGCGGCATTACCGACCTTGCGGGGATGCGCGGCAAGTCGCTGGCTTGGGCCGATGCGAATTCCACCTCGGGCTATCTGGTGCCGCGCTTTGCGCTGCGGCGACAGAATATTGCGGTGGAGAGCGGCCAGTATTTCTCCCGCACCGGTTTCGGCGGCGGACATGAGCAGGCGGTGGTGGCCGTGCTGCAGCGGCAATACGACGCATCGGTGACCTGGGCCTCCGGCCAGGGCGATCTGGAGCAGGGTTTCAGCCGTGGGAATCTGCGCGCGATGGTCGATAAGGGCATGCTGAACATGCGTGACCTTCGGATTATCTGGAGTTCCGACCCGATTATCAACGGCCCGCTGACGGTGCGCCGTGAACTGCCCCAGGCGTTCAAGGACGACATCACCAACTTCCACCTGGCGCTGCCCAAGACCCATCCGCAAATCTACGAGCAGATCGAGCGCGGCGGCGGCACGGGCTACCGCACCGTGACGCATGAGCAGTTCCAGTTTCTGGTGGATATGCGCCGCGAAGAGGCGGCCGAGCGGCGCCGGCGTTCCTGAACCTCACCTCGTCGAGACTGCCATGACCTGCATGCTTCTGCCTCGCCGTGCCCTTCTTGGCGCAGCGCTTCTGGCGCCCGCCTTGGCGCCCGCCTGGGCCCCCGCCTGGGCCCCCGCCTGGGCGCGCGGCCAGGGCGGCGATGCCTGGCGGCCGCGGCGCAGCGCCGAGGGCGGGCATATCCTGCCCGAACCCGGCCGCCGCGCCTGGGCGGAGGCGGTGCCGCAAATCCGTGTCGGCCTGATGGGCGGCGAAAATGAGGCGGATCGGCTTGCCCGCTTCGACGGGCTGCGCACGCTGCTCGAGGAGACTTTCAGGGTTCCGGTACGGCTCATGCCCGCCTCCGACTATGCCGGCGTGCAGCAGGCACTCGGCGCGCGGCAGATCGAATACGCCGCACTCGGTGCCTCCGCCTATGCCGGCACCTGGATCGACACCAATGGCGGCGTGCAGCCCATCGCCACCATCGAGGGTGAGGATGGCTCGACCAGCTATATTTCGGTCATTGTGGTCCGCGCCGATAGCGGCATCAATGACCTCGAAGGCCTGCGCGGACGCAGCCTGGCCTGGGCTGACCCCAACTCCGCCTCGGGCTACCTCATTCCCCGGTTTGAACTGCGCCGCGCCGGGATCGGGGTGGAGGCGGGGCAGTATTTCGGCCGCACCGGCTTTGGTGGTGGGCATGAGCAGGCGGTGGTTGCCATGCTGCAACGGCAATATGACGCGGCGGTTACCTGGGGCTCGGGCACTGGCGATGCCGCGCGCGGCTTTAGCCGCGGCAATCTCCGCGCCATGGTGGAGAAGGGCATGCTGCGGCCGGGTGAGTTCCGCATCATCTGGCAAAGCCGGCCGATCCAGAATGGCCCGCTGACCATGCGCACTGATCTACCTGCAGAATTTCGAGAGGATATTATGCGCTTCTACCTGGCGCTGCCCGGCGCGCGGCCGGAGGTTTTTCGCCAGATCGCGCGCGGCGAGGGCTTGGGTTTCCGCGAGGTGCGCCATGAGGAGTACCAGCTCTTCATCGATATGCGGCGCGAGGAAGCGGCCGCGCGCAGGCGGCGGGCGTGAGCGGCATGGCAAGGCCCGCCAATGGCCCGGTGGCCAGGATGGAGGCCGCCTTTTGCGAATTGCGCCGGCAGCGCCGCAACGCCACCCTTCTGGGCGGCGCCATCCTGCTGGCCTGCCTGCTGATGGCGGGCTGGGTGAGCGAATTTCACCCCGCCACCTTATGGGCGGGCCTGCCGCGGATTGGCGAATATTTCAGCCGCATCGCCCCGTCGCTGGAATGGGGCAAGCTCTTCGCTGGCACTGATACCGAGGGTTCGCTGGCGTTTTGGATGTATCGTCTGGACGATTGGGGGCTGCTGCTGTTTGAGACAGCACAGATGGCAGCCCTTGCCACCTTGATGGGGGCTGCGGCGGGGCTGCTGCTGGCCTTTCCCGCCGCGCGCAATCTGGGCCTGCCGGGCTGGATGAGCGAGGTAGCGCGGCGGCTGTTGGAAGCCACCCGCACCGTGCCGGAAATTGTCTTTGCCCTGATCTTCGTCTGGGCTTTTGGTGTGGGCGCGCTGGCGGGGATATTGGCCATTGCGCTGCACACGGCCGGGGCTTTGGGAAAGCTCTTCGCCGATGCCATGGAGAATATCGAGATGCGGCCATGGGAGGGGGTGCGGGCCTCGGGCGGGTCGTGGTTCCAGGCCTGCCGCTATGCGGTGCTGCCGGCGGCGGCACCAGACCTGCTCAGCTACGCCATGCTGCGCTTTGAGATCAATCTGCGCTCGGCGAGCGTGATCGGCTTTGTCGGCGCGGGGGGCATTGGCGAGGAGCTCTATAAGGTGATCAGCTTCAATTATTATGAGGAGATCAGCGCCATTATCCTGCTGGTGATTTTGGCGGTGGTTTGCATTGATCTGGCCTCTGAGGCGTTGCGCCGGCGGGTGATTGAGGCGGTGTCGTGAGCGGGGCGATCAATCCCGGCGGCCATAGCCTCAGCCCGGCCGAGGTGCAGGCTTGGCGGGCCAGGCTGCCCGCGGCCTTTGGGCCCAGCGGGGCGGTGCGGGTCTGGCGGGTTCTGGGTCTGGCCGGCTTTGTGGCTTGGCTTTTGGCCACGCTGTGGTGGTTTGATGTAACGCCTTGGCGGCTTTGGAATGGCTTGCAGGGCCTGGGGGTGATTCTCCGCCTGATGATCCCGCCATCGCCGGGTGAATTGTGGCTGGATATCCTCAAAGGGCTGGCTGAGAGCCTGGCCATGGCTTTTCTGGGGACATTCATCGCGGCGGTTGTGGCCGTGCCGCTGGGTTTTCTGGGCGCACGCAATGTGGCGAGCAGCGTGCTGTTCCGGTTTTCGCTGCGTCGGGTCTTGGATGGCATGCGCGGCGTGGATCAGTTGATCTGGGCGCTGGCCTATGTCCGCGCCGTGGGGCTGGGGCCGCTCGCGGGGGTGCTGGCGATCGCGACCGCCGATATCGCCGTGCTGGCCAAGCTCTATGCCGAAGCCATCGAGAATGCCGAGAAGAAGCAGGCCGAGGGCATTGCCGCTGCCGGCGGCTCACCCACCCTGGTGATGCGCTTTGGGATATTGCCGCAGGTGGCGCCCATCATGCTGGGCCACGCGCTGTATTTCTTTGAGAGCAATACCCGCTCGGCCAGCATTCTGGGCGTGGTGGGGGCGGGTGGCATCGGGCTGCAGATCGCCGAGCGGATCCGCGTGCGGCATTGGGACGAGGTGGCCTTCATCATCATCATGATGGTGATGATGGTGATGGCGATTGACTGGCTCTCGCGGCGGCTGCGGCAGCGCCTGATCGGCGGCTGAGAGCGCCTATTCCACTACGATATTTCCTGCCCGCGCGACCTGGCCCCAATTCTCCCGCTCGGCGCGCATGAAGGCCTGCGATTCGGCTGGCGTGCTGCGCCGTGGTGCGGCACCCAACTCGCGCAGGCGGCCGATCATCGCCTCCTCACCCAGCACCTGGTTCACTGCGGCATTCATCCGCTCGATCACCGCCCCCGGCGTGGCGCGCGGCGCCATGAAGGCGTACCAGGCCACCACCTCGCGCGAATCGAGCCCCAGCTCCAGCATGGTGGGCACCGCCGGCAGCCGCTCGGAACGCTGTGCGCCCGTCACCGCCAGGGCCCGCACCCGCCCGGCCGAGACATGCCCCCAGCCCGCGCCCAGGCTATCGACCATGATGGGCACCTGGCCGGACACCACATCCATTTGCGCCTGGGGGGTGCCGCGATAGGGCACGCCGGGCATCACCAGCCGGTGGCGCAGCTTGAAATCCTCCACCAGCAGATGGTTGATCGAGCCGGAGCTGGGATTGGCATAATTCCAACGATCCGGCTCGGCCTGCACCCGGGCCACCAGCCCTGGCATGTCCTGGAAGGGCGAGGCGGGGTTCACCACCCAGATCAGCGGCGATGTCACGGCCACCGCGATGGGGGCCAGGTCCTCCACCGGGTCGAGCGGCATATTGCGATAGATCGCGGTGTTGACGGTGATGGCGCCGATATGGCCGAAGAGCAGCACATGGCCATCGGCGGGGCTGCGCTGCACCTCGGCCATGCCGATATTGCCATTGGCGCCGGGCCGATTATCCACCACCACCGGCTGGCCGAGCAATTCAGCCAGGCGCGGGGCCATCAGCCTGGCATAGGTGTCATAGCCGCCAGCGGCGCTGGGCACGATGATGCGCACCGGGCGGGTCGGCCAGGCCGGCTGGGATTGCGCCAAGGAGGGCATCGCGATGGCAGAGGCCATGGCGGCACGCCGCGTGAACCGAATGGGCATGTTACCCTCCCTTTTGGCCATGGGTCAGGCCCTGGCGTTTATGCGCCTATCGGGCCATCACCTGGGTTGCGGGTCAAGTCGGCCATGCAGCCGATTGACGGGGGCATCGCCCGGGCGTCAAACTTCGCGCAACAACCGCCTGGCTTTCTAAGTTCCGGGCCTTTCAAGGGAGTACCGGCGTGAGCGTAGCCATCAGCCGTGCCGTCGAAACAATCTTGCCCGCTGAGGTGCTGGCGGCTGATCCTGTGGCCCGCGCCCGCGCCCTGGTTCCCCATATTGCCGCGGCCGGGCCGCGTATTGAGGCGACGCGCGAATTGCCGCCCGAATTGCTCGCCATGCTGCATGAGGCGCGGATGTTCCGCACCCTAATGCCCCGGGCCTTTGGCGGCGAGGAGATCAGCCCGCAGGCCTATGTGCAGATGATGATTCACATCGCCAGCGCCGATGCCTCCACCGCCTGGTGCGTGGGCCAGGCCTCGGGCTGCTCGATGGCCGCGGCCTATATGGAGGCTGAGGCGGCGCAGGCGATTTGGGGCGCGCCCAATGCGGCGCTGGCCTGGGGCACGGTGGGGCCGGACCAGATCGCCCAGGTGGTGGATGGCGGCTACCGCGTGACCGGCACCTGGCCCTTTGCCAGCGGCGGACGCCACGCCACGTGGTTTGGCGGCCATTGCCGCGTGCGCGAGCGCGACGGCAGCATGCGGATGACCGCCGAGGGCACGCCTTATGAGCGCACCATGATGTTTCCGCGCAGCAGCATCTCCATGGTGGATCGCTGGCAGGTGATGGGCCTGCGCGGCACCGGCAGCGACACCTATAGCGTGAGCGACCTTTTCGTGCCCGAGGCCTTCACCGTGCGGCGCGACCGTGATGATGAGCGCCGCCCGCATGGCGAGAGCACGCTGTATCAATTCACCACGACCCATCTCTACGCCTCGGGCTTTGCTGGCGTGGCGCTGGGCATTGCGCGCGGCATGCTCGATGCCTTTGTCGAATTGGCGGGCGAGAAGACCCCCACCTCCACCAGCCGCATGCTGCGCGACAGCCCGGTGCTGCAAAGCGGCCTCGCTTGGGCCGAAGGCAAGTGGCGCGCCGCCCGTGCGGGGTTGGTCAGCGTGCTGAGCGAGACCTATGAGCATGTGAGTGCCGGCGGCAGCATGACCACCGACCAGAAAGTGGCCATTCGCCTGGCCTCCACCTTCGCCATCCATCAGGCCAAGGAGGTGGCGGATTTCGCCTGGACCGAGGCGGGGGCGACGGCGATCTTCCTCACCCAGCCCTTTGAGCGCCGCTTCCGCGACATTCATGCCGTCACCCAGCAGGTGCAGGGGCGGCGCAATCATTTCGAGACCGTGGGGCAGCACCTCATGGGCCTTGCCCCCAATCCCCGTTTTCTCTGAGCCGGAGCTTAAGACATGCCGTTGGAAGGCCTGAACCACTACACCATCCGCCCCTTCGATCTGGAGCGCACCCGCAGCTTCTATGTCGATCTTCTCGGCCTGGAGGTGGGCTATCGCCCGCCGCTCGGCTTTGAGGGGTATTGGCTGTATTGCGGCGGCAACCCGACCGTGCATCTGATCGGACCCCGCCCGCAGCGCGAGGCCGGCTGGCCGGAGCGGGTGGTGGGCCCGACCGGGCTGCTCGACCATATCGCCTTTTCCTGCACGGGCCTGGCCGAGATGAAGGCGCGGCTGGGCGCCAGCGGCGTCACCTTCGAGGAGCGGGTGATCCCACGCGACCAGCAGACCCAGCTTTTCCTGCACGACCCCGATGGGGTGGCGGTGGAGCTGAACTACCCCCCCGCCGAGACCGTGGCGGCGTAAAGACTATTCCTGGGCGATGCCGGCGCGGGCGATCAGCTCGCGCCACATCGTCACTTCACGGCTCACCCGGCTGGCCAGGGCCTGCGGGCCATTGGGGCGGACCACAAAGCCGGCCGCTTGCATGCGGGCGAGGGTTTCGGGCTGGCTCATCACCGCCATCGCCTCACGTGCCAGCCTAGCATTGATCGCGTCCGGCGTGCCGGCGGGGGTGAAGAGGCCATGGAAGGTCTCGGTGACGAAATCGGGATAGCCCAGTTCCAGCATGGTGGGCACATCGGGCATGTCGAACCAGCGCGCGGGGCCGGTGAGTGCCAGGGCGCGCAGCCGCCCGGCTTTGATCTGGCTGTGTGAGGAGGCGAGCGCGGTGGCGCCGATCTCGGTATTGCCGGCGAGCAGGGCCTGCACCGCCAGGGCAGCGCTGCTATTGGCCACCTGCAAAAAGCGGATTCCCTTGATGATCGCCAGCCGCTCGCCCGCCAGATGCGGGGTGGAGCCGGTGCCGGGATTGGTGAAATGCATCCCCCCCGCGGTGGCACGGGCGCGCTCCACCAGCTCATCGAGGCTTCGAATGGGCGATTCGGCGCGGGCGAGAAACACATCGGGCGAGGCGCCGATTTCGGTCAGCGCCACGAAATCGCGCACCGGGTCATAGCCGGGGTTGCGGAATAGCCCGGCATTGATGACGAAGCCGGTCGAGGTGACCAGCAGCGTATAGCCATCGGCAGGGGCGCGCGAAGCTGCCGTCACGCCGATATTGCCGCCCGCGCCACCGCGATTCTCGATCACCACCGGCTGGCCGAGCGCGGCTGAGAGCCCATTGGCCAGGATGCGCGCCACCACATCGGTGGGCCCGCCGGGGCCGAAGGGAACCACAATGCGCAGCGAGCGGGTGGGCCAGCTTTGCGCCAAGGCGGGCAGGGCGAGGGCGGGCAGGGCGAGGGCGGCGCGCCGGGGGAGGGCGGTGGTCATGGCTGTCTTCTCCAATCTTCTATTCGACCGTGGCGCCGGAGAGGCGGACGAGTTCGGTCACGCGCGGCAATTCGGCCCGTTGCAGGGCAGCGAATTCCTCGGGGCTGCTGCCCACCACCTCATAGCCCAGCGCCTCCATTCTCGCGCGCAGGGCAGGCTGGCGCAGCGCCTGTGCCACCTCGCGCGAGAGGCGCAGCACCACCGGGGCGGGGGTGGCGGCGGGGGCAAAGACGCCCAGCCAGGAATTGAAGACATAGCCGGGCAGCGCCTCACCCACCGCGGGGATATCGGGCATTTGCGCCGAGCGCGCCTGCCGGGTGATGCCCAGCGCGCGGACTTGGCCGGCGCGGACCTGCTCGATGGCCTCGACCACGGGGGTGAACATCACATCCAGCCGGCGGGAGACCAGATCGGCCATGGCCGGTGCGCCGCCGCGATAGGCCACCTGGGTGAAGCGCAGCCCCGCCTGATGCTCGAAGAGGGCGGCGGCGAAATGCTGCGAACTGCCCGCACCGGCGATGCCGCAATTGAGCCCGCCCGGCGTGGCGCGGCCGGCGGCGATCAATTCGGCCACATTGCGCGCCGGCAGATCGGCGCGCACCACCATCAGGCAGGCGCTGAGTGCCACCAGCGACACAGGCGCGAAATCGCGCACCACGTCAAAGCCCAGATTGCGATAGAGCGCCGCATTGGTGGCATGGGTGCCCATGGAGCCCATCACCAGCGTATAGCCATCGGGCGCGCTGCGGGCGACATGCTCATTGGCTAGGTTGCCGGCGGCGCCGGTGCGGTTTTCCACCAGCACCTGCTGGCCCAGGCCCGGGGCGATGCCCTGGGAGACCAGCCGGGCGGTGGTGTCGGTGCTGCCGCCGGGGGCGAAGCCCACCAGCATGCGGATGGGCCTCTCGGGGCTCCATTCGGCTTGGGCGTGGACGGCCCAGGGTGCGGCCAGCATCAGGCCCAGGCTGCGTCGCAGCATCATCGCATCTCCTCCCGTGGCCGGCATTATGCGCTGACCTTTCGTGGAGGTGATGGGATCACCGATCGGGGCAGGCTGTCCATGGCCCTGTGATGGGCTGGGTGCTGCTATTTCTGGTGCCGGGGGCAGAAGAAGCTGGCGCGGCCCGATTGCACGATTTTCTGGATGCCCTGGCAGGGCGGCACGCCGGGGCAATCGGCGCAGGGCTGGTCCTGGCGGCCATAAACCTCGAAGCGTTCCTGAAAGAAGCCCACCTCGCCATCGGCGCGAACGTAATCGCGCAGGCTGGAGCCGCCGGCGGCAATGCTCTCGGCCAGCACCGCCTTGATGGCTGGCACCAGACGGGCGGCGCGGGCGCCGGGGATGGTCTCGGCCAAGCGGAGGGGGGAGATGCGGGCGCGGTAGAGCGCCTCGCTCACATAAATATTGCCCAGCCCCGCCACAAGTTTTTGGTCCAGCAGCGCCGCCTTGATGGGGGTGCGCTTGCCAGCCAGGGCGGCGGAGAGGGCGGCGGCGTCAAAACCATCCTCCAGCGGTTCGGGGCCGAGGCCGGCGAGGAAGCGATGGGCATCCTCATCGGCGGTGGGGACGAGGTCCATGGCGCCGAATCGGCGGGGATCGACAAAGCCCACCCGCCAATCGGCGGTTTCCAGCACGATATGCTCATGCAATTCGGGCGGCGCATTGTGGCCGCGCGCATCGGAGGCGCCACCTTGGGGCTCCAGCCGGATCACCATGGGGGAATGCCGGGCCCGTGCCACCATCCGGCCCGACATGCCCAGATGGATCAGCAGGCTATCGCCGCCTGAGAGGCGCATGAGCATGTATTTGGCCCGCCTGCGAAACCCCAGCACCTGCGCGCCGGTTAGCCGCGCCGCCAGACCGGGGGGCAGGGGCCATCGCAGGTCGGGCCGGCGCACCTCGGCGCGCTCTATCACGGCGCCCACGAGCACGGCCGCCAGGCCTCGCATCACGGTTTCGACTTCGGGCAGTTCGGGCATGCGAATCACTGTGCTAAGAGAGCGAGATGATGAGCGATGCACCCTTCCACGAGAAGAACACCTCCACCGCCGATTTCGGTTATCGCGATGTCCCGCGCGCCGAGAAGGCCAATATGGTCCGCGCCGTCTTTGACAGTGTGGCGCCGAAATATGATGTGATGAACGACGTCATGTCGCTCGGCCTGCATCGGGTTTGGAAGCGGGTTTTTCTGAATGCGATCGGGCCGCGGCCGCATGAGACGTTGCTCGATCTGGCCTCGGGCACCGGCGATATCGGGCTGGGTGCGAAGAAGATGGGCATGGGGCGGGTGATCTGCACCGATATCAACCCCTCCATGCTGGCCCTTGGCCGCGACCGGGGGCTGAATATGGGCCTGGCTGCGGGGGTGGATTTCATGGTGGTGGATGCCGAGAAAATCCCGCTGCCGGATCGCTCGGTGGAGAAAATCTCCATGGCGTTTGGCCTGCGCAATTGCACCGATAAGGATGCGGTGCTGCGCGAGGCGCGGCGGGTGCTGCGGCCCGGTGGGCGGTTCTTCTGCCTGGAATTCTCCCGGGTGGAGGTGATGGCGCTGGAGAAGATTTACGATTTGTGGAGTTTTAAGGTGCTGCCGCGCCTGGGCGAGCGGATCGCCAAGGATAGCGAGAGCTACCAATATCTGGCCGAAAGCATCCGGATGTTTCCGGACCAGGAAAAGCTGGCGGGGATGATGCGCGAGGCGGGGCTGGAGAAGGTGGGCTATCGCAGCCTCTCGGGCGGGATTGTGGCGATCCATTCCGGATGGCGGCTGTGATTGCGGGTTTGGGGGGGCGCTGCCCTTCCAAAGCGGGCGGTAAAGGGCGCTTTGCGTGAAGCTTCTGGTCATCATCTCGGGCAGCGTTGCGGCCTTTAAGACGCTGATGTTTATCAGGCTGGCCCGCGCTGCTGGGCATGAGGTGCGGGCCATTCTCACCGAGGGCGGCGCGCGTTTCGTCACCCGCGAGGCGGTGGCGGCACTCACTGGCGGGCCGGTGCATCATGATCTTTGGGCGGCTGAGGAGAGCATTGGCCATATCCGGCTGGCGCGCTGGCCGGAGCGGATCGTGGTGGCCCCCGCGAGTGCCAATATGCTGGCGCGAATGGCGCATGGGCTGACCACGGATTTGGCCTCCACCGTGCTGCTGGCCAGCCGCGCGCCGGTGCTGGTGGCGCCGGCGATGAACCCGGCCATGTGGGAACACCCGGCGACCCAGGCCAATATCGCCATGCTGCGCGGCCGTGGCGTGGGGTTTGCCGGGCCGATTGAGGGCGCGATGGCGGAGCCGGAGAGCGGGGCCGGGCGGTTTATCGAGCCGGCGGATTTGCTGGCGGCGCTCACTGAGGCAAGGCCGGGGGCAGGGGCAGGGGCAGGGGCGCTGGCCGGGCGGCATGCGCTGGTCACCTCCGGGCCCACGCATGAGCCGATTGACCCGGTGCGCTATATCGCCAATCGCAGTTCCGGCCGGCAGGGCCATGCGATTGCGGCGGCGCTGGCGGCCCTCGGTGCGCGGGTCACGCTGGTGAGCGGGCCGGTGAGCGTGGCGGACCCGGCAGGGGTGCGCGTGCAGCGGGTAGAGACCGCGCGCGAGATGCTGGCGGCCTGCGAGGCGGCGCTGCCGGCGGATATTTTTGTCGCCGCCGCCGCCGTGGCCGATTGGCGGGTGGCGGCGGAGGCCACGCAAAAAATGAAGAAGGAGCCGGGTGCCGGCGCGCCGGTGCTGAACATGGCGCTGAACCCGGATATTCTGGCCACCCTTTCCCGCCACGCTGCGCGGCCGCGGCTGGTTGTGGGGTTTGCCGCCGAGACCGAGCAGGTGGTGGGCCATGCCCAGGCCAAGCTGGCCCGCAAAGGCTGCGACTGGGTGATTGCCAATGACGTGTCGGGCGATGTGATGGGCGGGCTGGAGAATAGGGTCCATCTCGTCACCGCCCAGGGGGTGGAGGATTGGCCCCGCCTGCCCAAGGAGGAGGTGGCGAGCCGCATCGCCGCCCGCATCGCCGAGGAGTTCCGTTCATGACCATTCTGGTGCAACGCTTGGCCCATGCCGAGGGGCTGCCACTGCCGGCCTATGCCACGGCCGGGGCGGCGGCGATGGATTTGCTGGCTGCGGTGGCCGCGCCGGTGGTGGTTCCGCCGGGCGGGCGGGTGCTGATCCCCACCGGGCTTAGGGTGGCGCTGCCGGCGGGGCATGAATGGCAGATCCGCCCGCGCTCGGGCCTGGCGCTGAAGCATGGTGTGACGCTGGTGAATGCGCCGGGCACGATTGATGAGGATTATCGCGGCGAGGTGGGGGTGATTTTGCTCAATACCGGCGCTGAGGATTTTGTGGTGGAGCGGGGCATGCGTGTGGCGCAGGCGGTGCTGGCGCCGGTGGTTCGGGCGGTGTTTGAGGAGGTGGTGGTGCTGCCGGAGACCTCTCGTGGCACGGGCGGGTTTGGCTCTACCGGCGCATGAATCTCGATTTCACCGAGGCTGAACTCCACCGCTACTCCCGCCACATCCTGCTCGGTGAGGTCGGCGCTGTAGGCCAGGCCCGGCTGCGGGCGGCGCGGGTGCTGGTGGTGGGGGCGGGGGGCTTGGGCTCGCCGCTGGCGCTGTATCTGGCGGCGGCGGGGGTGGGCTGCATTGGGTTGGTGGATCATGACCGCCTCGAACTCTCCAACCTGCAGCGGCAGATTGCCCATACCACCGCGCGGATTGGTCAGAACAAGGCGGAGAGTGCGGCCGAGGCGCTGCGGGCGCTCAACCCTGAGACCCGGGTGGAGATTCACGCCATGCGGATGGATGCGGCGGTCGCGGAAACCCTGATCCCGCAATACGATATCATCTGCGATGGCACTGATAATTTCCCCACCCGCTTTTTGTTGGGCGATGCCTGCCATCTGCTGAAAAAGCCGCTCGTCTCCGCCGCCGTGCTGCGCTTTGAAGGCCAGCTTTCGGTGTTTCAGAGCCATATCGACAACAATCCCTGCCATCGCTGCCTGCATCCTGAGCCGCCGCCGGATGGCATGATTCCCAGCTGTTCCGAGGCTGGCGTGCTGGGTGCCGTCACCGGCGTCATGGGATGCTTGCAGGCGACGGAGGTGCTGAAGCTGATTCTGGGCATTGGCGAGACGCTGACGGGGCGGCTGCTGCTATGGGATGCGCTGGATGCGCGGATGCGCACCATCAAGCTGCGGCGCGACCCGGGCTGCGCGCTGTGCGGCGATGCCCCCACCATTCACGCCATGCCATGAACCCGCTGGGTATTCTGCTGATTTCGGGTGGGCATGAGCGGGCGCATTATGCGCTGGTGATGGCCACCGCCGCCGCCGCGCTCGGCCGGCCGGTGACCCTCTTTGCCACCAATGCCGGCATTCGGCTGTTGCTGGCTGACCGCCCGCTGGAAGCTGACCCGCGCGAGGCCGCGATCACCGCCCAGGGCGTGGCCGGTATTCGCGCGCTGCTGGAGGCGGCGCAGGAGCTGGGCGTGGGGCTGAGCATTTGCGATTCCGGGCGGATGACCGAGGGGCTGGGCGGTGCTGCGCTGCTGGAGGGGGTGGAGGTGAGCGGTGCGGTGGGGTTTCTGGGCGAGACCCATGGGGCACAAATGCTGTCGATTTAGCCCCCCCGGTAGGCCTGGGGCGGGTGACCTTCTCGCCTCCTCGGCGAAATGCCATGCTGCGTCAATAAAGATTGGAGGATCCCATGCTCACCACCCGCCGCGCCCTGCTGGCCGCGCCCCTGGCGACACCCGCCTTCGCCCAAGCCTGGGCCCCGAGCCGCAGCGTGACCATCCTCATCCCCTTTGCCGCAGGCGGTGCCACCGATGTGATGGGCCGGCTGATCGCGCAGCCAATGAGCCAAAAGCTGGGGCAGAGCGTGGTGGTGGAAAATATGGCCGGCGCCTCGGGCGGGGTGGCGGCCGCGCGGGTGGCGCGCAGTCCCGCCGATGGGCATTTGCTCTTCCTCGGCCATATTGGCGTCTTTGCCTTCAACCAGCATTTGTTCAACCGCCTGGCCTATGATCCAGCGGATTTCATGCCCGCCGGGTTGGTGGCGACCAACCCGATGGTGCTGATCGTCAGCCGCCAATCGGGCATCACCAATATGGAGGAGTTGCAGGCGCGCGGGCGGGCCGGGCGGCTTTCCATTGGCAGTTCCGGCCTGGGCACCACGCTGCATATGGGGGGCGTGATGGTGAATAAGGCGCTGGGCGGTGGCAATACGCTGGTGCCCTATCGCGGCGGCGGCCCGGCCATCAATGACCTGCATGCCGGCGTGCTGGATGTGGTGGTGGACCAGGCCTTGACTGCGCTGCCGGCGGTGGAGGCGGGCGCGCGCGCCATCGCCGTCACCGGCCCCACCCGCCTGCCGCAAATCCCTGGCACGCCCACCACGCGCGAGGCGGGGCTTGGGGCGCTGGACCTCGAGGTGTGGAATATTCTGACCGCGGTGCGCGGCACGCCGCCACACATCATGGCGGCGGTGACGGCGGCGCTGGCGCATGCGCTGGATGATGCGCATGTCCGCGCCCGTTTCGAGGCGGCCTCGGCCCGCGCCCCTGGGCCCGCCGAGCGCGGCCCGGAGGTGGCCATCAGGCTGGTGCGTGAAGAGCAGGCCCGCTGGGGCCAGTTTATCCGCGAGGCCGGGATTGAACGCGAATGACCCCCGGCAAGCCCTTGGAGGGCCTTCTTGTTATCTCGATGGAACAGGCGGTGGCGGCCCCCACCTGCTCGGCCAAGCTGTGTGATGCGGGGGCGCGGGTCATCAAGATCGAGCGCGCCGAGGGTGATTTCGCCCGTGGCTATGATGCGGCGGCGAATGGGCTCTCGACCTATTTCGTCTGGCTGAACCGGGGCAAGGAGAGCGTCTGCCTCAATATCAAGGAACCTTCGGACAAGGCGCTGCTGGAGGCGCTTGTGGCGAAGGCGGATGTGTTCATCCAGAATCTGGCGCCGGGTGCGATGGGCCGGGCCGGCTTTGGCGCGGCGGCTCTGCGTGAAAAATATCCTCGCCTGATCACGGTGGATATCTCCGGCTATGGCGAGGATGGCGAATATGCCGCGATGAAGGCCTATGACCTATTGGTCCAGGCCGAGAGCGGGCTGGCCAGCGTCACCGGCCGGGCCGAGGGGCCGGGGCGGGTTGGGTTTTCGGTTTGTGACATTGCCTGCGGCACCATGGCGCATGCGGCGGTGCTGGAGGCGCTGATCGAGCGTTCGATCACCGGCCGCGGCAAGGGTGTGGCGGTCTCGCTCTTCGATGGCATGGCGGATTGGATGAATGTGCCGCTGATGTTTTTCGAGGGCACGGGCAAGACGCCCGCGCGCATTGGCATGGCCCATCCCAGCCTCTGCCCCTATGGCGCCTTTGAGACGAAGGATGGCGCGCAGATTCTGATCTCGATCCAGAATGAGCGGGAATGGGCCGATTTCGCCACCCATTTCCTCGGCGATGCGGGGCTGACCACCAGGGCGGAATTCGCCACCAATATGGCCCGGGTGGCCAATCGGCCGATGGTGGATGCGCATATCGCCGCGGTCTTCGCCAGCCGCAGCCGTAGCGAATGCGTGGCCGCGCTGGGTGCTGCCAATACCGCCTATGGCTTCATCAATGGCGTGGAGGGCCTGGCCAGCCACAAGGCGCTGCGCCGGGTGGTGGTGGAGACCGAGCGCGGCCCGGTGGCCATGGCGGCGCCCGCCGCCCGCTTCTCCGATGGCGCCCGGGCCTTGGGGCCAGTGCCCGCTTTGGGCGCGCATACTGCGGCGGTGCGGCGGGAATTCCTGCCGTGAGGCGCCGTGCCGTGCTGGCCGCCGGCCTGGCCGCGCCCGCGCTGGCGCAAAGCCCATGGCCGCGCCGACCCATCACCCTGATCGTGCCCGCCGCCCCAGGCGGGGCCACCGATGTGCTGGGCCGGGTGATGGCGCAGAGCCTTGGCACCACGCTGGGCGTGGCGGTGGTGGTGGAAAACCGTGGCGGCGCTGCCGGCTCCATCGCCACCGAGGCTGCGGCCGCCGCCAATCCTGATGGCCATAGCATCGCCATTGGCATGATCAGCACCCTGGCGGTGAACCCACATATTTATCCAAGGCTGCGCTATGACCCGCTGCGCGACTTCGCACCCATTGGGTTGATCGCCCAGGTGCCGATGGTGCTGCTGGCGCAAAAACGGCTGGCCGAGGGTGGGCTGGCCGGGTTTATCGCCCGGGTGCGGGCGGCGCCGGATAGCATTTCCTATGGCTCGGCCGGGGCTGGCTCCAATGTGCATATTGGCATGGTGGCGTTTCTGGACGCGGCGGGGCTGCAGATGGTGCATGTGCCCTATCGCGGCTCAGGCCCCATGACGATTGATCTGGTGGCCGGCAATATTGATAGCGGCATGACCGGCACCCCCGCCGCCCTGCCGTTGATCCGCGCGGACCGCATGGCAGCACTCGGCACCACCGCGGCCAGGCGGCTGAGCCAGACGCCCGATGTGCCGGCCATATCCGAGACCCTGCCGGGATTTGAGGCGATGCAATGGTATGGGCTGGTGGCGCCCGCCCGCACCCCGCCGGAGATCGTGGCCAGGCTGCATGCGGCGACCAATGCGGCCCTGGCCGATGAGCAGGTGCGGCACCGGCTGGCCGATGAGGGAGCTGTGCCGGATGCCCGCAGTGCCGAAGAGTTCCGCGCCTTCATCGTAGCCGAGTTGGAGCGCTGGGGGGTGGTGGCGCGGCGTAATAATCTTCGGCCGAATGAATAGGCTGATGTTGGAAAGCGCTCGTGGCGGAGAGAAAAAAGAGCGAAAGGGCTTTGCCCTCTCGCGCTCTCCCACCAGGAAAATGATTTTCCTGGACCTTTGAATAATTTTAGGGCTCGCTTTCTTTGCAATGTCTAGCCGTTAAGGCACTAATATTTTTTTGTAAATTAATATTGTTATATTAAAAATTTTCTAAATACAATTAATTTATTAAATAAAAATTTCTTGATTTAATAATTATCTAAAAACTAAATTAAACGAAGGTGTAGGAAACTCGTCGATATACATGTCGACCCTGCTGGGGTGCTCGAGGGGCAAAGCCCCTCGATCTTATTTACTCTCGATGTTCGTTGTCCAGCAGCCTGCTACACAATCGCCGCATGCACCACATTGCTCAGCGTATCCATGCGCAGCGCATGCCATTCCTCATCCGCCGCCCTGGTATTGGCGATGAACGCAAAACTGGTGCCGCTTGCCGGGTCTGCCCAGCAATAGCTGCTGCCCACGCCGCCATGGCCGAAGGTGGCGGGGTGGGCGATGGCGCCCAGGCCGCGGATGCTATCGCTGAAGCCGCGCGAATGCGGCCCCAGGCCGCGATGCATGGCAAAGCCCTGCGCCAGATCCGGCCTGTCGCCGGTGAAGTTGCGGGTGACATATTCCAGCATGCGCGGTGAGACCAGGCGCGGCCCATGGCCGATCAGCGCCTGGTAGAACAGCGCCATGGCGCGGGAGGTGGCATAGCCGCCGCCGCCGGGCACGCCGGCCGCGCGATGCGCCGGGCCGCATTCGGGCATGCGCGGCACCATGCCATTGCCGCTCGGGTCATGCATATCGGCGGCGCGGTGCTGCTCGGCCGGCGGCAGGCCGACGAAGAGTTCGCGCTCCAGCCCCAGTGGCTGGATGATGCGGGCGCGGATGAAGTCGCGGTGATCCTCGCCGGTCACCGCGCGGATCAGCGCCGCCGCCACCCAATGGGCCGCCGCCGGGTGATAATGCACGGTGCTGCCTGGCGTGGTTTCCAGGGTGAAGTTGCACACCACCTCGCGCAGCAGGGCAGGGTTCTCCCAGGCAGCCTCGGGCACGAGGGCATTGGGGAAGCCACCCTGATGCGACAGCAGATGGATCAGGCTGATGGCCCCCTTGCCATGCGCCTCGAAGCCGGGGAGGTGGCGGGCCACGCTGTCGGAAAACCGCAGCCGGCCTTCCTCCACCAGCATCCAAATGGCGCAGGCGGTGATCACCTTGGTGTTGGAATAGAGCAGCCAGAGCGTCTCCTCGCTGGCCTTTTGGCCGAGGCGGGCCTCGCCGACCACCTGGTGCAGCGCCACCTCGCCATGGCGGGCCACGGCGAGGGTGGCGCCGGGGTGGCGGCCCTCGGCAATGTGCTGGGCGATGATGTCCGTGGCGCGGCTGAGTTGGGCCTGGTTGAGGCTGGCGGTCATGGCGTGGCTCCCTTTTGCGGCAGCTAAGCCTGGATTGCCCGCTATGCACATGGGGGGTGGGGGGGCAGGATGGCCACAGAGGAGAAAGCCATGAAGACAGCCATCGTCACCGGAGCGGCGCGCGGCATCGGCCTTGCCACCGCGCGTAAATTTCTGGCCGAGGGCTGGGCGGTGGCCTTGCTCGATATTGAAGATGCGACCCAGGCGGATTGCCCGCAGACCACGCTGGCGCTGCGCTGCGATGTGTCGGACCCTGCTTCGGTGGAGGCCGCGGTGGCGGCGGTGGGGCAGCGCTTTGGCCGGATCGACGCGCTGGTGAACAATGCCGGCATTGCCATCTTCAAGCCGCTGCTGGAGACCTCGCTGGAGGAATGGAACCGCGTGCTGGCGGTGAACCTGACCGGCCCCTTCATTATGGCGCAGGCCGTAGCACCTTGGATGACCCAGGGCGGCGCCATGGTGAATATCACCTCGATCTCAGGCCTGCGCGCCTCCACCCTGCGAGTGGCCTATGGCACCTCCAAGGCGGGGCTGGCGCATTTGACCAAGCAATTGGCGGCGGAATTGGCCGGTTTGGGCATTCGGGTGAATGCGGTGGCGCCGGGGCCGGTGAACACCGCCATGGCCCAGGCGGTGCATACACCCGAGATTCGCGCCGATTACCATGATGCCATCCCGCTCAACCGCTACGGCCTGGAGAGCGAATTGGCCGAGGTGATTTTCTTTCTCTGCTCCGACAAGGCGAGCTACGTGACAGGCCAGGTGATGGCGGTGGATGGCGGGTTTGAGGGAACCGGCATTGGACTGACAACATTGCGCGCGGCGCGTCGCAATCTCTGACGCGCCTTGGTAGGCTGCTGAAACACGCTGATGGCGGAGAAAAAGAGCGAAAGGGCTTTGCCCTCTCGCGCTCTCCCACCAGGAAAATGATTTTCCTGGACCTTTGAATAATTTTAGGGCCCGCTTTCTTTTCAATGATTAATTGTAAAG
>CAMDJV010000054.1 GCA_945901085.1 Rhodovarius crocodyli | reverse complement strand
GCGGGGATTTCCCCACTCCGCGAGCCAGGAGACCGGCCTTCGCAGAGTTGTCTCGCGCGTATCGGGCGGGGTGCACCGATGCCACGGAACACGTGCGGGGAAGCCTGCGCGCATTTCGTTTGCGGGTTCGACGAGCACTGCCCCGCCGGTCATCCGGGCGGCGGGGGAACCCTTGCTCGGAGTTCATCTGATGCGTCGCATCTTGCTTGTTTTTACCGCCCTCTCCGCGCCCGTTTGGGCGCAGCAGGCCATTCCCGATACCATCGTGACCGGCACCCGGGTTCCCGTGGCGATGGAGCGGGTGCCGGCCGCCACCAGCATTATTACCCGCGCTGATATTGAGGATTTCGGCTACCGGACGCTGGCCGATGCGCTGGCCACCGTGCCGGGCGTGCGGGTTGTGCCGCAGGGTGGTCCGGGGGCGCTGACCAGCGGCTTCTTTCGCGGCACCAATTCTCGCCATGTGCAGGTGCTGATCGATGGCATTGCCGCCAATGATCCATCTGACCCCAATAATGCGTTTAATTTCGGCTCGCTGATGCTGGCGGGCGTGGAACGGATTGAGGTGCTGCGCGGGCCGGCCAGCGCGCTGTATGGCAGCAGCGCGATTGGCGGTGTGGTCAATATCGTCACCCGCCGGGCGCCGGCCGATAAGCAGGCGGAGGTTTTTGGCAGCGTGGCTGGCGGCAACCAGAATACATTTCGCGCCGATGGCGGCGTGTCCGGCACGGTGGGGGATTTCGACTATCTGGCGATGGGGCAGAGCCTTTCCACCTCGGGCTACAATATAACCCCGCAGCGGCTGCAGCCGCACCGGCCGGAGACCGATGGCTATCGCGGCGTGGCGAGTTCCATGCGGTTGGGCTGGAACCCGCTGCCCAATACCCGCATCGAGGGCACGCTGCGCTTCCAGCAGAGCAATTTTGGCCTGGATGGTTTTCTGGCTGACGACCCGAATTATTCTGCTGAGGAGCGCCGCTGGGCTGGGCAAATCCGCGGCGAGACGAGGCTGTTTGACGCCTGGACCACGGGGTTGCGGGTGGGGGTGAGCAATGACCGGCGGCGCTATGCCAACCAGGCTGATAATTTTTCGCCCGCTACGGCCTATGACCTCTATCGCGGCAACCGCAATGTGGTGGATTGGGGCAATCAGGTCCGGCTGCCGGATCTGGGCGGCTGGGGCGGGGATGGGGCGCTGGGCTTTGGCTATAATTATGTGCATGAGACCAGCAATTCGGCCTCGGGCAGTGCGCCTTACCGCAGCAGCGTCAATGCCAGCCAGGATAGCCATGCGGGGTTTGTGAATCTGCAATATCGGGTGCTGCAGCGGCTGGATCTTTCGGCCGGTGGGCGGGTGGACAACACGGCGGGCTTTGGCGGCGCGGCCACCTATCGGTTGGGTGCGGTGTATGAATTGCCGGAGTATCGCGCCCGGCTGCGCAGCGCGCTGGGCACGGGTTTTGCCGCGCCGAGCCTGTTTCAGCGCTATGGCATCACGGGCAGCGGCTTTCGCGGCAATCCCAACCTCTTGCCTGAGCGGAGTTCGAGTTGGGAGGTGGGTGGTGATATGGATATTCCCGCCTTCGGTCAGCCGCGCTTTCTCACTGCCACGGCGACGTATTTCCAGTCCTGGTTTCGCAATCTGATCAATGCCAATGGCAGTTTCACCAGCTATGTGAATGTGGAGCGGGCGAATATTCAGGGGGTTGAGTTGGGGCTGACCGCGCGGGTGAGCCCCTATGTCGAGCTGCGCGGCGCCTATACCTGGACGCTGGCGCTGGATAGCGCGACCCATAGCCGCCTGCTGCGCCGGCCGGAGAATCTTTGGTCGCTGAGTGGGCGGATCACGCCCATCCCGCGCCTGACGATTGCGCCGGAGATCCTCTTTGTGGGGCGCAGCCCGGATTATGTGTATGACAATCTTGGGCAATTCAGCCAGGCGACCCAAGTGAAGGGCGGCACCACGGCCAATCTGGTGGTGAGTTATCGCGTGCAGGAACGCATCTCGGTGTTCATGGAGGCCCGCAACCTGGGCAATATCCGCTACGAGCCGACCAGCGGCTATGTCATTCCCGGCACCACCATCTTGTTCGGCACGCGCTTCACCCTGTGATGCCGCCCCAGGGTGCGGTTGGGCTTGTCCACAGTTTTGTCTTCCAGGGATGAATCCACCGCTTGTGTTCGGAACCCCCTCTCGCCTACCGTATATGGTAGATAAGGACGAGAAGGGGGACTGCATATGGATTGGACAGTGGAGGCCATCGACCGTTTGCGAGCTCTCTGGGCGGAGGGCCACAGCACGGCGGAGATCGGCAGGCGCATGGGTGTTTCCAAAAATGCCGTGGTGGGCAAGGCACATCGCCTGAACCTGCCGGCGCGGCCCAGCCCCATTCGCCGTGACGTTGTGGCCACAGCCAAGCCAGCCCCGGCGCGGCGGCATACCCTGCCGCCGCTGCGCGCCGCCTTGCGCGAGCCTCTGCCGCAAATCGCCGCCGCCGCCGCACCGCCGCGCCGGCCAGCGCCGGTGATGACTGCAGCCCCGTCCGCCGCCGTGCCGGTGGCCCGGCCTGTGGCTGCGGCACCCCGTCCCTTCCCGCGGGTTGGTGGCAAAAGCTGCTGCTGGCCCATTGGTGAGCCCGGCACCTCCGGCTTCACCTTCTGCACCGCCGAAGCCATGGTGGCGAAGCCTTATTGTGCCGAACACGCCGCGATTGCCTATGTGAAAGTGCGCGACAGGCGTGAGGACGCCGCCTGATGCAGGCCTTGCCGGAGCGGGGTTATGGCTATGCCCCCGGGGTGTTTCAGTATTCCTGCGGTGTGGTGGCCCTGCCGGGCTTTCGGCTGGAGCGGGCGCGCTTTCGGGTGCCCGTGCCGCTGGCCGAGGGGTTTGCCCGCATCAAGGCGCATCTTGAGGGGCTGGGCCTGCCGCTGACGGCGTTTTGCGCCTGTGAATTGCGCAGCCCGGCGCCATTCAGTGAGGCGGGTTTTGCCGCCTTCAACAAGATTTACGCAGGCACCTTGCAGGAATGGGGGGTGTTTCTGGGCGAGACCAACCCGGTGGCGCGCAGCAATGTGTGCCCCGAAGTGGCGCCGCCGGGCGAGCCGGGGTTCTTTGCCTTCACCTATGCAAGGCCGGATGCGGCGGCTGGGGCCAGCTTTGTCGTTGCCGGCAATGGCGAGGCGCGCGAGGGTGGGGCGACCTATGAGGAGAGCATCGTGGCGCGGGGGGATACCTCGCCGGCCGGTCTTTCGCTGAAATGCGCCCATGTGATGGGCGAGATGGAGCGGCGGATGGGCGTGCTGGGCGTGAATTATGCTCAGGCGACGGCGGTGAATCTTTATACCGTGTTTGATCCGCATCCGATTTTGGCGGGTGAGGTGCTGGGGCGCGGGGCGCCGGCGCTGGGGATTGAGTGGCATTATTGCCGTCCGCCGATTGTCGGGCTGGATTGGGAAATGGATTGCCGGGGGATACCGGTCGAACTGGTGATCTAACGGGGTCCTGAAAAACCTTGATGCAGAGGAAAAGAGCGAAAGAGCTTTGCCCTCTCGCGCTCTCCCACCAGGGTAGACATTTATGTCGGCGTTTTTCCCGGACCTTTGAAAATTATTAAAATCAATAATCTAACGAAGGTGCAGGAAACTAAGTTTCCTGCTGGGGTGCTCGAGGGGCAAAGCCCCTAGATCTTACTTTCCCTCACCGTTCGTTTTCCCGCAGCCTGCTAAGGGCTTGGAGATGCGGCCCGCTGGCCGCTACCATACCGGCGCATGAGCCGTCGCCCTACCGAGATCACGCCTGATCTGATGCTGCGGGCGTATCGCGCCGGGCTTTTCCCCATGGCTGAGGCGCGGGGTTCGGCGCGGCTGTATTGGCTTGATCCGGAAATGCGCGGCGTGCTGCCGCTGGATGGGTTTCATTTGCCGCGCCGGCTGGCCCGCACCGTCTTGGGTGGCGGGTTCAGCGTGACCTGCGACCAGGATTTTCGGGCGACCATCGGGCTCTGCGCCGCCCCCGCGCCGGGGCGGGAGGAAACCTGGATCAATACCCAGATCGAGGCGCTGTTCACCGCGCTGCATGAGATGGGCCATGCCCATTCCATCGAGGTGTGGCAGGACGGCGCCATGGTCGGCGGGCTCTATGGCGTGACGCTGGGTGGGGTGTTCTTTGGCGAGAGCATGTTTTCCCGCGCGCGGGATGCGTCCAAGGTGGCGTTGGTGCATTTGGTGGCGCGGCTGCGGCTGATGGGGTTTTCGCTGCTCGATACCCAGTTCATCACCGGCCATCTGGCGCAATTCGGCACGATGGAAATTCCCCGCGCGGTGTATAAGGCCCGGCTGGCGCAGGCGGTGGATCAGGATGTGGTGTGGGAGAATGCGCCCGCACCGGAATTGCTCAATCAGGCGATCCGCGCGCTGCGCGCTCCTGCTCCAGAAGACGCTTCTTGCGCGCCAGGCCCCAGCGATAGCCGGTGAGGCTGCCATCCTGCCCCACCACCCGGTGGCAGGGCACCGCGAGGGAGACATGGTTCTGGGCGCAGGCGCGGGCGACGGCGCGGGTGGCGCGGGGCATGTCCATGGCGGCGGCCAGGGCGGAATAGCTGCGGGTTTCGCCAAAGGGGATGCGTTGCAGGGCCTCCCAGACGCGGCGCTGGAAGGCGGTGCCGCGCAAATCCAGCGGCAGGGCGAGGGCTTCTTTTGGTTCCTCGATATAGGTGATGATGGCGCGCATGGTTTCGGCCAGCGCATCGGGCGCCGCTTCCACCCGCGCGGCGGGGAAGCGGTGGCGGAGGTCGCCTTCGAGTGCGGCGAAATCCTCGGCGAAGCCGATGAAGCAAATGCCGACCCCGGTGGCGCCAACCAGCAGCGGGCCCATGGCGGATTGGGCGCGGGCGGTGAGGATGGTCTCGCCCTGGCCGCCGCGTCGGGCGGCGCCGGGGGTCATGCCCAGATGCCGGCCCGGGGTTTCATAGACCCGGCTTTCGCTGCCAAAGCCGGCCTCGGCCACCGCATCGGCGACGCGGGTACCCTCGGCCAGGGCGGCGGAGAGGCGGCGGCCGCGCACGCTCTCGGCATAGGAGCGCGGGGTGACGCCGGCGATCTCCTTGAACAGGCGCAGGAAATGGTGGCGGGCATAGCCGGCGTTGTTGGCCAGTGCCTCCAGCGAGGGGATGGTTTCGGCGGTTTCGATCATGCGCATGGCGGCTTCCACGCCCGCGCGCTGCATGGCGGCGCGCTCGCCCTTGGGGTCGCAGCGTTTGCAGGCACGGAAGCCGGCGGCTTCGGCGGCGGGGGCATCGGCGTAGAAGCGGGCATTGCGGCGCAGCGGTGGGCGTGAGGGGCAGCCGGGGCGGCAATACACGCCCTGGGTGGTAACGGCGTAGAGGAAGTTTTGCTCCGGGCTGCGGGCCAGCACGGCCTGCCAGCGGATGTCTTCGAGGGTGGGGGCGGGCAGGTCCATGGCGGGATTATGGGCGGGTGGCGGGGGGCGGGCCATCCGGGGGTTGCGCTGGCTTATGCGTCGTCACCCAGGGCCTTGCGGCGGAGGTCGCGCAGCCGGGCCTCGCCGCCGCGCAGCCGGGGGTGGATGGCCAGCGCGGCCTCGATGCTGCGCAGCGCCCCGGCATCATCGCCGGCCTCCTCCTGCCATTGGGCGAGTTGTTGCAGGACCTGCCAGTGGCGCGGTTCCAGCCGCAGCACCTGTTGCAGGTCGCGCGCGGCGGCCGGGGCGTCGCCGGTGGCGTGATGGGCGAGGGCGCGGCCGAGCCAGGGCTCGGTGGCCTCGGGGGCCAGGGTGATGGCGGCGTCGAAATCCTCCAGCGCCTCCTCGGCCAGGTCGCTGGCCAGGTTGCGTTGGCCGCGGCTGAGCAGCAGGGCGATGGCGGGGGTGGCGCGGGCGGCTATCAATTGGCGGATGCGCTGCTCGACGATATGCGCGCTGGGCTCATCGGGGGCGGTGCGCAGGGCCTCGAAGGCGCGGTCGAGTTCAAGCTGCGCCGGGGTGGGGGCGCGGGGGGTGGGCTGGGCCAGGGCGGGCATGGCCAGGAGCAGGAGGAGAAGCAGCGGCCGCATGGTGGCAGGATGGCGAGATCGGCCCCTGCAGCGCAAGGCTTATCGCGCCAGCCGCAGCCCGGCGCGGGCGACGATATCGCGGAATTTCGCCACCTCCACCCGGATATAAGCTGCCGTGCTCTCGGGCGTGCTGCCGCCGGGGGTGGGGTCGAGGCCGGCACTGATCAGGCGCTGGGCGGCCACCGGGTCTGTCAGCACGGCGTTGATCTGGGCGTTGATGTGGCGGACCAGGCCGGGCTCCATGCCGCGCGGGCCGAGGATGACGTTCCAGGTGGAAATGTTGAAACCCTCCAGCCCCAGCTCCTGCATGGTGGGGATATCGGGGAAGAGGTGGTGCCGGCGGGGGGTGGTGACGGCGAGCCCGCGGGAGATATTGTCGCGCAGGGCGGGGGCGGAGCTGGCCAGGACTTCGAGCGCGTAATCGATTTCGGATTTTGCCAGGGCTTCGAGCACCGCCGAGCCGCCGCGATAGGGGATGAATTCGGTGTTGAAGCCGCCGGCGAGGACGCGCATGAACTCGCCGGTCAAATGCCCGATGCCGCCGGCGCCGGAGGTGCCCCAGGAGAGTTTGCCGGGGTTGGCACGGGCATAGGCCCAGAGTTCTGGCGCGGTGCGGAAGGGCGAAGAATACGGCACGGCCAGCACCATGGGCGCATCGCCCAGCACCGCGATGGGGGAGAAATCCGTCACAGGATCATAGGGCGTGACATTGGGCAGGGCAGCGGGGTTGGTGCCGTGGCTGGAGGCGCTGGCGAGGAGCCAAGTGTAGCCATCGGGCGCGCGGTTTTTCACCCAGTCGCTGCCGATGGAGCCGCCCGCGCCGGCGCGGTTTTCCACGATCACCCGGGCATTGGCGCCGAGGCGGGGGGAGATCCGCTCGGCGAGGATGCGGGCGACGATATCGGTGCTGCCGCCGGCCAGGAAGGGCGAGATCAGGGTGATCGGCCGATCCGGCCAGCCGGCGGGTTGCGCCGCCGCTGCCGCCGGGGCGAGGGCGAGCAGCGCGCGGCGCTTCATGCCGTGAGGCTCTCCATAGCGGCGGCCACGCCGCCGGGGCGGTGCGGCACGCCGTTGAGTTTCAGCGCCATTTCCACGCTGGCGAGGGTGCCCAGGATCATCGGCTCATTCAGGTCACCCAGATGGCCGATGCGGAAGACGCGGCCGGCCAGCTTGTTCAGGCCGGCACCGAGCGAGACGTTGAAGCTGTTGCGGGCGGTGGCGCGCACGCGGTCGGCGTCATGACCTTCGGGGACCAGGATGGCGGTGACGCTGTCGGAGGCGCGCTCGGCATTCTGGCAGAACAGGGTGACGCCATCGCCATTGCCTGCCCAATGGCGCACGGCGGCGCGAACGGCCTTGGCGAGGCGGGTGTGGCGGGCGAGGACGCCTTCGAGCGTCTCTTCCTCGATGAGGCGGAGCGATTCCTCCAGCCCGTAGAACAGGCTGGTGGGTACGGTACCAACAAAACTCTTGTGGCGGCGGCCGCCCATCTCCGTCCAGTCGAAGTAATGCTTGGGGATGGTGGAGGATTTATGGGCTTCCAGCGCCTTGTTGGAGACGCCGGTGAAGCTCATGCCGGTGGGCAGCATCAGGCCCTTCTGGCTGCCGCCGACGACGCAATCGATACCCCAGGCATCCATCTCGAAGGGCAGGCAGCCGAGGGAGGAGATGGTGTCGGAGAGGAAGAGGGCGGGGTGGTTGGTGGCGTCGAGCGCGGCGCGGACTTCGGGCAGCGGCAGCATGACGCCGGTGGCCGTTTCATTCTGCACGGCGCAGACGCCCTTGATGCGGTGGCCGGTATCGGCGGCGAGCGCGGCACGCAGGGCGGCGAAATCGACGCCGCGGGTCCAATCGGCGGCGACGGTTTCGATGTTCAGGCCGAGGGCGCGGCCCATCTTGCCCCAGGATTCGGAGAAATGCCCGGTCTCGATCACCAGCAGCGTGTCGCCGGCGGAGAAGAGGTTGGCCATGCTGGCCTCCCAGGCGCCATGGCCTGAGGCGGTGTAGAGAAAGAGGTGCTGCTCGGTCTTGAGGAGGCGCTTGAGGCCGGCGACGCATTTTTCATAGATCGCGAAGAAGGCGGCATCGTTGAAGTCGATGCTGGGCCGGGCGATGGCATGCTGGATGCTGTCGGGGATGTTCGTCGGGCCGGGATTGGCGAAGAACATTCTGCCGCGCGGGGCGATGGCGTTCATGGTGTTTCCTTTATGGCGATGGGCGGGTTGGGTGGGGCGGCGCTCAATCGCCGTAGGTGCTGATCTCGATCAGATTGCCGTCAGGGTCGCGGCAATAGACGCTGTTGATGCTGCCGAGCGCGCCGGCCTTTTGAACCGGGCCCTCGACGATGCTGATGCCGCAGGTGGTGAGGTGTTTGGCGATTTCCTCGGCGCTCACCGTGACGATGAAGCAGAGATCCTGGCTGCCGGGGGCGGTATTGGCGCCGGTGTGCCATTTGACGATGTCATGGTTATGCGGGCGGAGATTGATCTTTTGGCCGCCGAAGCGCAGCGCGGTGCGGTTGTCCTTACCGAAGGTCTCGCGCTCCATGCCCAGCACGCGCTGGTACCAGGAGGCGGAGGTTTCGACATCGCTGCAATTGATGACGAGATGGTCGAGACGATCGACGGAAAAGCGCATGGCTCAGTCTCCTTTGCGGCGCTTGGCCGTGACTTCGATTTCGATCTTCATCGCATCCGTCTGCAAACCGGCATGGATGAGGGTGGAGGCGGGGCGGGCCTGGCCGAGATAGCGCTTGATGACTGGCCAGCAGGGTTCCCAATCGGCGCGGTTGGGCACGATGAACATCACGCGGACCACGTCATCGAGTGTCGCATCGGCCTGGGCGAGGGCGGCGGCGATGTTGTCGAAGGTCTGCGCGGCTTGGCCGGCGACGTCATCGACGATGGTCATGGTGGCGTAATTATAGCCGGTGGTGCCGGAGACATAGATCATGTCGCCATCGACGACGGCGCGGGAATAGCCGATTTCTTCTTCGAAGCGCGAGCCAGAGCTGATCAGACGACGGGTCATGGGAAATGCTCCGAGAGGGTGAGAAGGCCGGATTTGGAGAGTGCGCCGGGGGCGTGGAACCAGGTGATCTGGATGATGAAGAGGTCGTGATCCTGGCCATGGCGGGTGATGCGCAGTTTTTGGCCGGGCTGGGGGATGCCGTCGAGTTCGACGGCATCCAGGGCCGGTTGCCCTGCTTCGCGGAAGGCGAGGTCGAAGGTGAAGCCGGTCATGCGCAGCGCTCGGCGCGGAAAATACGCTCTGTGCTGGCGGGGAATTTGGCGAGTTTATCGGCCGGGCGCACCGGGCGGGCGACCAATTCGCCACCGCAATTGGGGCAGCGCATGGCCAGTTTCTGCTCCGCACAGTCGCGGCACCAGGTGCATTCGAAGGAGCAGATCAGCGCGTCGCGGCTTTCCGGTGGAAGGTCGCGGTCGCAGCATTCACAGCCGGGGCGCAGGGCGAGCATTATTCCAGCCCATCATAGAAATCATTGCCCTTGTCATCGACGACGATGAAGGCGGGAAAATCCTCGACCTCGATCTTCCAGACCGCCTCCATGCCGAGTTCGGGGTATTCCAGCACCTCGACCTTGCGGATGCAGTCCTGCGCCAGGCGGGCGGCGGGGCCGCCGACCGAGCCGAGGTAGAAGCCGCCATAGGTCTTGCAGGCATTGAGCACGGCGCGGGAGCGGTTGCCCTTGGCCAGCATGACCAGCGAGCCGCCGGCCTTTTGGAAGGCCTCGACATAGCTGTCCATGCGGCCGGCGGTGGTGGGGCCGAAGCTGCCGGTGGCGAAACCCTCGGGGGTCTTGGCCGGGCCGGCATAGTAGATGGGGTGGTCTTTCAGGTATTGCGGCAGGCCTAGGCCGGCATCGAGGCGCTCTTGCAGCTTGGCATGGGCGATGTCGCGGCCGACGACGATGGTGCCGGTGAGCGAGACGCGGGTTTTCACCGGGTATTGTGTCAATGTGGCGCGGATGGCGTCCATGGGCTGGTTGAGGTCGATTTTGACCACCTCGCCGCCCATGATGTCGTCGGTGTGCTCGGGCAGGTAGTGGGCTGGGTCGGTTTCCAGCTGTTCCAGGAAGACGCCCTCGGAGGTGATTTTGGCCTTGATTTGGCGGTCGGCGCTGCACGAGACGCCGATGCCGATGGGCAGCGAGGCACCGTGGCGGGACATGCGGATGACGCGCACATCGTGGCAGAAATACTTGCCGCCGAATTGCGCGCCGATGCCGAGGTTTTGGGTGAGTTTATGCACTTCCGCTTCCAGCTCATGGTCGCGGATGGCGTGGCCGGATTTGCCGCCGGTGGCGGGCAGGCCATCGAGCCATTTGGTGCTGCCGAGCTTCACGGCCTTGAGATTGGCCTCGGCGCTGGTGCCGCCGATGACGATGGAGAGGTGGTAGGGCGGGCAGGCGGAGGTGCCCAGCGTCTTTACCTTTTCCTCGATGAAGGCGAGGAGTTTGGGCTTGTTCAGCGTGGCGCGGGTTTGCTGGTAGAGGAAGGTCTTATTGGCCGAGCCGCCGCCTTTGAGGATGAACATCAGGTGGAATTCATCGGCGTGGTGTTCGCCCGGGGCGGCCATGATGGAGAATTCCACCGGCATATTGTTGCCGGTGTTCACCTCGTCGAACATGGTGACGGGCGCCATCATCGAATAGCGCAGATTGGTCTCGGTATAGGTGCGGGCGACGCCGTAGCTCAGCGCCTCCTCCTCATCACCCTCGACCCAGACGCGCTGGCCCTTCTTGCCGAATACGATGGCGGTGCCGGTGTCCTGGCACATGGGCAGCACGCCGCCGGCGGCGATATTGGCGTTTTTCAACAGGTCGAGGGCGACGAAGCGGTCATTCGCGCTGGCCTCGGGGTCCTGCAGGATTTTGCCGAGCTGGGCGAGATGGGCGGGGCGCAGCAGATGCGAGACGTCGTGGCAGGCGATGCGGGCCAATTCCTCCAGCGCCTCGGGCTTGACCTTGAGCACGGTCTTGCCCTCGACCGTGATGGTCGAGACGCCGGCAATGTCCAGCTTGCGATAGGGGGTTGTGTCCTCCGCCAGCGGGAAGCCGGTGCTGAAGGCGAAATCGGCGGGGCGACCCGCGGTGGGGGTCTTGGTATCGAGCGGCATGGCGGCCTCGGGGCGATTGTTTGGCCTAGGAATACCCTGGCCGGGCGGGCGCGTCATCCCGCCGAAAACATGACCCTGCCATTTGGCTGGGGCGGGTGGTCAGTCCCGCTTGCGGCGGAAGGCGTCGAGGCTCACGACCTGGGGCTGGCTGGCGGGGGCTGGGGCCTCGCTGGGGGCGGGTTCGGGCTCCGGGGCTGCTGGGGCTGGTTCTGGTGTGGGCTCGAAGGCCTCGGGCTCGAAGCGCAGGCCGAAGCGGATATGGGGGTCGTGAAAGGCCGTGAGTGCTTCGAGGGGGACGACGAGTTGCGACGGCAGGCCGCCGAAGCTCAGGCCCACGGAAAAGCCAGGCTTGGCGCGATCGACCTTGAGGTCCCAGAAGCGGTGTTGCAGGACGATGGTGATCTCGGTGGGGTAGCGCGCCTTGAGATGGGCGGGGATGGAGACGCCGGGATGGTCGGTGCGGAAGCTGATATAGAAATGGTGCTCGCCCGGCAGGCCCTCGCGGGCGGCGTGTTCCAGCGCGTCGAGCACGACGGCGCGCAGGGCGTTCTCGGTCCATCGCTCGTAGGGGAGTAGGCTTTCGGGTGTGTTGTCTTCGGTCATTCGGCTGTCCTGAAGGCGGAAGCATAGGCTTGTGGTGGCCCTGCGCCAATCCGCCCAGGCGGCAGGGAAGTGGGGGGATTCTGTTGCCCTGCTCCCCCCGGGCAGCGCTTACCTATCTCTAGGCAGCGAGCGCCACGTTCTCGCGAACGTTATCATTGGCACTTGTGATTTAGCCCGATGACGGCGGTACAATGCCGGGCAAAAGGCACGTCTTTACCGCGCGCGTCGAGACTGTTTCGTCCCCAAACCAAGCGACCAGACAGCCGACCGGCCCCCTAGTCTCTCCTTCAGCATGCCCCGGCCACTCAGAACCAGCACAAACCTCACTGAAAAACCCAGCAGCCTAAGGCCCCCTCGGTCTCTCCTTCAGCATGCCCCGGCCATTCAGAACCAGCACAAACCTCATCAATAAAATGGAGACGCCGGGCACTGCCCCCGGGTCCGCAACGCTTATTCCACGTACCGTTTATCGCCATAGTCACCGAAGTGACGAGTGGCATATAGCGCAGCCCTTGCCGGCTTACGAGGGGGGCCGTATCGCAGAAGCGATGGAGGCCCCGCAATGGCATTAACCCCTGAACAGATCGCCGAAGTGGCTGAGGCCGCTTCCCACCGCATGCCCACCGCCCGGCCCGTGGTGCCGGCGCTGGAGGCCATGCTGGCCCAGGCGATACCCGTGCTCGACCATGGTTTCATCCGCGTGGTGGATTACATGGGCGATGATGCGGCGGTGGTGCAGTCTGCCCGGGTGAGTTACGGGCGCGGCACCAAGGCGGCGAATGAGGATCGCGGGTTGATCCGCTATTTGATGCGGCATCGCCATTCGACGCCGTTTGAAATGTGCGAGATCAAGTATCACATCAAACTGCCGATTTTTATCGCGCGGCAATGGATCCGCCATCGCACGGCCAATGTGAATGAGTATTCGGCGCGGTATTCGGTGCTGGACCGGGAATTTTATGTGCCGCAGCCCGAGCAATTGGCGGCGCAGAGCAGCGATAATCGCCAGGGCCGCGGCGCGGTGCTGCAAGGCGCCGAGGCGGAACGGGTGCTGCGGCTGCTGCGCGATGATGCGACGCAGACTTATGATCATTATCTCGAGATGCTGAATGAGGATGAGGCCGGGCAGCCGCGCGATGCCGCCCGCTCGGGCCTGGCGCGCGAATTGGCGCGGATGAACCTGACGCTGAACACCTATACGCAATGGTACTGGAAGACGGATTTGCACAATCTGCTGCATTTCCTCTCGCTGCGGGCGGATGGGCATGCGCAATACGAAATCCGCGTCTATGCCGAGGCGATGCTGAAGACGGTGCAGGCCTGGGTGCCGCATTGCTATGAGGCCTTTGCCGATTACCGGATGGGGGCGGTGACGATGTCGTCGCAGATGCTGTCGATCGTGCGTCGGATGTTGGCGGGTGAGGTGGTGGAACAGGCGGGCAGCGGGCTTTCCAAGCGGGAATGGCGGGAATTGATGGAGACGCTGGGGCGTGAATGAGCGGCTGGGCGGGCTGCTGGATTTCATCGCACTGACTGACCGGCTGAAGCATGTGCAGCGCGCGGCGCGGAGCGAGGGGCGGCTGGAGAATTCGGCCGAACATGCCTGGCATGTGGCGCTGATTGCCGTGCTGCTGGAGGGCGAGGTGACGCCGCGGCCGGATATGGGCCGGGTGCTGAGCATGATTGCGCTGCATGATGTGGTGGAGATTGAGGCCGGCGATACTTTTGCCTTTGACGAGGCCGGGTTGTTGACGCAGGCGGCGCGGGAGGAGAGGGCGGCGGAGGCTATTTTTGGTCGGCTTGCGCCGGATTTGGCCGAGAAATTTCAGGCTTTGTGGCGGGAATTTGAGGCGCAGGAGACGGCGGATGCCCGTTTCGCCATGGGCTGCGACCGGCTGCAGGGTTTTGCCCAGCAGGTGCATTGCGGCGCGCCGGCCTGGGCCGAGGTGGGGCTCACCCGCGCGCGCAGTCTGAAGCGCATGCAGCCGGCGATTGATCTGGGCGGGCCCTTCGCGGAGATGATCGAGGCGCTGTATGAGCGCGCCATGGCGGAGGGGCTGCTGCGGCCATGAGCCTTGTGGTGTTTGGTTCGGCCAATGCGGATTTTGTGTTTTCGCTGCCGCAGCTTCCCGCGCCGGGGGAGACGGTGTTGGGCGAGGCGGGGGCGGCTATTCCTGGCGGCAAGGGGCTGAACCAGGCCATTGCCGCGGCGAGGGCCGGGGCGGTGACGCGGTTTTGTGGCGCCGTGGGGGCTGATGCGCATGGCGCGATGCTGCGGGCCACGCTGATGGAAGCCGGGGTGGATATTAGTGGTCTGGCCGAGGTTTCGGCGCCCACTGCCATGGCGGCGGTGATGGTGGATGGGCAGGGGCGCAATCAGATTGCCGTCTCCTCCGGCGCCAATCGGTTGGCCCGGGCGGGGGCTGTGCCGGTCTCGCCCGGCGGCCTTGTGCTGCTGCAGATGGAGGTGCCGGCGGCGGAGAATGCGGCGCTGATCGCGCGCGCCCGGGCGGTGGGGATGCGGGTGGTGCTGAACCTGGCGCCCGCGGCGGCGCTGCCGGGGTTGCCGGATATTCTGGTGGTGAATGAGCCGGAGGCGGCGTTTCTGGCAGGGTTACATGGTTGCGGGGCTGATGCGGCTTCGCTGCATGCGGCGCTGGGCTGCATTGTGGCGCGCACCTTGGGTGAAGCGGGGGCGGAATTGGCGGGGCCTGGGCTGGCGCTGCATTGCCCCGGTTTTCCGTTGGCGGTGGCCGATACGGTGGGTGCTGGCGATGCCTGGTGCGGCGCGCTGGCGGCGGGGTTGCTGGCGGGGCTGGACTGGCCGGCGGTGCTGCGCCGGGCCAATGCCGCCGGGGCACTGGCTTGCACCAGGATGGGCGCATGGTCGGCGGATGCGCGGGCGATCAGCGCATTGGCGGGGTAGGTTTGCGGGTTATGTCTCGCGCAGGACGAGGGCGCGCAGGGCGGGCAGATCCAGCTTGCCGAGTGCGTTGCGCGGCAGGGCGGGGACCACGGCGACTTCACGCGGTCGCTTGAAGCGGGCCAATTGGCCCTCGAAGACGTCGAGAACGTGATGCAGGTCAAAGCCTTCGCCCGGGACCACCACGGCGAGCGGCACCTCGCCCCATTTTGCGTCGGGCTTGCCGATGACGGCGCATTCCAGCACGCCGGGGGCGGTGGCCAGCACGCGCTCGACCTCGGCGGGGGAGATGTTTTCGCCGCCTGAGATGATGATGTGGTGCAGGCGATCGGTGAACCACCAGCGGCCATCGGCATCCACCCGGCCGATATCGCCGGTGCGGAACCAGCCATCGGCAAAGGCTTCGGCGGTGGCCTGTGGGTTGTTGAGGTAGCCCTGCATGATGTTGGGGCCCTTGACCTGAATCTCGCCCAATGGGCCGAGCCGGGCCTCGCTGAGTGCCGCCGGGCGGCCGATGGAGCCGGGGGCGGCGAGGGCCTCCTCGCGGCTTTGGGCGATGGTGATGGGTGCGGTTTCGGTGCTGCCATAAACCTGTTGGATGGGCACGCCGCGGGACTGGAAGGCTTCGATCAGCGGCAGGGGCACGATGGAGGAGCCGGCCCCGGCGGCGCGCAGGCAGGAGAGATCGGCGCTTTTCCAACGCGGATGGGCGATGAGGGCGGCCATCACTGCAGGCACCAAGAGCGTGAGCGTGGGGCGGTGCTGGGCCAGGGCGTCGAAGAATTCATCGGCATCGAATTTCTGTTGCAGGATGATCTCGGCACCGGCCAGCAGCGCCGGCAGGGTTTGGATATTGAGGCCGCCGACATGGAACATGGGCAGGATGGTGAGCACCCGGTCATCGGGGGTGATCTCGAACAGCGCCTGGGCATTGGTGGCATTGGCCAGCAAGGCGGCCTGGGTGAGGATGGCGCCCTTGGGCCGGCCGGTGGTGCCGGAGGTATAGCCCACCAAAGCGGGCAGCGCGGCGCGGCCGAGTTCGGTGCCCACCACCGGCTCACGCGGCAGCAGGCGGATGGTGGATTGGCCGATGGCGGTGATGGCTTCGACGGCCATGACATCCTGCGGCATGCGGTGGCCGAAGCCCTCGACCACGGCGCAGAGCCCGGAGGCGCGGGCCTGCCAGCACCATTCCTCCTCCGCGAGGCGCCAATTGATGGGCACCATGGCGAGGCCGGCGCGGGCGCAGCCCAGCAGGGTGGCGAGGTGGATGGCGCTGTTCTGGCCCAGCATGCCGATCATCCGGCGGGCGGGATTGCGCTCAGCCTCGCGCAGGAAAATGCGGCTGAGTTGGGCAGAGAGGGCGAGCAGCTCGGCATAGGTCATCGAGCCATCGGCGTCGCGCACGGCGCGCTTACGGGGGTTGCGTTCGCAACGTTCAGCGAAGACGGACCAGAGCGTGGCCTCGGCCGGCAGCGCCTCGGCGCGGGGCTGGGACTGGCGTTTGGGGCGCTGGGGGAAGGCGATGATCTTGGCGGTCTTCATTGTGCCGCCGTTATGCGCCTTCATTCATCGGTTTCGCCACGCTCATAGAGCGAATCCCTGCCGATACGGTCGATGCAGAGTTCCGCCGTCCAGGGCAGCATGAGGGAGCCGCAGCGGCTATCGCGGTAGATGCGTTCCAGGGGCAGGGTTTTCAGCATGGCCTGGCCGCCGCAGCTGCGCACGGCCTTTGTTGCGATGGCATTGGCATTTTCCATCACGGTGTTTTGCGCGGCGAGGGCGCGGAGCATGGATTCCTTCGAAGGGTCGGGGCCGGCTTCGGAAATGGCCTGGAACCAAAGCGCCTTGGTTTGTTCAAGCATGACGCGCATTTCGGCGACGGCGATTTGTTTGGTGGGGTACATGCGGCGCTTGACCGGGGACGTGCCGGGCTGTTCGCCGCGCAGGTAGCGGATGGTGAAATCGAATGCCGCCTGGGCCAATCCCATATAGGTGGGGCTGAGGGTGAGGAACATGTGCGGCCAGCGCGTGGCGGCCTGGAAATACAGCCCATCGGGCATCAGCGAGGCGGTGCTGGGGACGAAGACATCCGCAAAGAGCAGGTTGCGGCTGACGGTGCCGCGCATGCCCAAGGGGTCCCATTCGCCGGCGACGGAGACGCCGGGCGCATCGGCAGGGATGGCGAGGTAGAGGGTGTTGCGGCGCGAGGCGGTGCCGTCGGTCACATCGGTGCAGAGGATGCCGTATTGCTGGGCGTGGCCGGAGAGGGAGGCGAAGATTTTTTTGCCATTGACCAGGAAGCCGCCCTCGACGCGCTGGGCCGTGGTGCCGAAGGCGGCGGCGCCGGCGGCAGCGGCGCCACCTTCGGAGAAGGGCTGGGAGTAGATGGCACCGTCTTCGAGGATGCGGCGGTAATGGATGGCGCGGCGGGACTGGTGTTCGGCGCGGGTGGGGGCGTCCATTTGCAAATCATCGGTCAGCAGGCCGGTCCAGAGGGTGGAGCAGACATGCATGTTCCAGGTGAGCGCGGTGGCGCCGCAATGGCGGCCGAGTTCGGCGGCGGCGAGGCAATAGGCGCGGAAATCAGCGCCCAGGCCGCCCTCCTCGCGCGGGATGCAGATGCCGAGCCAGCCTTCGGCGTGCATGTCGCGGTAATTATCGATGGGGAAAGCGGCCTCGCGGTCCCATTTTGCCGCGCGCGGGGCCAGGATGCGGGCGCCGAATTCGCGGGCGCGGGTGGTCAGATCAGCTTCGAAGGGGGTGAGGCGGAAGGCGCGCGGGTCGAAGATTGGCGCGTCTAGGGTGGTGGTGGGGAGCGGCTGATCCATGCTGGGGCGGAGTATAGATCATGAAATTTCATATGTCAGCTTGGTGTGGCGGCGGGGCGCTGGGTGGTCAGGCCAGGAAGTCGCGCAGCGCTGCCTGGAAATTCGCCGGCTGCTCGACATGCAGCATGTGGCCGGCACCCGGCACCACGGCGATGCGGGCGCCGGGGATGGTTTCGGCCATGCGGGCCATGGTGCGGGCGGGGGCGGCCTTGTCCAATTCGCCGGCGAGGCACAGTGTGGGGGCGGTGATGGAGGCGATTTCGGCCGGGCGGTCGAAACTGGTCAGGCAGGCCAGGGTGGCGCGGTAGCTGGCTTCGGGGACCTCGGCCATGGCGGCGATGATGGCGGGTTCGGCGGCGGGGTCAGCGCCCGGGCCGCACATGCCGCCGGCCAGGGTGGCGGCGCATTCGGCCATGGTTTTTCCCGAATTCAGCGGGCCCAGGCGGGCGGCGAGGAATTCTTGCGCAAAGGCGGGGTCGCGGCCGCCGAAGGCTGGGGTGGTGGCGTAGAGGATGAGGCGGCGGACGCGCTCGGGGTGGCGGAGGGCGAATTCCATGGCGATCATGCCGCCCATGGAATGGCCAAGGAGATCGACCTGCGGGGCGTCGAGCTGGGCGGCCAGGGTATCGGCCAAGGCGGGGAAGGTGAGCGGGTCGATCAGCGCTGTGCCGCAATAGCCGGGTTGGTTCCAGGCCAGGATGTTGTGGCCAGGCAGGCCGGCGGCGGTGGCTTCCCATAAATGCGCGGCGCCGCCGATGCCATGCAGGCAGACCAGGGGCGCGCCTTCGCCGAAGGTGAGGAAGGCGCTCACAGCACCACCCCCTCGCGCACCACCACCTCGCCATCCAGCGCAATGGTGGTGTTGAAGACGGGGAGGTCGAAATGGCCTTGGGTGAAGCGGCCGGCAAACTCGTTCGCGCCGGTGCTGAAAAGGAAATTGCCGGCGACGCAGCGCAGCTCGGTGCCTTGGGTGTCGCGCTGATCATACATGCTCAGCGCCTCGTAGCGCGCGCGCGGGTTGAGGCCCCAGCCGACATGGCTGACGGCATAGGCGTTGCGGTCAAAAGCCGCGAGGTGGCGGCGCATCATGGCAGCATCGGCACCGCTGCCCTCGATCTGCACGATGTGATCATTCTCGATGGTGAGTGTGACCGGGGCGGTGAGGTAGCGCTTGAAGGTGAGGTTGATGTCACCGGCATCGAGCACCAGGCGGCCATGGACGGTATTGGCGGCGGGAAAGCTGACCACCACGCCGCCGGGCCAATGCGCCAGCGTGCCTGGGCGGTCCGTCCAGCCCCAGACGCCCGCCGTGGTTGCGCCGGTCATCGCCACATGCAGGTCGGTGCCGGCGGCGGAGGTGACGTGCATGGAACGGGCGGCGCGCAGGCGTTTGACCGCGGCTTTCACCGGGATGTCGTCACCGGGCAGCGGCACGAGGCGGGCCAGGGCCTCGGGATGTTCATTGCTGATGACCATGATGCGGGCGCCGGATTGGAGAATTTCCGGGGTTTCGGGGGCGTGCATCAGGCCCTCCAGCGTGAGGTCCAGCACCAGGGAGGAGGCCTTGAGGGCGGCCAGCGCCGCTGGGTGGCCTTGCAGCGCGCGGGACGCCCCGGTGGAGCGCAAGGGCACCGCGGTGGTGATGGCGGGGCTGGGCAGCACGCAACGGAAGGGCCGCAAGCCAGCCTGCAACGCCGCCAGCTCTGCCAGATCAACATTTATTGCGCGGGACTGTGTTTCCATGAGCAGGCACACCACCTCTGCTGGTGCGGGCTTGCATTGCTGGATGATGGTTGCGAATGCGGCCAGCCAATGCGGCTCTAATCGATCGACGAGCATGTGGTCGTGCCTTCCCAACTCTCTTCAAAAACTTAGTGCTGGGGCAGCGTTCTTGCCAAGGCGTGTTGCAGGGCGGGCCATTCCGCCATCCGGGGCCGGTGATCAAGGCTCGGCAATGGGTGGACTAACAAGGCCAAAGCAAAATCTTCTTTGGCATGCTTGATATTGCGACATATCGTCATTTTTGTTGAGACTGGCCGGGATATCTCAGTTCACCTCGCAAAACTCCCATTCCTTCGAAACAATCGGCATCATTTGAGTACAAATGGTCCACGCTTCTCTTCCATAACTCGCCAATATGGGCCCTGGAATATAGATCGATTCTGAGTATCCTTGCTCCGAATAGGATTTCCTAGGGAAACATACGCCAACGGCGCCCTCTATCAGCAAAGGTTTAGGCTCATGAATCAGATTTCAACGACATCGGCGCGCTTCATCGACGATTATCTGCTGTACCTGCTGGCGCGGGCTTCGCATGTCGTATCCGCCGAATTCCACAGCGTGCTGCGCCGCGCCGGCGTTGCAGTGCCGGTTTGGCGGGTGCTGGCCACCCTCTCCGGCAGCCCGGGCGAGACAGTGAGCGGCCTGGCCGATGCCTGCCTGCTGCAGCAACCCACCATGACCAAGCTGCTCGACCGGATGGTGCGTGACGGCCTGGTCAAGCGCCTGCCCGATGCGCGCGACCGCCGCGTGGTGCGCATTCAGATGACCCCGCGCGGCGAGGGCGTGGTGAATGACCTGCTGGTGGCCTCGAAGAAGCACGAGACCGAAGTTCTCGCCCGCCACCCGGAACTGGACGAGACGGCCATCAAGTCGCTGCTGCGTGGCATGATTGCACGGCATAAGCGCGGCAAGCGCATGCAGGTTCCGGCCTGAGACTTAGCAGGGGGCTGCAAGACTAATTGCGCGGGGAAATAAGATCGAGGGGCTTTGCCCTCTCGCACTTTTTCCATCCGTCATTAGAGCTTGATCCGTTGAGACGGAATGGTCGAAGACCTTGAATCATTCTCTCGGCAATGGCTGGACCATGCGCAGTGAACGCGGCGCAGGCTGCCGCGGGACGAGCACGAAGATGCGGGCGGGCTGATTAAGTCCGCCGGCCCTGGCGCCGGCCTCATCGCCCCAGCCCCAGAACAG
>CAMDJV010000053.1 GCA_945901085.1 Rhodovarius crocodyli | reverse complement strand
CACGACATGCGGCGCGACCCGAGGGATATTTGTATCACCATCACCGACGTGGCCATGCTGCGCGAACCTCGTTTCAGCAATACCCTGGTCATCCCCGCCGCTGCGGTGAGCGCGGCCCTCGCGGCCGAGCCTTGAGGCAAGGGCTCGTGGCCGCAAAGAGCCTTCCCACCGGGCGTAAAGACAGGACCTCGCCAGCATCTGCGAGTTGTGGGAGCCTTTCGCCCAGGCCCGGATCACAAGGGCCATGGGAGAGAATGCCATGAACCCGCTCGATAGGCCGCCGCATCATCAAGGCGGCGCTGCTGCCGGGGTTACGCTGATGCGCCGGCGGGTTGTGCTGGGGGTGGCGGTGGCCTCGCCCGCCCTGGCCCAGGGCCAGGGGGCAGCTATGCGCATGGTGGTGCCCTTTCCACCCGGCGGCGCCACGGATGTCTTCGCCCGCCGCCTGGCCGCGCGCATGGCGGCGGTGCTGGGCCAAGCGGTGGTGGTGGAAAACCGTGGCGGGGCGGCGGGTGCCATCGGCACGCTGGAGGCGGTGCGGGCGCGGCCGGATGGCCAGACCATCCTTTTCGCCACGGCCAGCACGCTGGGGCTTTATCCCTTGATGGCCGAGCGCCCTGTGTTTGATCCGCTGCGGGATTTGGCCCCCGCCTCGCTGGTGGGGGCGGCCAGCGTAGCCTTTGCGGTGCGCCCTGAGGTGGCGGTGGATTTGCCGGGGCTGATCGCCGCGGCGCGCGCCCGGCCGGGGGCGCTGAAATATGGCAGCCCGGGCAGTGGCAGCTATCTGCATCTGTCGATGGAGTTGCTCAAGCGCGAGGCCGGCGGCGTCGATATGCTGCACGTGCCTTATCGCGGCAGCGCGCCGGCGATGACGGATCTGCTGGGCGGGCATCTCGATGCGATTTCGGACACGGTGGCCACCGCCATTGAGAACCATCGCGCCGGGCGGATTCGCATTCTCGCCGTTGCCACCCGCGCCCGCAGCCCATTGCTGCCGGAAATCCCGACCGTGGCCGAGGCGCTGAACCTGCCGGGTTTTGAGGCCGCGGTCTGGATGGCGGTGATGCTGCCGCTGGGTGTTCCAGAGCCGGTGCGTGAGCGGCTTTCGCAAGCCATCGCCGCAGCACTGGCCGAGCCCACGACCCGGGCCGAGTTGGAACAGGCAGGCTTTGTGCTCGACCCGCGCGGCAATCCCGATGAGGTGCGCAGCTTCATGGCGGCCGAGCAGGAGAAATGGCGCCCGGTGGTGCGGGCCACCGGCGTGCGGCTGGAGTAGCTGGCCCGCCCACCCGGAGCCTCAGCATTGCCGAGCAGCAACCCAGCTCATTGGCTCGCCCTGATCGGTGGCATGGGCGATGCCACCCATGCCGCAGTCCGGGCGGTGCATGACGCGCTGCCGCCGGGGCGCAGCCAATATTTCTCGCATCTCGATGATGGCAAGCTGTTCGAGGCGGCAATGGCGCGGCCGGGGGGAGAGACACTCATCCTGGTGGGGCATTCCTGGGGCGGCGAGATGGCGGCGCGGGTGGCCCTTCGTCTCGGCCGCGCCGGCCGGAAAGTGGCGCTGCTGGTGACGGTGGACCCGGTGAAGCGGGTGCTCAGCCATGGTTTTCTCGGCGCGGTGCGGGAATGCGTGCAGTGCTGGGTGAATATTCGCGCAACCGGGGGCGGGCGGCGGGATCACTCCAACCTGGTGGCAGCGATTGGCGGGCCATGGGGCCTCCGGCCGAAAGCCTATGCTGACAGGTTTATCGAGGCGCCATTTGCGCATCGGGACTTCGCGGCATTGCTGGGCTACCGGCAGGATGGGTTGGAAAGTGGCTGGGATATCGTGGGCAAGACACGGTTTTCGGCCGCCAATATCCCGAATGTCGCAAGCGGCTACACCACACCAAAATAGCGCCAGGCTGGTAGTTTTTCGGCCAAGCGCGCCGCTATTCGCCCCTGCGCCATCAGCAGCCGCTCCCCCTCCAGCCGCGGTTGCAGGTGCTGTGCCAAGGCCACAGGCTCCGCCGCTTCGCCCTCCAGCAAGGCCGCGACAATCGCCAAATCGAGCGCGCTGGCCGGCAAGCCGCCAAGCCCATGGGGCGTCGCCAGGCCATATTGGCCAGCCGCCTCGCCCAGATCCTCGCCATGCGGTGCATAGGTGGCGGCGGCGGCGATATTGAACCGCGTGGCCGCCACCTGCGGGCCGCCGCCCTGAAACAGCGGCAGCACGCAGCCCGTGCTCACCAGTATGGCCAGTATTTCAGTCGGATTTGGTGCTGCCGGGCCGAGCACCGCATGGATATCGCCCAATCGTGCCGGGCCTTGCCGCAGCATGGTGGCGATCTGGGTCCAGAGTGGCTGCGCAATCTCGCCGCGGCTGGCGCCGGTGTTCAATACCGGGCTCTCCTCCGGCAGCGTGCCGACCTGAGCCAACCATAGGCCATGCAGCGCCGCCACCCCATCCACCCGCCGCGCGCCGCGGATGAAAACATCCGCCCGGAAGCCCCGCGGCAGGCAGAGATCCTTCAGGAATTCCTGCCCTGCGCTATCACCCATGCGGCGCATGACGGCCATTTGTTCGCCATCGCAGAACATCCCCGGCAGCGCCTCGAAGAGGTTGACCGAGCCGACAAAATCCAGCCGCGCGGCATCGAGGTCCCGGCACAGATCAGCCTGAAAGACCGGCCGCCAATGCGCGGTGAGGAATTCATGCGCGACGAAGCCGGGTTCCAGCACCGCCGGCTCGGCCAGCAGCCGGGCCAGCATGGGGGTGCGGGGCAGTTTCAGCGCGCCTGCCATAGCGCGCAGCCGCACCATGGCACGCGCAGCTGCCGCCGCCGCCTCGCCTGCGCCCGTACCAAAGGGTCCGGCCAATTGCCGCAGCAAGCGCTGCAAGGCCATATCGGGGCCCGAGGCGGGCAGGGCGTTATAGCCCAGATAGGCCACCCCGCCGGGTTTGAGGCGGCGCGCGAGCAACTGCACAATGCCCGCCCGCACCGCATCCGATACCCAGGACCAGACGCCATGGATAATGACGACATCAAGCGGTGGCAGGCTGTCGATTTCGGCCAGGCCCATACCACCCAGATCAGCCTCGATGAAGCGGGTATTGTCCAGGCCGGCCTGGGCCGCCAATTGCCGGGCCTCGGCAATGCCGGAGGGTTCATGGTCGAGCCCCAGCACCGTCCAGCCCGGATTGGCCGCAGCCAGCAGATTGGCATTATAGCCCCGCCCGCAGCCCAGATCCGCCACCGTCATTGCCGGGCGGGGCTGCCAGCCTATGCCGGCTATGGCGCAGGCCATGGCGATGTGGGAGGGCGTGGCCTCGGGCTGCCAGGCAATGGCATAGCTGCTGGCGGTCACGGCGCCATGCCCCCAATCGGCCATCGTCAGATCACCCCAAAACGGCGCCAGATCGCAGTATTGGCCGCGATGAGCGCTGCGGTTTTCTGGGCGATGGCGTCCAGCTCCGTGGCAGCAATGCCGGGCAGCAGCTCGGTGATCAGGGCTGTTGCATCGCTCTGGCCCTGGCCCACCCGCACGGCCACCGCCATCTCCAGCCAGCTGCAGGGCAGGCCGCCGGCGGCAACCGGCGAGGCCAGCGCATATTGCCCGCCCTGCCGGCCCTCATTGGCATAGGTTTCGGCCACGATACGGTTGAAGCTGGTGGTCGCCTCGGTGGGGCCGCTATCGCGCAGCACCGGCAGTGCCAAGCCGGTGCCGGCCAGCACGGTGACCAACTCGGCGGCGGTGGGGTTGCGCCCGGGCGTGAGGCTGCGAAGCCGGCCCAGGCTTTGCGGCCCCTCATTCAGGGCTGCGGCAATGGGTCGCCACAATTCTTCGGGCAATTCGGCACTGCCCACCGGCACCTCGAATTTGGGCGAGGCCTCGGGGGCTGTGCGGCAGGCGGCGATGATCTGTCGGTCCATCGCCGCCGCCGCATCGCAACGGCGCAGGCCGCGGACAAAGACGTCACGCCGGAAGGGGCGGGTGAGGCATATATCCTTGAAGAACTCCCGCATCACACCCTCGGGCATGGTGTCGTAGATCGCGCGCTGCTCGTCGCTGAAGAGATAGGCCGGGGTGTTCTCATGCAGGCCGATGCTGCCGACGAAGTCGAGCTTGGCCGGCGCCAGATCGGCCAGCAGATCCTCGAAGAAGACCGGGCGCCAATGATCGGTGAGGAATTCATGCGCGAGGTAGGCGGCATTCAGTGGGTCGGTCTCATCGACGATACGGGTCAGCAGCGGCGTGGTGGTCAGGTTGCGCGGGTTGGTCTTGTAGAGTTCGCGGATGGTGCCGAGGCAGGCCTGGGCGCGGCTGGGTGAGGGGCCCGCATGGCCGCCTGCCAAGTGCCGAAACAGCCGCTGCAGCCCCATGTCGCGGCCAAAGCCGGGCTGGGCATTGTAGCCGATATAGACGATGCCCCCAGGCTTGAGCCGGCGCGAGAGCAGCCGCACGATGCCCGCCCGCACGCTATCCGACACCCAGGTCCATACGCCATGCAGGCTGGCCACGTCCAATTCGGGCAATTGGTCGATCTCGGCATCGCTCATCTCGGCCAGATCGGCTTCGATGAAGATGGCGTTTTCCAATTGCGCGCGCTCGGCCAATTCGGCCGCCTCGGCGATATGGGCGGGGTTATAGTCGAGGCCCAGGACCGTCCAATCCGGATTGGCGGCCGCCAGGGTATTGGCCGTATAGCCCCGGCCGCAGCCGATATCGATCATGCACATGCGCGGCGCTGGGCGCCACTCCACCCCCATCAGGGCGCAGACCAGGGCCAAATTTCCCGGCGCAGGTGCTGCCTGAAAGGAGAAGGTATAAGGGCTATCGGCTGGGTAGCCGTGGCTCCAACTGGTCATTGCTGAAATCCTGAGATTATGGGGGCGTCGGCCGTAGCAGGGCATCGGCGGCGGGGCGTCGGCGTGGGGTGGATGTTCCCATCCAGGCCGTCAATCCAAGCTTGGCGCCGCCTTCGCCCAGTTTGGCAGCCGGCACCGCATCGGCCGCAAGGCGGGGGTTGAGCACGAAATCCTGCTCGGGCCCGACGAAGAGCCGGGTGAGGCCGCAGAGCCGCTCGAAGAGTGGCTGGCCGGGCAGCAGCCGCTCAAATGTCACAGCATCAACCGGGCCGAGGCGAATGATAAAGCGCGCCTGGCTGTCCCAGACCTGCGCGCCCAGCGCGGCATCCACGCCCAATTGGCTATGCGCCAGGCCGATGCGTGACTGTTCGGATGGCGGCAGGCGCAGCCAGCCACCGGCAAATTCCACAATCTCGACCTCAGAGCCGGCCTCCTCCGCCAGCATGGCGCGCAGCCGCTCGGCGCTGCGGGTGCGCGCGGCGAGATGGCCTGCATGGTAGCGCAGGCTGGGTGCTGGCACGGCTATGCGCTCGGCCAGCCCCGGTGTGGCCATGCCGATGGCCGCATCCAGCGCGCCCTCTGCCGCGAGAGGGGTCCTGGCGGGGCGGTATTTGGCCCCCGCGCGCACCCACATGCCAGTGAAGCGGCGGGCCAGCAGGTCGAAGAAGGCTTGCAGGGCGCGGTTGCGCCGGCGCAGCTCGCCACCGGCCGTGGCTGTATAGTGCCGCGGCAAGGTGCCGCCCGGGCCGATCAGGCCGAAGAGTGGCGAAGTGAGGCTGCCCGAGGCCGGGTCGGCGGCGGTGACCTCGGCCAGTGGCAGGCCGAGCCGGGTGGTGGTCGCATAGGGCAGGGTGACGGGATCACGGCCGCGGGCGATGACGAAGGCCGCCTGGTCGAGGTCAAAGCGCTCAGGATGGGCGAGCAGGGTCTGCATCGGGCTGGGGGCAGGGGGGCGCCCGGCTGCGACCGATGGAGGGGCAGGCGGAAGTGCTGCGGGATCGGCTAGCGGCCGCGCTGGCACATCTTGGGCTTCGTCACTCACAGGAGAACGCGCGTCCCGCTCCGTGGCGGCCAGGCGGCCACTGGTGTTGCAATGCCGCGCACCAGCGCCCGCGTCCGCACGAAGCCATTGACCGAGACCTGCAGCGCCAGGAAGCGCTCCAGCACCGCGCCTATCAGATAGAGGCCGGGCCGCCATGCCTGCGGGTCGAAGGTGAGGTTGATATCCAGGCCCCGTACGAAGACCCCCGGGCGCTGGCCCGGGATGCGGGCGATGCCGGGGGCGGATTGCACCGAGACGAGGCCGGCAATGGTGGCGCGACTTTCCGGCGTGTCGCGCAGATCATGCAGCCGCAGCATCTCGCGCAGCGCCACCGCAGCATTCTCCCCGCCCATGACGCCCAGATGGTTGAGCGCCAGATGTGAGACCAACCGCCAGGCACCGCGTTCGCCCAGGCGCGGGCGCAGTGTGGCTGTGGGGGCCGAGAGGCATTCTGCCTGCGCCGCGGGGCTTTCCGGGTCCGCCACCCGCAGCCGGGGCTGGCCGCCACCGAAAGGAAGTTGCTCTGGCAGGTCACGGTTGCAGCAGATGGCGTTGATGGTCAGCACGCCATCGGCGGGCGCATCGGGGTCAAAAGCGGCATCGCGCAGCATGAGCCGGGTTTGAGTGCCGGTCAGGGGCGATGCGGCGGGCCCGCGCAGGGCGAGCCATTGCATCGGCGCGGCATCCTCATCGGGGGCACCGTCACGGGCGAGGCGCTGGAAGGGCAAAACGGTACGGCGCGCGCCATCGGGCCGGCTTTCCCGCACGCTTTCGATGGAATGGATCTCGAGCGCCGCGGGGCGGCGGGCATCGGCAATCACCAGCCAGTCGGAGCGGGTGCCATCCATCGTGATGGGCTCGCAACGCTGGGGGAAGAGGTTGACGGCGGGGGTACAATGCAGCGCCAGCGTGTCCGCCGCCACGATGCGTTCCAACTGCGGCGCGGCCTGGTCGAGATAGATGAACAACTCCATCTTATTGGAGCGTTGCAGCAGGGTGCGCGCCTCGAGCCCATCGATGTCTATGTAGAGGAATTTTTCCGGGAAAGCGAAAAACTCCGTCAGCAGGCGATTGCCGTCAAAGGCGCGCCGCGGCCATGGCAATGCCGCCTCATTGCGCTCGAAGCCTGCCGCACGCAGGTGCTGCGGGCCGATCAATGTCGGTGCCGTATCCCCAGGGCCATCGGCCAGGGCAATGCCCAGGCAGGCGGTGGCCAGTAGGGCATGCAAACCGGTGGCTAGGAGGGGGCTGCCGCGCATATGCAGCCGCAGCCGGTCCAGCCCGGTCTCGGCGAAGGTGAGATCGGGCACCGCGGTGCGCAGCGAGATGCGCAGGCAGCAGGCGGCGCCCGTGGCGTGAGGATTGGCCGGGGCTGCGAGCGGCAGGCCGATGAGGCGCACGGCCTCGATCTCCACCGGCCACAGCGTGACATCATGGCAGGTGGCGTAGCGCAGGGGCTCGCCACGCACCGCTTCCGTCTCCAGCATTGTCCCGCGCGGTGCCAAGGCCGGGCCGCGCGATTCCGGCTTGGGGGCGAGGCGCACGGTCGTCATCGATGGCACCGGCGCCAGCAGATGCGGGCTGAGCAGTTCCAGCAATGCGTCGGTGATCTCGGGGAGTTCATCCTCCAGCCGCTGCTGGACGCGCCCGCCCAGAAAGGCCACGCCCTCCAGCAGGCGTTCGACATGGGGGTCATCCACCGTGCCATCGGTGGTGATGCGAAGCCGGCTTGCGACCTTGGGATAGGCCTCGGCGAATTCGCCGGCCATGCGGCGCAGGGCGGCGAGTTCGCGGTTGTAATAGGGGAGGAGGGATTCGCTCATCGCAGCATCAGGCCTGAGGGCAGATTGGCCGTTGCGGTGTTCAGGCAGGCGGCAAGGATGCGGGGGCGGGGGGTCATCATCCGCGCTCCGTCACCCGCACTTCGTGGCTTACCGCCTCGATCACGGTCTCAAAGCTGATCGGTTCAGGGATCGGGTCGGTGCGCAGCACGGCTTCGATCTTGAGGCGCAGAGTGCGGTCCAATTGCTCTCCCGCCTCCATGAGGGTGACGCGCACCGAGAGCAGCCGCGGCTCGAAGCGGCGGATGACGCGCTCCACATCCATTGCCAGTTCGGCGCGGCGATGGGCCTGGGCATAGGCACCCGAGGTGGCATCGGGAATACCATAGCCTGCCGGTGAGACCGTCAGTTCGGTTTCTCTCTCGGGCAGCGGCCAGCGGCGGCGGCGGGCGTTGAGCAAGGCCTCCAGGTCACGGCGCACCGCGGCGCGCAGCGTCTCGAGCGCAATAGCCGGCGTGGCCACCAGGTCACGCGGCGAAGAGGGGTCGGCATCGAGCAGCCGGTCGAGCAGCGGCAGGCGCACCCGCTGGCTGCTGCGCGCCGATCCCGACTGAAGACGCTGATCGCTCATCAGGAGGGGGTGAAGCGGATCGCGGCGAGGTCGCAAAGCGCCACCGCCTCCTCACCGATCAGGAAGAGCCGCTGGCCCTGCCCGCGCACCGGGGCGCCATCATCCTGCCATTCGGTGGCACGCCCCAGGCGGATGGGGTCGGGCAGGGCGGCGGCGCCGGGATAGATGGTGGGCATATAGACCACGCCCTCGGTGCCATCATTCAACTCGATGGTGGTGCGCCGCCAGGCGAGGTCGCGCGGGCGGCGCGGGGCGTCGAAATCCAAGGCGACGATGCGCTCCACCGGCACCAGGATGTGCTCACCATTGGTGGTCAGCACCTCGATCATCGGTGCCATCAGGTCATCGGCATCGCGGAAATCATCGAAGTCGATGGTGGTGCCATCGGCGAGGTCGGCCTGGCCGGCGCGCATCGGGCGGGCTGCCTCGGCGGCCTGGGCCTCGGCTGCGGCCTCTGCGGCGGCGCCAGCGCGGGCCAGCACGGCGGCGCGGATGGCGGCGGATTGTGCCGGGGTTGCGTCATCGGCGGAGAATTTCGGCGCGCGCCCCTCGCCCCAGACCTGCTGACGGATCACCTCGGCGCGCAGCAGCTTGCGGAATTCCAACACGGCCGGGGAGGGCTCATCAAGCACCACCGCATCGAGCATACGGTCCGCTCTTTCGGCATCGCCGGCGAAGAGCATGAATTCTGCCAGCATCCACCGCGCGCCGGAATCGCGCGGCGCGGCCTTTACCACCGCCTGGGCTGCTGCCACAGCCGCCGCCAAATCGCCTGCCTTAAAAGCCTCACCCGCATCGGTCATGGAACTCTCCTTAGGTTATGCCGCCGTGCGTGAGGCGGCGAGGTCGGTGACGAGGCGGAAGGAAGCGCCCACCTCGTCGAGTTGATAATGCGGCTGCAGCATGATGGTGCAGCCAAAACTCCCCGGCCGGCCCGGGCGCTCACGAACTTCCACCCTCGCATCGCTGAGGGGGTATTTCGCAGCGGCCTCGCCGCCGCTGCCGGCGAGGCCGGTGATATGGCGATTGAGCCATTGTTGCAGGCGCAACTCCACCTCCGGCGCATCCATCGCGCTGCCCACCATGTCGCGGCCCATCAGCTTCACGATATGGGCGAAGCGGCTGACGCAGAGCACGGAATTGAGATGGGCTGACATGCGTTGATTGGCATTGGCGAGATCGGCGGTCATTCGCGGTGGCTTGTGCATGCTGGGCACGGCGCCAAAGCTCGCCTCGGGGAGCGCTTCGAGCCCGCATAAGGCCACGATGCCGGCCTCGGAGGCCTCGCGCTCCTGGTCGTCGGTCAGGCTGAGTTCAAGCGGCGGGCGCGGCGGTGGGCCTGGCGGATCGGCCCGGAAACGCTCATGCGGCAGGGTATCGACCACGCCACCGGTCGCATCCCAACCCGTTTCGGCACCACGGATCTGCGCCGGCCAGCGATAGAGCGCGAAAGCGCGGGCGGCGACGGAGGCCAGGGAATAGACCGCCGTAGTCCAGACCCGCTGCTCGGGCTGGCCCGCATCCTCGCGGTAGCGGAAGCGGTCCGCCCGGCTGCCATCATCCTGCCAGGCCGCCCGGCCGAGGGTACGGGGCAGCACCAGCGCCAGGAAGCGGGTGTCTTCACGCCCGGTTAGGCTGCGCCACCGTGCGCGTTCGGGTGTGCGCAGCAAGGCGGTCAGCGACAGTGTGGTATTGGCCTCGTGAAAACTGTTGATGCCCAGCAAGGCCGGCGAGGCGGGCAAGACGATGGGGCAGAAGGCTGCCGCACCCACCGCGGCCAATTGGTTGAGCACCGCCACATCATCAACGGGGTGCCCAGGGGCGGGGCCGGGGCGAATTTCGTAATCGCCGACGATCATGCCAAAGGGCTCGCCACCTGCGGTGCCGAACTCCTCCTCATAGATCATGCGAAACATATGAGATTGGTCGAATTCGGCCGCCCGTTCCAGGTCGCGCGACAATTCCTGCCAACGCATCACCAGCAGCCGCACCTTGACGAGACGGTCCTGCACGAAGCCATCGACCAGCCATAACAATCCCCGCCAGGAACCTTCCAGCCGGCGCAGGCGATGGTGGTGCAAGATCGCATCGAGTTGGCGGGCGATGAGGGTATCGATGGCGGCGATGTCGCGGTCCATAGCCTCTTCCAGCACCTCGCGGCGATGGGTGGTTGTGGCTATGCGGGTGAGGGTCTCGCGGCCAAACCAGCGGCGCAGTATCGCCGCAGGTTCGGGTTCGACGATGAATTCCGCCATCTCGGCGGCCGGCGCGTCCTGGCTGAGAAATCTCCCAGCCAGGGCCGTGTCGCGCAGGCCGGCCGTTGGGTCCGGCCTTTGCATATTGGCGCTGTCAGGCCTTCTCAGGAATGCGCGCGACCATACGCATCGAGGTGGTCAGTTCCTCCATCTGCAGCCACGGGCGCATATAGGCCACCGCATTGTAGGAACCCGGACGCCCCGGGATCTCCTTCACCTCAACGCGGGCCTCGCGCAGCGGGTACTTGGCGCGGCTTTCCTGACCGGCACCCTCGATGGGGTTCACATAATTCTGAATCCACCGGTTGAGCCATTGCTCTGTGTCGGTCGCCTCCATGAAGGAGCCGATTTTGTCGCGCGCCATGACCTTGAGGAAATGGGCAAAGCGGCTGGTGGCCATGATGTAGGGCAGCCGGGCAGAGATGGCGGCATTGGCCGTTGCATCCGGGCGGTCATACTTCTTGGGCTTTTGGGTGGTCTGCGCGCCAAAGAAGACCGAGTAGTCGGTGTTCTTGTAGTGGCAGAGCGGCAGGAAGCCGTTATTGGAGAGTTCGGCCTCGCGGCGGTCGGTGATGCCGATCTCGGTCGGGCATTTAGCGTCCATGTCGCCATCATCGGAGGTGAAGACATGGGTGGGCAGGTTGGTCACCATGCCGCCGCCCTCAGCGCCGCGGATGGCGGTGCACCAGCCATATTGGGCGAAGGCATCCGTCAGGCGTGCCGCGTGCACATAGGCCGCGTTCATCCAGCAATACTCATTATGCTCCATCGCCTTGGCGGAGCCATCGGCGTTGAAGGGGGCCTCCTCATATTCGAACTCGTCGATCGGCTTGGTATTGGCACCATAGGGAAGGCGGGCAATGACGCGCGGCAGAACGAGGGTGACGAAGCGGCTGTCTTCGCTGTCGCGGAAGGAGCGCCACTTGGCGTATTCCTGGGTCTCGAAGATCTTGGTCAGATCGCGCGGCTTGGACAATTCGCGGTAGTCGGAGAAGCCAAACATGCCCGGGCCGGCGGCCGAGATAAAGGGCGCGAAGCCGGCTGCCGCGACGTTGGACATCAGCCGCAGCGTCTCGACATCGTCAGGGTGGTTGGTCCACTCGTAATCGCCGATCAGCGCGCCATAGGGCTCGCCGCCGGGGGTGCCGAACTCGTTCTCATAGATCTTTTTGAACAGGCCGGACTGGTCGAACTCGACAGCCTTGGTCAGGTCGCGGTTCAGCTCACGCTTGGAGGCCTGAAGCAGGCGAATCTTCAGGCTGCTGCCCGTTTCGCTGTTCATCACCAGGTGGTTCAGGCCACGCCAGGAGCCCTCGAGCTTGAGGAATTTCTCATCGTGGATGATCGCATTGAGCTGGTTGGACAGCTTCTTGTCGATCTCGGCAATGGCGCGGTTGAAGGTCTGGGTCAGGTTTTTGCTGTAGGTGACGGTGCCCTTGAGGGCCTCTTCCGTCAGCGCCTTGATCAGGTCCTGCGCGCGATCCTTCTCGGTCTGGCGGGTGGCGCCAATGACCTGGTCGAGAAAGGAGGCGCCGCCCTCTTCTGTGGTGGTTGCGGCTGCGCCGCCGGCAGCGGATTGTGAATCACTCATGGCTCAATCCTCCTTCTTGTCGAGGCCGAGTTGCTCGGAGAGGGATTTGAGCTTTGCCTCATCCTGCAGGACTTCATCGAGCAATTCTTCGAGCTTCTCGGAATTATCCACTTTGCTCATCAGGTCGCGCAGCTTGGCGCGGGTGTCCATCAGCGCCTTGAGTGCGGGGACCTGCTCCGCCACGCGCGCCGGCTCGAAATCATCCATGCTGCGGAACTTGAGGTTCAAAGCCATTTCGCTGCCGTCGCCGGCTAGCGTGTTCTCGACCTTCATGTTCAGGCCGGGGGCGACGCGGGCCATCACATCGTTGAAGTTGTCGCGATCGATTTGGGTGAATTTGCGCTCGGCGAGGGGCTTGAGCGGTTCGGACGGGTCACCGGCGAAATCGCCCATGACACCCACGATGAAAGGCAGTTCGCGCTCAATGGCGGCGCCACCGGTTTCCACGTCATAGGTGATGTGGACACGGGGCTTGCGCACCCGATTGAGTTTGTCGTGAACGCTTGCCATTGAGGCCCCCTTGCGCACAAGGCGCGTTGAAATCCAGTTTTTTCGTTCACCGTTGGAACGGAAAACCCTTGTAGCGCGAAATTAGACCTTAAAAATTTCACCCGTCAACGCCCTAAACCGTTAATATTCTATGCCTATTCCTGCAGGGAAACGGGGCGGATACCAAGCGCTGTGAGCATGGCGCCGCGCGCCATCTCATCGCCCATGACCTCTTCGAGCAATTGTGGAAGGGTCATCCGGCCGCGACGAACCGCCTCTTCCAACGTATAGGCCAAAAACGATTGAGGCTCGGTCTTTTTGAAAAACTCAGCCAGTTGTTCCAAGGTCCGCAGCGCCTGCTCGCGCCCTGCCGGATTGAACCCAGGCACCCCCGCCCCGGCCGCACCCTGCGCATCACCGGTGATGCCGGGGATGGCCTGACCGTCTGTCAGTTCCAGCGCTAAATCTTCGCTGCTGGCCGGATTGACGCCGAGCAGCCGTGCCACCTCGATCATCCGGTCCAGCACTTCGGCCACGCGTCGAGAGGGGGGGCTGTCATAGCCAAAGCGTTGATCGAGTTGGGTTTGGAACAGGCCCCAGGCCTCGCGCGCATCAATAGCGGCAGCGGCCATATTTTTTAGGCCTGACGGGTCGAACTTGGACTCGTTCTCCACCGTCTCCAGCGGCAGCACGCCCTGGGAGAAACGCTGCTCCCGCCGGGCCTCATCGGCGAGCCCCGAGGTCTCGGAGGAAGCCTCATACTGATAGAGGCTGAGATACTCACCAGAAGGACGGCGGAACAGGGGCGTGCGACGCAGGGTTTGCATCACCGTGCCGTCATTATCGCTGCCCGAGAGCCCGCCAAGCGGTGCCGATCGGCCATCCAGCCCATCCTCATCCGGCTGTGGGAAGCCCTGATCCCAGAAATTCTCCAAAAGCCCGGTCAACAAACGTGCCCCGGCGGCAAGGCCGGCCAGCCCCGCCTGGCGGACCAGCGCCTCAGTCAGCCATGCCGCAATCTCGAAATCCTTCGAATGGCTCTCAATGGCCGTGGTGGCCAGGCTGCGCACCTGACGCCAGCCCTCGGCCAATCCGCCCTCATCCGCACCCTGGCTGTCGCGCGCGCGCTCCTCGGCGCGGGCCTCGGCGCGGGCATCGCGGAGCTTTTGGTAGATGGAGCTTGGCGAGTAATCTTGCCGCAGATCACTGCCTGCGCCGTCACCAACATCGAGCAGGGTGAGCATCGCGGATAAGTTGAGGATATCATTACTCATTGGCGCTGTCCCCTTGCCTGGATGCGTCATGTCAGCTGTGGGAGCATCCTAAACCAGCAATCCGTCGGTTTGATATCCCGCTACGCGATAATTTAACGGTTTTATAGCAAGTTGAGTGGTGGACAGCGGGAAAGCTCCCGCCTTATTCTGCGCGCGGTGCGAATGGTTGTGGGTAATTACGCTGCCTGCGACGCTGCGACAGGGAGTTTGTAGTTATGAGCGCAATCGATTTGAAGGCATTAATATCGAGATTGACCGATCTTGGCAAGCGGCAGTTGGAGGCCGCAGCCGGCCTCACCCTCTCGCGCAGCCACTATAATGTCGAGATCGAGCATGTCCTGGTCAAGCTGATCGAGACGCCGGGCTCCGATGTTTCGCTGATCCTCAAGCAATCCGGCGTGGATGCGGGGCGGGTCCTGGCCGAGTTGACGCGTGCGCTGGACAAGATGCGCACTGGCAATGCCCGTGCCCCCGCCTTGTCGCCCGACATCGTCACCTGGCTGCGCGAGGCCTGGTTGATTGCGAGCCTGGAGGCGAATCAGGGCAAGATGCGCACGGGCCACCTCATGGCGGCCCTTTTGAGCGACGAGGCGCTGGCGCGTTCGATGCGCGACAGCTCGCCCAGCCTCTTCGCCATTCCCTCCGATGCGCTGCGCAAAAACCTCGAAACGCTGACCCGCGGCTCCGATGAGGAAGCCCAGGCTGCCATTGCCGTGCCGCCCGGCGGCGGCGCGCCTGGCGCCGATGGCGCGGCTCCAAAGGCCGGTGGCCCGCTGGAGCAGTTCTGCACCGATCTCACCGCCAGCGCCAAGGCGGGCAAGATCGACCCCATTCTCGGCCGCGACAGTGAAATCCGGCAGATGGTCGATATTCTGACCCGCCGCCGGCAGAATAACCCGATCCTCACCGGCGAGGCCGGCGTGGGCAAGACGGCTGTGGTGGAGGGCCTCGCCCTTCGCATTGCCGAGGGCGATGTGCCCGATGCGCTGAAGAATGTCCGCCTGATGTCGCTCGATCTGGGCATGCTGCAGGCCGGCGCCAGCGTGAAGGGTGAGTTCGAAAACCGCCTCAAGGGCGTGATTGACGGGGCCAAATCCAGCCCGCAGCCGGTCATCATGTTTATCGACGAAGCCCATACCCTGATCGGCGCTGGCGGCGCTGCCGGGCAGAATGATGCTGCAAACCTTCTGAAGCCGGCGCTTGCGCGTGGCGAGATGCGCTGCGTGGCCGCCACCACCTGGGCGGAATACAAGAAGTATTTCGAGAAGGATGCTGCCCTTACCCGCCGCTTTCAGGTCGTGAAGGTGGAAGAGCCCTCGCTGCCGCTGGCCAATGCCATGCTGCGCGGCCTGGTTGCGACGCTGGAGAAGCATCACAAGGTGCGCATTCTCGATGAGGCGGTGACCGAGACGGTGCGGCTTTCCGCCCGCTACATCCCCGCCCGCCAATTGCCCGATAAGGGCGTCTCGCTGCTCGATACCGCCTGTGCGCGAGTCTCGATGAGCCAGGCCTCTATCCCGGCGCCGATTGAGGATTGCACCCGCCGGCTCAGCCTGATCGCCACTGAATTGAAGGCGATTGGCCGTGAGGTCGCCACCGGTGGTGACCATGAAAAGCGCAACGCAGCGCTGAATGCCGAGGCTGTCGAGGTGGAGGCCCGCCTCGCCGCGCTCAATGAACGCTGGGAGAAGGAAAAGGCGCTGGTCGAACAGATCCGCACCCTGCGTGAGACGTTGGAGGAACCCGAGGAGGGCGCTGACACCGTCACCGCCCTTGCGCAATTGACCCAGGCCAGTGCTGACCTCGCGGCCCTGCAAGGCGAGAACCCGCTGGTCCATCCGGTGGTGGATGGCAATGCCGTGGCCGAGGTGGTGGAAACCTGGACCGGCATCCCTCTGGGCCGCATGGCCGGCGACGAATTGCAGGCGGTGATGAGCCTGCAGGAGCGTCTGCAAGAGCGCGTCGTGGGCCAGAACCACGCGCTGGCCGCCATTGCTCAGGCCATTCGCACCAACCGTGCGGGGCTGGCTGATCCGCGCAAGCCCATCGGCGTCTTCTTCATGGCCGGCACCTCGGGCACTGGTAAGACCGAGACGGCACTGGCGGTGGCGGATCTGCTCTATGGCGGTGAGCAAAATCTCACCACCATCAATATGAGCGAGTTCAAGGAAGAGCATAAGGTGGCCACCCTGATGGGCGCGCCGCCGGGCTATGTGGGCTATGGCGAGGGTGGTGTGCTGACCGAGGCGGTGCGCCGCCGGCCCTATTCCGTCATTCTGCTCGACGAAATGGAAAAGGCCCATCCGGGTGTGCAGGACGTGTTCTACCAGGTCTTCGACAAGGGGAACATGAAGGATGGTGAAGGCCGCGATATCGACTTCAAGAACACCGTCATTATCATGACGAGCAATGCTGGCACCGATACCATTGCCAAGCTCTGCGCTGACCCGGAGACGATGCCCGAGCCTGAGGCTTTGACCGAGGCGCTGCGGCCGGATTTGCTGAAGGTGTTCAAGCCGGCCTTCCTGGGCCGTTGCAATGTGGTGATCTACTATCCGCTCGCCGACCATGTTCTGAAAATGATCTGTGGTCTCAAGATGAAGAGCATAGGCAAGCGCGTGCGTGAGGCCTATGATGTGGCCTTCGTGGTTGATCCGGCGGTGACTGATGCCATCGTTGAACGCTGCCGCGAGGTGGAGAGCGGCGCACGCAATATCGAGAATATTCTCAATCGTACCCTATTGCCGGAATTGTCAGCCCAAATCCTTGGCCGTCTGGCCGAGGGTGGCGAGATCACCCGCGTGACCGTCGGATTGGCCGATGATGGCGGTTTCACCTACGCGCTGGATTGACAGGTTTTCTGCCCTCCGCAGGCGGCGCAAGGCCGGCTGCGGCGGGTTGGATACAAATGGACGGCGGAACTGTTCCGCCATCCCATCACCGTCCAGGATGCCTGCCGCGGCGCCGGGATTGGATTGGACCGCGGCTTAAGGATTGCGAATCATGGCTCTTTTTATGAAGTACGGCACGCTGAAGGGTGAAGTCACCCAGCAGACTCACAAGGAGTGGATCGAGATCAACTCCTTCCAGTGGGGCGTTGGTCGTGGCATCGGCTCGGGCGTGGGCGGTGGTTCGCTGCGTGAAGCAACGGCGCCGAGCGTCAGCGAGATCACCATTACCAAGGTGATGGACATCGCCTCGCCCTTGATCCTCAAGGAGGCTTTTGGTGGCAAGGCCGTCGAGGTCAAGATTGAGATAACTCAGACTGATAATAGTGGTGTGCATGTTTCTTTCCAGAAATATGTGCTGACCAATACGCTGATCTCTGGTTACAGCCTTTCCAGCGGCGGTGATCGTCCTTCGGAAAGCATCAGCTTGAATTTCACTAAGGTCGATAGCGAATACATGAACATTGATGATCAGTTTGCATCCAAGACCACGGGTCACGTGGTGTTCGACATTGCGCTGTCGAAGCTGAGCTGAGCGACTTATATCCCGGCGGGCAGATTGTCCGCCGGGGCTGCTTTCTCGATAGCTACCTCTTGCATGCGTCTGGTAAAGATTGACGCGCTTTGCGAAGCAGTCGCGCAACGAAGGCACCACAATGATTCAATACGGGTTCTTTGCGCTGCGGAACGCTAGAACGTCCTGGGCCGCTCTTTCAGTTGGGCGGATAGCGACGGCACTGAGCCCAATCCTTATCGCAGATGCTGTGCTGGGCCATTCTTTCCGCCGAGAGTGACGTGCGTTATTCTCAGTCGCTAGGCTGGTGAATCGGCACAATTCAGCGGCTCCATCACCTAAAAATATGCTGATGCAATTTGTAGAAGGGCAGGCTGCTTATTTTTCTGTTACGCGTCGCCGCAAAGGCGTTTACGGAGGCTGAGGGTAACCCAATTATGCGCCAAGCGTTTCTCGCCATCGGCCTTGCTTTGTTACTTTGCGCCTGCCGGTCCACCACGCCCGATAATGATCACATAGCCCCGATCATCCCTGCCACAGGACCATTCGTGCCCGTGAATGCCGTGGCCGCTCAGCGCCTGGCCGAACCCCCATTGATCGACCGCCAACCCAGCCGCCCGCGCCAGCCGGATATGTTCACCAATGAACCGGCCGAGGAGCTGAGTGACCTGCTACCCCGCCAGCCCCGCTTGCCTATTGCGGGCTTCACAACCGTCAATGAAACGCCGGCCACCACCATCCCCATCGGTGCGGATACCGCCTCTTATGGCATGGCCCGGCAAATGCTGCGCATGGGGCGATGGCCGGCGGCGGCGGCGGTAAGGCCCGAGGAATTCCTCAACGCCTTCGCGTTTGATTATCCACGCGCCCGCCGCGCACAGCCATTGGAGCCTTTTGTCGCCATGGTGCCCGCACCATGGGACGCCACGCGGCGGCTGCTGCATGTTGGCATCCGCGCGCTGGACGCACCGCGCGGCGTGCGCCCACCCCTCAACCTCACCTTCGTGCTCGACGCCTCCGCCTCCATGTTTGCTGCCGAGCGGCTGCCGATTGTCATCGAGGGCATCCGCGCACTCATCCCACGCCTGAACCAGCGCGACCGTCTATCCATTATTACCTATTCCCCTGGCACCAGAACCCTGCTTGACCAGATGCGTGGTGACCGGCGCGTCTTCATCGAGGCCGCATTGGCTGAACTTCGCCCCGGCGTGGCGGAACCCGCGGGGAGTGGCATCGATGCCGCCTATGCCGCCGCCGGCCGGGCGCTCGATACCACCGCTCTGAACCGGGTGATTTTGGTCACCGATGGTGATTTCAACCTTGGGGCTGCCAATCCCCAGGCGTTGGAGGCGCTGGTGAAGAGGCAGCGCGAGCGCGGCATCAGGCTGAGCACCATCACCGTGGGCCTTGATGCGCCGGCCGATACCACGATGCGTGCCCTGGCCCATGCCGGCGGTGGGCTGCATGGCTTCGCCGCCGATGCCGCCGGCTTTCAGCAATTGGTCAATGACGACATTGAGCGCGGGCGGGCGATTGTGGTGCAGGCTCTTCGCCTGGAGGTGGAGTTCAATATTGACCGTGTGCAGGAATATCGCCTCATCGGCTTTACCAGCCGCCGTCTGAGCCAGGCGGATTTTGCGGCTGATCGTCTGGGCGCGGGTGAGATACCAGCTGGGCGAGCCATCACTGCAATCTTTGAATTGGCAGCGCCTGTGAGCGGCTTCAGGAGCTATTCCACCCGCGCCATGATGGCGAGCACCGATTACGCGACCCTGCGCATCCGCCATACACCGCCCGATGGTGGCTCCAGCCGCCTGATCCAACGCGTGGTCGTCGAGCGCGATTGGCGGGCAAACCTGACCGCCGCCTCGCCGGAGACGCGCTTTGGCGTCAGTGTTGCCGGTTTTGCCCTCATGCTGGGCCAGGCAGCGAGCATTGACTGGCCCTACGCGGCGATTGAGGAGGCTGCCGCGCAGGGGATAGGCGATGACCCGGATGGCAAGCGGGCGGATTTCCTCACCGTCGTGCATGCCGCAGGCGAGTTGCAGCTTCTCAGGCCCAGAGGCGCGCCCGCGCCGGCCAGGCCGTAAAGGGTTTGCCAGCCCTGCAGCGTCGCAAGGGTTGAAACAGAAAGCGATGCTTTGAGGGCCCGCCCCATGGGGCTCAGGCGGGTGTTGGAATGCTGGCATCTCTGCGGCTATGGCGCGCCTGTCGAGAGGCGGCCTTGCTTCATCGCGGGGCATGCAGTTCCATCGGGGCTTGCCGCCTTGGCCGATCCGGGCAATTTCTGTCCTCAACATTACCGTCAGGCAAGTCTGACGACCTCGACCGAGGCAGCCAAGGAGCCCTGCATCCATGACGCGATTGATCGTGGCTTTCTTCTGCTCGGGCTTTGCCGCCTTGCTCTGCCAGATCATCTGGCAACGTATGCTGGGCGTCTTCGCTGGCTCCGACACGGTCTCGGCCGCCTTGGTCGTGGGAGCATTCCTGGCGGGGCTTGGCCTGGGCTCCATCATTGGCGCGCGCCTGGCGGACCGGCTTTCGGCGCATCGGGCCCTGCTTGGCTTTGCGCTATGCGAGGCGGGGGTGGCGGTTTGCGCGCTGTTCTCGAAGTTCTTTCTCTATGATGTCATCGCGATTGGCCTTGCGGATGTTGTGGAGCAACCTGCCGCGATCTTCGCACTCTGCTTTGCTGGCCTTGTGGTTCCGACAACCCTGATGGGCGCCTCCCTCCCTTTGCTGGCCCGGGCGGTTGCAACCGATCTGGCAAGCCTCGCCAGCCGCATTGGCACGCTTTACAGTCTGAACACGCTGGGCGCGGGCTTGGGCGCGCTGATCGGTGGCTGGTTCATCATCGGCAGCTTGGGTTTTGTCACGGCACTCATCGTCGCGGCAGGGCTGGACCTTCTGGCCGCGGGCCTGGCGCTGAGTTTGTTGCCTGGGCTTTCACGTGAACCACCAGCAGCCCCCAGCCCCGGCGCCGCTCCGGCGGCAGAGCCTTTCGGCGGCATGGCCCTTTGGTGCCTGCTGGTGTTTCTCTCAGGCTATGTGATCGTCGCTCTGGAGATCATCTGGGTCCGCATGCTGGGCCAGGTGGGCCAGTACCACGCCTATCTCTTCCCGACTGTGCTGGGCGTCTTTCTGCTGGCTGATGGGCTTGGCATGTCGCTCGCCGCGCGCATGGTGCGCCGCATGGCCGATCCGCGCCCGGCCTTTTTCCTGACGCAGGGGAGTGGCTTCGTATTGGGGGTGGCGCTGCTCGGCCTGCTGTGGTGGATCATGGGAGTGCCGGCATTCAGCGATGTGATGGCGGTGGATTTTGACCGCTTCGGGCCGTTCCATATGACCATCTCGACGCTGATCATCGTGGCAGTTGTCGCCCCACCCGCCTTCATCATCGGCATGACCTTTCCCTTCGTGCAGCGCGCCGTGCAACAGGACCTCGCCAGCGTCGGCGCGCGGGTCGGTTGGGTGCAACTGGCCAATATTTTGGGCAATGCCGCCGGCTCCATCGTGACGGGGCTGCTGAGTTTTCACCTGTTCGGCATCATGGGCACGCTAGTATTGCTCGCCCTTCTCTCACTGGTGCTGCTGGGCTTTTGGGTTATGCCGGCACGGGCTTCGCGGCCGGCCACATTGGCGCTAGCCGGGATCACAGCGGCGATCGCAATTTCCGTGCCGAGCAATGAGCGCTTCTGGTCGCGCATGCATGGCCTGCCGGCCGGTTCCGCATATGCCTGGGGCGAAGACCGCTCAGGCGTCGCCTTCTGGCGTGAGCGCGGCGAGGGCGAGGGGCGCGCGCCAGGGCGCTTCTTCATCATGGGGCACGGCCAGGGCTTCGTGCCGTTCCTCGATACGCATATCTTACTTGGCATGCTGGGGCCGCTCATTCACCCTAACCCTCAGCGGGTGCTGACCATTGGTGTCGGCTCCGGCGGCACGCCCTATGGTGCCACGGTCAACCCCGCCACGCGTGAGATCCGCGCCATTGAGTTGATACGGCCCGTGCTGGACGTTTTGGGGGATATAGCGCGGGAACGGCCCGAATCGGGTGTGGCCGCTCTCGTCGCGGACCGTCGCGTCAGCCTGGAATATGGCGACGGCAGGCGCGCATTGACGCGCGGCGAAGGCCTGTATGACGTGATCGAGGCCGATGCGATTCGCCCGCAATCCTCCCATTCGGGGATGCTCTACAGCGCCGAGTTCCTGGAGCAGTTGCGCGCGCGCCTCGCACCTGGGGGCCTGTATGTGCAATGGGCGCCGAGCTGGCGCGTGGTGGATACTTTCGCCGCCGCCTTCCCCCATGTGGCGCTGCTGCGGCCGGTGAATGTGCTGGTCGGCAGCGACAGCCCAATTCCGCTCGATCAGGCGGCATTGCTCGCAGCGTTGCGTCAGCCCGGGATCATCGGATTCGTGCGGCGCGGTAATCCGCTTGAGTCGGACCTGACCAAGCTGGTCGATGGCGAGATCACGCTCTGGACCCCCGCGACGGCGCGCGTGGAGGCGCCGCTGAGCGACCTCTTCCCGCGCGATGAATTCTTCCTGAACCAGATTCATCTTGGCACCAGCGCGCCGCGGCGTTGATCCAACGGCCTCTCTCGGGGGCTGCGGTCGGTGGAACAGCCTGCGATTATGCTCCTTCCGCCGCTCTGCCCCCTGCGTGATGCGCCGCATGTGCCCGATCATGTCAGCCATAGCCTGCATGTGGCCGAACTCGCGCGCTCGCACGCTTGCCATACGACAGCGGATCGTGTTTACTTGTCTTGTAATTTTAAAGCCTTACCCCATCGACCTTAGTGGCCACTCAGCGCGGCTTGGCTGCAATTTTGGGCCGGGAGTGGGTGCTGGCTGCTGCGTTTGGAAGGGTTGGTCATGGCGAATAGCGGCGCGTTCACGAGCAGTAAGCATTGGAATGACGTAAACGCCGGTTTACGCGCTGCAAA
>CAMDJV010000052.1 GCA_945901085.1 Rhodovarius crocodyli | reverse complement strand
TCGCCGCCAGCGCCACCTTCGCCTTGAAGACAGGGCTGTGGGTCCGTCTCGTTCGCTTCGTCATGCTCTCTCCTGGTCCGCAGCAACATCGCCGCTGTCAGGCAGGAAATCCAGTTATCGACCTGTCCGAATTTCCCGAGCCATCTCTGCGTTCCACCAGGATCAAAACGGAAATTATATTGGCCAGCATTATCTCGCAGTACCGCCGAAATTTGTTGTCCGGCTGAATTTAACGTGCTGACGGTTTGAGAGTAACTTTGAACATTATACGTTGTAACTTCTGTCGCCAAATCATTTTGTGAATAATCGAGTGTCAGAGATGATATATTTCCTGTACTGTCATATTGTTCGATTCTCCGGAACACGCCTGGCGTATCGAGGCGAACTATGGTTAATGAGTTGTCGCTAGAGGACCAATCTGTAATTTGGGTGGTGAGTTTTAGATTGGAATCAAACTCCTCGATGTATTGAAAAAAATTATCCCCAACTCCCTGTCCGTAATCGATATTTCTTTGGTGACCATCAAGGTATCTATAAAATGTGTAATCACGCGCGCCGTTAGCGTCGTATTTGTTGACTACAAATGAATATCCATTGCCCCAGTCCCAAGTTTCCACCGATAAATCTTGTGCCGAATAGTCAATTGTAAGATTATTTATATTTCCTGCGCGGTCATATTTTTCGATCCTTTGGAACACGCCGGGCGTATCGAGACGGACTACAGTTAATGAGTTGTCGCTAGAGGACCAATCTGTAATTTGGGTGGTGAGTTTTAGATTGGAATCAAACTCCTCGATGTATTGAAAAAAATTATCCCCAACTCCCTGTCCGTAATCGACATTTCTTTGGTGACCATCAAGGTACCGATAAAATGTGTAATCACGCGCGCCGTTACCGTCGTATCGGTCAAGAACAAAAGCATAATGCTGGGTGCCGTGTTGGGCATTATAGTCAATATTGGTCTGGGACAAATTAGCCCAAGTGTCACGGGTGAATTGGTAGTCGGGCAGGCCGCTGGTGTCGTTGGCGGCCCAGCGGGTGACCCGGTGGGCAAAGCCATCGGCTGCGGTAAGCCCGAAATCATCCTCAACGCGGCTGCCATCGCGGAAATGGGTGACCACAAGGTCTGTGGCGCCTGCCGCGTTCAAGTGCGTTTCGGATGAACTCCAATCCGAGCCAGGGCTCTGGCTGGTGTTGAAGGTGGTGGTGACCTCCGTCCCGTCAGCGGCGCGCACCTGTTCAGTGTGAAGCCGGCCTTGGGAATCGAAGCCCTCGCCGACCGCCACCAACTCGTTGCCCCGAACCTGCTCCGAAAACCTGATGCGCTCGCCACTGGGCAATTCGAATGTGGTCTCCGCGCCCACCGTGTTGCCTTCCGTGGAGGCATCATCGACGCTCAAGATGATCTTGCCTCCGCCCTCGGTCGAAATCTCCTTCCGGAAGCTCAACGTCTCTTCCAGATCACCTCCGTCGCCGCCACCTCCCCGGGGCCGAGAGGGCGGGGCCGATCCAAGCTCTTGATCACGCAAGGCAAGAAGCCTTGCATAGAGATCTCTCGAGTGTTGATGGAAAAGTACAGAAGAATAAATATCAAATCCTGTTGAAATTAAATCCCCTGGGTTTACGGAAGGCTCTATCGTTTCCGTGTGACCCAGTCGATCACCGCCAACCCAGGAAACGGGATCGGCCCAATTGCGGATATTCAGGATACGATTTTCGCCTGGCAGCATATCGCCGCTCTGTACCGGATAAAGACCAAACGTCTGCCGTTCGGCGTCGATGATGTTCCGTATTCCGGGGGCGCCATAGGTTAAAGTTGTCAAGTCATATGTTTCACCGCGAGCATAGGTCACATATTGGGCAATGGCGCCGCCCAGGGAATGGCCCGTGACATATAGCCTCGCTCCAGGATTTTCATCCGCAATCGGATCAAGAAAAGCAACGCCCTGACCGAACTGAGATGGAGCTGTGGCGCCCGGAAAGACGAACCGCGGATTCTGAGTTAACCAATCCTGTCTGTCATTGCTGCCGGCATAAGCCACCACCACAGCGCCATCGGGAAGCCGATATGCAGTCGCCTGGAAGCCGGTATCTTTATCAATCAGTTGCCTCAAAACCGCCGACCCCGCGGGCCCCGCGTCGCCATTCCTGAGATTGGGCGTATAGCTGTGATTGCCCAAGGCCACGAGCTCATTCACTGTTGGCATGTCGGCCCTCCGATCGGCGTGCCCCGGACCCTTGGCGGTCGGCGGGCGGTCATGCGTTGACCAGCTTGTGGATCATCACCCCGCCACTCTCGCTCCAGGCCAACCTTCCTGTCCGAGGACAAAAACAGGGCACATCCATGATTTCTCGTGGCGGCGCGAAGTGCCGTAGTAGCGGCGCCCCGCCCCGCGCCGGGAAAATCTGAATCAATGTCCCCCGCTCCTCTATGTCCTTGGCCGAGGCCGAGGCGAACATCTCCCCACTCGGGTGCCAACTCAGCCACTTCACCGGCTCGATCGTGCCCGGAAAGGAGGTGATCATGGCCCCGCTCCGCCCATCCCAGATGCGGATGGGGTCGGGGTCGCGATATTCGCGCAGCCGCCCCGTCTCCGGGTCGGTCGCGCTTTCCAAGCCGGTGGCGCCGCTCAGCAGCCGGTCCCCGGTCGGCGACCAGGCCATGGAGGCGACCCTCGGAAGATGCCCTTCCAGGCTCAGCACCCGCTGCAACGAGGGCAGTTGGAAGACCTCGATGCCTTTGCGGACGGCGGGGCCGGCTGTGTCAGAGCCCCGGTCGGTGTAAACCGCAGATACGGCCAGCCGATTGGAGCGGTCGATATCCGGTGCCTCGAATCTGGCACGGCGCGGCGTCTCCATGGCGCGCAGAAATTCAGCCCGCGCGACATCGTACAGGTGAAGGAAACGCTCGCGTCGAATGCCGCCGGTCACCACCGCATAGCGCCCATCGGGCGAGACACGAATCAACCTCGCACTCGTGGTCTCGCCAAATGAAAAACCTTCCGGCCAGCGTGCGCGGCGAAGCAGATGCCCGGTCTCCGTGTCGAACACTCCGAAGACAAACGGGTTGTTTCGATAATCCCGGTATTCGAGCGGCACCGACAGCCCGGCCAGCCCCGTCACCAGCTCCCGCCCATTCGCGGCAAAGCCCAGCGTCGGCTTCCCGTAGTCGTTCCCCCGCAAGATCGTCGTCACCAAGCGCCAGGACGTGGTGTCGAAAATCAACACCCTCGTACTGAACCAGGCACCATTGACCACCGCCAGGCGGCTGCCATCCGGGCTCCACGCCATGTCGGTGGCGCTGGTGACCTGATCCAGCCGCGCCACGAGTTCCAGCCGCAGCGACCCCGGCGCCGAAGGAACCAGGGCGGGCGTGGCGCCACCCCCGCTCATTCCGCCCCCCGCGGGGCGGGACTGCGCCCGGCCCGGCGATGGCCCGGCCAGGACGGCGGCACCCACCCCGCCCAGCGCCGCGCGCCGGACCAGGGGTCTCGCTTGCTCAGCGCTGCTGTCCTTGCCATTCGCCATTCCATTGTCCTGCGCAACCGAGTTTTAACTCCGATGGTGTATCCGAAGGCGCGGAAACGCAGCAATATCCTACGCATGCATTAAAGGAATAATTAAAGAACGTTAATATTTTTTGTTCCCCTTCTGGTCGCAGCGCCTTGGGGCATTTCAGGCCCTTGCAAGGCTTTGCTCCCTCCCTCCATAGGGCGGCGCCGGGGCCTTGCCTGTCCTGGCTGACAGGAAAGAGCCCGCAGCCCCGCGGCCGTCCCATCCCGGAGCGGCCAGAGTGCCGCGGTTTGTGGCCCGGGCGGCGGCGGCAAACCGACATCGACACACGGATGCTGAAGGACGATGGCTTGATCAGCCGGTCAGCCGCTCTTCGACGGCCGCCTCATTGATCTCCTTGGCCACCGTCCGGATGAGCCTGCCAGCAGTGGCCGACTGACGCGGCCGCACAACCCGCCGAGGTCATCGTTCCTATACCACACGATGGGATACGATCTCTTTTTTCTGAATGAATTTCCGTTGCGTTCCCGCGTATCCGAACTCGGGAATATGTGGCGAGATCCCCTTCAACATTTCTGTGCTTGAGAATGACTTCCAGCGCGACACCTCTTCATTGCGACCGGCACAACCGGCCGTATTCCCAACAATCCAAGAGGTTTAAATGATCGACCACCATGGGTCGGCGCGCCCCGCCGCGCCCGACAGCATCGCCGTGCTCAACGCCCATCAAAGCCTGGAGGAAGCCCTGCGGGGCCTCCACCTCGTGCTCGAACTGGGCCAGTCCTCCATCGACAGGAACACCGCCGCCCCGACCACGACCTCTGAGGTCTTGGCCGATTGGCGCGTGATACATGGGCTGCTCCGCCATGCCGGATCAGGCGTGGAGGCGGCATTCCAACTGCATCGCACCCATATCCGGCATGTCCTCAACGCCGTGAGCATGGCGGAGGACGCAAGCTGATAATCACCCCATCGCCCAATTCTGGGCGGTGGGGTTTTGTCATGTCTGGCATCAGGAAGTTGTCAGTTGCTGCAATGAACCATTCGAGACGCTGCCACTCACAATGTGGCAGAGGCCCGGCATGCCCAAGCCCGCCCGGGGACGCAGCCAGTCCTCGTCAAGAAGTGAGCGTGCCGCCCATCCGCCTCCAGGGATGGGCGGGCCCGTGCGAGGGGCTGCGCCCGGCGCCCCGTGAGGTGGCGCGAGGTGGCGCGAGGTGGCGCGAGCGGTTGCAGATGTCGAGCACCGCGCAAGCCAAACGACGACATGAGATAAGCCCCACTGCCTCAGCAGTGGGGCTTTTTTCGTATTCACCCCGGAACGCGAAAAATTTCTGCAAATTTCTAGCGCGATTTCCGCGCGACGAATCGCCGCTGCTGTGCTTACTAGTCCCGCCACGGCGTTTTGCGGCGTGGCTCCCTCGGTGTGGTCGGTTTTAAGACGGCAGCGCATCGGGGCAGATCTGGAACTGTGGGACGACGGCACCTACCAGAGGGGCACCACATAATCCTCAATGCCCGAGGCCGTCCGGGGGCGCGAACAGCCCTCGTAAAGAAGTGAGGTGACCCCGTACCCGTTCCTCTGGGGTACACGGGCCAGGATCGAGGGGCCGGCTCCGCCGGAACATCTCGTCCGAATGTGGGCGGTCCGGCGTATACCGCGGGACTTGTCCCACTTTGACCAGAATCTCAGGACCTCACCACCAGAACAATCTCAACGTTTAGAGCTAGTTAAGAGTATAAATACACCAAATTCGCACCAAATTCGGCTAAAATTCCGTCGATTTTTGCCGAGGCGCCGATGCTGACGCTGGTGGCACGGATGAGCGGCTGCAGTGTAGGCTGACGCAATGAATGACATCCAGATCGCCGCGGCGACAGTGATCACGCCGCGCCCGTCTCGGCCGCAGGTACGAGACACACTCATACAGACCCTGCCAGAACTACAGGCGCTCTGCGTCGATGCGTTCGGCTCCGACGGCGCTGCGGAAACCTTGCGGCAGACGCTCACAGAAGCAGCCTGCTACATGATTGGCCATGCCGGCGCCGCCACGACAAAGCCGTTTCGCCAACGTACGGAGAAGGCGCTTCGGGCATCGCAGAGCGTGCTGGAGTTCCTCGATGGGCTACCGCCGCAGTATTTGGCAGCGATGTGCTCCGAGCCCACGGATCCGGACAACCCCGAGGCGCAACAATTCCCGTTGCTCCTTCATGGCTACCAACAGGCGCAAGAATTTCGAGCTGGATTGGTCGGTTTTATCGCTGGAGTGCAGGCATTTCAGCGCCGGCTACCAGCCGGGCAAAAGGGGCGTCCCAACCGTTCGGATCCCATCGAGTTTTTGGTCGAAGCTTGCCTGAGTGTCTGGGAGCAGCATGGGGGTGGCGAGCCGACAAGCAGCCAAAAACGAGGCGGATTTGGAGCTTTCGTAAAGGATTGTGCCGACCTGGCCGTCGCGGCGGCGGGTGGTGATATTCCTGGCTATCGCCCCGACACCATTCGCAACGCGCTTCAACGGCAACTGAGAAATCGGGCGCAAAATCGCCGCCGGCCGCAGACCGACGAAGGATCGTCTGCCGAGAGTTAACGATGGCTTTTGCCATTTTCTAGCACGAACTCTTGCGGCGACGCGCCGGGTGTACGGCTAATTGGTTGGCCCCATGGGCCACCCGATAACGAGCTTCCGCCAAATATTCGTGCCCGACGCAGTGGCGATCGATGGGCCTTCGTCCCATTGCCCCCTGACCAGAGCGGTCTTCGCGACGCCCGCGGGCGGCACGCCATGAGCAGGTCTCGGGCCGATGGCTTCATTCGGGATGAACTGCTCGGGCGGGCCGGGCCAGAGGCTCGCCCAGACCAGGCCCGTTCGAGGCCGGCCGATCGGATCGCACAGCCGCTGCATGATCTGGTTCGCGCACTGGCAAGGGCCGAGGCGCGAAGGCTGCTCGCGCTCCCGGTCGTCACCAATGACGATGCCTCGGCCCATCCGAGCCTCCCGGCAAATGACTGAGCCTTTGCCGCAAGCCGGTGGCGAAGTGCTGCTGGAGCGGCATGTGCCAGCGCGGGCGGTGGCTGACGCGCTCGGCGTAAGTCTCAAGACGCTCCACGCCTGGGAGAGCGCCGGCCTCCTCCATCCAGTTCGCATCCGCGGGCGGCGGTACTTCGCGGAGACCGAGGTGCGCGCTCTCTGGGCTAAGCGGCTCGACATCGTTCTAAACCAATGAGTTATCGCCCATCGCTGCGAATGGTCCGCATGCGATCTGGTAAGTTGTTCGCGGACCACCTTCAGAAATTTCCCACCCCTTCCCGCATCAAGGAATAGCAATGGACATCACCCCTCAACTCCCCCTCATGACGCTCAGCGCAGCGTCCGACGCCATCGCCACATGGCGTGATCTGACCCCCAGCCGCAGGTCGCAGCTGAATGCCGCGCTGCGCGCATTGGGCCGCCTGCAGGCTGGGCGGCAATACACCGCAGCCCTGGATCCCGAGGGCTCCATCGCGACACTGGAGCGGGCCACTGCTGCGCAACTCGGGGTCGCGGCAGGCACATTGGGTAATTATACCTCATCGCTCCGCTACATCCTGCGGCGGCTGGGTATGCTGACCTCATCCTCCCCCGTTGGTCGCTCGATAACGGATCCAGCCTGGCGTGATCTCTTGGACCGCCTCCCGGCTTCGCTGGAATTCGCCAGATTGCGCAGCTTTGTGGCTCACTGCGACGAGCAACACATAGCCCCCCACGCCGTGACACAGGACACGCTCGCCCGCTATGTCGAGCAGCGCATCGCCCACCGTGGCGGCGGCCGGCAGAATGATCACGGCCGGCGTGTCGCAAACCTGTGGCGGCGGGCAGCTCGCGAAATCGCAGCCTGGCCAGACCAAATCCTTCTCCCAACCCGCCAACTCACAAGGTCCAGGCCGCTGAGCCTCTATGGCGCCCCCCTGGTTGCCGAGGTTGATGGCTATGCGCTGAGGCTCACCGGCGGGGATCAAATTAATCTATTCGACGAGCGCTCCGTTCGCCCAAGGGCGGCAGCCACTGTCGTCACCCGCCTCTCCTGCATCCGGCGGCTGCTGCATGGCGCTGCCGAGGCCGGTATCCCGTTGGAACGGCTGTCGCACCTCGCCGTCCTGACCGAACGCGATGTGTTTCGGGCCGCGATCGGCTGGCACCTCAAACGTGCCGGCGACAAGACGAATGCGGACATCGAGCAATTGGCCGTGACGGTGATATCTGTGGCGCAGATTTTGGGCGTCGATGAACCCGTTCTCAAGGCGCTCAAGGCCGATACCAGGCGGCTGAAGGCTCCGGTCTCCAACGCCATCGCTCCCCGGAATGCTGCAATTCTCGATTCGCTGGATGACCCCATGCGGCGGGCCAAATTGCTTCATCTCCCAGCCAGGCTCATGCGCGAGGCAACACGGCTGCGGGATGGCTGGACCGATACCGCCGGCGTGGCCCATGCGCCGCGTCGGCACGAGGCTGCTTGGCTTGCTGGGATTGCAGTTGCGGTGGAGATCGAGCTGCATCTGCCGCTGCGCATGCTCAACCTGCAACGCCTCAGGCTGGGGCAGGAGGTGGTAGCTCTCCCGGAATCCCGGCAGCGCAAGATTTTCGTGATCCGTGTCGATGGTGCTCAGGTCAAGAACCGCCAGGGTGTTGAGGCAACGCTCACGGGGCCATCGGCCATATTGATGGAGGATTACCTGGCCAATTTCCGGGCGTTGCTGCCGCATGCGGGCGGCATCTGGCTCTTCCCCGGCGCGCTTGGCACAGAGGCCCCTCGTGACAAGGTGAGTTTTGGCCGCGCGATCACCGATGTGATCCACCGCCATGTCGGTATTACCATGCATCCCCACGCCTTTCGGGCCTTTGCCGCAGCCCTGATTCTGGAGGCCGATCCGCACGCCATCGACGATCTCCGGGCCCTGCTCGGGCACGCAGGTTTCGAGACAGCAACGAAATTCTACCGGCGGGCCAAAGCCCGCGACGCAGCAGGCCGCCTCGCGGCTGGGGTGGGGCGCCAGCGCAACTTGTCGGCAGCATTGGCGAAAGTATCGCCTCGTGATCGCTCCCGGCGCTTGGATATGACAGCGGCCCCGAGCCGCCCCTACGGCACGGGCCGTATGGCGGGAGGCCCGCGATGAATGCACCCAACCGGGCGGTATGGCCCTGCCACCAGTGGCCGACACGCGACAGGCAGGCATGGGAGCGCGCGACGTCGCCGAGTGCAAATTTCTGGGACGATGCCGGCCGTGGCGCCGCCCTCTCGCCAGCCACATTGAAGCTTTACCGCAGCAATTACGGCGCCTGGCTCGCGCATCTCAGCCTGTCGGGCCTATTGGACCTCGGAGCTTGCCCCGCAGCGCGGGCTTCGCCAGAGCGGCTGATGTCCTGGGTGACGGCCATGCGCACACATGGCAGCAAGGACAGCACGATCGGCATCAGCCTGATGGCGCTACACGCCGCATTGCGGCTCATGGATGTTGATTATACCGCCGAGTTCATTCTACGCCCGGGCGGCCGCTCCCTGGCGGAGGTATTCCCAGCCCACCCCAAGGCCTTTGTCCCCCTCGATACAGGCGAGCTGCTGAGGCGCGTCGCCGAGTTGCATGCCAACGGCATGGCCCAGCTTCCAGTTCAGAGCGGCTGGATTGATCTTCGCGATGCGGCGTTCATGGGCCTGCTTCTGGCTTACGCGCCACGTATCGGCAATGCCGCAGCCATGGCGATTGACGAGCATCTGCTGCCGAGCGCCGATGGCGGCTTCATGGTGCGCTTCACGGCGGGAATGACGAAATCCCGGCGGCTGCTGGAATATCCGCTCGATGCAATGTGCAGCCGCTGGATGGCGGATTACCTTCAGCATGCCAGACCGCAGCTGATGTCTTTGGCCCCGAACCATCCCGGGCCAGCGCGGCTTTGGCTGGGCAATGAGGGCCTGCCACTCAATAATTTTAGGGCAGCAGCATTGTTCCGCCGGCGGACCAAGGATTGGCTCGGCCAAGAATACGGCCCCCATACCGCCCGCAAATGGCTCCGCTCCACCGCCGCTGACCGGTCACCTGAATTGGCTTTCGACGCTGCGGCGGTCGCGGGACACAGCCCAACGACATCACTCCGCCACTATGCCGAGGCGACGTCGCGCCACGCCACCCGTCGCCACACCGGCCATATCGCGCGTCTCCGCAGGGCCACGGCAGGAACCGCGGAGCGTGCCTATGCGGATCAGGCGAAGGACCGCGGATGAAAAAGCTGCAACGGCCGTTGCAGGTGCAGCAAGCGCTGGGGCGCGACCCGCATGCGGGTGATCTCCCCGTGTTCCGCGGCAAGCGTGGCTCGGTGATCAAGATCGTCTGGCATGACGGGTTGGGCATGTCGCTCTGCGCCAAACGGCTGGAACACGGCCGGTTCATCTGGCCAGCACCGGCCAATGGTGCGGCGGCCATCTCAGCGTCGCAGTTGGCCTACAAGGGCCGCATCCGCGCCTTTATGTCGCGCAGCGAAGCCGCCCAGAGTTCCAAAGTCGTCTCGATCGATGCGCCAGACATCCATGACCTCCTGGATCATGGTTGCCCATTGATTCAGAAGGGCTGATGGCGCGCAACTGTAATGTTAGGTGGTGAGGCGATTCATGACGTGCCCTACAAGACCCGCAATGGGGCCGCGAAACTCAAAGAAGCAAATGTGCAAGCTATTATTGAGGCCCTTACCGCCGGCACTGCGTGGAAGTTGTTGGCCAAGCGGTATGGTCTATGCTTGGAGCATATCTCGCGTGTCGCGAGGGGAGGTGCATGGCGGCATCTGCCTCGCTCCAACGCGGCCCCCAAGCGGCTGCGGATGGGCAAATTCGTCTATTACACCGAGCCGGATATACAGGCCTGGCTGGACATTCAGGTGGCTATGGCGCGCGCAGGCCGACGCGGCCGGCGGGCCGGGGAAGGTCTTGCCGCCGGCGTCGGGGCCGCCTGAGCCTTTTCCGGGCGCTTGATCCGCGCCTCGGCAAAAGGCGCCTCAAAGCCCCAGGTCTCGCGCGACACTGGCTTGCCCAGCTTCGCATCCACTGCGGCAAAGAGCAGGTCGGCCCAGAGCGTCACTGCGGCCACGCGCTTCGCCCAGAGCTCGCTGCGCTGATAGACCGCCATGACCCCGGGCAGCGTCGCCGCGGCTGAGTGGTTAAGCAACTGGTCTGCCACCTGAGGGTCAAAGCCGTGATCGCCCAGCGCTGAGACAATGGTGCGGCGGAAATCATGCAGGGTGCCCTCGCTGATTCCAGCGCCGGCGCGCATCGCCCTCGCCAGATCCGAGAAGCTGCTGATCGGCTTGCCGCCACGTCCGGCGAAGACCAGGTCGGTGTCGGGGGTGGTGCGGGTGGAGCGATCGGGAAGCCAGCGCAACATCGCCACCGCCGGCGGCGAGAGTGGCACGCGATGCTCCTTGCGGTTCTTCGTCGTCTGGCCGCGCTGGATCCAGTGGGCGCCCAGGTTCGGGTCATCGAGCGCCAGGTCATCGCGCCGCAGCCGTGCGGCCTCGCTGCGCCTGGCGCCGGTGAGGATCAGCAGGCGGACCAGCGCGCCGCGCCGTCCCAGCGAATCGCAGGCCAGCCAGATCGCGGCCATCTGGTCGAGGCTGTAGCGGTCCCACCGCTTGCCCGGCTGGCCCTTCACCTTCAGGCGGTCCGGCCAGGATACGGTGATGCCCTGCAGGGTGAGCTGCGTTGTCGCATGGGCGATAAATCGCATGATCGTGTTGCGGAGCTGCCGCGCCTTGCTGACCGAGCCCTGGCTGGCCACCAGGGCCTGGAAGATGGCGGTGTCGAAGCCGCCGATCGTCATCTCGCCCAGCGCCGGCCGCAGCACGGAGCGCTCCAGGCGCAGCAGCTCGCGCTCGTAGGCGCCGGTGCGGCCCTCGGCGATCTGGCGGTCGAGATCGGTGGTGAGTTCGGCGCGGAAGCCGTCCAGCAATGCAGAGAGGGGGATGGCGCGGCGGCGGGTCTCGGCGGCGGTCGCTTCTTGGCGCTCGGCGGAGATCTTGGCTTCGGCATCAAGATTACGGCCCTGTTGAGCGCTCGAGCGATGATCCTCGGCGATCTCTCGCGCCCTATCGGGTGGCATCGCGGGCCAGTCACCGATGGTGCGCATGCGCTGCTGCGCCTCACCACGGATGCGGAATTTCAAAAGGTAGGTGATTTTGCCCTTCGGGGACCAGCGGACGCCGAATCCGGCGAGCTTATCGTCCCACAGATAGGTCAGTTTAGCGGGTGTGGGCTGGCGATCGAGCGCGTCAAGATTCTTAATATTGATCCGCATTTGGCTGCCACCCTGGGTTTCTGCGGTGGTGAGGGACCGCGTAAACCCAGGGTTTCATATGATGCCCTGCGCCGTCTATCGAATTTCTACCAGATTTATACCAAATGAACGGAACCAAAGGGCAGTTTGAGGGTGTTTCAAGGGAGCCTACGGGGCACCTTAGCTCCTCAACAGAAGCTCTTAACCTTTGAATTTTATGGGGTAAATTGGTCGGAGCGGCGGGATTCGAACCCACGACCCCCAGTCCCCCAGACTGGTGCGCTACCAGACTGCGCTACGCTCCGGTGTAAGAGAGCGGTTAAGCGAGGAGCGGCCGCTTGTCCAGTGCGCCGGGGCAGGTGACGGCGCATCTCCGCCCCGGCAGAATAAACCATGACCAAAATCGATCCTGCCTTGATGGGCGCAGAAGACCTGGTGGCGGCTTTCCGGGCCCGCTCCCTCTCACCCGTCGATGTGCTCAAGGATGTCCTGGAGCGCGTGGCGCGCATGAACCCTTGGGTGAACGCCTTCGCCGCGATGAACCCCCGCGCCTTGGCCGCAGCCGGCGAGAGCGAGGCGCGCTGGATGGCTGGCCGGCCGATGGGCGCGCTGGATGGCGTGCCCGCCACGGTGAAGGATCTGCTTGATCTGGCAGGCTTCGCCACCCGCCGCGGCAGCCGCACCACCTCCACCGCGCCCATGGCGCAGGACGCGCCTTCGGTCATGGGCCTCAAGGCCGCGGGCGCGGTGATCCTGGGCAAGACCACCACCACGGAATTCGGCTGGAAATCGCCCGGTGATTGCCCGCTGCACGGCATCACCCGCAACCCCTGGGATCGGATGCGCACCCCCGGTGGCTCCTCTTCCGGCGCTGGTGCGGCGGCGGCGGCGCATTTCGGGCCGCTGCATATCGGCACCGATGCTGGTGGGTCGATTCGTATCCCCGCCGCCTGGTGCGGTGTGGTCGGTTTCAAACCGAGTTTCGGCCGGGTGCCGCAATGGCCGCTGGGGAGTTTTTCGTCGGTGGCCGTGGCGGGGCCGATGACGCGCTCGGTGCGCGATGCGGCGCTGATGTTTGGCGCGATGGCGCGGTTTGACCTGCGCGACCCCTTCTGCCTGCCCGATGAACCGCGCGACTGGCTGGGGGGCATCGAGGATGGCGTGGCGGGCATGCGCGTTGCCGTGATGCGCCGCATGGGCTTTGCCCCTAATCTCGACGAGGCGGGCGAGGCAGCCCTGCTGCGCGCAGCAAAATTGCTGGAAGAGCAGGGGGCCATCATCGAGGATGCCTCGCCCGAATTGCCCGATACGCGGGAGATTTTTGGCCGGGTCTGGGGTGTCGCGCTCGCCCGCACCGCCAATGGCCTCACGGCCGAGCAGCAGGGCATGCTCGATGAGGGCATCATGGAGATCGCCCGGCGCGAGGGCGGCATGTCGGCGGTGGATTTCCTCGCCGCCGAGGCAATGCGCATCCAGGCCGCCCATGTCATGGCCCGCTTCCATCAGCGCTATGATCTGGTGATCTGCCCCACCACCCCCGGCGCGGCGCCGGCGGCGGACCAGCCGACCATTCGCCCGCATGAGGCGCTGTGGCGCGACTGGGCGCCCTGGACCTTCGCCTTCAACCTCACCCGCCAGCCGGCGGTGACGGTGCCGGTGGGATTGGATGGCGATGGCATGCCCCGCGGCGTGCAGGTGGCGGCCGCGGTCTATCGGGATGATCTGGCCTTGCGCGGTGCCAGGGCGCTGGAGCGCGCGGCGGGCGCACCCGCGCCGCCAAGCGCGGCATGAGCGTGGCCGACCCTCGCCTTGCCCGCCTCAAGCGCCTGGTCGAGGGCCTGGCCCCACAGCTCGACCTCGACATCGCCATCCGGCTTTGGGATGGGGAGGCTCTGCCGCTGGGGCGCCACTGGAGCGGCGATCTGGCCCTGGCCCTGCGCGACCCGGTGGCCATCACCCGGCTGCTGCGCCGGCCGCGGCTGACGACGCTGGTGGAGCTTTTCGCCCAGGGCAAGCTTGATATCGAGGGCGGCACGCTGCTCGACCTCGCGGCGCGGCAGGGCGGAGGCTCCTCGCGCGGGTTGTTGAAGAAGGTGAGCAAGCTGGCCGCCGCCCGCGCTTTGCTGCCGTTCCTCTTCGGCCCAGGCGGGCAGGGCGGTGACCACGCCTATGCCGGCCGCCAGGCGGCGCGGGCCGAGGAACGCGACGACAAGGCCCAGGTGCAGTTTCATTACGACCTGTCGAACGCTTTTTACGCGCTCTTTCTCGACCCTGAGATGGTCTATTCCTGCGGCTATTTTACCGAATGGTCCAACGACATCGCCCAGGCCCAGCAGGATAAGCTGGAGATGATCTGCCGCAAGCTGCGCCTCGCCCCCGGTGAGCGTTTTCTTGATATCGGCTGTGGCTGGGGCGGCTTGGTCTGCCATGCGGCGCAGCATCATGGCGTGCGCGCCCATGGGGTGACGCTCAGCCAGGCGCAATTCGATTTCGCCCAGGCCAAGATCGCCCGGCTGGGGCTGGCCGATCGGGTGACGATTGAGCTGAAGGATTTTCGCGCGCTGACCGGCGAATGGGACAAAATCGCCTCCATCGGCATGTTCGAGCATGTGGGGCTGGATAATCGCGATGGCTATTTCGGCCAGATCCGCAATTTGCTTCGGCCGCGGGGGTTGTATCTGCACCATGCCATCACCCGACCGATGAAGAAGGACGAGAAATCCTTCCGCAAGAAGCGGCCGGAATTCGCCGCCATCGTGAATTACGTCTTCCCCGGCAGCGAGCTGGACCATATTGGCGGCACCACCGATGCGCTGGAGCGGCGCGGTTTTGAGGTGCATGACACCGAGGCTTGGCGCGAGCACTACGCCGCCACCACCCGCCATTGGGCCGAGCGGCTTTACGCCAACCGCGCCGCCGCCGAGGCCGAGGCGGGCGGCGCCAAGACCCGACTGTGGCTGCTTTATCTGGCGGGCGTCTCCATCGCCTTTCAGCGCGGCACGATTGGGATTTTCCAGACGCTGGCCAGCCGCCGCGCGCGCGGTGCCTCTGGCCTGCCGCCGACGCGCGCGGATCTCTACCGATGAACGCTGCCGATTATGTGATTGTGGGGGCGGGCAGTGCGGGCTGCGTGCTGGCCAATCGGCTCTCGGCCGGCGGTGCCTCGGTGCTGCTGGTGGAGGCGGGCGGGCCGGATCGCCACCCGCTGATCCATATCCCGGCTGGCTTTGTGAAGCTGCTCAACCACCCGCGCATCACCTGGGGCTATTCCACCGAGCCCGCGCCGGGCACGGCGCAGCGCCGGCTGGATTATCCGCGCGGGCGCGGCTGGGGTGGCAGTTCGTCGATCAATGGCTTGGGCCATGTGCGCGGCGACCCCTCGGATTACGATCTCTGGGCGCAAAAGGGCGCGACTGGCTGGAGCTGGGATGCCCTGCTGCCCTATTTCCAGAAGCATGAGGATGCGCCCGATGGCCCGGGCCGCGGCAAGGGCGGGCCCATGCCGGTCGAGCATCTGCTGGAACGCCCCGCCATCATGGACCGCCTGGCCCAGGCGGCGGCACAGCGCGGCCATGCGGTGCGGGAGGATATGAACGGGCCCGAGCGGGACGGGTTTTCCACCTTTCAGCAGACCAGGCGGGGGCGGCGGCGGATGTCGGCGGCGCGGGCCTATCTGGCGCCGGCGCTGGGCCGGAAGAATTTGCGGGTCATAAGCCATGCTTTGGCGCTGCGGCTGGAGTTTGAGGGGCAGCGCTGCGTTGGGCTTTGGGTGCGGGTGGAGGGGACGGAGCGTTTGCTGCGGGCGGGGCGTGAGGTGGTTCTCTGCGCCGGCGCCATTGGCAGCCCGCAATTGCTGCAATTGAGCGGGTTAGGCCCGGCGGAACATCTGGCCGGGCTGGGCATCACGCCGCGCGCCGATATTCCGGGCATTGGCGCGCATTTGCAGGATCATTACATCGTGCGGATGAGTTTCCGCCTGCGCGACCATCGCTGGTCGGCCAATCGGCGGCTATCGGGCTGGCGGCTGGGGGTGGAGGCGCTGCGCTGGGCGGCGCTGGGTGATGGCATGCTCACCTGGTCGGCCGGGATGATGAGCCTGTTTGCCAAGACCCAGGCCGGGCTGGAGGCACCGGATATCCAGATCAATGGCGGACCGGTGAGCTGGGCAGAGGCGCCGGATGGCCGCTTTAGCCGCGTGCTGGCGGGTACGCCTGAAGCGGCGCCGGGTTTGACCCTTGGCGTCTGGCAATGCCGGCCGCAAAGCCGTGGCACGGTGCGCCTGGCCAGTGCGGATGCCGCCATGGCGCCGCTGATCGCGCCCAATCATTTGGCCGAGGAGGCGGACCGCGCCTGCCTGCTGCGCGGCATGAAGCTGGCGCGCGATTGGATGTCGGCCCCCGCGCTGGCCGATGTGGTGCTGGGCGAAAGCCGCCCCGGCCCCGCCGCTGCCGATGATGCGGGGCTGCGCGATTTCGCGGCGATGACCGGCGGCACGGTGTATCACCCTTGTTGCACGGTGCGGATGGGCCATGACGGGCCGCTGGATGCGCAATTGCGGCTGCGCGGCTTTGCCGGGTTGCGGGTGGTGGATGCCTCGGTGTTTCCGGATATCCCGGTGAGCAATATCAACGCGACCGTGCTGGCGGTGGCGGAGCGCGGGGCTGAGTTGATTTTGGCTGGTTGATGGCGGGCAGCCGCTTCCAGTCAGTCCCAATCGCCTGCAAGCTGCGTTATCAATAGGCGTCCAGGCCCCGCCGGGCTGGTCAGGAAAGTCGGACCGAAAACATGGGCCTCAACCGCCGCGCAACCCTTCTCGCCGCCCTTGCCGGCCCCGCTTTGGCCCAGCCGCTCTGGCCGGACCGGCCGATCCGTTTTCTGCAAGGCTTTGCCGGTGGCGGCACCACCGATATCGTGGCGCGGCTGATTGCGCCCGGTCTGGCCCAGGCGCTGGGCCAGCCGGTGGTGGTGGAGAACCGCCCCGGCGCCGGCGGCACCCTCGCCGCCGAGGCCCTGGCCCGCGCCACTGACCATCACACCATCATGCTCATCAATAATGGCTTTGCCGTCTCGGCCGCGCTGTATCGCCGCCTGCCCTTTGACCCGCTGGCCGAGATCGCGCCCATCGCCATGCTGGCCGCCACGGGCTTGCTTTTGCTGGTGCCGGCCGATGGCCCGCGCGACATGGCAGCATTCCTCGCCGCCGCCCGCGCCCGGCGCGACCCGTGGAATGTGGCGACCGTGGGGGTTGGTTCGACCCAGCATTTCGTCGCCGAGGCGCTGCAGGCCGAAGGCGATTTCCGCCTGACCCATGTGCCTTATCGCGGCACGCCCGCCGCCATCACCGCCTTGCGCGCGGGTGAGGTGCAGGCGGTGGTGGAAACCGCCTCGGCGGTGCTGGGGCAGGTGGTCTCGGGAGATATGCGCGCGCTGGCCATCACCTCGCCCACCCGTTCGCCGCTGCTGCCCGAGGTACCCACGGTGGCAGAGGCGCTGCAAAAACCCTTTGAATTGGAGACCTGGTTCGCCATGGCCGTGCCCGCCCGGATGCCCGAGGTGGCCAGCACGCGGCTGGGCGTGGCGCTGAGGGCGCTGATGGCCGATGAGATGCTGCGGGCGCGGCTGCTCGCGCTGGGGCTGGTGCCGCGCCAGCCCGGCACGCCGCAGGCGACGCGCGCTGCGGTGCATGCCGAGATCGCCCGCTGGGCGGCGGTGATTGAGCGCACGGGGATGGAGCGACAATAGGCGCTCCCATCGGCTGCGGCTTTTGTGGTAGGAAGCGAATATGCCCCGTGCCCTGGTCCATAAACCCGGGCGCGGCGCCGCATCGCGCGGTGCCCCCCCCCCGGCGCCGCGCGTCGTGCCCCCCGCGCGGCCCGCGCCGATAACGCCCGCCAAGGCGGCTGCGCCCGCACGCCCGGCGCCGGCCTCCCAGCGTGGTTCGGGGCGTGGTTCGGGGCGCGGCTGGGGCTGGCGGCTGATGCGGTTTGCCATCATCGCCATCATTTGGGGTGGCCTGTTTCTCGCGGCGGCATTGCTGTGGTTCGCCCATGACCTGCCGCGCGCCGATGCGCCCCTGAACCAGACCCGCCGGCCAGCCGCCGCCGTGCTGGCCAGCGATGGCTCACTGCTCACCACCCAGGGTGATCTCTTCGGTGATGTGCTGCGCATTCGCGACATGCCCCCCAGCCTGCCGCAAGCGCTGCTCGCCATTGAGGATCGGCGCTTTCGGCAGCATTTTGGGGTTGATCCGGTGGGGGTGCTGCGGGCGCTCTGGGCCAATGTGACGGCGGGCGATGTGGTGCAGGGTGGCTCGACCCTGACCCAGCAATTGGCCAAGAACCTCTTTCTCACCCCCGCCCGCAGCGCAAGGCGCAAGGTGCAGGAGGCGCTGCTGGCCATTCAGTTGGAGCGCCGCTTCAGCAAGGATGAATTGCTGGAGATTTATCTCAACCGCGTCTATCTCGGCGGCGGCGCTTTTGGGGTGGATGCGGCGTCACGGCTGTTTTTTGGCATCTCCGCCCGGCGGCTCAATTTGTGGCAATCGGCCATGCTGGCAGGGCTGCCGCAGGCGCCCAGCCGCACCAATCCGCGCAGCAATCCCGAAGGCGCCATGGCCCGCACCGCCGAGGTGCTGCGCGCCATGGTCGAGACCCATGTGATCACCGAGGAGCAGCGGGCCGAGGCCATGGCGGCGATGCGTCTGCCCAGCCGCCCCGGCACCGGCGGGGGCTGGTTCAGCGATTGGGTGATGGATCAGGTCTCGAGCCAGAACCCCGAACTGCGCGACGTGACCATCCGCGCCACCCTCGACCCGCGCTGGCAGGGCGCGGCCGAGACCCGGCTGCGCGCCCTGCTGGAGCGTGAGGGTGACCGTGGCAATATCGCCCAAGGCGCGGTGGTGGTGCTCGATGCCAATACGGGCGCTGTGCGCGCCATGGTGGGTGGGCGGGATTATCGCTCCAGCCCCTTCAACCGGGTGGTTGATGCGAGGCGCCAGCCGGGCAGCGCCTTCAAGCCGATCTATTATCTGGCGGCGCTGGAGCGCGGCGCCTCGCCGGGCGACATGGTCTCCGATGCCGCGCTGAACCGGGGCGGCTGGTCGCCGGGCAATGGCAATTACCGCGCGCGGGGGGAGATCACGCTTGAGGATGCGCTGGCGGCGAGTGTGAACACTTCGGCGGTGCGGGTGATGGATTTGGCCGGGGGGGTGGCGGGGGCGCGGGCCATGGCGGCGCGGCTGGGCATCACCGCCCGGCTGCCCAGCAATGGCTCGCTGGCGCTGGGCACGGGTGAGATGAGCCTGCTGGAATTGACCGCGGCCTACGCGCCGATGGCCAATGGCGGCCGGCGGGTAGCGCCTTATGGCATTCGCCAATTGGTCTCCGAGGGGCGGATCCAGCCGCTGGAGAATACGCCGCCGCGTGTTGTGATCGATGAGGCTCATGCGGGCGCAATGCGCCGGATGCTGGCCGCTGTGGTGGCGCGCGGCACCGGGCGGGCGGCGGCCTTTCCGCGCATGGCGGTGGGCGGCAAGACCGGCACGACGCAGGATTATCGCGATGCCTGGTTCATTGGCTATGCCGGGCCGGTGGAGAATGCGGTGGTGATCGGCATTTGGCTCGGCAATGATCATGGCGAGCCGATGGAGGAGGTGAGTGGCGGTAGGCTGCCCGCCCGGCTGTTCCGCGATATTTTGGAGGCGACACAGTGACGCAGACGCGGGCCGAGGCTGGCATGGCGGCGGCCTTGCGCCACGCCGCCAATAACCTCTCGATGGTGGTGATCAGCAATCTCGAATTGCTGGCGCGCGGCGTGACGCCTGATACCCCAGCCGCGCGGCAATTGGGCCGGGCGCGTGAGGCGGCGGAGCGGCTGCTGGCCATGCTGCTGCCCTATACAATGCTGAACCAGGCGCCGGCCCTTACACTTGCCGCGCCAGAGGCGGTGTTGCAGACGCTGCTGCCCCTACTCGAGGTGGCAGCCGGCGGGCATGGCCCGGTGACGTTGCAGGCTGAGCCGGTGCCGATGGTGGTATTGCCGCGCCCAGGGCTGGACCACGCCTTGCTGGCATGGGCGATGGCGGCGGCGGCGGAAAGCCCGCGGGGGACGGCGCTGCGCATTTGCCTCGCGGCGGTGGAGGATGGGGTGGCGCTTCGGCTTTGGCCCAGCGCCGCCGCTGCGTTGGATGGGCTGGTGGTATTGGCGGCGCTGGCGGGGGGCAGCACCAGCCTGGGTGATGATATGGTGGAGCTTCGGCTGCCCCACCCGGTGGGATAAAGATGCTCCGCAATCGCCGTTTTTAGCAGCCGGCTCAGCGCCGCCTGAGCGCTGCCGCCTCCCGCCGCAAATCATAATTGATCAGGCAGTTGCGGCTGCGGTTCATGTGCTCACCCTCGAAATGATCGCCGCGCACCGTGCCCTCGCCTGGGCCGAAGGTGTTGAAGCGGGGCAGGCGGACCTCGCCCTGGGCATCGACGGTGCCGACCAATTCGGGGTCGCCCAGCAGGCCGGGCACGGTGACCTCGCCATTGCGGATGGTCATCGTCACCCGCTCGCGCTGCAGCCGGCCGCCGACGCGGCATTGCAGGGTGCGCATGCCCACCCAGCTGCCATCATGCACCGCCACGCCGCGTGGCTGGGCGGCGGCGGGCATGGCCAGCAAGGCCAGAAGAAGGAGAATGCGCATCAGCTGAACTTTCCATCACGCGGGAAACCATGTGGCGGGGCCTTGCCGGCACCGGCACGATTGCCGCGCCAGGGGGTGGTATCGGTCTCGGTGCGGGTGCGCCCGCCTGGTTGCGGCCAGGAGAGGCCCTCGGCGGCCAGGAAGACCCGGGCATCCGAAAGCCCGCCATCCTTGTAGCTTTGCAACTGCACGCCACGGCCACGGGCCATGACGGGAAGCTGGTCGAGCGGGAAGACCAGCAATTTACGATTCTCGCCGATCACCGCCACGCTGTCGCCCTCGGCCGGGCGGCAGAGGGCGGCGCGGGTTTTGCCCTCCAAGGTGAGGACCTGCTTGCCGGTGCGCTTCTCGGCCAGGAGTTCCTCGGCCTCGATGCAAAAGCCCTTGCCGTCGGTGGCGGCGAGGAGGTAGCGGCCCTGGGGCTTGAAGAGGGTGATGGGGGCGTCGTCATTGCCCATTTCCACCATCAGGCGCAGCGGCTGGCCATCGCCGCGGCCGCGCGGAATGACATCGGCCTTGAGGGTGAAGGCGCGGCCGAGGGCGGTGAAGACCACCACGCGGTCGGTGGTTTCGGCATGCAGGCGGAAAAGGAGCGAATCGCCCTCCTTGAAGCGCAGCTCGGCATCCTCGGGGAGGTGGCCCTTTTGGGCGCGAATCCAGCCTTTTTCGGAGAGGATGATGGTGATGGGCTCGCGCTCGACAAAGGCCGCCTCATCGACGGTGATGGTCGGCGTCGCGCCATCGACAATGGTGCGCCGGGCGCCCAGCGGGCCATCGCCGAAGGCTTTTTGGGTGGCCTCGATTTCCTTGGCGATGGCCGACCAGCGCTTGGCCTCGCTGCCCATCAGCGCATCCAGGCCGCGCTTTTCTTTGGACAGCTTGTCGTGCTCGCGGCGGATCTCCATCTCCTCCAGCCGTCGCAGGCTGCGCAGGCGCATATTCAGCACCGCATCGGCCTGTACCTCGGTGAGGCCGAAGGTGGCCATGAGCGCGGCGCGCGGCTCATCCTCCTCGCGCACGATGCGGATGACCTCATCGAGGTTGAGATAGACGATGAGGTAGCCATCGAGGATTTCGAGGCGGCGGGCTATGGCAGCGAGGCGGTGTTCGGAGCGGCGGGTGAGCACGACGTGGCGGTGGTCCAGCCATTCCCGCAGCACCACCTTGAGGCCCATGACGCGCGGCGTGCGGTTGGCATCGAGCACATTCATGTTCAGCGAGAAACGGCTCTCCAGCTGGGTGGCGCGGAACAGGGTTTCCATCAACATCGCGGGCTCGACGGCGCGGTTGCGCGGCTCTAGCACCATGCGGACCACATCGGTCGATTCATCGCGGACATCGGCGAGGAGGGGGAGTTTTTTCTCCTCCAGCAGCAGGGCGAGCTGTTCGATCAGCTTGGCTTTTTGCACCTGGTAGGGGATTTCGGTGACGACGATGTTCCACAGGCCATTCTTGGCCTTTTCCACCTCCCACTTCGCGCGGACGCGAAAGCCGCCGCGGCCGGTGGCATAGGCCTCGCGGATGCTTTCGGGGGGTTCGACCAGGGTGCCGCCAGTGGGGAAATCGGGGCCTTTGACATGGGCTAGGAGTTCGTCGATTTCGGCCTTGGGGTTGGCGATGAGGGCCAGCGCAGCGCCGCAGAGCTCGCCCGCATTATGCGGCGGGATGGAGGTGGCCATACCGACGGCGATGCCGGTGGCGCCATTGGCGAGCAGGTTGGGGAAGGCGGCGGGCAGGACGATGGGCTCGCGCTCTTCGCCATCATAAGTCGCGCGGAAATCGACGGTGTCGCTGTCGATATCGGCCAGCATGGCTTCGGCGACGAGGGTGAGGCGGGCTTCGGTGTAGCGCATGGCGGCGGCGTTATCGCCGTCGATATTGCCGAAATTGCCCTGGCCTTCGACGAGGGGGTAGCGGGCGGCGAAATCCTGGGCGAGGCGGACCATGGCGTCATAAATCGCGGCATCGCCATGCGGGTGATATTTGCCCATCACATCGCCCACGATGCGGGCGCATTTCTTGAAGCCGCTGGCCGGGTCCAGCTTCAATTGGTGCATGGCCCAGAGCACGCGGCGATGCACCGGCTTGAGCCCATCGCGCACATCGGGCAGCGAGCGGGCGGTGATGGTGGACATGGCATAGGCGAGGTAGCGCTCGGAGAGGGCATCGGCGAGCGAGGTGTCGCGCATATGGCCGCCGGAGGGAGAGGGTTTCAGAGCGTCGGGCATGGGGGGGTTATAGCGGAGTGGGGGCTGGGGGGTAGGAG
>CAMDJV010000051.1 GCA_945901085.1 Rhodovarius crocodyli | reverse complement strand
AACGCGACATCATCGCCTTCATCGACACCCACAACGCCGATCCCAAGCCCTTCCGCTGGACCAAGTCCGCCGACGACATCCTCGCCGCCATCCAGCGCTTCTGTCAGCGCACCCTCCAAATCGGAGGAACTACGGAATCAGGACACTAGGCTGCAGTGACCTCGGATGAGGATCTGCGGCAAAGCAAGCTCCACCCTCCCAAATCCACCCGCAAAATGCCGAAAGGCCCTTTGATCCCATTCAGTTTCAGACCAATACGCGCTCGGCTGCGGGCGGCAGGAAGCGGTCGGTGTGGAAGCGGTCGGGGCTGGGCATATCACCCAGATTATAGGCCTGTTTCACCGCCTCGATCTGGCGCTGCAGGCGCGGCGCCTCGATGACGCCCATGCCAAGCCGGCGCACATTGGGGCCATCCACCAGCTCATCCATCGCCATTGTCTGGCGGATGGTTTCAATCGCCACATCGGTCAGCGGCTCACGCGCCTGCAGGGCAGCAATGGCGCCAGCACGGTTATGGAAGGACCATTTCATCGAGCGATACAGCGCCGCCACCAGCGCGCGCAGCGTGTCCGGGTTGCGCTCGGCATAGGTGCGGGTGGTCAGCAGCACCGAACCATAGAAGAAATCCATGCCGTGCTCGCGGTAGCGGAAGATGCGCTGCGCCGGCAGGTCCATCCCCAATGCCTTGAGAGACAGGGCGGTGGAGGTGACGAAGCCGGTGATGCCATCGGCACGGCGCTGCGCCAGCATGGGCTCACGCAGTTCCGGCGCCACGCTCAGCCAGTTGATCGAGGAGAAGGGAATATTGTTGATCGCGGCGAAAACCGGGAAAACCTGGCGGCCGCCATCAAATTCGGGGGCGGCCAGGGTCTTGCCGGCCAGATGGCTGATCTGGGTGATCGGGCCATCGGCGCGCACTGTCACCGCCGTCGGTGCCTGGTCCCACATGAGGCCAACCGCGATGAGGTCGTTATTGGGGTTCTGGCTCATGAAGCGCAGCAGCGGCGTGGGGTCGCACATCGCCACGTCAAACGAGCCGGCCGCCATGTCCAGCGGCACACGGGCGGAGCCGAAGCCGCGCGAGAGCGAGACCTCCAGCCCGGCCTCGCGGAAGAAGCCCTGGGTCACGCCCGCGGCGCCAAAAGCGTAGGGGCCGCTGAACAGCCAGTCGAAGGAGAAGCGCACGGCGCGGGTCTGGCCGCGGGCGGCAAAGGGCGCGGCCAGCGCGGCAGCGGCACCCAGTGCCGTGCGGCGGGAAATCTCATGGGTCATCGGGCAGCCTCCGGGTGGTGTTGCGTTGGCCCGACATGCTGCATGCGGCGGCCCTGCCACAAGCGCCACGATGCGCCGGCACGGCGAGGCCAGGCGCGCTTCGCCGCAAGATGGCGCAAACCGCCCCAGCGCCTGCCGCTTTGCAAGGCATTGCCGCCCGGCCAGGCGGCGGCGGAGAAATGGTAAGGCGCGGGTGCTAGCCGCCCAGCCCATCCGGCTCCAGCACCAAGACCGGCTCGCCACTCCCGAGCATACCCACGGCGGAAAGCCCCGGCAGCGCCGCCAGCCCAGGATGCAGCGGCCGCAGCAGTAAATCCGTCCGCCGCGTCACCCTCGCCACCTGCAGCGCCAGGCGCCCTGCCGGGCGCTCCAGCACCAACATGCCGCCGCAGGGCGCCCAGGGCAGGCCCAAAGCCGCCTCCAGCGCCACCATCGGCAAGCCGCCTGCATCCTCCTCCGCCCCCAACACCGAGACGACCCTGCCCGCCGGCACGGCATAGGGATGGCCGCCAGCCTCCACCAGCAACACCGGCTGGATGGCGGCACTCGTGGGCAGGGTGAGGGTGAAACTGGTACCCTCACCCAGCCGGCTGGCGATGGACATATGCCCCCCGGCACGGCGCACCGCATCATGCACCACATCCAGCCCCACCCCGCGGCCCGAAACATCGGTGACCTCCGTGCGGGTGGAAAACCCGGCCCGCAGCAGCAGCGCATGGGTTGCCGCCTCGCTGAGCACCGTGCCAGGGGCGATCAGGCCGCGCTCCTCGGCCACGCGGCGCACCCGCGCGGCGTCGATGCCACCGCCATCGTCACTGACGGTGATCTGCACCTGGCCGGGCAGGCGCTCGGCCGCCACCCGCACCATCGCCTCAGCCGGTTTTGGCCCGCGCCCGCCGGCGGGCTCAATGCCATGATCAACAGCATTGCGCACAAGATGCAGCAGCGGGTCGGCCAACAATTCAATCAGGCTGCGGTCGATACGCACATCCTCACCCGCCAGTTCCAGCCTCACCGGCTTGCCCGCGCCATCGGCCACGCTGCGCACCGCGCGCGGCAGGCGCTGGAACAGCGCGCCCACCGGCACCACCCGCAACTCCAGAACCGCCTCATCGAGTTGGCGCATCGAAAGGCCCAGCCTGGAATCGGCACCCGACATCCGGTTCCGCAGGGCATTGATCTGCCCCGTCGCCGCGGCCAATTGCCTAGCCGCACTGCCCCCCAGCCGATGCTCGGTGGCTGCGATGGCCTCCATCGCCGCCGCCATGCTGGGGTCACGCAGCGCATCCGAGAGGGCGGCGGCCGCGGCGCGCATTTCGGCAGCCAGTGTAATGATATTATCAACCACATCCTGGCGCACGCGCAGACTGGGCGCCACCGGGGCCATGGGTACCGCGGCGAGGGTGATGGCTGTGGCCGGCGCCAGGCTCAGCACATGGCGCTTATCCGGGTCGGCCAGGGCCAACGCCGCGCGCAGCCCCTCCTCGGCCGTGGCCGAGGCCAGCAACAGGTCCAGCTGCGGCGGATTGCTCTGCGGCACCAGAATGCTGCCCAGCACCTCGCCCGCACCGCGCAGCCAAAATTCCAGCGCCGCCTCATCCTCCGGCGCGCCACCGGTGATGGCGCGCACGCGATAGAGCAGCAGCCCCGCCGCCAGCGCCGCCAGCGCACGGCGGGTGGCGCCGGGGGAGAGAGCGGCGGCGAAATCAGCCGGCAACCGGTCATCACTGGCAAGGCTGTCCAGCCCCAGCCCGCGCAGCGCGGCGAGGCTGCCATGGCGCAGCGCCACCGCCCAGGCAGCCTCATGCCGGGCCAGCGCGGCGGTGGCATCGGCATCGGGCAGCCGGGCGCAGAGGTCCTGCAGCCGGCGCAGCGCCAATTCGGCCTCGGCCTCGCCCAGGGCATAGGCGGCATCGGCCGCATCGCCGGCCAGGGCCGGGTCATGCGCGGCAGCGGCCAGCGCCGCCAGCAGGGGGGCTGCATCGCCAAAGGCCTGGGGCAATGCCGGCATTGGCTCCCCCACCTGCTCGGCCAGCAGCAGGATCATCCGCCAGAGCCGGCCAGTGCGCGGCAGGCCGGGCGGGGCGGCGAGTTGCGCGGCGAGGCGATGCAGCCCCATCTCGGCGCAGGCCTCCACCAGCTCAGGCTGCGGTTGCCCCGCGGCCAGGGCGGGGGCGGCCTCGACCAGCATGGAGAACAGGGTGGCCAGCAGCGGGTCCTGCACATCAGGCGCCGGTGCAGCCTGCGACGGCGGGGCGGCGGCACGCGGCGATGGGGCTTCAGGCGGCGCCTGCCCAGGATCCAGCAGCGCCGAGAGCGCGGCCAGCACCGCCGGCGGTGGTGGCAGATCCTCCCCCCGCTCCAGCAGCGCCGCGCGCGCCAAGCGCAGCGCATCGCCCGCCTGCAGCAGGGCCGGCGCCGCGCGCGCCACCGAAAGCTTGCCCTGCCGTGCCAGCCCCAGCGCATCCTCGGCGCGATGGGCCAGCGCCTTCATGCCCGCAGCGCCCACGGCATCGCTCATGCCCTTGAGCGAATGAAAGGCGCGGAACAGCGCATCGATCGCCGGGCGCGCCTCGCTGGGCGGGTTCAGCCCGGCCTCGATGGCGTCGAGGTGCTCCTCCGTCTCGACGGCGAATTCGTCGCGCAGCGATTCCTCAAGCGGCATGGGGCAACCCCAAAGCGATGCGGGCCGCGCGCAGCAAATCGGCGCCGCGCTGCTGCGCCATATCCAGGCTCAAAGCCCCCGAAGGCTTGGCCACCACCCCCGCAGCCCCCAGGCGCATCGCCTCCAGCGCTACCTCCCCCCCGGACAGGGCGGAGGAGCTGACAACCAGCACCTGGCCCGGCCCGCGCAACGCCCAACGCCGCAGCACGTCCAATCCATTCATGACGGGCATTTCGATATCCAGCAATGTGAGGCTGGGTTGCAGCCTGGCCATGGCGGCAAGGCCGGCCTCGCCATCCCCGGCCTCGCCGAGGATGGCAAATGCCCCGTCCTCGGCGATAATCTCGCGCAAAATCCGCCGCATGGTCGGGCTGTCATCAATGATCAGCACGCCAGCGCCCTTAGGTCCGTCCTGGGGAGCGTGCATGGGGGGGCGCAGCATGGTTTCCGCCTGGGCGGCCAAGGCATCGGGGGGCAGCACACCAATATGCTGGGCCAGCGCCTCGGCCCCAGGCGCCTCGGCCAGCGCGCGCAAATTCGCCAGCGCCCGGGCATCCCCGGGCGCTGCCGCCAATCGGGCGCAGGCGACGGCCCATTCCGGCAGGAAGGCCTCTAGGAGTTCGGCGTCCATGGCGACAGTTTGCACGCGGAGCGCGTGGCAGCGCTAGCCCGGTCATTCACACAATCCAGCCTCTGCTCGGCCAAGGGTGGCTATCAGGCCTGGGTCAAGGCCCGCAGCCGCTCGCCAAGCCTCGCGGGTGCGGCGCTTTCTGCCCCCGGCACCAGCGCCAATACCGCATTGGGCATGCCCGCCACCACACAACTGGCCGCATCCTGCACCAGGATGGGGTAGCCGCGCCGGGCCAGCGCCGCCGCCCCCGCCGCGCCATCCCGCCCCATGCCGGTCAGCACCACGCCCAGCGCAGCATGCGCCACCATCGCCGCCGAGGTGAACAGCACATCCACCGAAGGATGCGCCGCCATTGTCCGCGGCGAGAGCCGCAGCCGCAGCCCGCCCTCAGCCCGGCGCATCAGCGCGCCATTCTGGCCGCCGGGCAGCACCACAACACTGCCGGGTCGCAGGATCGTGCCATCCGCCGCCACCTCCACCATCAGGCCGGAATGCCGGGCCAGGGCCCGAGCGAAATCCGTTGCCATGCCATCGGGCATGTGCTGCGCCAGCACCACCGGCACCGGCAGCAGGCCCATGCCGCCCAGCAGCGCCGCCAAAGCATCCGGCCCCCCGGTGGAGGCGCCCACCACCACCACCTCGAAGGCGCGTGGTTCAACCTGTGGCGCGCCCTGCGGCGCGGGATCGGGGGGCGGCGCGGGAGCTGGAGTGGGGGGCGGTGCCGCGGCCCGATGGGCGCCCCCCCACAGGCGCAGCCGCGCCCGCAACTCACGGTCAAGATGGCCAAGATCCAGCCCGCCCAGCCCGGTATCTTTGTTCAGCCAATCGGCAGCGCCGGCCTGCAACGCCGCCAGCGCCATGGCCGAACCTTCGTTGGTATGGCTGCTGACCATGATGATGGCGGGGGGGTGTGGCTCGGCCATCAGCAGCCGCGTGGCCTCCAGCCCATCCATCACCGGCATTTCGATGTCCATGGCCACCGCATCGGGCGCTAGACGGCGCACCTGCTCGATCGCCGCCGCGCCATCCGCCGCCTCGCCCACCACACGCAGGTCGCCCTCGGCCTCGATGATGCGGCGCAGCGCCAAGCGCATGAAGGCGCTGTCATCCACCACCAAGACGTTCAGCGGCCGGGTATTCATGCGCCACGCGCCAGCCAGGCGGGGTCCAGCACCGGCACTGCCACGCCGGCGGGCCAGCACACCGCGCGCATGGCGCTGGCCGCATTGGCGGCGCTGATCGCCGATAGCGGCACCCGGCGCAGTCCTTCCACCATCGCCACCGCCACCGCCACACCGCCCAGCCGCAGCATCGGCACCGCGTCCTGGCCCAGCACCGCAGGCCCACCCAGGGCAAGCCCTGCATCGAAGACCGGCAGCACCTGGCCGCGATGCGCCACGATATGCGCGTGGTCAGGGCCTGGCACCGGCAAAACCGGCGGCAGCACCGCCTCCACCTCCAGCGCCGGCAGGGCGAAACGGATGCCGCCCGCAGTGCAGAACAGCAGCGGCAGGCTGGGTGGCTCAAGCCGAGGCGCAATGCTGGGTGCCAGCGGTGCCAGGGCCCAGGCGCCCTCGGGCAGCCATTCGGTGCCGCCCGCGGCGGGATCGGGGCGCAACTCGGCACAACCCAGCCCGATCAGCCGCCCCTCCAGGCGCAGCACCGCCAGCAGGCTCTGCGGCTGCGGCCCCTCCAGCACCAGCACCGCAGCCCCGGCCATAGCCAGGCCCAACACGCCTGGCGGCGCAAAGGCCAGGGGCTGCACCTCCGGCCAGGGCAGCACGCGCTCCAAGGCGGCGCGCGGCACCAGCACATCCGCGGCTGCACCACGTAGCAAGCGCATGCCCGGCATGGCGCCCAGGGCGGTGGTGGTGGCGGTGGCGCGCGGCGCCAAGGGGCCGCCCGCCGCGGCGGGCGGTGGCGGGTTGGGGCCGGCGGGCGGCGGCACGGCACCCGGTGCCGCTTCGGCAATCAACGCCGCACCATCGAAATGCCACAGCGTGCCGGGCCATTCCGCGACGCCATCGGCATCATGCACCGGCCAGGCGGCGCCATCGACAAAGCCGACCCAGCCGCCGGGCATGCGGCGCAGCAGCGGCGGCTGTTCCAGGCGCTCAGCCATGGTAGAACACCGCCAAGCCGGCGGGCCGGAAGGCACCGCCCGGCGCGCTATCGGTCACGCCCAGCGCCAGCATCCCGCCCGGCAGCAGCCGCTCCGTCAGGCCGGTCACTACCTGCCCTCGCGCCATGTTATCCATATATATTAATACATTACGACACAAGATCACATCAAAATCGCCCAAACTCGCTGGCAATTCCAGCAGGCTCGCACGTTCGAAACGCACAATGGCGCGCAGGCTGGGATGCAAAAATGGCTTGCCGCCCTCGCCCTCCAACCAAGCCCGATACTGGGCTGGCACGCTGGCCAGCGGCGCGCCAAGGCGCAGGCCTATTCCCCCCTCCGCCGCGCTGCGCAGCGCCGGGCGGCTGACATCCACCCCAACCACCTCGACAGCAGCGCCAGGGGCATGGGCACGTGCCTGATGCAGGCCGATGGCGGCCAGGGTAAAGGCCTCCTCCCCGGTGGCACAGCCGGCCGAAAGTAGGCGCAGCGCCCGCCCCTCGGCACGCGCCCGGAGCAGCAGCGGCGGCAGGCGCCGCTCGATGAGTTCCAGCTGGGCCGGGCTGCGGAAGAGCTGCGTCTCCTGCACCGTGACGGCATCAAGCAAGGCCGCCCAATTCGCATCCCCAAGCAGGGGTTGGGCCGGCAGCCTGGCCAAAAGTGCCGCAGCGCGTTCCAGCCGGGACTCGAGCACCGGTGAGGGCGCCAACCCCGCCAACGTCCGAAGCCCGGCCTGCGCATGTTGCAATGCGTGGCCGGCCAATATGCCCGGCCGGGACAGCGATCTAGGCCGCCACGGCCTCGGCCAGTGTGGCGTAGGACGGGATGATCTTATCGAAGCCGCTGATCTCGAAGACCTCACGCACCGCAGGCTGCAGGCCAACGAGGGAATAGGCCGCCCCCTTCGCCTTGGCCTCCTTGGCGAGCTTCAGCAGGATGCGAAGCCCAGCGGAGCTGACATAGCGCACCTGCGTCATGTCCAGCACCATACCAGGGGCGGCAAGCATCCCGATCAGCGTGGCCTCAGCCTCGGCAGCCGTTGCGGTGTCGAGCCGCCCTTCGAGGGTAGCGACGTTCAGCGCGCCAGATTTGGATGAAGTGATCTGCATGGTGATATCCTGTGGAATGTTGGAGGCAAGTCTGCCGTTATTCGGCCGCGGCATCCAGGGTGATGGTGAAAATGTTGTGGCCACCCTCGCGCCGCCAATGCGAACTCGATGCCAGTTTCTCGACGAAATGCACACCCAGGCCACCCAGCGCACGCTCCTCGAGGCTGGCACTGGTGTTGGCCTCACCGCGGCCCAGCGGGTCGTATTCCGGCCCGTCATCGGTCAGGGTGAAGGTCACCGCATCCGGCCCGCGCGACACATCCACGGCGAAGAAGGTAGCGCCACGGGCATGCATCACCACATTCGCGGCCAACTCATCGGCCAGCAGCACAAGGCGAGAGGCGGCTTTCATCGGCAATTCCTGCGCCTCGGCATAGGCTTCCAGCGCGTCGAGAAGCGTGGTCACTTGGGCTGCCTCGGGCGCGAGGCGCAGATGAAGCGTATCGGTCACGGTGCGCAGCCTTCCTCAAGCAACATGGCTTCGACGAGCGCTTCGGCCACACCATCGGCGGTATAGGCAGCACCGGCCTGGCGGAACAGCACGAAGCGCAGAGCACCATCGCGCGCCTTCTTGTCGGCCCGCATGCGGGCGATGAGGGTGGCGGCGGAAAAGCCCCTGGGCAGGTCACGGATGCGGGCGGGCAGGCCTACCGATTGCAGATGGCTCAACACCCGCCCCGGCCATTCCTGTGAACACTGCCCCAGCCTGGCCGAGAGCATCGCCGCCAGGCCCAGGCCTATACCCACCGCCTCGCCATGCAGCAGAGTTCCATCATAGCCGCATTCCGCCTCCAGCGCATGGCCGAAGGTGTGGCCCAGATTGAGCAGGGCGCGGCCACCATCCGACGCCTCCTCAAACTCATCGGCCACCACCACGGCGGATTTCAGCTTGCAGGATTCCAGCACCGCATGGGTCAGCGCCGCCGGGTCACCGGCCATGGCGGCGGGGCCATGGGTCTCGCACCATTCCCATAGCGCCCCCTGCAGCAGGCCGTGCTTGGCCACCTCCGCCCAGCCGGCGCGCAACTCGCGCAGCGGCAGGGTGGCCAATACCGCGGTGTCGGCCAGCACCGCGCGGGGCTGGTGGAAGGCGCCCAGCAGGTTCTTGCCCTGCGCCGTATTGATGCCGGTCTTGCCGCCCACCGAACTGTCGACCTGGGCCAGCAGCGTGGTGGGGCACTGCACGAAGGGCAGGCCGCGCAGGATGGTGGCGGCGGCGAAGCCGGCCAGATCTCCCACCACGCCACCGCCCAGCGCCACCACCGCCATGCGGCGGTCCGGCCGCGTGGCCAGAATGGCCTCCACCACCCGCTGATACTGCGCCATGGATTTGGCGCCCTCGCCCGGCGGCACTAGGCATTCCAAGGCGATGCTGAAGCCAGCCTCGGTCAAGCCGGCGCGCAGCGTGGGCAGGTGCAGCGCCGCCACCGCCTCATCAGAGATAATGGCCACGCGCTTGCCGGGCAGGGCATCGGCCAAATGCGAACCAGCGCGGCCCAGCAGGCCCGGGCCCACCAGCACATCATAGCCCCGCCGGCCCAGCGGCACCGGCAGGCGAGCGGGGGGACGATGGCTCAGCACCGCCTGTTCCACCCGTTTCGTTGTGGTTTCGGGATGTTCATCCACACATTCGATCACGATATCAGCCTCGGCGAACAGAGGATGGCGGGCCTGGGCCAGCCGTTCCAGCACCTCGGCCGGGTTCTTGTTGAGAAACAGCGGCCGATGCTCCCGCCCCGCGACCCGGCGCAGCAGAACGGGCATGGCACAGCGCAGCCAGACGGTGATGACCGGCGCCGCCTTGATGGCGGCACGGGTGCCTGGGTCGGCAAAGGCGCCGCCGCCGGTGGCCAGCACCATGCCCCCACCCGCCGCCGCCTGGCTCATCAGCCGGGTGATCACCCGCCTCTCGCCATCACGGAAATGCGCCTCGCCATAGCGGGCAAAGATCTCGGTGATGGGAATGCCGGCGGCCGCCTCGATTTCGGTATCGGCATCGAGGAATGGCAGATGCATCCGCGCGGCCAGACGCTTGCCGATGCTGGTCTTGCCGGCACCGGGCATGCCCACCAGCACAATGGTGGGCGGCGCATAATTTTCGGGCAGGGGCGATTCCTGCGGGACCAGGTTGCGTGACACGACAGAGACGGTCTAGCACAGGCTTGCTCCCCCACCGAAAGGATCACCCCGCAAAAATGTTCCGCCGCCCGCTTCTGCTGGTCGTCCTGCTGCTGTCAGGCCTGGGCGTGCTCGGTGTGCTGGGCCTCGCGGCCTTCCCGCCAGGCGCCGTTCCCGTCCCGGTTGAGCGCTTGCTGCCCAACGAACGTTTCCAGGTGAGGTGATGGCGGCCGCGCCGGCAGCCCGCCTGCTGGAGATGTTTCTCGACATGCTGGCCGCCGAGCGGAATGCAGCCCGCAATACCCTGCTGGCCTATCGTGCCGATCTGGTTGATTTTCTCTCCCAGCACGGCGCCGATGCGCAGGCAGGTGATTGTCGCGCCCATCTCGCCGGGCTCGCCGCCGCCGGCCTCTCAGCCCGCAGCCAGGCGCGAAAACTCTCCGCCATGCGGCAATTCTTCCGCTTCCTGGCGCGCGAGGGCCTGCGCGGCGATGACCCGACCGAGTTGCTGGACAGCCCCCGCCTGCCCGCCTCCCTGCCCAAGGCCCTCAGCGAGGCCGAGGTGGCGGCGCTGATCGAGGGGGCCGCAAAACTCTCGGCTGCGCATGCGCCCCTGGCGGTGGCGGCGATCGAATTGCTCTATTGCTCCGGCCTGCGTGCCAGCGAGTTGGTGACCCTGCCGCCGGGCGCTATGCGCGCCGATAGCCCGCTCATCGCCGTGCGCGGCAAGGGCGGCAAGGAGAGGCTGGTGCCCATCTCCGAGCGCGCGCGCGCGGCGGCGGCCGCGGCGCATGGCGGCATGCAACACCGTGGCAAGGGCCGGCCGGTGGCAGCGCGCTACCTCTTTCCTGCCCGAGGCAAGCAGGGCCATCTCACCCGCCAAGCGCTGGGGCTGCTGCTGAAGGAGGCGGCGCTGGCCGCCGGCCTGGCGCCCGAGCGGGTCTCGCCACACGTACTAAGGCACTCATTTGCATCGCATTTGCTGGGGCGCGGGGCGGATCTGCGCAGCCTGCAAATCCTGCTCGGCCATGCCGATATCACCACCACCCAGGTCTATACCAAGGTGCTGGAGGAACGCCTGCGCGCCCTTGTGGAGGCGCATCATCCCCTGGCGGCGGAAAGCCCGGGCAAAGGGCGGGGCGCGCCAGGACGCTGATCCCCCATTTCAATACGCCGGGGCAGGGTTTACACGCGGGCCATGATTCTCCTCACCCCTGGCCCGGTGCAGACCGCGCCGCAAACCCGCGCCGCCATGGCCCAGGACATTGCCCCCTGGGACAATGATTTCCGCGCCGTCTATGCCCGCATCCGCGAGAGGGTTCTGGCCCTGGCCGGCGGCGTGCCGGGGGAGCATGCCTGCCTGCCGCTGCAAGGGGCGGGGCATTTCATCGTCGAAGCCGCCATACGCTCCCTCGTGCCCGCGGGTGGGGCCATCATCGTGCCGATGAACGGCGCCTATGCCGAGCGCGTGCTGCTGCTGGCGCGCGGCGCCGGCCGGGTGGCGCATGCATGGCCGGTGCCCGACACACGCGGCGTCACCGCCGAGGATGTCGAGGCGGCCTTCGCAGCGCACCCAGAGGCCACGCATTTCGCCACCGTCTACAGCGAAACCGGTGCTGGCATCGTCAATCGCCCCGAGATCATAGGCCCGGTGCTGCGCGCCCTGGGCAAGCGCCTCATTCTGGACGCCGTCTCCGCCTTCGGCGCGCTGCCATTTTCCATGGAAGATCACCCGGAATGCGACGCCGTGGTCTTCACCTCCAATAAATGCATCGAGGGCCTGCCCGGCATCGCCTTTTGCGTGGCGCGGGTGGATGCGCTGGAACAGGGCCGCGCGGGCTCCTGGAGCCTCGATTTGTGGGAAATCCTCAATATCGCGCTGAAGAGCGGCTGGGGCAGCTTTCGCTTCACGCCGCCGGTGCAGGCGCTGGCCGCCTTCGACGTGGCGCTCGACCTCTTCGATGCCGAGGGCGGCCAGCCCGCCCGCCTCGCCCGCTACCGCGAAAATATGCGCATCCTCTATGAGGGCGCGCTGAAACTCGGCCTGCGACCCTATGTGGACCAGGCCGAGCAGGGGCCGATCATCGTCACCCTGCACCAGCCGCCGGGGTTTGACCTGCAAGGCTTCGTCGATGCGCTCAAGGCGCGCGGCGTGCTGATCAGCAATTTCTACACCACCAAGACACCCAGCATCCGCATTGGCTGCATCGGCGCCATTACCAATGCCGAGATGACCCAGGCCGTGGCCATCATGGGCGAGGTGCTGGCAAGCACCACCCCGGCCGGCTGATGGCCGCCCTGGCCAGCATGACCGGCTTCTCCCGCGAGAGCGGGGTGCTGCCGACGGATAGCACCCATTACGTCTGGGAATTGCGCAGCGTGAATGGCCGGGGCCTCGATATCCGCCTGCGCCTGCCCGCGGGCATGGATGCGCTGGAACCGGCATTGCGTGAGGCCGCGGGCAAACGGCTCAAGCGCGGCAATATTCAGGCCGGCCTCGCCCTAAAGCTGGAGGCGCGCCCCGCCCTGGCGCTGGACCGCGCCACGCTGGATCGCATGCTGGCCCTCGCATTGGAGGTGGCCGCGCGCATTCCCGGCAGCGAGCCACCCCGTGCCGAGGCGCTGCTCTCCCTGCCCGGCGTATTGCGGGCCGAAGCCACCGAACCCGATGAGGCGGCACAGGCCGCCCAGCACGCCGCCATCCTCGCCGCCTTCCTCCGCGCACTCGACGGGCTGGTCGCGGCCCGCGCGGCGGAGGGTGAGCGGCTGCGGGTCATCCTCGCCGCCCTGCTCGATGAGATCGCAACCCTCTGCGCCGAGGCCGCGCGTGAGGCTGTGGGCCAGCCGCATGCCCAGCGCGCCCGATTGCTGGAAAACCTCGCAGCCCTGCTCGATGGCGATATGCGCGGCAAAATCCCCGAGGAGCGGCTGGCGCAGGAGGTGGCGCTGCTCGCCCAACGCTCCGATGTGCGCGAGGAACTCGACCGGCTGAACGCCCATCTCCACGCCGCGCGAAAACTACTGGAGGAGGGCGAGGGCGCCGGCCGCAAGCTGGATTTCCTCACCCAGGAATTCGTCCGCGAGGCGAATACCCTGTGCAGCAAATCCGCCTCGGTGGCGCTGACCCGCACCGGCCTCGCGCTCAAGGCGGCCATCGAGCGGTTGAAGGAACAGGCGGCCAATGTCGAGTGAGCCGCCTTCGGTGAGTGCCAGGCGCGGCCTCTGCCTTGTGCTCTGCGCCGCCTCGGGGGCGGGGAAATCCTCACTCTCCCGCGCACTGCTGGACAGCGAGGCTGAACTGGCCCTCTCCGTCTCCGCCACCACCCGCGCGCCGCGCCCGGGCGAGCAGGAGGGCGTGCATTACTTCTTCCGCAGCGTGGCGCAATTCCAGGCCATGGTCGCCGCTGGCGAAATGCTCGAACATGCTGAGGTATTCGGCCGCTTCTACGGCACCCCCCGCGCCCCGGTGGAGACAGCCCTGGCGCAGGGCCGCGACGTGCTGTTCGACATTGACTGGCAGGGCCATTTGCTGCTGCGCGCGGCATTGCCCGCCGATGTGGTCTGCATCCATCTCCTGCCGCCCAGCCTGGCCGAGCTGGAACGCCGCCTCGCCACCCGGGGCCAGGATGATGCCGCCGAGATCGCCCACCGCATGGCGGCGGCACACAGTGAAATCGCCCATTGGACGGATGCCGACCATGTGCTGGTCAATCATGATTTCGCCGCAACCGTAGCGGCGGTGCGCGCCATCCTGCAGGCCAGCCGCAGCGCCGTTCACCGCCAGCCCGGCATGGCCGGCTTTGTCGATGGGCTGATCGCCGGCTGATGGGCCAGGTGCTGGATGTGGTGGCGCCGGTCTTCGCCATCATCGCGGCGGGTTTCCTGGCCCATTGGCGCGGGATGATCGGCAAAGCCGGCATCGCGGGCCTCAACAGCTTTGCCTTCGCCGTGGCGACGCCAGCGCTGCTCTTCGCCTCAGGCACGGCGGGGCATAGCGGTGGCGGCTGGGCCGGGTTGGTATTTTTTACCGCGGCCTTCGCGGTCTATGGCGGGGTATTGCTGGCCGGGCGCTGGCGGGGCTGGAGCCTGCGCCGCAGCGGGCCCATGGCGCTGGACGCCACCTTCGGCAATACGGTGATGATGGGTATCCCCCTAATCCTGGCCGCCTATGGCCAGCAGGGGCTGTCGATTTTACTGGTCATCATCGCGCTGCATTCCCTGCTGCTGCTGACCACGGCGACAGTGGTTTCGGAACTCGCGCAAAACGCCCAGGCGCGAAAATGGCTGCTGCTGCGCGTCAGCATTCTGGGCGTGATGCGCAACCCTATCGTGATGGCCGTGCTCTCGGCGCTGGTCTGGAGCACGCTGGGGCTGCCAGTGCCTGATTGGCTGCGAAGAGCGCTGAATTTGGTGGGCGCGGCCACGCCGGGTGTGTCGCTCTTCTGCCTGGGCGCCTCGCTGGTAGGCTTCAACCTGGCGGCGGGCTGGCGGCAGATGAGTGTCACGGTGGTGGCCAAGCTGCTGCTGCTGCCGGCGATGGTGTTCTGCCTGTGCCGGCTGCTGGGGCTTTCCGATCTGGAAGTGGCGGTGACCACGACCATCGCGGCCCTGCCCACCGGGGCAAATGCGTTTTTAATGTCCAGCCGCTATGGCGTCGGCATGGCGGAGAGTGGGGCCGCGGTGCTGGTGAGTTCGGTGCTCTCGGTGGTGACGCTCTCGGTGGTGCTGGCACTGTTCACGCTGTAGCGAAAATCTCCGCCCAGGCGGCCATCAAGGCCCCGTCCACCTCCTCCATCGTCGCCGGCACGCCCAGCGCATGCAGCGATGTCACCCCATGCTCCGCCACACCGCATGGCACGATGCCGCCAAAATGCGACAAATCCGGCTCCACATTCAGCGCAATGCCATGCCAGGCCACCCAGCGCGTCACCCGCACGCCAATGGCGCCGATTTTCGCCTCCTGGCCATCCCGCGCCACCCAAATGCCCACCCGCCCCTCGCGCCGCTCGCCGCGCACATGGAAACGCCACAGCGCGCGGATCATCCATTCCTCCAGCGCATGGACATAGGCGCGCACGTCCCGCGCGGCCACGCCACCATGCGGGTGCGTCAGGTCCAGCATGGCATAACCCACGCGCTGCCCCGGCCCGTGATAGGTCCATTGCCCGCCCCGCCCCGCCGCCACGGTGGGGAAGCGGGTTTCCTTCAGATCCTCAGGCTTGGCGGAGGTGCCGGCGGTATAGGTGGGGGGGTGCTCCACCAGCCACACCGCCTCGCCCGCTGTGCCGGCGCGAATGGCATGCGCCCGCGCCTCCATGGCCGCGATGGCGGGGGAATAGGGCGTGAGCCCCGCAGAGATGGCCCATTCGACGCCATGCAGCTGCCGGCCGGGCGGGATGGCGATGGCATTTTCCAGCATTGCGGCTTTATGGAGCGGCAGAGGCACCGTTGTAACCCGTCGCGACCTGGGTTATGCCAAACCCGCGTGCGGCCATGGCGAAATGGTAGACGCGCTAGCTTGAGGTGCTAGTGGGGGAAACCCTGTGGAAGTTCGAATCTTCTTGGCCGCACCAATATGAGCCGTCAGCTGCTCGGCCTGCCGCTTTCACACTGGTCCCGTGCGTCCGCAGGCCAGGCGGTGTTCACTGCCTTGGTGCAAGCTGAAACAGCCCGCTGGGGCGGCATCGCCCGGGCTGCCAATATTCGCCTGGAATAGGCCTGCGGTTGCCTCAGGCCAGCGCAGCCCGCACATTGTCCCCCAGCTTCTGGGGGGCTTGTGATGGACGAAGATTTCCGCCGCGCGGCGCTTGATTACCACCGCCTGCCAAGGCCGGGTAAACTCAGCATCGAGCCCACCAAGCGCATGGCCACCCAGCGCGACCTGGGCCTGGCCTATTCCCCCGGCGTGGCCGCAGCCTGCGAGGAAATTGCCCGCAACCCCGACATGGCCTGGGAATACACCGCGCGCGGCAATATGGTGGCCGTCATTACCAATGGCACCGCCGTGCTCGGCCTGGGCGCCATTGGCGCGCTGGCGAGCAAGCCGGTGATGGAGGGCAAGGCCGTCCTCTTCAAGAAATTCGCCGGGATCGACAGCATCGACATCGAAATCGATGAGCGCGACCCGCAGGCCTTCATCGACACCGTGGCCCGCCTCGAACCCAGCTTCGGCGCCATCAACCTTGAGGATATCAAGGCCCCCGAATGTTTCGAAATCGAGCGCGAACTCCGCGCCAGGATGAACATCCCGGTCTTTCACGATGACCAGCACGGCACCGCCATCATCGTCGCCGCTGCCGTGCGCAACGGGTTGCTGCTGCAGGACAAAGAATTATCCGAGGTGAAGCTGGTCAATACCGGCGGCGGCGCGGCCGCGCTCGCCTGCCTCGACCTGCTGCTGGAAATGGGCCTCAAGCGTGAAAACGTGACGGTCTGCGATGTGGAAGGCGTGGTCTGGCAAGGCCGCCCGGGCACCGACCCCTATAAGGCGCGCTACGCCCAGCCCACCAATGCCCGAACCCTGGCCGAGGTGCTGGACGGCGCCGATGTCTTTCTCGGCCTCTCCGCGCCCAATGTGCTCAAGCCCGAATGGCTGGAAAAACTCGGCCCCAAGCCGCTCGTCCTGGCCCTCGCCAACCCCGACCCGGAGATCATGCCCGATTTGGTGCGGCAGCACCGGCCGGATGCCATCATCGCCACCGGCCGCACCGATTTTCCCAATCAGGTCAACAACGTCCTCTGCTTCCCCTTTATTTTCCGCGGCGCGCTGGATGCCGGCGCCACCACGATCAATGAAGCGATGAAGGTGGCGGCGGTGGAGGCCATCGCCGCCCTCGCCCGTGTCGAGGCCAGTGAGGTCGTGGCCGCGGCCTATGGCGGCGTCGCGCCGATCTTCGGCCCGGACTACATCATCCCCAAGCCCTTCGACCCGCGGCTCATCCTGGAAATCGCCCCGGCCGTGGCCCGCGCGGCGATGGAATCCGGCGTTGCCCGCCGCCCCATCGCCGATTTCGAAGCCTATCGGCGGGAGTTGGAACGCTTCGTCTTCCGCTCCGGCAACCTCATGCGGCCGCTCTTCGAGACGGCGCGCAGCCAGCCCCGCCGCGTCGTCTATGCCGAAGGCGAGGATGAACGCACCCTGCGCGCCGTGCAGACGGTGCTGGATGAAAGAATCGCCAGCCCCATCCTGCTCGGCCGCCGCGCGGTGATCCTCGAGCGCGCCAAATCCATGGGCCTGCGCCTGGATATGGACCACGCCGTCACCATTCTCGACCCACAGGAGGATGATGCGATCTTTGGGCCGCTCGAGGAGCTTTATGCCCAAAAGGTGGGCCGGCGCGGCATTCCACCCGATAGTGCCGGCCGGCAGATGCGGGTGAACCCCACAGTGGCTGCCGCCATGCTGCTGCAAACCGGCCAGGCGGATGCCGCCATCATCGGCGGCAATGGCGATTGGATGCGCCACTGGCACCATGCGCTCGATGTGGTGGGCAAATCCCCCAAGGTCTCCCGCGTTTATGCGCTCAGCGCGGTGATCGTGCCCAATGCCACGCTTTTCTTCGTCGATACCCATTTGCTGATTGATCCCAGCGCGGCGCAAATCGCCGAGATGACAATCCTGGCCGCCGCCCAGATCCGCGAATTCGGCATCACCCCCCGCGCCGCCCTGCTCAGCCATTCCAGCTTCGGCAATTCACAGGCACCGAGTGCGAAGAAGATGCGCGAGGCGCTCAGGCTGATCCAGGCCGCCGAGCCGGGGCTGGAGGTGGATGGCGAAATGCATGCCGATGCCGCCCTATTGCCCGCCATCCTCCGCCGCGCCGTGCCCAGCACCCGGCTGACCGATACCGCCAATCTGCTGGTCATGCCCAATCTCGATTCCGCCAATATCGCCTTTAATCTGCTCAAGGCGGCGGCGGATGGGCTGCAGGTGGGCCCGCTGCTGCTGGGCATGAACCAGCCCATTGAGGTGCTGGTGAGCAGCGTCACCGCGCGCGGCATCGTCAATGTCACCGCGGCCGCAGTGGCGCAGGCGAATGGCTAGGCCATGATCGGTGCCGATGACATCGCCCAGGTCAGCGCCGATGGCATGCTTCGCTTTCGCGGCCAAATGCTGCGCTGCGCCCTGGGCAGCGGCGGCATCTCAGCCCGGAAACACGAGGGCGACGGCGCAACCCCCTGCGGCCTGTTACCGCTGGAACGGGTGCTCTGGCGGGCCGATCGCGGCCCCAAACCCCAGGCGGCGGTGCGGGTGGAGCCCCTGGCCCCCAATGATGGCTGGTGCGATGATGAGACCCATGCCGATTACAACCGCCAGATCACCCTGCCGCATGACGCGCGGCATGAGGTGCTATGGCGTGAGGATGCGGTCTATGACGTGATCGGCGTGCTGGGCTGGAACATGGCGCCGGTCACCCGCGGCCGTGGCAGCGCGATCTTCCTGCACATCGCCCGGCCCGGCTTGGCGCCGACCGAGGGCTGCATAGCCCTGCCCGAGCGGGATTTGCGCGCCCTGCTGGCCCAGGGGCTGCGCGGGTTTCAGGTGGGATAGGCGCGCGCCCCGAAAATCGCGCTGCCCACCCGCACATGGGTGGCACCTTCCATGATCGCCGCCTCGAAATCGCCGCTCATCCCCATCGACAGCACTGAGAGCCCATGCCGCGCCGCCAGCCCGGCCAGCCAGGCAAAATGTGGCCTGGGGTCGCCCTCGGCGGGGGGAATGCACATCAGGCCGGTGACCGGCAGGCCCAACTCGTCACGCGTCAGGCGCAGAAAGGCATCGGCCTCGGCCCGGGGCACGCCGGCTTTTTGCGCCTCATCGCCTACATTCACCTGCACCAGCAAATCGGGGCGGCGGCCGGTCTTGGCCATGCCGGCGGCAATCGCCTGGGCCAGCCGGGGACGGTCCAGACTTTCGATCACATCGGCGATCGCCACGGCATCCTCGGCCTTATTGGTCTGCAACCCGCCGATGATGTGCAGGCGCATGCGGGGGTGGGCAGCACGCAGGGCCGGAAACTTGCCCGCCGCCTCCTGCACCCGGTTCTCGCCGAACAGCATTTGGCCGGCGGCCAGCGCCGCCTCCACCGCCTCGATCGGATTGGTTTTCGAGACGGCGACGAGGGCGACACTCCCCTCGGCGCGGTTGGCGCGGGCGGTCGCTTCGGCGATCCTGTCCTGAATGGTACGGAGGGCGGCGGCAATGCTGGTCATGGTTGGGCGAGATAAAGCACTCAGCATTCCCCGGCTATGGCTGTTGAGCGACCCGCTTCGCCTGCCCGACCCGATGGCGGCGGTGGCGCGGCTGCCGCGCGGCGCGGCGGTGGTGGCGCGCGGCATGCCGCCCCTGGCGCTGCCCGCTTTGGCGCGGCTATGCCGCCAGCGCGGCCTGCGCCTTCTGGTGGCCGGTGATGGAAGGGCGGCCCTGCGCCTGGGGGCTGGGCTGCATCTGCCCGAGCGGCCAACGCCTGGGCTGCTCGCCTTCCTGCGGTCCAGGCGGCCCGGGGCGCTGCTGAGCCTGGCGGTGCATGGCAGGCGCGGGCTCTTCCGCGGCCGAGCCTTGCGCGCTGATGCCGCGCTGATCTCGCCCATCTTTGCCACCCAAAGCCATCCTGGCGCGCGGCCGCTGGGCCCGCATGGTTGGGCCTGGCTGGCGCGGCATGCCAACCGGCCGGCGGTGGCGCTGGGTGGCGTGGATGGGCGCAGCCAGCGGCGCGTGCCAGCGCAGGCGGCGGGGGTGGCGGCTGTCGGATGGCTTGGAAGCTAGGGCTACCACTCGCCCATCAGCCGCGCGGCCTGTGCTCTTGTGCGGCGATAGGGCGGCAGGCTGCCATGGCCAATGACGCAATCCAGCACAGCGCCGCCGGTGGTGATCAGCACGGATTTCTCCGCATTGGCCGGCAGCCCGATCCGCGCGCCAATGCAATAGGCGATGATCAGCGGCAGCAATTCACTGCTCAAAACCTGGCGCCCCAGCCGCCTCCCCGACTGCTCAACCTCAACATCTAGCATCTGCTGCGCGGTGGAAAAACGGATGGCGCGCGCATGCATGCCACTGCCATTGTCCTGCCACACCGATGTCAGCAAGGCACACAGTGCCGGCGCCCGAAACGCGATGACCCGCCGGTCCACAAAAACAGCGCTGTAATCGGCTGGTTCATCCGGCGCTGCAGCCCCTGCACCATCCGGAGGCGGCAAGTATTGATCCATAAAGCTCGTCCTTCCTCAGCCTCACGCTGCCTAGGAACGATGGCGAGCCTAACTTAAAAAATAATGAACATTCACGCATTTGCGACAAGCTTGGCGCCGGAATATCCCGCAAGCTCGCCTTGGAGGACCTGCATGGCCAACGAAACAATCTACTTCGCCACCAACCGTGATGAACTCAAGAATGCCCAAGGCATCACGATCGGTTTTGGTGACAAGCTCAATCCGGTCTCACCCGCCTATCTACGTTTCAGCGCGGCGGAGGTGGCGCCGCCCACCAAGAAGAACGCCGATTGGTCGGTGCAATCCGTGCAGATCGCCCCCGAAAGCATCCCCGGCGTCACCACCGATGACCCGACGGCGGAAAAACTCCTGGGCAGCGCCGCGGTATTCGATGCGCTGCGCCAGCGCCTGATCACCGCCGGCCGCGCCAAGGGGGGCGTGGACCTGATCCTGCTGCTGCATGGCTATGCCTCAAGCTTCGACAATGCGCTGGCGCGCGCCGCCGAGATCAAGCGCGCCTATGCCACCAAGCAGCGCGCGGTGGAGGTCGCGGTCTTCTGCTGGCCCTCGGATGGCAGCCTCACCCCGCTGATCGCCTATAAGTCGGACCGTGACGATGCCCGCTCATCGGCCAAGGCGGTGGCGCGGGCCTTGCTATTTTTCCTAGACTATCTGCGCCGCCTCACCACCGACCAAATGTGCCAGGCCCGGCTCAATCTGCTGGCGCATTCCATGGGTAATTACGTGCTGCGCAATGCGGTACAGGCCATCATCTCGGAGTTTGGCGGCAAGCGCCTGCCGCGCGCCTTCACCCATATCTTCCTCATGGCCGCCGATGAGGATGATGACGCGCTGAACGATCCCGACAAACTCGCCCGCCTGCCGGAAATGGCCGAGGCGGTGCATGTCTATTTCGCCGCCAGCGACCGGGCACTGACGATCAGCGACGTCACCAAGGGCAATCCTGACCGGCTAGGCAGCGCAGGCCCGCATACCCTCACCAACCTGCCGCAGAAGATCACACTGATAGACTGCGCCAAGGTCTGCCAGACCACCCTGATGGACTCCAATCACCAATATTACCGCCAGCGCCCCGAGGTGGTGGCCGATGTCTGCGCCGTGCTGGATGGCACGCGGCCCGAGGCCATCCCCGGGCGGGCCTGGGTGCCCGCCCGGGGTGCCTTCGTGGTGGCAGCCAAGCCTTAAGCCTGGCTCAGTTCATCCGCAGGTCCAGGATGTGCTTCGGGTCGGGCTGCAATTCGCCACGCTCGACCTTTTTCACGATCTCGGTCAACGCCGCATTGGCGGGCGTGGGGATGCCCAGCGGCGCCGCGCGATCGGCAACGAAGCCGTTGAGAAACTCGATCTCGGTGCGGCGGCCTTTCACCATGTCCTGACCCATGGAGGGGCGATGGGCGCCGCCGCGGGCACTCTCGGCAATGCGCTTGCGGTCATATTCGGCGCGGGCCTGCGCATCGCCCTCGCCAGCGCGGGCGATCACCTCAGGGTCGATATGCAGAATTTCTTCCAGCGAATAGCCCAGCGCCTGGCCCACCCGGATCGCCTCCGCCCCCAACCGCGCGGTGAAGGCGCGCAACTGGTCATCGGCCACCACATCGCGGCTGAGCAGCCCGGTGCAGGCCGACATGCCATTGCCCATCACATTGGTGACAAGCTTGGACCAGCGCTCACCCCAGAGGTTTTCCGTCAGCGTCGCGCTGTCGGAAAGGGCGCAAAGGCGCACAATTTCCTTCGCCCGCTCGGTCGGCCGACCATGCGGCTCGCCCACGCGATACACTGTATGGGCCGCGCCGCCCTTGCCGGAATTGCGGTGGATATTGCCCGGCACCATCAGCTCCACGGTGATCGAACTGGCAATGGTGCCCAAAACCCGACCCCAGCCGACGACGCCGGCGATGGTTTCCTCATTCATGCAATTCTGCAGCGAGACGCAAAAGCCGCCCGGCGCGAGATATTGCCGGATCATCACCGTGGCCCATTCGGTATCGTAGGATTTCATGCAGATGAAGGCGATATCGAAGGGCCGGCCCTTCGCCTCATTCTGCAATTCGGTGAGGTGGATGGCGCGCACCGGGGTGGTGAATTCCACCACGTCGCGCAAATGCGTCACCCGCAAGCCATTGGCGCGCATGGCCTCGACATGCTCGGGCCAGGGATCGATGAAGGTCACATCCTCGCCGGCCGCGGCCATGTAAGAGCCGGCATAGCCGCCCACCGCGCCCGCGCCGACAATGGCAATTCTTGGTTTCATGATCGCTGCCCCCCTGTGGAAGGGGGCAGGATAAGCGCGAGACTCGCCGCGGCAAGCCCGCCCGCTTCAGCCCTGAGTGAAGAAAGGCGTGCCGTCAGCAAAAATATTCGGCTTGAGGAAGACGCCCAGAATGGTCGCCCCTTCGGCGCCGGCCCAGGCGACATGGGTATTGCCCGCCGGGCGCCAGACGAATTGCCCGGCCAGGCACGCGCCCTCCTCATCGACGAAATGGCCTTCGAGCACATAGGTCTGCTCTATGGCGGTGTGCTCATGCAGAGGCACCACGGCGCCGGGTTCGAGGCGCATCAGCAGCGTCGCCATGCCCGAACCATCGGAATAGAGCGTCTTGCAGCGGATCCCGGGGAATTTCGTCTCCTCCCAGGGCATGTTGGGCACATCAAGATAGACTGAGGGCGGCGACGCCTCATCCGCCATCAGCCGCTTGCGCATGGGTTTTGCTGCTCCGTCGGGCATGGTGGGCTCCTTCAACATGACGGCGAAAGCCTAGAACGGGATAGGGGCGGGTGGAAATACCACCCCAACCATGCCCGGGGCCGGGGCCAGTGCGGTGAAGAAGATCAGCTATCCTGTATTACGGCGCTTCTCACCGCGCGCGGGTTGCGGTATTGAAC
>CAMDJV010000050.1 GCA_945901085.1 Rhodovarius crocodyli | reverse complement strand
CGGTTGATGGTGATGTTGATGGAATAAAACACCGTCGCCAGCAGGGCATAGGCATAACCCAATAGGCTGCCACCCGGCTGTCCCAATTGCGGCGCCAGGGCCAGCAGCACGCCCGAAAACGCCACCCCGGACCATAGCCAAGCCGCGCGTGGAATGCGCTCGCCCAGAAACACCCCCGCCATCAGCATGATCATGAAGGGGTTGGTGAAGAAGACGAGATAACCATCGGCCAGCGGCAAATGGCGAAAGGTGAGGAAGAACATCATCCCCGACACCAGCATGGAAGCCGCGCGCAGCGCATGCAGCCCGGCATGGCGGGTGTGCAGCGTGCCACCCGCCAAAGGGCTCACCGCCCGGGCACCAAAGAGCAGCACCAGCAGCACGCCATGGCGGAACACCAGCGCCTGCGCCGGGCTGAATTCGCCGGACAAAAGCTTGGTATTGGCATCGAGCAGCCCGAATAGGGCAATGCCGGCCATGATGAGGAGGGGACCTTTCACCCAGACCCTCTATCCCGCCTCGCGCCCACTTGCCATGGGTGGCGCTTCCCAGGGGCGCGCGGGTCTGGCATGCCCCGGCTGGATGACACCCGCCCTCGCCTCCGCCCTCACCCCCCTCATGCGCCTCATGGATGCCGAAACCGCCCATGGCTGGGCGCTGCGCGCATTGGGCGCCGGCCTCGCCGGGCGTTCGGCCGCCAATGCCCATGCCAGCCTGGCCAGTGAGGTGATGGGGTTGCAATTCGCCAATCCCCTCGGCCTCTCCGCCGGCTTCGACAAGAACGCCGTGGCCGTGCTGCCGCTCATGCGCCTGGGCTTTGGTTTTCTGGAGGCCGGTTCCGTCACCCCACGGCCACAGCCCGGCAACCCCCGCCCGAGAATCTTTCGGCTGGAAGAGGACCAGGGCGTGATCAATCGCCTGGGCTTCAATAATGCCGGGCTGGATGCCTTCCTGGCCCGGCTGCGCGCCCTGCCCCGCCCGCTGCCCGCGCCCCTGGGCGCCAATGTGGGCGTCAATAAGGAAGGTGCGGTGCCCGAGCGCGACTACCCAGCGCTTTACACCGCCATCGCACCGCTGGTGGACTACATCACCATCAATGTCTCCTCGCCCAATACGCCCGGGCTGCGGGATTTGCAGGGCGAGGCGGCGCTCAATGGCATCCTAGCCGCCATGCCGCCGCGCAGCGTGCCGGTGCTGGTGAAGATCGCCCCTGATTTGTCCGAAGCCGCACTTCTGCCGCTGCTCGATGTTTGCATGGCCCATGGGGTGGCCGGCGTGATCATTTCCAACACCACCCTGGCCAGGCCCGAAACGCTGCGCAGCGCGGCGCGGGGTGAGGCTGGCGGCCTCTCCGGCCAGCCGCTCTTCGAGAAAAGCACCGCCATGCTGCGCATGGCGCGCCGCCACACCCAAGGCCGCATCGCGCTGGTGGGCGTGGGCGGGGTGGCCTCGGCCGAGCAGGCCTATGCCAAAATCCGCGCCGGCGCCGCGCTGGTGCAGCTCTATAGCGGCTTTGCCTATGCCGGCCCGGCGCTGGTGCCGCGCATCCTGGACGGCCTGGCCGCGCTGCTGGCGCGCGACGGCTTCGCCCATGTTTCTCAAGCGGTGGGAGCCGACGCGTGAAGATCATCGAATCCATCACCGAAACCTTTGCCGATTATGATGGCTATGTGCTCGACCTCTGGGGCGTGGTGCATGATGGCCGCGCCCCCTATCCTGGCGCGGTGGCAGCGCTGCACGCCATGAAGGCGGCCGGCAAGCGCATCGCCTTCCTCACCAATGCGCCCCGCCGCAGCTGGTTCATCGACAAGATGCTGGTCGGCATGGGCATCACCCCTGACATGCATGACGGCATCATGAGCAGCGGCGAGGCCACCTGGATGCTGCTCAAGGCCCGCAGCGATGCCCGCTTCACCGGCCGCGCCTTCCATATCGGGCCCGAGCGCGACCTCTCGGTGGTGGATGAAGGCGTGGCCGAACTGGTCACCGAGCCGGGTGACGCGCAATTCCTGCTCAATACCGGCCCCGACCCCGATCGCGGCCCCCGCTCTGTCGAGCCCTATCGCGCCGACCTCATCCGCTGCCACGCCGCGGGGCTGCCCATGCTCTGCGTCAACCCGGACCGCGCGGTGATGGTGGCGGGCGAGCGCATTCTCTGCGCTGGCGCGCTGGCCGATGTCTATCGCGAGTTGGGCGGCACCGTGCTGGAGATCGGCAAGCCCGACCCGGCAGTCTATGGCCCCACCCTGGCGCTGCTGGGCGATACGCCCAAAAATCGCGTGGTGGCGGTGGGCGATACCGCCCATACCGACCTCGCCGGCGCCATGGCCGCAGGGCTGGACAGCCTCTGGGCGATGACCGGGCTGTTCCAGCACGCCCATGGCGGCGATGTCACGGGGCCTGAAATCCGCCTCCTTGCCGAGGCCGAGCACGTCTCCCCCATCGCAGCCTTGCGCGGCTTGCGGGCCTGATCACCGCCCCTGGGGAATACCCGCATGGCGCCGCGCCCGGCCATGCGCTATTGCCCTGCCACCATGGATATTCAGCCAGAACTGCCCCCCCAGCCGGGCCATAATCGCGGCCCGGCCGAGGATGGCCAGCGCGTCGCCTTCGAGGCGGGCCGGCGCCGCACCTTCGCCATCATCGCCCACCCCGATGCCGGCAAGACCACGCTGACCGAAAAACTGCTGCTCAAGGGCGGCGCCATCCAGCTTGCCGGCCATGTCCGCGCCAAGGGCAATGCCCGCCGCACCCGCTCGGACTGGATGAAAATCGAGCAGGATCGCGGCATTTCCGTCGCCACCTCGGTGATGACCTTCGAGCAGGGCGGGCTGGTCTTCAACCTGCTCGATACCCCGGGCCATGAGGATTTCTCCGAGGACACCTATCGCACCCTCACCGCGGTGGATGCCGCCGTGATGGTGCTCGATGCCGCCAAGGGCATCGAAAGCCAGACCCGCAAGCTGTTCGAAGTCTGCCGCATGCGCGACATCCCGATCATCACCTTCATCAACAAGATGGACCGCGAGGCGCGCGACCCCTTCGAACTGATCGATGAGATCGAGAGCACCCTGGCGCTGGACGCCGCCCCGGTGGCCTGGCCGGTCGGCCGCGCCAGCGAATTCGCCGGCACCTATGATCTGCTGGCCAATCGCTTCATGCCGGTCGATAAGGCCTGGGAAGACAGCATCCCCATGTCCTCCACCGAGGATGCAAAGCTTTCGCAAATGGTCGGCCCCGAGCGTGCCACGCAATTGGCCGAGGAAGCGATGCTGGCCGAGGCCGGCCTCAAACAATTCGACCTCGCGGCCTTCCGCGAAGGCACCCTCACCCCGGTCTTCTTCGGCTCCGCGCTGCGCGATTTCGGCGTGGCGCATCTGCTCGATGGGCTGGCCCGCTACGCCCCGCCCCCGGGCATGCGCGAGGCCGACCCGCGCAATGTCCAGCCCGATGAGCCGGCGCTGACCGGCTTCGTCTTCAAGATCCAGGCCAATATGGACCCCAACCACCGGGACCGGGTGGCCTTTGTGCGGCTCTGCTCGGGCCGGCTGACCAAGGGGATGCGGCTGCGCCAGGTCCGCACCGGCAAGCAGGTGCCGGTCAATGCGCCGCTCTTCTTCTTCGCCAAGGACCGCCAGGTGGCCGAGGAGGCCTGGCCGGGCGATGTGGTGGGCATCGCCAATCATGGCATTTTGCGCATCGGCGATACGCTGACCGAGGGCGAGAACCTGAATTTCCGCGGCGTGCCCAGCTTCGCGCCCGAAATTCTGCGCAATATCCGCCTCGAAGACCCGATGCTGGCGAAAAAACTGCGCACCGCGCTCGACCAATTGGCCGAGGAGGGCGTGGTGCAGTTGTTCCGCCCGCTCGATGGCTCGCCCCCCGTGGTTGGCGTTGTCGGCCAGTTGCAGCTCGATGTGCTGCAATCACGGCTAAAGGTGGAATACGGCGTGCCGGCGGGCTTCGACAACACGATGTGGAACGAGGTGCGCTGGGTGACCGGCGAGAAGGCCGAAATGGCCCGCTTTGCCGATATCCACCGCCGTGACGCGGCCGAGGATCATGACGGCGCGATCGTGGGCTTTTTCGCCTCCTCCTGGCGCCTGGGCAAGGCGGGGGAGGATTTCCCCGGCCTGCAATTCCACAAGCTGCGTGAGCAGCACGGCGTGGGCGCCGCCTGATGCTGGATTTCGGCCCCCTGCATGTGCTGGTGGTCGGCGATGTGATGCTCGACCGCTACCTCTATGGCAGTGTGGAGCGCATTTCGCCCGAGGCGCCGGTGCCGGTATTTTCCCGCGGGCGGGAGAGTGCCATGCCCGGTGGTGCGGGCAATGTGGCGCGCAATATCACCGCACTCGGCGCGCGGGCCACGCTTGTTGGCCTCATTGGCCCGCGCAGTGAGGCGCTGCGCCACGCCATTGCCGATGCCGCGATCCTCGATGGGCTGGTCGAAAGCGCCACCCGCCCCACCACCACCAAGCTGCGCGTGGTGGCCGGCAATCAGCAGATGATGCGCATCGATGACGAGGCGACAGGGCCACAAAGCGAGGCCGAGACCGCAGGCTTATTGGCCGCCATCGAGGCCGCGCTGGCGGCAGCCCCTGATGCCATCATCCTCTCCGATTACGGCAAGGGCGTGCTCTCACCCGCGGTGCTGGCGCGGCTGCGCGCCGCCCAACTGCCGGTTTTTGTGGACCCCAAGGGGGCCGATTTCTCCCGCTATGCCGGTGCCGCCTGCATCACCCCCAATGCGGCAGAGATGGCGCTGGCTGCCGGACTGCCCAGCCGTGGCGATGAGGAATGCGCCGCCGCCGCCCGCGCCGTGATGGCGCGCGATGGTGTCGGCGCCATCCTGGTCACCCGCTCGGCCAAGGGAATGATGCTGGTGCGGCCCGATGGCCTGCTCTCCATCCCCGCCCGGGCGCAGGAGGTCTTCGATGTTTCGGGGGCCGGCGATACGGTGATCGCCGCCCTCGCCCTGGCCCATGCCGGCGGCCGCTCGCTGGAGGATGCGATGCGCATCGCCAATGCCGCGGCGGGCATTGTGGTGGCCAAGCTTGGCACCGCCACCACCTCGGCCGCTGAACTCACGGCGGCGCTGGCCGGCGGTGCAGGCGATGCAGGCTCAGCGCTGCTCGACCTCGCCGCCACCCGCGCCCTGGTGGCGCAATGGAAGGCGGCGGGGCTTTCGGTCGGCTTTGCCAATGGCTGCTTCGACATACTCCATGCCGGCCATGTCGCCATGCTGGCCCAGGCGGCGGCCGGCTGTGACAGGTTGGTGGTGGCGCTGAACAGCGATGCCTCGGTGGCGCGGCTGAAGGGCCCCAGCCGCCCGATAAACCGGTTGGAGGACCGCGCGGCGGTGATTGCCGCCCTGCGCCAAGTCGCCGCCGTCACCAGCTTTGCCGAGGATACGCCGCTGGCGCTCATCCAGGCGCTGCTGCCCGATGTGCTGATCAAAGGGGCCGATTACACCGCCGAGACGGTGGTGGGCTGGCCCGAGGTGCGCGCCCATGGCGGGCGGCTGCTGCTGGCGGAATTGCTGCCCGGGCGCTCCACCACGGCCATTCTCGCCGGCCGCTGATAGCGCTTGACCTTCCCATGATGGGAGGGTGCCTGATGCGCTGTATGAAACACATCATTCTCGCCGCCGCCATTATAGCCTCGCCCGCCACCCTGGCCTGGGCGCAGGGGCAGCATCGCGGCCATGCCCCGGCCGCTCCGGGCGTGACCGCCGCAACCCGGGCCTATCAGGCCGCGGCCGAGGCCATGCACCGCGACATGGCCATCACCTATAGCGGCCAGGCCGACCGCGATTTCATCCAAGGCATGATCCCGCACCATGCCGGCGCCATCGCCATGGCGAATGTGGTGCTGCTGCACGGCACCGATCCAGAGACCCGCGCCCTGGCCGAAGGCATCATTCGCGACCAGGAGCGCGAGATCGCGCAGATGCGCGCCATCCTGGCCCGGCTGCCCGCGCGCTGAAGCAAGCTGGACAAGCAGCAGCCAAACCGGCAGGCATGCCTCCCATGCGTGTCCTGTTCATCCATCAGAACTTCCCGGGCCAATTCCGCCATGTTGCCGCCGCCATGGCCGCCTCGGGCCATGAGGTGAGCGCCCTGGCCGAGGCGCAGAACCCGCCCATCGCGGGCGTGACACTCTACCGCTACCCCGCCCCCGAGATGAGCCAGGAGGCCCAAGCCCGGGCGCATCCCTATCTCCGCCGGCTCGACTCCCATCTGCGGCGGGCGCAAATGGTGGCGCGTGCCGCCACCCAGTTGCGCCAGCGCGGCTATCGGCCGGAGCTCATCGTCTCGCATATCGGCTGGGGCGAATCGATGTTCATGCGCGACATCTTCCCCCAGGCGCGCATCGTGCTGCATTGCGAGTATTTCTTCCGCGCCCAGGGCGGCGATGTCGGCTTTGACCCGATCTATGGCGAGATGACGCTCGACACCATCGCCCGCACCCGCATGCTCAACACTGGCCAATTGGTCCAGCTCGAAGCCGCCGATTGGGGCATGGCGCCGACAATGTGGCAGCGCAGCCGCTACCCCGATTGGGTGCAGGCCAAGATGAGCGTCATCCATGAGGGCGTGGACACCATCGCCATCAACCCCGATGGCCCCGCCGGCTTCACCCTGCCCGATGGCCGCAGCTTCCGCCGTGGCGACCCGCTGGTGACCTATACCGCCCGGCATCTGGAGGCCTATCGCGGCTTCCATCACTTCATGGAGGCCCTGGTCACCCTGCAAAAGCTGCGGCCCGACGCGCATGCCGTCGTGGTGGGCGGCTCGAAGGGCGCCTATGGCGGCCCGCCGCCGGGCGGTGGCACCTGGCGGGAATGGGCGCTCAAACAGGTGGATGGACGGCTCGACCTCACGCGCGTGCATTTCTTCGACTGGCTGCGGCATGACCAGTTGCACACCCTGTTCCGGGTGAGTGCGGCGCATGTCTATCTCACCTTCCCCTTCGTGCTCTCCTGGTCGGTGCTGGAGGCCATGGCCTGTGGGGCAGCGGTGCTGGGCTCGGCCACTGCGCCGGTGCAGGAGGTGATTGCCGATGGGGTGAATGGCAGGCTGGTGGATTTTTTTGACAGTGACGCCATCGCCCATGGCCTGGCCGATATGCTGGCCAACCCCGCCGCGCTGGTGCCGCTGCGCACCGCCGCCCGGGCGAGTGTGGTGGAGCATTATGATCTGCAATCGCGCTGCCTGCCGCAATGGGTGACGCTGCTGGAGGGCGTGGCCCGGTCAGGCAGCGGCCTGGGCTGAGAGGCTGCTTGCCCAGGGCCGGGCGGGCGTGCATGTATCGCCCGTTCAGGAGGAAATCCCATGCTCGACCAGCCGCACCGCACGCCAGAAGCCCCCAGCGCCGACCCCTTCGCCCTGGCGAAGGCCTTGTCCGGCATGCATTTCATCGGCGGCCGCTATGTGCCCGCGATCAGCGGAAAAACCTTCCCCGTGGTGAACCCCGCCACCGGCATTCAGGTGGCCGAAGCGGCCGAGGGTGATGCGGCCGATGTCGATGCCGCGGTGCAGGACGCCGCCCGCGCGCAAAAAGCCTGGGCGAAGATGCCCGCCCGCAAGCGCGGCGCGCTGGTCTATCGATGCGCCGCCCTGCTGCGCACGCATCAGGATGAACTCGGCCGGCTAATCGCACTGGAGACCGGCAAGGCGCTGCGCACCGAAAGCCGCGTCGAGGCCGGCGTGGTGGCTGATATTTTTGAATTCTTCGGTGGCCTGGGCGGCGAATTGAAGGGCGAGAGCGTGCCCTTCGCCCCCGATGTGCTCAGCGTGACGGTGCGCGAGCCGCTCGGTGTGGTCGGCGCCATCATCCCCTGGAACGTGCCCATGCTGCTGATGGCGCTGAAAATCGCCCCGGCCCTGGTGGCCGGCAATACGGTGGTGGTGAAATCGGCCGAGGAGGCGCCCCTCGCCGTGCTTCGCATCTGCGAATTGCTGGGCCGCATCCTGCCGCCGGGCACCTTCAACATGCTCTCCGGCCAGGGCCCGGAATGCGGCGCGCCGCTGGTCGCCCATCCGCTGGTCAAGAAGGTGACCTTCACCGGTTCGGTCGAAACCGGCAAAATCGTCGCCCGGGCCGCGGCCGAAAAGCTGGTGCCGGTGACGCTGGAACTGGGCGGCAAATCGCCCATGATCGTCTTCGCCGATTGCGATTTCGCCAAGACGGTGAGCGGCGCGCTCACCTCCATGCGCTTTACCCGTCAGGGCCAAAGCTGCACGGCGGCCAGCCGCATCTATGTCGAACGCCCGATTTTCTCGGCCTTTGTCGCCGAGATGGAAAAGGCCGTGAACAACATGGTCATGGGCGACCCGCTGGACGAGAAAACCGATATCGGCACGATCATCAGCCAGGGCCAATTCGACAAGGTTCAGGCCTTCATTGAGGAGGGCAAGGCGACGCCCGGCGCCACCGCCCTCGAATGCTCGGCCATGCCCAGCGACCCCGCACTGCGAAAGGGCCTGTTCCTGCGCCCGGTGATCTTCACCGGCCTCGACGGCTCCTCCCGCCTGGTGCGCGAGGAAATCTTTGGGCCCGTGACGGTGATCCAACCCTTCGACGATGCCGAAGCCGTGCTGGCCGAGGCCAATGACAGCGAATACGGCCTCGCCGCCTCGCTATGGACCAACAACCTCAAGGTCGGCCTCGACCTCGCCCACCGCTTGGAAGCGGGGCTGGTGCAGATCAACCAGAATCTGGTGGTGCAGGCCAACCTCTCCTATGGCGGCGTGAAATCCTCGGGCCTGGGCAAGGAGGCTTCGCTGGAAGCCATGCTGGAGCACTTCACCCACAAGAAGACCATCATGGTGAATATGGGTTAATGAACGCGAACCCGCTGCCCGGGGTGCCGCTGGTCGAGAGCCCCTTCTTCGAGGAGCTTCTCGCCACGGCCGATCTGCCGGCGGAGACGCAGCGTATCGCCCGTGACCTGCACCGCGACGGCTTCGCGGTGTTCGACTTTCCCGAGCCGGATTTTACCAACCTCGCGGGGCAAATCATCGATCAGCTCGGCCCATCCATGGCCATTGATGCCTTCCGCGCCGGCAGCGCCAACGGGCTGCGGCTGCAGGATGCCTGGCAGCAATGCGCCGCCGTGCGCAGCCTGGCCGCCAATAAGGCGGTGAAGGCGCTGCTGGGTGACCTCTATGGCCGCCCTGCCTTTCCCTTCCAGACCTTGAACTTCCCCTTTGGCAGCCAGCAGCACGCGCATACCGACAGCGTGCATTTCAGCGCCATGCCCGAGCGTTTCATGTGCGGCGTCTGGGTCGCACTGGAGGATATCCACCCCGATGCCGGGCCGCTGATCTACTACCCTGGCTCGCACCGCCTGCCGATCTATGTGAATGAGCATATTGGCCATTGCGCCTCCACCGCGCCATCGCGCGCCAATCAGGCGGATTTTGCCCCGCTCTGGCGCGCGCTGATCCACACCCATCGTCTGGAGCAGGTCGAATTCACCCCTCGGCGCGGCCAGGCGCTGATCTGGGCCGCCAACCTGCTGCATGGCGGCTCCGACCATCGTGACCGCAACCGCACGCGCTGGTCCCAGGTCACACATTATTTCTTCGAGGATTGCGCCTATTATACGCCGCTGGAGAGCGACCCGGCTTTCGGGCGGATCTTCTTCCGCAACGTGACCGATATCGCCACCGGCCAGCCGGTGCCCAATCGCTACCTGGGCCATGACGTGCCCGCAGACTATATCGAAGCCACCAAACGCCCGCCTGCCGCCACCCTGCCGGAGGATTTCGATGCGCAGCTCTATCTGCTCGCCAACCCCGATGTGGCCGCGGCTGGGGTCGATGCCGGTGAGCACTACCTGGTGCATGGCTCGCGCGAGAACCGGCCCCTGCGCCCGGGCTAAACCAAGCCTGTCGCCCGCGGGCGTGACAGGCTATGGTGCGACGATGACCCACCCTGACGCTGCCCGCACCCACCGCCCCGACACCATCGCGGGGTTACGCGCGTGAGTGGGCCCGAAGCCAAGCCGCCCCTGGCCGATAAGACCGTGGCCGAGCTGAAATCGATGATCGCCAATGCCGACCAGATCCTGGCCGGCCCCAATACCAAGATGCATGGCCCCGCCACCGCCTTCCGTGAGGCAGCGCGCCTCGCACTCGCCGGCCGCCGCGTGGGCTTTGCCGCCGCCGCCCCGGATTTGGTGCTCGAAGCCGCCATGCGGCGCATCAAGGCAGTGGCGGCCGAGGTGCAGGCCCGCTTTGACCTCTCGGCCGAGACCGCCCGCGCCCGCGGCGTCACCACGCCGCATAAGCTTCTGGCCGCCAATGGCGCGCCAAAAATCAGCGGTGATGTGCGCAGCGGCAAGCTCAAGCGCTGCCCCTATATCTCCTATCGCGGCCCCGGGGGCATCGCCATGCTGTATTACGCCGTACCGCCCGGCGAGGCCGAGCCCTATTGGGGCGGCTGCCTCACCGCCGTGGGCAGTGCCGGCCCTGAGGTCGCGATGACCGAGGAGGAGGCGGTCTCCGCCTTCCTCGCCGCCCTCGCCGAGATCGCGCCGCTGCGGGGCTGAGCGGCTTTCGTGTCTGTCACCATCATCGTCGTGGCCTTCAATTCGGCCGCTATCCTGGCCGAATGCCTGGCCTCCATCCCGGCCGACCTGCCGGTGGTGGTGGTGGATAATGCCTCCACCGATGCCAGCAGCGCCGTGGCAAAGGCCGCCCGGGCCGATGCGCGGGTGATCCGCACCCCGCGCAATCTGGGCTTTGGCCGCGGCGCCAATGCCGGCTTTGCGGTGGTGGAAACCGCCTTCGGCCTGCTGCTCAATGCCGATGCGCGGCTGATGCCAGGCGTGCTGGAAGTGCTATGCGCCGCCGCACAGCGCTACCCCGATGCGGGGCTGCTGGCGCCGGAAATCTTCGGCGATGACGGCGCGCTGCAATTCGGCCACGCCCTGCCCCATACGCCGGCGCATAAGCGCTACCTTCCGATGCCGGCGGGGGATTGCTGCATGGATTACGTCGGCGGTTCGGCGATGTTCTTCCGGATGAGCGCCTTTCGCGCCCTGGGCGGCTTTGATGACGCGATCTTTCTCTATGGCGAGGATGACGATATTTGCCTGCGCATGGCCGCCGCAGGCCATGCTTTGGTGCATGTGGTGGGTGGGCGGGTGGTGCATGCCGGCGGCAAATCCACCAGCCCCTCGCCCCGGCTGGAATGGTGCAAGGCCTGGCATCAGGGCTGGTCACGCATGCATCTGGAGGCCAAGCATCGCGGCCGCGCCGCCGCCTGGGGCCATTTGCTGCGCGAATGGCCGAGCCTTGCAGCCAAGTCCCTGCTGCGCCGCGGTGATGCGCGGCACACCAAATGGTCCGGCCGCGCGGCCGGCATGGCGGCCTGGGCACGCGGCCAAAAGGCCACCGACATCGGGCTTGACCCGGCGGAAAGCCAGCGGTCTGCTTGAAAACGAACATCAAGATAAAACAAGATCGAGGGGCTTTGCCCCTCGAGCACCCCAGCAGTAAACTTAGTTTCCTGCACCTTCGTTAGATTATTGATCATAAAAAATGTTTAATTGATCGGGACAATAATTATTCTGGTGAGAGAGCGGTAGAGGGCAAAGACCTTTTATTATTTTCGTCCACCACCAGCGTTCTTCAGCGCCTTTGCTTTTCCACATTCTGCCCCCCCGGCGACGGCTGATCGTGCCGGCTCAGGCCACGCCCGCCAATTCCTGCCGGACGAGTTGGACCCAAAACGCCACACCATGCGGCAAGGCGGCGTCGTTGAAGTCATAGAGTGGCGAGTGCAGCGCATGCGCCGTGCCATCGGGGGCCACGCCAGCGCCGAGGAAGACGAAGGCGCCGGGCTTGGCCTGCAGCATGAAGGCGAAATCCTCCCCGCCTGTGACCGGCTGGGTTGCGGTATCCAACCCCGCCTCCCCCGCCACGGCGCGGGCGGCGGCGGCCATCACCTCCGTCTCGCGCTCATGATTGACCAGGGGAATGGCGTTCCACCACATGGATATCTCAGCCGTGGCACCCTGCGTGGCCGCGGCGAGTTCGGCCAATTCGCGAATTCGCCCCTCCACCAAGGCCTGCATGGGCGCATTGAAGGCGCGCATCGTGCCGCCCACCACCAACTCCGCCGGCATGACGTTGAGCGATTCCTTGGTGCCGCCGGCAATATGGCCCACGCTGACCACCACGCTCTCCCGCGCTGGCACATTGCGGCTGACAATGCCCTGCAGCGCCTGGATGAAGATGGCCTGCACCAGCGTCAGGTCATTGGCCAGATGCGGTGAATTGCCGCCATGCCCGCCCGTGCCGCGGAAGGTGGCGACCCAACGGCCGGAGCCAGCCATCAGGGGCCCCTTGCGAAGCGCAAAATGCCCGAGCGGGACGCCCGGCATATTGTGCATGCCATAGACGGCATCGCAGGGAAAACGCTCGAACAGCCCATCCTCCAACATGGCCTGGGCGCCGCCACGCCCCTCCTCGGCCGGCTGAAAGATGAAATGCACGGTCCCGGCGAAATCGGGGTTTTCGGCCAGCATCCGGGCCGCGCCCAGCAGCATGGCGGTATGGCCATCATGCCCGCAGGCATGCATGCGGCCGGGTATGGTGGAGCCATAGGCCAGGCCCGTCTGCTCGGTGAGTGCCAACGCATCCATATCGGCCCGCAGGCCAATGGCCCCCTGGCCGGGGCGGCGGCCCTTGAGCGTGCCCACCACCCCAAAGCGGCCAATACCCTCGGTGGTTTCCAGCCCCCAGGATCGCAGGCGCTCGGCCACCAGCGCGGCGGTGCGCGTCTCCTCCATTCCCAATTCGGGATGGGCATGGATGTCGCGGCGCAGCGCGATTAGCTCGGGCAAATAGCGCTCGATCTGTGGCTGGATATCCTCAATGGCCATGGGGTCGGTTCCTCATATTCGGGCGGGGCTGCTTCACTGCGCGCGCGCCAGGCGGTCCATGTAAATCCGCAAATGGGTATAGGCGGCGGATACAAGCGGCGTGTCGATGCCATGGCGGGCCGCGCGGGCCGCCAAATCGCCCAGAATCTGGTCCGCCTCCACCGGCAGCCCGGCCACCAGGTCGCGATACATCGACGAGGCCATGGGCGAGCCCTTTTGGGTCACTTGGCGGGTGATGGTCTCAAGAAAAGCCGCGCTGGGGGCCATGCCATCAACCTCAATCACCCGCACCACCTCGCCCAGCAGGCGCAGGACAAATTCCCGCCCGCCGGAGGCTGCCTCGATTTCGCCAATGGTGCCGCGCATCAGGCCGCATATGCCCCCCAGCGTGGCCAACAGGGTCCATTTCTCCCACATTTCGCGCTCCACATGCGCCGTGAGCCGCGCGGTGAAGCCAGCCCCTTGCATGGTCTCGTCGAATTGCGCCGTGCGGGCGGAGGGGCTGCCATCAAGCTCGCCATAGGCGAGTTCCTGAAACGGCGCCAATTGCTTGATGCGCCCTTGCGGATCGATGGTGGTGGCAACCTTGCAGACGCCACCAATCAAGGCCGCGCCGTAGAGCGACCTGATGCGGTCCACATGGCGCATGCCGTTGAGCAGGGGCATCACCATTGTCTGCGGGCCCATGGCCGGCGCCATGTCCTGCAAGGCCTGTTCCAGGCCAAAGGCCTTCACCGCGACGATAATGGCATCATAAGTGCCATCGATGGTCTCCGCCGTGACGAGTTTGGGCTGCAGCGTCACATCGCCATGCGGGCTGAGCAGGGTGAGGCCCTGCTCGCGCAGCTGGGCAGCGCGGCCCGCGCGCACCAGAAAAGTGACGTCGCGCCCCGCCTGGGCCAGCCTGCCGCCAAAATAGCCACCGGTGGCGCCGGCCCCCACGATGAGAACACGCATGTGATCACTCTCCTCCATCTGTGGCGCGCAGGCCTTTATCTGGGTCAGGATGGCTGAGACGGGGGAGTTTACAAGGCGGGGGACGAGCGGTCGGGCTGGCTGCTCGACGCTTTGGGGATCAGGCCCTAAAGAGCGGTGACATCCATGAGGCGATGGCCTCGCCCCCCTCAGATCCCTCGATGGAGATGATATCTTGAATTTGTCCAGCATCATCGCGCGCGGCGTTGCCATGATTGGGGGCACCGCGCTGCGCCTGCGGCACATCAGGGATGGCAACCCCATACCGGCCTGGGGCGGGGCGCCGGCCATTCCGGCCGCCAAGCCGCAGGGCGTGATCCCCACGCTGAAAATGCCCACAGCCCAGGGCTGGAGCGAAGGCCAGGCGCCAATCCCCGCCCCCGGGCTGAAGGTCAACGCCTTTGCCCGCGGCCTGAAACACCCGCGCTGGATCAAGACACTGCCCAATGGCGATGTGCTGGTCTCCGAGGCCAATAGCATTCCCCGCGCGGTCATGCGCAATGCCTTTGACTACGCCATGGTCGCCACCATGCGCCGGGCCCGGGCGGTGGGCGAGAGCGCCAACCGCATCACCCTGCTGCGCGACCGCGACGGCGATGGCGTGGCCGAGATCCAGGATGTCTTCATGGAGGGCCTCAACCAGCCCTTCGGCATGGAATTGGTCGGTGACCAGTTTTACGTTGGCAATACCGATGGGGTGGTGGTGTTCCCCTATGCGCCGGGCGCGGATCGCATCACCGCGCCGGGGCGCAAGATCGTCGATTTCAAGCCCGGCGGGCATTGGACGCGCAGCCTGCTGCAAAGCCCCGATGGCAAGAAACTCTATGCCGGTGTCGGTTCGCTCACCAATATCGCCGATCAGGGGATGGAGGTGGAGGAAGGCCGCGCGGCAGTTTGGGAACTCGACCTCGAAACCGGGGCCAGCCGTGTCTTCGCCGGGGGCTTGCGCAATGCGGTGGGCCTGGCCTGGGAGCCACAGACGGGCATGCTCTGGACGGTGGTGAATGAGCGCGACGGGTTGGGCGATGAGACGCCGCCCGACTATCTCACCTCGGTGCGCGATGGCGCCTTTTACGGCTGGCCCTATTGCTACTGGGACAGGGTGGTGGATGATCGGGTGCCGCAGGATAGCGCCATGGTGGCCAGCGCGCTCACGCCCGATTACGCGCTGGGGGGGCATACCGCCTCGCTCGGCCTATGCTGGGTGCCCGCCGGCACCTTGCCGGGCTTCCCCGCAGGCATGGCGATTGGCCAGCATGGCTCCTGGAACCGCAGCAAGCTCAGCGGTTACAAGCTGGCTTTCGTGCCCTTCGAGAATGGCCGCCCCTCGGGCCCGGCGCGCGATATTCTCACGGGCTTTCTGGCCCCCGATGAGAAGGTCTCCTATGGGCGGCCCGTGGGGGTGACCCTCGGGCCCGATGGGTCGCTGCTGATGGCCGATGATGTGGGCGATGTGATCTGGCGGGTGAGCGGGGCCTGAGGCGCCCCGGCGCATGATCTATAGCGAGACGCCGCCATCCACCGCCAATTCGGCGCCGGTCATATAGACGCTCTCATCCGAGAGCAGGAACAGCACCGCCCGCGCCACATCATCCACCGTGCCCACGCGCCCGAGCGGGATGGAATCGAGCCGCGCCGAGCGCTGCTCATTGGTCCAGATGCTGATCATATCGGTCTCGATCGGCCCGGGATGCACGCTATTGACCCGAATGGCCAGCCGCGCGAGGTCGATCGCCGCAGCCTTGGTCATGCCGCGCAGCGCCCATTTGGTGCTGGAATAGGCAATGGCATTGGGCGAGCCGCGCAGCCCCGCGGTCGAGGAGATATTGACGATTGAGCCGCCGCCGGCCCTCGCCATGGCCGGCACCACCGCCTGCATGCCCAGGAAGCAGCCGGTCTGGTTCACCGCCAGATGCTTTTCGAACAGCGCCTTATCCGTCTCCATCAGCGGCTTGGGCACATAAATGCCGGCATTATTGACCAGCCCATGCAAGCCACCGCCAAGCGTCTCGGCCGCGGCGACGGCAGCGGCCCAATCGGCCTCCAATGTCACATCCTGGCGGAGGAAGACGCAGGCCGCACCGAGTTCGGCGGCGAGCGCCCGGCCCTGCTCCTCCAGCAGGTCACCGATCACCACCCGACCACCTTCGGCGATGATCATCCGCGCCTCCGTCGCACCCTGGCCGCGTGCGCCGCCCGAGATCAACACTGTCTTGCCCGTGAACCTGGCCATGGCGTTTGCTCCTCCTGCCTTTGGTGGCGATCTTGGCTGAGCTATCTGCCGGCGGCCAGGGTTTTTATCCACCCGGAGATGGGGCTGGGCGATGGCTTGCCCCGGCATGGCCGGCACCGCATCCTGGCCGCAACAGAAGGAAGAGGCCCGATGGCTGCGCATCTTCATCAATGGCCGGCGCAAGGGCGGGTGCATCACGCCGCCACCCTGGCGCAAGCCTTGCCGCGCGAGATCGCCGGGGCAGAGCGCGTGGTGCTGGTCACGCCCCGTTCCCTCGCTGGCAGCGCGCTGGCCGCCGAGGTCACCACACTGATCGGCGCGCGCCTCGCCGGCAGTTTCGCTTCCATGCGCGCCCATAGCCCGGTGGAGGATGTGCTGGCACTGGCCGCCCTGATGCGGCAATGCGAGGCCGACCTGATCGTGGCGCTGGGCGGTGGTTCGGTGATCGATGGCGCCAAGGTGGCTTGCCTGGCGGTTTGGCGGGGCATCACCGATGCGCCTGGCCTGATAGGCGCCGCCACCTCGCGCGGGCGCGAGCCTGATTTTTGGGATGGCCCGGCGCCAAGGCCGCGCATCATTGCCCTGCCCACCACGCTCTCAGCCGCCGAATTCGCCCCGCATGCGGGTTATACTGACCTCGCGGCGGGGCGGAAATATCGCGCGCTCGACCCGTGGATGGTGCCGCGCGCGGTCATCCTCGACCCGGCGGCCACGCTGGAGACGCCCGCCGCCCTGCTGCTCTCCTCGGGCATCCGCGCCCTCGACCACGCGGTGGAACGCTGGTGCTCGAGCCAGCCCACGGCCTTCTCCGATTCCGTGTCGCAGCAGGCGATGGTGATGCTGGCCGAAAACCTGCCACGGTTGCACCGCCAACCAGGCGATATGGCCGCGCGCGCCGCCTGCCAATATGCCGCCTGGCTGGCGGTGATGGGGGGGTGGTCAGGGGTGCCGGTGGGCGCCAGCCATGGCCTGGGCTATATTCTGGGGGCGGCAAAGGGGGTGCCGCATGGCATCACCTCCTGCCTCATGCTGCATGCGGTGATGCGCTGGAACGCCCCGGTGAATGGCGCGCGCCAGGCGCAGGTTGCGCGGATTTTCGGCGCCGAAGCGGCCGGGCCTGCCATTGAGGCTTTTGTCCGCGGGCTTGGCCTGCCGACGCGGCTTTCAGAGCAGGGTATTGCGCCGGCGGAGTTCGCCTCCCTTGCAGCGCGCTGGAACGGTGACGCCCCCATTTCCACCAACCCCAGGGCGGTGACCAGCGCTGCCGATCTGCTGGAAATTCTGCAATTGGCGCAGTGACACCGCCCTCAAGGACAGTCAGGGCCGCGTTATCCCAACGCCCTTGCCGTTCCCGCCGCGCAACATCTATCGTTTTGCCCACGCCCCCCGGGCGCATGCCGAATAGGCATCAGCCGTGCCCACCATCATCAACCCGCCGCCCAAGGATGCTGGCCCATGCCGCTTGAAAACCACACCGCCGCCGATCTCGCGCTGGCCGATGCACGCCATCAGGCGCGGATCGACCTGGCCGCAGCCCATCGCCTGGCCGTGCGCGATGGCTTCCATGAGGGCATTTTCAACCACTTCACCCTGCGCGTGCCCGGCACCGCCGACCGCTATTACCAAATCCCCTTCGGCCTGCATTGGAGCGAGGTGACCGCCTCCTGCTTCATGGAAGTGGGCTATGATGGCGAAATCCGCGCGGGCGAGGGCAATGTCGAGCGCTCGGCCTATTGCATCCATGCGCCCATACACCGGCTGCTCGATGGCGCCGCGGCGGTGTTCCACACCCATATGCCCTATACCAGCGCCCTCGCCCGGCTGGAGGACCCGCAGATTCTGCCGATCGGCCAGACCGAGCTTGGGACCATGATGCGCACGGCCTATGACCCGACCTATACCGGCCCGGCCTTTGACCCGGCCGAGGGCGAGCGCCTGGCCGGCGTGATCGGCGACAAGACGGTGCTGATCATGGCCAATCACGGTGTGGCGACGGTCGGGCGGAATGTGGCCGAAGCCTATGATCGGCTTTACTATATGGAGCGGGTGGCCCAGGTGCAGCTCTACGCCATGTGGACCAACCGCCCGCTCAAGCGCCTGCCCGAGGAGGTGGTGGACCACACCATCAGCACCTATCGCGGCAACGCCCAGCGCTATGGCGACCGCTCAAACGCCGAATGGCATTTCGACGCGCTGAAGCGGATTCTCGACCGCAAGGAACCCGACTACAAGGACTGATCGGCTTTGGTGCCCAGCGCCATAGCCGTTTTACCGCCAGAGAGAGCATGATCCGCCCAGCCTCAGCGGGGCATGCTCTCCAGGCCCTGCAGCACATCGCAGAGCGGCAGCACATCGGCGTATTTCACCGCCATATCGTAAAGGCTGGCGAAATGCGGGGATTCGTGACGGTCCGCCACGCATTCCTCCGCCACGATCATCCGAAACCCGCAGGAGAGCCCCTCCACCACCGTGGCGCGCACGCAGCCCGAGGTGGAGCCGCCGGTGACCACCACGGTATCGACGCCATGAAAGGTCAGCAGCGAGCGCAGATGCGTCTCGAAAAACGCTGACGCCATGCGCTTGCGGATGATGATATCGGCGGCCGCAATATGCAGGCGGGGGTCAAGCTGCGCGCGCGCAGAACCCTCGCGGATATTCTGCAGGCTGTCGGGCGTATTGCTGCGGCCGCCCCAGACACCGCAATCCTCGCCTGATTCCACATAGGCGACATAAGTCCAGATGACGGGAAAGCCCCTATCACGGCACAGGGTGGCGAGGGTGTTGGTGTGCTCCATCTGCCGCGGGTCAGTCTCATAGCCTGTGGCCGGAAAGCTCGCCGGTTCGGTATAGGCGCGCTGGGGGTCTATATTGACCAAGGCGGGGCGGCGGCCAAAGCCAAAGCGGGCGCGCTGTGGCCCGGCCCGAAATGCCGCGAAAACCTGTCGGGCGGAAAGGTCGCTTTCGATCATCTGGCGGGGAACCCGTTCAACATGCTGGTGTGGTGAGGCTGACATAGCCATTCGCCGCTGGCTGTTCCAGCGAATCGCCAAGCCAGCCCGGCTGCGGGCCTGGGGCAGAGAAACCTCGGACAGGGCTTTCGCCTGCCGGTTTTTCCAGGCCTCCTATTGTGCTGGCATTGCACAAAATGCTACCGGACGCACTCAATCGCCGGCCGCGCATTCTGCGGTCTACCGGATCGGCTTTCGCATGATCGAATGGCATTCAAGCCCTGGCTCGGCCAGTCCAGATGATGCAGCGCAGTCGCGCCGCAGGCTGGAGCGGGCCGCCTGCCCGAATTGCCACCGCGAGGCAGAACGCCAATTGATCCTCTCGGCACCGGTGGATACCGCCCGGGTGCGGCTCTATGCCTGTCAGGCCTGCGGCGCGCATTATTTTGAGGGCCCAATGGCCGGCGCCTATTCGGACCTGCCGGCCGGCGGCACCGATGCGCTGGCCTTCTACCTGCAGCAGGGCGCCAATATCGGCGGCATGGCCATGCGGCTGCAGGCGCTGGGCCGCCCCCCTGGTACCGCCTTTCTGGAAGTGGGCTGCGGCTTTGGCCTGTCGCTCGATTTCGCCCGGCGCATTCTCGGCTGGCAGGTGCGCGGGCTGGACCCATCCCCCTTCGCCATCGCCGGGCGGGAGCAACTCGGCCTGCCGATTGAGAGCCGATATCTCGAGGCCAATGGGCTGGATCATGCCTCGGCCGATGTGATTCACGCCTCCGAATTCATCGAACACATGGCCGACCCGGTGCCGATGCTGGCCACGCTGCGTCAGGCGCTGCGCCCGGGCGGCACCTTGCTGCTGACCACGCCGGCGGCCGAGATGATCCGTCCTGATACTGGCGATGGCCTGCTGGTGCCCTTGCTCTCAGCCGGCTGGCATCTGGTGATTCAAACGGCCGAGAGCCTCGCCTGGGCGCTGCGTGAGGCTGGCTTCGAGACGGTGTCGGTGCTGCGCGAGGGCGCGCAGCTGGTGGCAATGGCCGGCCGCCTGCCCGATGCCGCCCTCCCCGATGCCGCCTTCCGGCCGCAATACCGCGAATGGCTGCGGCAGGTGGCGCAAGCGGTTCCGGCGCAATCCGATCTGGGCTTTGGTGCCCTTGCGCGGCTGTATCGTGAATTGGTCATCGCTGGCCTGGCCGAGGCCGATGCGCTCTGGCAGGCGCTGGATGGCGCGGCGGCGGGGCGCTGGGGGCATGGGCTGGAAAGGCTTGCTGCGGCGCCGGTGGCCGGGCTGAGCCTGAGCGCCCTGGTTGCCCGCGAACCGCTGGGGCTGGCTGGCATCCTGCTCGCCCGCGGCTGGGCGCGAAAGCGGGCGGGTGAGGCGCCGCAGGGCGTCTTTGCGGGTGCCATAGCGGCTGCTGGGCGGCTGCGGGCAGCGCTGCGGGGTGTGGGTGCCGATGATGGCGATGCCGAGGATGTGGCCTTCGCCGCCGAGGCCGAGCTGATTTTGCTGGCCGTGGCGCGGGCCGAGCCCGGCATTGCCGCCCGTCTGGAGGCGCTGCGCAAGGCGGGCGGGCAGCGCCACGCCGACAATATCGCCCCCACCTGCTTCATCACCCTGGTCAATCAGGCCGCCTTTGAACAGGCGCAGCGGCTGAACAGCGTGCTGCCTTCCGTGCTTTCGAATCTGCGCGCGGCGTCGCAGCCTTTGACCAGCACAGATGCCTCAGTGCTCTTTTGCGCCGCGACGATGGAAATGCAGACCCATGGCGGCCAGCCTGGCCTGGCGATTGCCTGGCTGGGACAATTGCGCGGCCGCATTCTGGCCAGCCACTGCGCTTGCGGGGCGGATGACATGGCCGCCGGTGCGGCGCTTTACTGGCCGGCTGTGGATGCCGAAATGCTGGGCTGGCGGCTGCTGGGGCAGCACAAGGCGGCGGCGTATCTGGCCGCCGAGGCTGAGCATGCAGCCCGGGAGGCGCGGTTTCCGGCCCGCGCGGCGGCGTGATAGGCCTCAAAATCTGGTTGCGGCGGGGCCAGGCACTCGCACTTGACCTCTGGCGCGGCTTCATGGCGAGGCTCTTCTACCGCCTGGCAGCGGGCGACCATGGCTCACAGGTGATCGAGCGGGGCACCGGCGCGGTGGGCCTGGGGCGGCGCTGCTGCGTCTTCGTGCATTTCGATGCCCGGGGCGTGGTGCGGCCCCATACGCGCGCCTATCTGCTGGCACTGCGCGAGGCCGGCTTTGGCATCATCTTCGTCACCAATTCCGGCGTTCTGGCTCCCGATAGCCGGCAATGGCTGGGCGAGCATTGCGCGCAAATTCTCATCCGGCGGAATCGTGGCTATGATTTCGGCGCTTATCGCGACGGCATCGCCGCCTTTGTCGAGGAGCGGGTGACAGCGGAGATGCTGCTGCTGGCCAATGACAGCCTCTATGGGCCGCTCGCACCGCTGGGTGACATTGTCGGGCGAATGGATTTCGCCGCCGCCGATATTTGGGCGCTCACCGATAGCTGGCAGCACCGCTATCATTTGCAGTCCTTCTTCGTGGCCTTTGGCCCGGCGGCGCTGGCCAATGCGGGCTTTGCCGCCTTCTGGCAGCAGGTGCGCAATGTCCGGTCGAAATGGGCGGCCGTTCACTACTACGAATTGTGGATGACGCATCACATGCTCTCGGCCGGGCTGCAATGCGCCGCAGTATGGGATTACTTCGCGCTGCTCGACACCATGCAGGAAATTCATGATGCGCCGGAGCCGGCGGGCATCATCCCCATCGAGGACAAGGTGCGCCGGCTTGCCGCTGAGCGGGCCTTGTGGTGCTGGCGCCGCCGCCTTGCCTTGAACCCGACGAGTGACCTGTGGCTGGCGCTGCTGCAGCATGGCTTTCCTTTCCTCAAGCGGGAATTGCTGCGCTTCAACCCCGGCCGCGCGCCGGATTTGCACATTTGGCACCGCATCGTGCGCGAGCAGGCGCCGCAAATGTATCGCTTCATCATCGATGACCTGAAGCTGAATATGCGAAAGCAGGCGCCTTGAGCGCGACGACCCTTCCCACGGATGGCGCCGCCGCCCGCAGCGCCATCGGGGCATCGCCTGCCATGCGTGAGCCGGCGCGGCTGACTGATCTGGGCCAGGTTCATGCCGCATCGATGCGGGTCTTCCATGGGCTTGGAACCCGCACATCTCTGGGCTTTCTCGGGCGCGTGGCCGGGGTGGCCTCTGGCCTCGCATTCGATACCTTGCTCGATAGCCTGGCACCGCAGCGCGGCGAGGTGCTGCAGCGCCTGGCCGGGCAGGCCACAGGAAGCGGCGCCTCGCTTGCGATCTATGTGCATTGGTCGGCCAGCGGTCGGGTGTCGGAGATGGTGCTGCGGCAACTCGGAGGCTGGCGGAGCCTGGGTTTTGACGTTGTTTTCGTCACCAATAGCGCACCGCCCGTCGGCGATATCGAGCGGGTGCGGGAGCATTGCGTGCTGTATTTGCAGCGGAGCAATATCGGCCTCGATTTCGGTGCCTGGCGCGACGGGCTGGCGGCCGCCCTGGCCGATGGCGCAGCGCCGCAGGAATTGCTGCTGGCCAATGACAGCGTGGTGGGCCCGCTCGCGCCACTCGGGCCACTGGTTGAGCGCTGGCGCGCCGGTGGCGCGGGTTTCTTTGGCATGACCGAAAGCCTGGCCGGTGGCGTGCACCTGCAATCCTACTTATTGCTGGCGCGCGGGCAGGCCGCGATTGCCGATATGGCCGCCCATCTGGCGGGGTTTGCCGATGTGCGGAACAAGTGGCGGGTCGTGCAATCCGGCGAGATTGGCCTGACGCGGCGGATGATGCGCGCTGGGCATCGATGCGCCGCGCTATTTGGCTATGCGCGGCTTTGCGCGCTCGCACGCCCGAGCGATTTTGCCGCCCTCGGTGCGCGTTTCGGTGGCGAAGATTCTCTCTGCGCCTATCCGCTCAATCCCACCCATCATTTTTGGCAGCTTTTGCTGGAGCGAACGGATTTTCCGTTCCTGAAGACCGACCTGATCGCCCGTAATGCCGGCCGCCTGCCGGGTGTGGAGCGGTGGCGGGATTTGCTGGGCGAGGCGGATGTGGCGCTGATTGACGAGCATTTGGCGCTGCGCGAGGCGCGCTGAGAGCCTGCCCCAGAGGGCGGCTTGTTGGCTTGCCGAAAAACACCCAAGGCGCGTCCCGGCCAGGACATTGTCAGTAGAATTGACGCTTCGGCCCGGCCCATCAGCCAATCTCCTGCAATGCCCTGATAATAATAAATAAAAAATTTGGCATTGTTTTTGCTAGCACTCCTTGGCGCACTTCATTGTCGCCGAGCGCGCGAAATCTCACGCAAAATTTGATCGTAAACCACGAATTCAATGTTTTTATTTTATAAACGAGCTTTCTTCTCATTCACTATAATTTTAATTGGAGTTGATATATTATAGCTTCAGAAATTGGTGTTGAGGCTTTGTGGAGATTTTCATTGATTTCAGAAATGGCATTAATAAAGAGAAATAACGTTGATAATACAGCGCCAGACCAGCCGCGCCTGAAGCAAATTGGCAATTTCACGGCCGAAAAATTGCCAAATGGCTGGAATTTATTGAATAATTGTCAAATTGAAATAAGTAATTTCCAATATGTTGTTATCCAGCCAGCGGCTGGCGTGGTGCTGCTGGAAATCGATCCAGTGTGGACAGCTAATGCCCGCACTATATTTCAGCAGCATTTGGCCGATACCGGCTTCAGCAGCCGCTTTCCTGGCCATCTCCCGCTCATCCATCGGCGCATGCGCGCGGGCGATATGGCGATGTTGGACATGCTGCTCGCTGAGGCCTTCATCTGGCTGGACCCGATATCGATCGACAGCGATGGTGG
>CAMDJV010000049.1 GCA_945901085.1 Rhodovarius crocodyli | reverse complement strand
GGGGCGCCTTCGGCGAAGATGATGTCCGGGCTGTCGAGTTCCACATTGTAGAAGCTGGCGATTTGGCCCTGGTAATCCTGGGTGACGTTTTGGCCATTGATCAGGTCAAAGGCGCGGACCAGCGTTTGGCCGAAGAGCAGCGCGTGCCAGGGGGAGACCCAGAGGTCGCGCAGCGGCAGGCCCTCGCCGAGGGCGCCGGCATGGATGCGGATGGGCAGGCACATGGGTTTGCCGCGCAGGAAGACCATGGAGTAGCGGCTGCGGCCGACCCAACGGATGGGGCGTGGGCCATCGGGGGTGGTGACGATATCGCCGGGGGTGAGGGTTTCGATGGGGCGATGGCCATCGGGGGTGGTGATGCGGGTGCCGGGGAGGATGCAGACGACGCTGTTGCTGCCGGTGGTCCAATCATTGACGGTGACGGCGCCGCCGTTATTGGCCCGGGTGAAGGTGGCTGTGTTGCTGGCAATGGCCACACTCCACGCGCCGGAGAAGGCGCCGCTGGTGACCGACCCACCTGCCCATCCCTCTAGGTCCAGGGTGTTGCGGCCAATGCCCAGGGAGACGGTGTCATTGCCATTGCCAATGCGCCATATGACTGTGTCATTGCCCATGCCGCCGTCGATACTGTCATTGCCGGCGCCGCCGATCGACGTGTCATTGCCGGCTCCGCCGATGATCGTGTCATTGCCAGCACCACCTGTGATGACGTTGTCTTGGCCGGAGCCGGTCAGCCTGTCATTGTAACTTGAGCCGGTTAGGTTCTCGAAATTGCTTAGCGTGTCGGTGCCGGCGCTACCGGTATTTTGTGGTTGATCATTGTCGAGGCTGACGGTGACTGCTCCGGTAGAACTAGCGTAGCTAACGGTATCAATATCATCGTGTCCATCGAGATTATCATTGCCTAAGCCGCCATCTATAGTGTCATTTCCCCAAACTCCGTTAATTGTGTCATTGCCGGCGCCGCCTAAAATGCCGTTATTTTCAATAGATCCGGTCATTTTGTCATTGTAATTTGTGCCAGTAAGATTTTCGATATAATTAAGGCTTAGATATCCGCCAGTAATTTGAAATGCACCAATATTGAGAGCTGCGGTGACGGCAGTTGTTTGGGAAATGAAGCTGACGGTATCAATGCCTGCGCCGCCGTCGAGCGTATCGTTGCCCGATGTAACGTTGAGCGTGTCAGCACCATCGCCGCCTGATATGTAATTGTTCGAGCTATTACCGGTTAGGGTGTCATTGAAGCCTGACCCGGTGAGATTTTCGATGTTGGTTAGCGTATCCAAGCCGGCGCCACGGGTATCCTGCTGCAATACTGCGGCTAAGCTTACTGTGACGGATGCGGTGGAATTGATATAACTGGCGGTGTCATTGCCAGCCCCGCCATCCAATGTGTCATTACCATCTCCGCCAATTATGACATTGTTTGAATTATCGCCCGTCAGCTTATCATTGGAGGCTGAGCCGATAACGTTCTCGATGTTAGACAGCGTGTCGTTACCGGCGCTGCCGGTAGATGACCGTGACAATAAGTTGACGGAGACGCTTCCCGTGGCGCTGGCGTAGCTGACGGTATCACTGCCTGCGCCGCCATCGATGGTGTCATTGCCGACGCCACCCATCATCACATTGTCAGTGGAGGAGCCAGTCAGCTTATCATTGAAGCCTGAGCCAGTGAGATTTTCGATGCTGATCAGCTTGTCGGTGCCGGCGCCACCCGTAATTTGGCCGCCCGCCATGGCTAGGCTTACTGTAACGGCTGCGCTGGCGCTGGCATAGCTGGCGGTGTCACTGCCGTTGCCACCATCGAGCGTGTCACTGCCTGCTGCGCCATCAAGCGTGTCGTCGCTTTCGCCGCCTGTGATAAGATTATCAGTGGAGGAGCCTATTAGGCTGTCGTTGAAATTTGAGCCGGTGATGTTCTCAAAATTGCGCAGCGCGTCGGAATCTGAGCCGACAGTATTTTGTTCACTCATGGCGAGGTTGATGGTGACGCCTGCTCCGGCGCTGGCGTAACTGACGGTATCAATGCCTTCGCTGCCATCAAGCGCATCATCGCCTGCGCCGCCATCGATGGTGTCATTGCCCGCGCCGCCGATGAGTGAGTCAAAACCCTTGCCGCCATCGAGCGAGTCAGAACCGTTGCCGCCTTGTATTACATTGGCCTTGTCATCGCCGATGAGCACGTCAGCGGAGGTGGAACCGATCAGGCCTTTGATGCTGAGATAAACGTCGCCTGCAGCGGCCCCCGTATTCTGCCCTGGGTCGGCCAGAGATGCGGTAACACCGCTTGAAGAGCCCTCGTAACTGGCGACTGCGATTATGTTCCCGTCGATATCGAGGGTCGTGCTGTTGAAGGCCACGGCATGATGCTCCTGTCCAGGCCATTCGCTGCATCGCCTGATGCGCGATTCGGCCCGGTTACATGTCAGCAGTCAGTGAAACCAAATTACATGCCAATGCACAAGTTATAAAATATCGGCTAAGGCCAAGTTTAATATGTGGGTAAATTCTCAGCATTGATGAATGATCATATTATCAGAGACTTGGCGGGAGTTGTTCAACGGCCATAACCGCCCCTGCCATAAAAAACCCCGCCCCCCAAGCCCCGAAGGGCTTGAGGAGCGGGGTTATACTCGCCGGCCCCGAAGGGCCGCCTGGTTCAGGCGCTCTGCTTCATGATCTCATCGGCGACGTTGCGCGGCACCGGATCATAATGGTGGAACTGCATGGAGAAGGAGGCGCGGCCCTTGGTCATGCCACGCAGGTTGGAGATGTAGCCGAACATCTCCTTCAGCGGCACATGGGCGCGCACGATGACCGAGGTGCCGGCCATATCCTGGTTCTGGATCACGCCGCGGCGACGGTTGAGGTCACCCACCACATCGCCCACATGGTCCTGCGGGGTGGTCACTTCCACATCCATGATCGGCTCAAGAATGACCGGGCCGGCCTTCTTCATGCCTTCGCGGAAGCAGGCCTTGGCGGCGATTTCAAAGGCCAGCGCGCTCGAATCGACGTCGTGGTACTTGCCGTCCGAGAGGGTGTACTTGAAGTCCACCGTGGGGAAGCCGGCCAGCACGCCGGTATCGGCCTGCACCTTGATGCCCTTATCGACCGCGGGGATGTATTCCTTCGGCACCGAACCACCGACCACGGCGTTGACGAATTCGATGCCGTCATTGCGCTCGCGCGGCTCGAAGGTGATCTTCACCTCGGCGTATTGGCCCGAACCGCCCGACTGCTTCTTGTGGGTATAGGTTTCGGTGTGGCTCTTGGTGATGGTCTCGCGATAGGCCACCTGCGGCGCGCCGATATTGCAATCGACGTTGTATTCGCGGCGCAGACGGTCAACGATGATCTCCAGGTGCAACTCGCCCATGCCCGAGAGGATGACCTGGCCGGTTTCCTGGTCGGTCTTGACGCGCAGGCTGGGGTCTTCACCGGCGAGCTTGCCCAGGCCGATGGACATCTTCTCCACCGCATCCTTGGTCTTGGGCTCGACCGAGATGTCGATGACGGGCACCGGGAAGGCCATGCGCTCCAGGATCACCGGATCATCGGAGGAGGCCAAGGTGTCACCCGTGCCGGTGTCCTTGAGGCCGACAAAGGCCGCGATGTCACCGGCGATGACTTCCTTGATTTCCTCGCGCTTATCGGCGTGCATCTGGAACATGCGGCCAATGCGCTCGCGCTGGCCCTTGGTGGTGTTCATCACCATGTCGCCCTGGCGCAAAATGCCGCGATAGACGCGCACGAAGGTCAGGTTGCCGTATTTGTCATTGATGATCTTGAAGGCGAGGCCGGCGAAGGGTGCGTTCAGATCGGCCGGGATGGAGCGGCGAACCTGCGTCTCGTCCATGCCTTCATCGGGGGCGACCTTGATGCCGGGGATGTCGATCGGGCTGGGCAGATAGTCCAGCACGCCATCGAGCAGGGGCTGCACGCCCTTGTTCTTGAAGGCCGAGCCGCACATCACCGGGCGGAACTCGCCCGAGATGGTGCCCTTCTTGATCGCGCGCTTGAGGAGGGCCACCGGCACCGGGTCGCCCGAGAGATAGGCTTCCATCGCCTCGTCATCGGCGGAGACCACCATGTCGAGCATTTTTTCGCGCCATTCGGCGGCCTGCTCGACCATGTCTTCGGGGATCGGGGCTTCGTGGAAGCTGGCGCCGAGGTCGTCGCCCTCCCAGATCAGCGCCTTCATCTCGACGAGGTCGACCACGCCTTTGAGGTTTTCCTCGGCGCCGATGGGCAGTTGCAGCGCGATCCACTTGATGCCGAGCTTTTCGGTCAGCGTGTCGCAGGCCTTGTAGAAATCGGCGCCCGTGCGGTCGAGCTTGTTCACGAAGATCAGGCGGGGGACGTTATAGCGGTCCGCCAGGCGCCAATTGGTCTCGGATTGCGGCTGCACGCCGGCCACACCTTCAATAATGAAGACGGCGCCATCGAGCACGCGCAGGGAGCGGTTCACTTCGATGTTGAAATCGATGTGGCCGGGGGTGTCGATGATGTTGATGCGGTGGTCATTCCACTCGGCGGTGACGGCGGCGGAGGTGATGGTGATGCCGCGCTCACGCTCCTGGGCCATGTAGTCGGTGGTGGTGTTGCCGTCATGGACTTCGCCGATCTTGTGGCTCTTGCCCGTGTAATAGAGGATTCGCTCGGTCGTCGTCGTTTTGCCGGCGTCGATATGCGCGGTGATGCCGATGTTGCGGATGCGCTCAAGCGGGGTATGCGTGGCCATGATGGGCTCCCATGGGGAATGGCGGGCGCTACCGGAAAAAGGCCGGCGGCCCGTGGTCTGAACGGTGTTGCTCTGGAACTGCGGCGGCGTTTGCACGCTTGGGGGTGGTTTGTCCAGCCTGTTGAGGGTCAGGGGCGGCATTCAACAGGTGAGAGGATGGCTATTTCAATGCCAAATTATGGTTATGCGGCAGGAAGCTGCTAAGCCATGATGCGATCCGGGCCCGGTGCGGCGCGAGGGCGAGGCGCATTGCTGCCGATTTCCTGCTCTGAGAGCTTGCCCATAACGGGCTTCCCGCGCGAAAATACATCTCACGGGCCTGTAGCTCAATGGTCAGAGCGGACCGCTCATAACGGTTTGGTTGCAGGTTCGAGTCCTGCCGGGCCCATTGCTGCCGTGCCCATTGCTGCCGTGCCCATTGCTGGCGTGCCCATTGCTGGCGTGGTTATGGCGCGGTGCCGAAGACGCGCTGCAGCACCCTATCACCCACGCGCAGGTTCAGCCGCTCCGCCGTGCCCGCCGCCAGTTCCAGCGTGGCGCGCACCGGCCCGCGGCTTTCCACCGTCGCCAGGCTGAGCGGCACGGTGCGCTCGGCGATGCGGTGGATGCGGCCATCCTGGGCGATGAAGAGCATATCGAGTGCTGTGATGGTGTTGCGCATCCACATCGCCGATTCGCGCGGTGTGCCCCAGTCGAACAGCATGCCCTCATTTGCGCCGACTGAGGGGCGGAACATCAGGCCGATCATTTGATGGCTGGGCTCGATGGCCATTTCGACCCGGAATTCATGCCGCGTGCCGTCGCGGGTGATGATGACCAATGGCTCTTCCGCCAGCCTGGGCTGCGGCTGATTGACCCCGGGCTGGGCCCAGGCGGGGGCGGCAAGAAGGAGCAGGGCGAAGAGGATGCGACGGTTCATGGCCGCCATCATGGCATAATGCGGAAGTTTTGCAGCAGGGCTTCGGTTTGCGGCCGCAGCGGGGCCTGGCGGGGGGCATCGGCGAGGGTGGTGAACCAGTGTTCGGGCGGGTTGCGCCCGGCGGCGCGGTTGAGGGTGAGGCGTTTGAGAACCGCCTCGGCCGCCTCTGGCAGTCGCTCGGGCGGGGTCTGGCCATTCAGCACGCCCCAGATGCCGGCCCAGCAGCGCGCCACCGACCATGGGTTGTAGCCGCCGCCGCCGAGCAGGACCACGCGCGGTGCTGCGGCCATGAGGGCGCGCACCACCGCCCAATGCGCTTGGTTGGACAGGCGCAGGCGGGAGAGCGGGTCCTCTTCCAGCGCATCGGCGCCGCATTGCAGCATGATGGCCTGGGGGGCGAGGGCGGAGGCGAGGGGGGTGATGGCGTGGTTCAGCACGGCCAGCATATCGGTGTCGGTGGCGCCTTCGGGCAAAGGGAAATTGGCGGCATGGCCGCCGGCCACATCATCGGCGGCGCCGGTGAAAGGCCAGCGATTGGCCTCATGGACGGAGAGGGTGAAGACCCGGGCATCATCATGGAAGGCGGCCTGCACGCCATCGCCGTGATGGGCGTCGATATCGACATAGAGGATATTGGTCAGCCCGGCATCGAGCCAGGCGAGGATGCCGAGTGCGGCGTCATTGACATAGCAAAACCCCGAGGCGCGGTCGGGCATACCGTGATGGGTGCCACCGCCGGGGACATGGATGATGCCGGGGGTTTGGGCCGTGAGGCGGCATGCGTGGAGCACGCCGCCGGCCGAGGTGGCGGGGCGGGAGAAAATCTCCCGATAGACCGGGTTGCCATCGGCGCCGATGCGGTGGCGGTCGCGGTCGGCCGGGGCGACCTGTTGCGTCGCCTCGGCACGCTGCAGGGCGGCGATGTAGTCGGGGGTGTGGAAGCGGGTGAGTTCCGCCACCGTGGCGCGCGGGCTGTCGATGTAGCGGGCTGGGTCGAGCCAGCCCAGCGCGCGAATGAGGTCGAGCGTGGTGGAAACGCGCGGGATCGCCAGCGGGTGCTTCGGGCCATAGGTGGAGCCGCGATAGACCTCGCTGCCGATCAGCAGGGGGGAAACCAGGGGGGAAGCCGGGGGGCTCACCGATCCTGCGGCATGCCCATGGGAATGATCGTCTTCACCAGGCTCGCATCCAGCGCCTCGTAATCGTGATAGCCGATGGTGGCGTAGAGCTCGGCGCGGGTTTGCATCTCGCCCACCTTCTTGTGAGTGCCGCCCTCGGCCTTGATCGAGGCGTAGAGCCCCTCCATCGCCTTGGCGGCGATGCGCAGGACGGAGACGGGCCAGATCACCATGGCATAGCCCATCGCCTCGAATTCGGCGGCGGTGAAGAAGGGGGTGCGGCCGAATTCGGTCATATTGGCCAGCAGTTTGACGCCTGGCATGCGGGCGGCGAATTCCTCGAACATGGCGCGCGTCACCAGGGCTTCGGGGAAGATCGCATCGGCGCCGGCATCGAGGTAGCGCTGGGCGCGGGCGAGGCCGCCCTCCATGCCCTCGCTCGCCACCGCATCGGTGCGGGCGATGATGTAGAGGTGGCGGCGGGCCTTGCGGGCGGCGGCGATCTTGGCGCACATCTCATCAACGGTGGCGAGTTTTTTGTCGTTGAGATGGCCGCATTTCTTCGGCAGCAACTGGTCTTCCAGGTGCACGGCGGCGGCGCCCGCATCCTCGAAGCAGCGCACCATGTGCATGACATTCAGCGCCTCGCCATAGCCGGTATCGCCATCCACCAGCACCGGCAGGCCGGAGGAGCGGGCGACCTGACGGATATGGAAGCACACATCCTCAATGGTGATCATGCCCAGATCGGGCAGGCCCATGGTGCCCGACATGGCGGCACCCGACATGTAGAGGGCGGGGAAGCCCGCCTGCTTGGCCAGCAGGGCGGCGATGCCCAGATGCGCGCCCGGCATGCCCAGGATGCCCGGCTGGTCGAGCAGGGCGCGGAATCGCAGGCCCGCGGGCATGTCAGGAAGATCGGCGCCGATCACATAGGGCATGGCTTTGGCTTTCCTCAGATGAAAAACAGCATGGTGACGAGGCCGAAGAGCGGCAGCAACAGCACGCATGTCCAGCCGAGATAGCCGAAGAATCCCGGCATGTGCACGCCCCCCTGGGTGGCCATGGCCAGAACCAGGAAATTCGGCGCATTGCCGATATAGGTCATGGCGCCGAAGAACACCGCGCCGGCGGAGATGGCGGCCAGCACCCGGGCGCCATCTGCCATCAGCCAGGCGGCATCGCCACCGGCCAGATTGAAAAAAACCAGATAGGTGGGCGCATTGTCGAGGAAGGCGGAGAGCACCCCGGTCAGCCAGAAATACACCCAAGGGATGGGCTGGCCCTGGGCATCGGTGGTGAGGGCGACCAGCCGCGCCGCCGCCCCCATGGGCCCGGCTTGCAGGATGGCCAGCACCGGCGCCATGCAGATGAAAATGGCGGCGAAGAGTTTGGCCACCTCGGCCATGGCGGCCCAGCCGAAATCATTGGCCTCATGCACCCGCCGCGGCGTGAGACGCCAGGAGGCCAGGGCGATGGCGGCGAAGAGCAGGATGGCCAGAACCCGCTCCAGCCCCAGGCGCTCGCCCAGGATCGTCACATCGCCGGGCCGCCAGACGCCCTGCGTTACCACCGCCGCCACCACCAGCAGGATCAGGCCGAGATTGGCCCCGCCCTGCAGACCGGGGCGGCGGGGGGAGATGGCGCTGGCCTCGGGTGCCTCCTTCGCCCAGGCGCGGCGGTCAATCAGGTAGAAGGCCGCGAGCAGCAGCACGGCGCAGAGCAGGAAAGGGGCCGCCAAATGCTGGGCTGGCCAAAAAAACGCCACGCCGGCGAGAAAGCCGAGATAGAGCGGTGGGTCACCCACCGGCGTCAGCGCGCCGCCGATATTGCTCACCAGCAGGATAAAAAAGACGAAGATGTGGGTTTTGTGGGTGCGCAGCGCATTGGCGCGCAGCATGGGGCGGATCAGCAGCATGGAGGCGCCGGTGGTGCCCATCACGCTCGCCAGCGCCGTGCCGAGCGCCAGCAGGGCGGTGTTGGTGGCGGGGGTGCCGACCAGGCTGCCTGTCACCAGCACACCGCCGCCGGTGGTGTAGAGCGCCAGCAGCAGGGCGATGAAGGGCAGGTATTCCTGCAAGGCGATATGTAGCAACTGGGCCGCCACCCCCGCCGGCCCCAGCAGGGCGGCCAGGGGCAGCAGCAGCAGCCCGGCCCAGCCGGCCGCCACCTTGCCATAATGGCGGTGCCAGAAGCGCGGCCAGAGCAGCGGCAGGATGGCGATGCTGAGCAGCAGCCCGGCAAAAGGCAGCATCCAGGCGAGCGACAGGGCCGCACCATCCAGCCCCGCGGCCATGGCCGGCCCGCTCAGCAGCAGCAATGACGGCAATATGACCCGCAACCTGGCCCCTCCCTGGCCGTTGATGGCCGAAGGCCCAGATACAGTGCGGGGCGGGGCGTTTCCAGGTGCTTTGCTTGTTTGGCACCCCGATGGCGCGGCTGGGCGGCTCGACCCTGGTGCGATATCCGGGCTAAAACCAACCCATCCAATGGAGATACACAGATGGAGATGCATGGCGAACGCCTCATCCCGGCCCCGCGCGACACCGTTTGGGCCGCGCTGAACGACCCCGCGATGTTACAGGCCTCCATCCCCGGCTGCGAGTCGGTGGAGAAGCTGAGCGAGACCGACCTCACGGCCCGGCTGGCGCTGAAGATCGGGCCGATGGCGGCGCGCATTTCGGCCAAGGTGAAGCTTGAGAATGTGAATGCGCCGGAGAGCTACACCATCTCGGGCGAGGGCAATGCCGGGGCGATGGGTTTTGCCAAGGGCGGTGCGGATGTCTCGCTGAAATCCACGGGGCCGTCGGAAACGCTGCTGACCTATACCTTTAAGGCGCAGGTTGGCGGCAAGATGGCGCAGCTCGGCGGCCGGCTGATCGATGCCACCGCCAAGCAGATTTCGGACCAGTTTTTCGACCGCTTTGCCGCTAGCCTGACGCCGGCACCGGTGGTGGCGGCTGAGCCTGGGGCTGCCGTCAGCCTCAATCCGCAGCCGCTGCCGCCGGCCGGGGCGATCTCGATCTTTGCGCTTATTCCCAGCGAGTTCCTGGGCCTGCCGATTCTGGTCTGGATCGGCCTGGCGCTCTGGCTGCCCATTCTCTTCATGCTGTTCTTCTTCCAGTGAGCGTCAGCGACACCCAGGCCCTGCTGGCCGCGGGCGGTTATGTGGCCGACCGGGCACTGGCCACCACGGTGCATTTGGCGCTGGCCATGCAGCGGCCGCTTTTTCTGGAGGGCGAGCCGGGGACGGGCAAGACGGAGATCGCCAAGGTGCTCTCGGCCGGGCTGGGCCGGCCGCTGGTGCGGCTGCAATGCTATGATGGTCTAGACCTTTCGGCCGCCGCCTATGAATGGAACGCGGCCAAGCAGCTCATGGCCATCCGCATGGCCGAGGGCGGCACGCGCCCCGATATTTATGCCCGCGAATTCCTGCAGGAGCGGCCGCTGCTGGCCGCCATTTCCGGCCCGCCCAGCGTGCTGCTGATCGACGAGTTGGATCGTGCGGATGAACCCTTCGAGGCCTTTTTGCTCGAACTTCTGGCCGATTTTCAGCTCACCATTCCCGAATTGGGCACGGTGAAGGCAGCAACGCCGCCGGTGGTGATCATCACCTCCAACCGCACGCGCGAGGTGCATGATGCCATTCGGCGTCGCTGCCTCTACCAATGGGTGGATTACCCCGATGCGGCGCGCGAGCGGGCGATCCTGGCGCTGCGCGCGCCCGATGTGCCCGAACGCCTCTCCGCCCAGGTGGTGGCCTTTGTGCAGAAGCTGCGCGCGGGCGATTATTTCAAACTGCCGGGCGTGGCGGAGACCATCGATTGGGCCAATGCGCTCAAGGCTCTCGATGCCAGTGAATTGGAACCCACTGCGGTGGATGAGACCCTGGGCGTGTTGCTGAAATACCAGGACGACATCGCCAAACTCCGCGGCGCCGAGGCCGCCAGGCTGGTGGACGAGGCCCGCGGCGCGGCATGACGCGCTGTGGGGATAGGGTTGTGATGGCATGGGGTTGCCGCGCGTGACGGCGTTGGCGGCCAATCTTTTGTCCTTCGCGCGGTTGCTGCGCCGGGCGGGCTTGCCGCTTGGCACGGCGGAGGTGATGGCGGCGGCGCAGGCCCTGTCCTGCATTGATATTGGCGAGCGGCGGGAGGTGCAGGCCGGTTTGCGGGCGGTGATGGTGCATCGGCATGAGCATGCCGAGATATTCGACGCTGCCTTCAACATTTTTTGGCGTGATCCGGAGGCCAGCCGGCATGCCGCCGCGATGGCGATGCTTGATGGCTTCAAGCCGGAGGAGAAGCAGCGCCCCGGCAGTCGGCGTCTGGCCGAGGCTATGGCGCGCGATCGCCCGCCGCCGCCGCCCAAGGAAATGGAGGAACCGCCGCCGCTGCTCGATATGGCGATGTCGGTCAGTGAGCGTGAGCGGCTGCAGGCGATGGATTTCGAGGCGATGAGTGCGGCCGAGATCGCCTATGCCCGGGCCGAGATCCGCAAGCTGCGGCTGCCTTTGGATGCGAGGCGCACCAGGCGCTATCGGCCTGATCCCTATGGCCCGCGGGTGGATTTGCGGGCGACCTTGCGGCGCTCGTTGCGCACGGGTGGCGAGATTGTGACCATTGCCCGGCGCCGCCGCGTGGTGCGGCCGCCGCCCCTGGTGGCGATTTGCGATATTTCCGGCTCGATGGCGCGCTATGCCCAGGTGCTGCTGCATTTCCTGCATGCGGTGACCAATGACCGCGACCGGGTGGCGGCGTTTTTGTTTGGTACGCGGCTGACCAATATCACCCGCCAACTCAAGCATCGCGATGCCGAGGCGGCGTTTGAGATGATCGCCCATCTCGTGCCCGATTGGTCCGGCGGGACGCGGATTGGCGAGGCGTTGGAGAAATTCAACAAGGAATGGTCGCGCCGGGTGCTGGGCCAGGGGGCGGTGGTGCTGCTGATCACCGATGGGCTGGACCGTGATGGCGCGGCGGGGCTGGCGGAGGCGACTGAGCGCTTGCAGCATTCCTGCCGGCGGCTGATCTGGCTTAATCCGCTCTTGCGTTTTGCAGGCTTCCAACCGAAGTCTCAGGGCATCCGGGCGATGCTGCCGCATGTCCATGAGTTCCGCCCGGTGCATAACCTGAATTCGCTGCGCGAGTTGGTTGAAGCGCTTAGCGATCCGCATCGGAGAGTGGCATGAGCGAGGATCTATTGGCCGTGGCCGCCGGTTGGCGTGCGCAGGGTGAGCGGGTGGCCATCGCCACTGTGGTGGAGACCTGGGGCTCCTCGCCCCGTCCGGCGGGGTCGCGCTTTATTGTCTCGGATGCGGGGCATATGGCGGGTTCGGTCTCGGGCGGCTGCATTGAGGGGGCGGTGGCCGAGGCCGCTGCCGCCACCATGCAGAGCGGCCAGCCGCAATTGCTGGATTTCGGCATTTCCGATGAGGCGGCCTGGGAAGTGGGCCTGGCCTGCGGTGGCAAGCTGAAGGTGTTTTTGGAGAAGCTCGGTTGACCCCCGAATTTCTGGCCCGGCTGCAGGCGGCGCAGGCGGCGAAGCGCCCGGTGGCGCTGTGCACCCAATTGCCGGGCGGCGCGCAGCTGCTGGCCCCCGATGATGCGATGCCCGAGGGGCTGGCCCAGGCCGCCGCCGCGGCGATTGAGGCGGATAAGACCGCGCTCTTCGAGGATTGGTTCATCCACCCGCACAACCCGCCGCTGCGGCTGTTGATCGTGGGGGCGGTGCATGCGGCGCAGGCGATGCTGCCCATGGCGGCGGGGTTGGGCTTTGCCATCACCGTGATCGACCCACGCCGCGCCTTCGCCACTGCGGAACGGCTGCCCGGCGTGGATATCAATCATGAATGGCCGGATGACGCGATGGCGGAATTGGCGCCGGATACCCGCACCGCCATTGTCACCCTCACCCACGACCCGAAGATTGACGACCCGGCACTGGATGCAGCCCTGCGCAGCCCGGCCTTCTATATCGGCGCGCTGGGCAGCCGGCGGACGCATGCGAAGCGGCTGGAGCGGTTGGCCGAGCTGGGTCATAGCGCCGAGGCGATGGCGCGGATTCGGGCGCCGATCGGCCTGGACATCAAGGCGGTGACGGCGGCTGAGATTGGGCTATCCATCATCGCCGAAATCGTGGCCACCCGCCGGGGCGCGGCCCTGGCCTCGCGCGGATGAAATTCGGCCCCACCCCCCTGGAGGAAGCCCGCGGTGCGGTGCTGGCGCATACCATCCGCCTGCCGGGAAGGGTGATCAAGAAGGGCAGCGTGCTGCAGGAGGGCGAGTTGCAGGCGCTGCGCGCGGCGCAGATCCGTGAGGTGATCGCCGCCAGCATGCAGCCCGGCGATGTGCCGGAGGATGAGGCGGCTGAGCGGTTGGCCCAGGCCCTCATGGTGCCGCTGCTGGCCAAGAGCCGCGCGGCCACCGGGCGGGTCAATATCCTGGCCGATGCGCCGGGGCTGCTGGTGCTGGATACGGCGGCGATTGACCGGCTGAACGCGCTCGATGAGAGCATCACCATCGCCACCCTGCCCAACCACACGCTGGTCACGGCGCGTGAAATGCTGGCGACCATCAAGATCATCCCCTTCGCGGTGCCCGGGGTGGTGCTGGCCTTGGCCGAGGCGATGCTGAAAGCGCTCAGCGCGCCGCTGCTGCGGATCGCACCGCTCAAGCCGTTGCGGGTTGGCCTGGTGATCAGCGAATTGCCCGGCGTGAAGGAAAGCGCCATGGAAGGTGCTGCCGAGGTGACTGGCGCGCGTATCGCCGCCCTCAATGGGTCCATGCTGCCGGTGGAGCGGGTGCGGCATGAGACACCGGCCATCGCCGATGCGCTGGGGCGGCTGCGCAAGCAGGGGGCGGAGCTGCTGTTGATCGCCGGGGCTTCGGCGGTGGTGGACCGGCGGGATGTGGGGCCGGCGGCGATCATCCGCGCGGGCGGCGCCATCAGCCATTTCGGCATGCCGGTGGATCCTGGCAATTTGATCTGCCTGGGCGGCATTGGTGATATCCCGGCGCTGGTGCTGCCCGGCTGTGCCCGCAGCCCCAAGCTCAATGGTTTTGACTGGGTGCTGGCGCGCATCTTTGCCGGGCTGCAGGTCACCGCCCGTGACGTGATGGGCATGGGTGTTGGCGGGCTGCTGAAGGAAATCGAGGTGAGGCCGCTGCCGCGGGAAAAAGCGCCGCTGACGCCGCCGCCCACGCATGCGCCGCGCCGGGCCCGCCAGGTGGCGGCCTTGGTGCTGGCTGCCGGGCGCTCACGCCGCATGGCGCCGCTGAACAAGCTGCTGGTGAATGACAATAAGGGCATCACCATGGTCGCGCGGGTGGTGGATCAGGCGCTGGCCAGCCAGGCCCGGCCGGTGATTGTGGTGACCGGGCATGAACGGGAGAGGGTGGAGGAGGCGCTGGCCGGGCGAGGGGTGATTTTCGCCCATGCCGAGGATTTTGCCCAAGGCCTATCCGCCAGCCTCAAATCCGGCCTAGCTGCGCTGCCAGCGGAGAGCGATGGGGTTTTGGTCTGCCTGGGCGATATGCCGCTGGTTTCGGGGGCGATGATGGACCGGCTATTGGCCGCCTTCGACCCTGAGGAGGGCCGCGCCATTGTGCAGCCCAGCTTTCGCGGCAAGCAGGGCAATCCGATGCTCTGGGCGCGGGAATTCGTCCCGGCCATGATGGGTGTGACTGGCGATGTGGGGGCTCGTCACATCGCGGCCCTGCATGCTGACCGCCTCGTGGAGGTTGAAATGCCCGATGATGCTGTGCTGCGCGATTTCGACACGACCGAGGCGCTGAAGACTGCGCCAGAATTCAACAAGGGCTGACTGGGCCGGCCTATTCCACCTTTTCGGTGGGCATCACGCCGAAAATATCGCTGCGCATGACAAAGCCACGGCTGTCCTGGGCCTGCACCTCGCACCATGGGCTGTTCTGCTCGCAGGTGCGCAGGCGGCCGATGACGCCGGCGCGCAGGCGGGCCACCGGCTGGGCCTCGGCCTCTGGGCGGCGGCGCATCATCACCTCGCCTGTGGGGTTGCTGCGGACCAGAAAGGTGCGGCGATTGGGGGTGAGGTTGGATTGGTGCACCCAGCCCTCGGTGCCATCGATATCGCGGATGCGGCGCCATTGCTCATGCTCGCGGATGATCTGCACTGGCAGGTCGCGCCGCTCATAGCGCCATTCGATGGGGAAGCGGGTGTCGGGGCCGACGCGTAGATTCACCCTGTCCGAGCGCAGCGGCACGAAGCGCGGCAAGGGCAGGCCGGTGGCCGAGCCCTGGGTGGGTTCGGGTGCTGGCGGTTCCGGCGTGGGGGCGGGTGCGGCGGCGGCTGGCGCGGCCGGGGCTACCACCGGGGTTGGGGTGGCGCGGCGCGGGGCTGGCGGGCGTTGTGCCGTGTTGGGCTTGGCCTGGGTATTGGGTGGTCTTGCGGGTGTTGTGGCGGCGCGTGGGCGGTTTTCTGCCGGAGCGCTGCGGGGCTGGGTGGCCGGGGCCGTGCCAGCGGCGGTTGTTGGGGCTGCCGCGGTGGCCGGCGGTGTGGCGGCGGGGCGTGGCGGCGGCACGGTCACCGACTGGCCGAGCGCGGATTGTGCGAGCGCTGCAACCGGCATCGCCAGCGCCACCATCACCGAAAAAACCGTCGCCATTCCGCCCATGGCATAGAATTGCCAAGCGCAACGGCTTCGGGTCAAGCCGTTCAATTGCTTTCGTTCTGGATTCGATAGGGATGCGCCACATAAGTGCCGAGTATCCGCAGCTCGGCAAAGAAGCGCAGCTCCTCCAGCGCGCGTGCCATGCCGGGTTCATCAGGATGGCCATCGGCGTCGCAGAGGAATTGGGTGGCGGTGAAGCGGCCATCCATCATGTAGGATTCGAGCTTGGTGAGGTTCACGCCATTGGTCGCAAAGCCCCCCAGAGCCTTGTAGAGCGCGGCGGGGATGGAGCGCACGCGGAAGACGAAGCTGGTGACGCAGTGTTTCGCATCCACCGGTGGCAGCCGCGGCTCGCGCGCCATGACGTAGAAGCGGGTGGTATTGTGTTCCGCATCCTCGACATTGAGGCGCAGGATTTTCAGGCCATAGACCTCGGCGGCGAGCGAACTGGCGATGGCCGCATCCTCCACCCCACCGCGCTCGGCGATCAGGGCGGCGGCGCCGGCGGTATCGGCCTCGATCACGCCCTCCAGGTTCAGCTCCTTGAGGATGTTCAGCACCTGGCCCAGCGCCATGGGGTGGGAATGGGCGCGCTTGAGGGTGGCTTCGGTGGTGCCATGCGGGGCCAGAAGGCAATGCTCCACCCGCTCGAAATGCTCGCCCACCACATGCAGGCCCGAATCGGGCAGCAGGCGATGGATATCCGGCACCCGCCCGGCCAGCGAATTCTCGCAGGGCAGCATGGCGAGTTCGGCGCGGTTCTCGCGCACCGCCTGCATGGCGGCTTCGAAGCTGGCGCAGGGCAGGGTGGTCCAGCCCGGGAAGGCATGGCGGCAGGCCAGGTCGGAATAGGCGCCCAGGAAGCCCTGGAAGGCGATGATCGGCATGGGAATCAGTCTTTCAGAATGTCACGGGCGCGGGCAAGGTCCTCGGGCGTATCAACGCCGAAGGGGCCGTGTGGAACGCGGGCGACGGCAATGCGCATGCCATCCTCCAGCGCGCGCAACTGTTCCAGCTTCTCCCGCAGTTCCAATTGGCTTGGGGGGAGGGCCACGAAGCGGGCCAGTGCCGCACGGCGATAGGCATAGACGCCGATATGATGCCAAAGCGGCCCCGCACCCCAGGGGATAGCGGTGCGGGAGAAATACAGCGCGGGGGCGACCTCCGCCTCGCCCAGGAAGGCACAGGCGCATTTCACGAAGCTTTCCGTCGCCGCCTCATGCGCATCGGCGATGGGGGTGACGAGCGAGCCGATATCCACGCTGTGATCCGCGAGCGGCAGCAGCACGGCGCGCAGCAACCCGGGCGCCAGGGTGGGGAAATCGCCTTGCAGATTGACCACCACATCATGGCGGCCCGCCGGGTCCAGTTGGTCGAGGGCGAGTTTTACCCGATCGGTGCCTGAGGCGACGTCATCGGCCACCAGCACCGCAGTGCCGCCGGCCTCGCGCACGGCGGCAACGATCTCGGGCTCGGCGGCGGCGACCGCCACGGGGCCGATACCGGCCTCGCGCGCGCGGTCCATTACATGTAGGACCATGGGCCGGCCATGGATCAGCGCCAGCGGCTTGCCCGGAAGGCGGGTGCTGCCCATGCGCGCGGGAATGATGATAATTGGATTCACGAAGGCCGGCCCCTGGCGGTTGAAGGCGCGCGGCGGCGCCTATATGGTGCGCCGCGTCATAAGCCGCCCATTGCCCAGGCGCAAACCGTGCCGGGGCTTGGGTGGCATAATAAACATGAGGTTGATGCTTCCCAATGGCCGATCTTGAAATGAACAAGCTCTTCGCTGCGCCCCTGGTTGCGGGCGTGGCCTTTATGGGGGCTGGCCTGCTGGGCGAGCTTATTGTTCACCCGCATAAGCTCGAGCGCAGCGCGATTCAGATTGGCCAGGTGGCGGCGCCAGCCGCGGCACCGGCCGCCGCGGCAGCCCCAGCGCTGGAGCCGATTGGCCCGATGCTGGCAGCCGCCAATGTCGATAATGGCCGCCAGCTTGCGAGCCGCAACTGCTCCTCCTGCCATTCCTTCAACGATGGCGGCCGGTCCGGCGTGGGCCCCAACCTTTATGGCATTGTGGGCAAGAACCATGCTCAGGCGGCCGGCTTCAACTACTCCGCTGCCAATATCGCCCGGGCCGGCAAGCCATGGGGCTATGAAGAGCTGAACGCCTTCATCAATGCTCCGGCCCGCGCCATGCCCGGCACGCGCATGGCCTTTGCTGGCCTCGCCAACCCCCAGCAACGCGCCGATGTCATTGCCTATCTTCGCAGCCTGGCCGCCAACCCGGTGCCGCTGCCCTGATCGCGCCCGAGCTTGTCGCGGCGGCGGAGGAGGCGGCGGATATTGCCGGGCGCTTTATCATGCCGTTTTTCCGCTCGGGCCTCGTGGTGGATGGTAAGGCTGATGCCTCGCCGGTGACTGAGGCTGATCGCGGCGCGGAAATCAAACTGCGCGAGTTTTTGGCCGCTCGCTTCCCCGAACATGGCATTTGGGGCGAGGAATTCGGCGCTGATCGCGCCGATGCCGAATGGGTGTGGTTGCTCGATCCCATCGATGGCACCCGGGCCTTCATCACCGGCCGGCCGCTCTTCACCACGTTGATATCGCTGATGCATCGCGGCCGCCCTGTGCTGGGTATTATCGACCAGCCCGCCACGCGCGAGCGCTGGATGGGTGTGGCGGGGCAGCGGACGCGATTTTCTGGCCCCTTTGGTGGTGTGGTGGGTGCGCGGCCCTGTGCGGCGTTGACCGAGGCTGAACTGGGCTGCACCGCGCCTGATATTTTCGCCGCCGAGCAATTGGCGGGGTTTGAGCGGCTGCGAGGCGCCTGCAAGCGGGCGACCTGGGGCGGCGATGCCTATGGCTATGGTCTGGTCGCGCTCGGCAGCCTCGATGTGGTGTGCGAGGGCACGCTCAAGCCCTGGGACTGGGCGGCGTTGCAGCCGGTGGTGGCCGGCGCTGGCGGTTGCCTGACGGATTGGGCCGGCCGCGAACTCGGCTTTGAGAGTGGCGGTGATGTGGTGGCCCTGGGCGATCCGGCGCTGCTGCCTGAGGTTGTCTCCCTGCTGGCGTGAAGCGCTGGCTGCTGGCGTAAAGCACTGGCCCGGCGCAGACGGCGGGCTGCCCCGCCCCCAGCGCTGAGGCTCCGCTGACCCCGGCGCCGCCGTCCGGCTAAGCCGAGCCGCCCTATTCGGCGGCGAGCGGCATTTGCGCGCTGGCTTCCAGCACCTCAAGCGCGATGGCGGTGTCATGAAACACCGCGCCGCCTAGCGGGGGGGCTGGCTCATCGCTCGTCAGGGCGTTGATGCCAATGCCGGTTTCGAAATATTCGCTCGGCCAGATGCCTTCGACGACCACGGTGCCCGGCAATTGGCCCTGGGCGATCTCGGCATGCACCACCACCGCGCCGCGGGTGTTGAACAGGCGCAGGCGGGCGCCCGGTGTGGCACCGAGGCGCGCGGCATCCTCGGCATTGAGCAGGGCGGTGGGCCGGCCTTCGCGTTTGCGCGAGCCCGGGGTCTCGGTAAAGCTCGTATTGAGGAATTGCCGCGCGGGTGAGGTGATGAGGCGGAAGGGATGCGCCTCGGTCGGGTTCTCGATGCGGTCGAGGTGATCGGGCATGGGCGTCATGACATGGCCGAGGCGGCCGATGCCGGCCCAATCCGGCTTGAAGCGGAAGCGCTTATCGGGGTGGCCGAAGCCGTTGAGGAAATGGCTCTCCTCGAAGCTGGGCTGGGCATCGACCCAGCGGCGGTCGATCACCTCGCGCGCTTCGGGCCAGCCGGAGGCGCGCAGGGTTTCGTCGATCATCTCCATCTCGCTCATGCCAAAGCCGCGATGGGTGGCGCCCAGGCGATGGGCGAGGTCGCAGATCAGGCTGTGGTTGGAGCGTGCCTCGCCCGGCGGGGCGATCAGCTTGCGGCCGATCTGGATATGGCTATGGCCGCCGGCTTGGTAGACGTCATCATGTTCGAGAAACATGGTGGCGGGCAGCACCAGATCGGCCTGCAGGGCGGTGGGCGTCATGAATTGCTCATGGACGCAGACGAAGAGATCCTCGCGGGCGAAACCACGGCGCACCTTGTTGGTGTCGGGCGCCACATCGAGCGGGTTGACGTTCTGGATCAGCATGGCGGTGACCGGCGGGCCGCCCTGCAACTCCGCCTCGTCGCCACAGAGCACGGCGCCGATGCGCGACATATCCATCACCCGGGTCGTGCGGTCGAGGACGTCCAGCCCCTCGATCAGGGTCTTGTTCCAATGGTAGATGGCGCGCTGGTTCCAGAGTGCCCCGCCGCCCTTGTGCCGCCATTTGCCGGTGATGCTGGGCAGGCAGAGCACGGCATGCAGCGCGGCCGCGCCACCGCGTGAGCGGGCGAAGCCATAGCCCACGCGCAGGAAGGCGCGCTCGGTCCGGCAATAGAGTGCTGCGAATTCCTCGATCTGCGCCGTGGTGAGGCCGGTGATGGCCGCCGCCCATTCCGGGCCACGGCTGGCGAGATGGGCTGCGACATCGGGGCCGAAATCGGTGAATTCGGCCATATAGGCATGGTCGGCATGGCCATCGCGCAGGGCGATATGCAGCACGGCGCAGGCCAGCGCCGCATCGGTGCCCGGGCGGAGGGCGAGGTGCATATCGGCCACCACGGCGGTGCCACTGCGATAGGGGTCGATCACCACCAGCTTGGCGCCGCGCTCTTTCCGCGCCCGGCTGATATGGGTCATGACATTGACCTGGGTGGCGACGGGGTTGCCGCCCCACATCACGATCAGGTCAGCCTCGGCCATTTCGCGCGCATCGGGGCCGCGAATGCTGCCCAGCGCGGCCATGGTGGCCGCTTCCATGATCGAGGTGCAGATGGTGTTCTGCTGCCTGGAATAGCGCATGGCGTGGCGCAGCCGGTGGATGCCATCGCGCTGCAGCAGACCCATGGTGCCGGCGAAGTAATAGGGCCAGACCGATTCGCTGCCATGTTTGGCGGTGGCATCGGTGAAGGCGCCGGCCAGGCGGTCCAGCGCCTCATCCCAGGTGATGGCGCGGAATTGGCCCGAACCGCGCGGCCCGTTGCGCAGCAGCGGCTGGGTCAGGCGTTCAGGGTGATGCACCCGCTCGGCGTAGCGCGCGACTTTGGCGCAGATGACGCCGGCGGTGTAGCTGTTATCGGCGGCGCCACGCACCCGGCCGATCTGGCTGGGGGAGAGCAACTCCACCTCCAGGGCGCAGGTGCTGGGGCAATCATGCGGGCAGACGGAGGATGCAAAGGCCATTCGCCATCATAGGCACACAGAACCATAAGCAAAGGAGGGGGATGCTGCCCGAAGGCGGGCGACGAACAGTCAAGTGGCTCAGGCCCATAATATGGCTTGGGACGTACCGGGAGACTCTGATTTGGCGAGATGTTTTGAAAGAAATGCTCGATCCACAGCTGTCGCCGCCCTTGATTCGGAGGGCCAGAACAATGCCTGTCGGGATCAATTTGCCTCTCGCCATCACCCTGACTGGGCTGGCTCAAGCCGCGCTATGTGTGGCTGGGCAGATGCGGGACAGGCCCGGGGCTGACAAGGCGACAAAGACACCAAGCAACCCAGCGACAGGGAGCGATGGCGCGGCAGACAGGTTCTGCACATGGGGGGGCGCGGGCAAAGCAACTTCCCGGGTCGCACCGAGCGGGCGGTGTCGGTATCAAGAACTTCGTCTGCCATTACCCCGCAGCATGGCCTGGAGCCTCGCCACATCCTGAAATTGCGCGATGACCGGGCCGAGACGCCGGAGGCTGCCAATAGCTTGGTGAAGGGGCTGCGGGCTGTCTTCAAGCACGGCATCGCCGCTGGGCTGGTGACCGGCAACCCCGCCATGAACGTCGCCTATCTGAAGGCCGATGGCGACGGCTTCCACACCTGGACGCAAGAAGAGGTGGAACAGTTCGAGGAGCGGCACCCCATCGGCAGCAAGGCCCGCCTGGCGCTGGCGCTGCTGCTGCACACTGGCCAGCGGCGCAGCGACATCATTGTGTTGGGGCGGCAGCATGTGCGCGATGGCGACAAGCTGGTGTTCACTCAGAAGAAAAACGCCAAGCGCAAGCCGGTTAGGCTGGTGTTGCCGTTTGATGCCGAGTTGCAGGCCATCATCGCCGCAACGCCTGGACCGGCAGGGCTGACATTCCTGCTGAATGACCACGGCAAGCCATTCTCGCCTGACGCCTTCGGCAATCGCTTTCGCCATTGGTGCCGGCAGGCGGGCCTACCGCAATGCTCTGCCCATGGGCTGCGGAAGACGGCGGCAACGCGGCTGGCCGAGGGCGGCGCCACGGCGCACGAAATAATGGCGGTGACCGGGCACCGCACATTGAAGGAGGTGGACCGCTACACCCGGGCGGCAAGCCAGGAACGCCTGGCAGAGAGCGGTATGGCGAGGCTTAGGCCAGCCGTGCCGCAGAACGAAAAAGTCCCACCCAGCGGTGCAACGCCGGAGTGGGACGAAATCGAGACACAAACCATTGATACGAAAGGCTTAGTCAAATGCATGGTGCCCAGAGCCGGAATCGAACCAGCGACACTGCGATTTTCAGTCGCATGCTCTACCAACTGAGCTATCTGGGCGCGAGAGATCGGATAGCCCAAGGCAGGGGGGCTGTCCACCCGGGCCCTGCTGATCGGCGGAAAACATTTATGGGGTGCATAGCATCATATCAACCAGGAGGCGTGAGGCCGCGATAGCGTTCCTTTAGCATGCGGCGCAGCAGCTTGCCGGCCTCGCTGCGCGGCAATTCATCGACGAATTCCACCCCGCGTGGCTGCTTGGGGCCAGCCAGCCTGGCCTTGGCATGGGCCAGCAGCGCCTGGGCATCCGGGTAATGGCCCGGGCGGGGCACCACCACGGCCCAGGGGCGCTCGCCGAAATCGGCATCGGCCACGCCGATCACCCCCACATCGGCCACCATCGGGTGCTCGGCCAAAGCGGTTTCGATTTCGGCGGGATAGATATTCACCCCGCCGGAGAGGATGAGGTCGGCCCTTCGGTCGGAGAGGAAAAGAAAACCATCATCATCGAGATGGCCCAGATCATGCAGCGTGGCCCAGCCTTGTTGGTTATAGGCCTCGGCGGTCTTCTCGGGCGCATTGTGGTAGGCGAAGCGCGCACCACCCTCGAACCAGATGCGGCCAACCTCGCCCGGCGGCAGGGGGGCACCGGCATCATCGAGAATATGCACCCGGCCATAGGCCGGCCGGCCGACGCTGCCGGGTTTTTGCAGCCAGGCGGCGCTGTCGATGAAGCATGTGCCGATGCCTTCGCTGCCGGCATAATACTCACGCAGGATCGGGCCCCACCAATCGATCATCGCCCGTTTCACCGGGATGGGGCAGGGGGCGGCGGCATGGATGGCGCAGCGGTGGCTGGAGAGGTCATGCGCGGCGCGTGCCGCCTCTGGCAGCGCCAGCAGGCGCACGAACATGGTGGGCACCCATTGGCTATGGGTGACGCGATGCGCCTCGATCAGGCCCAGGCATTGCTCGGCCAGGAATTTGCGGGTGATGACCGCGGTGCCGCCATGCTCGATGGTGCGCTGGACATAGCGATTGGGGGCGGCGTGGTAGAGCGGCGCGGGCGAGAGGTAGACCGTATTGTCGTCAAAGCCATAAAAACCCTTCCAGCTCATGTCGAATTCCGGGTTGAAGCGGTTTTCATGCGCGATGAGCGGGCGGCGGATGCCCTTGGGCAGGCCGGTGGTGCCGGAGGAATAGAGGAATTCGCGGCCGATGGGCCTCTCCGGCAGGGTGCCGGCCGCGCTGGCCATGGCGCGGCGCGCGGCCTCGGTGGTCATGCGCGGCATGGTGGCGGGGAGCTGTGCGGCGAGCGCTTCCAGCCGGGGGGCGTAGATCAGCAGCCGCGCGCCACTGTCTTCCAGCACATAGGCCACCTCATGCGGGCGGAGATGGATCGATAACGGCGTCACCATCAGCCCGGCGCGCTTGGCGCCATAGGAGAGGGCGAGGAAATCGGGCTCATTCTCCAGCAGCAGGGCGATGCCCTCGCCGGGGGCATAGCCCTCGGCCACGAACCATAGCGCGGCCTGGTGGGCGGCGGCATCGAGGCTGGCGAAGCTGATTATCTCGCCGCTATCGGCGAAGATGGCGGCCGCCTTTTCGGGCTGGCGCGCGGCCCATTGGCCCAGCAATGGCATGGCGTTTCCTTTTCTTCACGCCAGCCTGCCAGGGTGGTCGTGCCGGTCAAGCCGTCCTAGCTTTGCCTGACATAAGGGAGAGACACATGGACGTGCGAAATGCGGTGGCGATCGTCACCGGCGGAGCCTCGGGGCTGGGCCTCGCCTCGGCCCGCAAGCTGGCGGCGGCGGGGGCGCGGGTGGTGATCGTGGATCTGGCCAGCAGCCCGGGGGCTGAGATGGCGGCCGAATTGGGCGGCGCCTTTGCCGTGGCCGATGTGACCGATGAGGTCAGCATGAAGGCGGCGGTGGATTTGGCCGAGAGCATGGGGCCGGTGCGCGTGCTGGTGCATTGCGCCGGGCGCGGCGGGGCGCTGCGCATTTTGGAAAAGGACGGCAGCCCGGGTTCGCTCGCGCATTATGAGGCGATCATCAAGGTGAACCTGACCGGCAGCTTCAATGC
>CAMDJV010000048.1 GCA_945901085.1 Rhodovarius crocodyli | reverse complement strand
TGGCTGGGGAACCTGGATTCGAACCAAGACTGTCCGAGTCAGAGTCGGAAGTTCTACCGTTAAACTATTCCCCAACGGCTGAGCGCGGGTATAACCCCCCACCGTTCAGGCCGCAACCGTCCCCCCGCCGCAAGTTTTTCCTTGCCCGCCAGGGCATGCTGCCCGAACATGACGAAGCTGTGGCAGCGCTATCCCGCGTGGCCCAAGGTTTGCAGGAGGTGTTGCCCTTTCATGGCCGATGGCGCTCTCCCCCTGGAGGCCACGCTCGCCGACAGCGTCCCTGCCATGCCCGCCGTCCAGCGCGCCCCCCGGCGTGAGGTGCAGTATTATGCCGCCCTCGATTTGGGCACGAATAATTGCCGCCTGCTGATCGGCGCCCCCACCCCGGGCGGCTTTCGCGTGGTGGATAGTTTCAGCCGTATCGTCCGCCTGGGCGAAGGCCTGGCCGCTACCGGCCGGCTGGGCGAGGCGGCTATGGAGCGCGCCATCGCCGCGCTCGCCGCCTGTGCCGATAAACTGGCCCGCCGCCCGGTTCGCAGCTTCGCCGCGGTGGCCACCGAGGCCTGCCGCCAGGCCAGCAATGGCCGCGAATTCCTGGCCCGGGTGACGCACGAAACGGGCATCGCCCCCCGGGTGATCGGCGGGCGGGAGGAGGCACAATTGGCACTCGCCAGTTGCGCGCCGCTGCTCAACCAGGGCGACCGCCGCGCCATCCTCTTCGATATCGGCGGCGGCAGCACGGAAATCACCTGGGTGCGCCTCGCGCCCCCGGGCAGCACGGCCGAGCCCATTTTGTCGGGCACCATCTCCATCCCGGTGGGCGTGGTCACCCTGGCCGAGCGTGCGGGCGAGAGCTGCTTCACCCGCGAGGGCTTTGCCGCCGTGCGCGATGAGGTGGCGGCCCGGCTGCGCGCCTTTGATGCGGTGCATTGCATTGGCCAGGAAATTCGCCAGGGCGGCGTGCGGCTAATCGGCACCTCGGGCACCGTCACCACCCTGGCCGGCACCGTGCTCGACCTGCCGCGCTACCGCCGGCAATGGGTGGATGGCGTCTGCCTTGATGCGCATGAGGCGGATGAGGCGCTGGAAAAGCTCTTCGCCATGGGCCGCGCCGGCCTCGCCAGCCACCCCTGCATCGGGCCCGAGCGGGCGGATTTCGTGCTGCCCGGCTGCGCCGTCTATGCCGCCATCCGCCAGGTCTGGCCGGTGGATCGCCTGACGGTGGCCGATCGTGGCTTGCGCGAGGGCATGCTGATGCGCCTCATCCAGGCCGACCGCGCGGCACGCCAGGGCGCCTGAGCTACCCTCGCCGGCTCGGGCCTGCTATCCCAACGCATGGCGAAAACCCCCGACACAACCAAAGGCGGCCAACGCGGCCTGACCACCCAGGTCCGAAAAGTGGCCGGCCGCAGCACCGGCAGCCGGGCCTGGTTGCAGCGCCAGCTCAATGACCCCTGGGTGCAGGCAGCGCAAAAGGCCGGCTATCGCTCGCGCGCCGCCTTCAAGCTGCTGCAGTTGGATGAGAAATTCGCGCTGCTCAAGCCAGGCATGCGCCTCGTCGATCTGGGCGCCGCACCGGGCGGGTGGATGCAGGTTGCCGCCAAGGTTCTAGGCGAGCGCGGCCGGATTGTGGGGCTCGATCTGCTGGAGATCGACGCCATTCCCGGCACCATCATCCTGCAGGGCGATTTTCAGGATGAGGCGGTGGAACAGGCGGTGCTGGCCGCCCTCGATGGCCCGGCCGATCTGGTACTGAGCGATATGGCGCCCAATACCACCGGCCATGGCCCGACGGACCATCTGCGCATCATGGGCCTGGCCGAGATCGCGCTCGATTTCGCCGAGCGGGTGCTCAAGCCCGGCGGCGGCTTCGTGGCCAAGGTGTTTCAGGGCGGCAGCGAGGCGGCGATGCTGCTGCGCCTGCGGCAGCGTTTTACCACGGTGAAACACGCAAAGCCGGCGGCCAGCCGTAAGGATTCCTCGGAGCTTTATGTGGTGGCCACCGGCTTCAAGGGCTAGGCCCGCCGCTCAATCGGCAAAAGCCCCTGCCGACTGAATCATCGGCCGCCACCGCGCCACCTCGGAGGCCAGGAACTGCTTGTGATAGGCCGGCGTGGCGCGGGCCTGCGGCACCGGTTCGGTCACCAATTCGGCGAAGCGGGCCACGACGCGCGGCTGCTGGATGGCCTGGCGCAGGGCCACGGATAGCCGCTCCACCAATTCGCCCGGCGTGGCGCGCGGCGCATACATGCCATGCCAGACGCTCATCAACAGGTCCCGATGCCCGGCCTCGATCACCGTCGGCACCGCATCAAGCACGGGGCCGGGCAGGCGGGTCTCGCTGGTAACGGCAAAGGCCTTGATCCGGCCATCACGCGCCAGCGGCGCCAGAATGGTGCCCTGGCCGGCATAGACATCGAGGCGGCTGGCCATCAACTCGGTGGAGATCGGCGCCGAGCCGCGGAAGCCAATGGTGTTCAGCGTGGTGGCGGCCGCGCGCTGCAGCAGCATCCCCGCCAGATGGTCGCTCGAGCCCAGGCCGGAATTGCCGATGGAAATCCGCTCCCCCCCGGCGCGCAGTGCGGCGAGCAACTCAGCCACCGTATTGGCCGGGAAATCCGGCCGCGCCACGATCATTTGCGGCACCTCGGTCACGAGGCCAATGGTGGCGAAGCTTTCCTCCACATTATAGGGCAGGCGGCGATAGAGGCTGGCCGCCCCGGCATGGCCGATATGATGCATCAGCAGCACCGCGCCATCGGGCCGGGCATTGGCCACCCGCGCCGCGCCGATGGTGCCGCCCGCGCCGGTCACATTCTCCACCACCATCTGGGCGTCGAGGAAGGGGCCCATGCTTTCGGCCATGAGCCTGGAGATCAGATCCGTCGGCCCGCCCGGGGCAAAGGGGCAGATGATGGTGATGTTGCGCGGCATCGCCTGGGCGCGCAGCGGGCGCGTGATGATCATGGGGGCCGAAAGGCCCGTGGCAATGAGGCTGCGACGTTGCACTGTTTTTCTCCATTGTCCTGGACGTCACTGGTTTGTCGCATGACAGGCAGGCCAAATGAAGGGTGGTGTGCTATGATACCCTCTTCGGACAAGGGATTGCACAAGGATGGGCTCTACAAGCTGGTGGGCTTTCATTGGCATCTGCTTTTTGGTGTCGCTCTCGGGCGCGGTATTCAAACCCGGGGAGTGGTATGCAAGGCTACGCAAACCCCGCTGGCGGCCGCCCAATTGGCTGTTCGGGCCGGCCTGGGCGGTGCTCTACATCATGATCGCCACCGCGGGATTTTACGTCTGGCAGGCTGAGGGCGTGGGTTTGGCGCTGGTGGTCTATGCGGTGCAATTGCTGCTCAATGCCGCCTGGTCTGGGCTGTTTTTTGGCCTGCGGCGGCCGGATATCGGATTTTACGGGCTCGTGGCGCTGTGGCTGTCGATCCTTGGCTGCATTATCGTCTTCGCGCCGGTCAGCGCCACGGCGATGTGGCTGATGGTGCCCTATCTGGCCTGGGTGAGTTTCGCTGGGCTGCTGAACTGGACGCTGTGGCAGATGAATGGCGCGCGGCCTGCCTGACCAAGCGATGTCACCGCCGCCACGTAAGCTGGGTTAGCCGCTTGGCCTGACGGGTGGGGCGCCAAACAGACAAGGGCGCAATCTGCTTCTGCGGTTGCCCTATTCCCTCCACCGAGACCAAGTTATGGACGAGCCTAGGAATTTCGGATCCTGCCATGTTCGATCGTGTGATCTCCCGCCTTGCCATTGAGGCAAATCCCAATCAAATAATTGCAAAAGACTTTAATTCTGACGGGCATATAGACGCTCTTTTCCCGGTGACCATCGGCTGGGGTGACGCCCCGGTGCCGCTGAAACTGTATATTGGCGACGGAAAAGGTGGCCTGGCAGATGGCGCCGCCGTCTTTAACGGTTCGGCGCCGATGGCGGTCAACCCACAGCGCGCGCTGACCGCCGATTTCAACAATGATGGCCGCCCAGATGTCCTTCTGCTGGATCATGGCTACGATAAACCGCCTTTCCCTGGCGGTTTCAGCCAGCTCATCCTCAGTGGGCCAAAGGGCCTCCACCTCGCGGATACGAACCTCGCCGATGGCCAGCGCTTCACCCATGGCGGTGCTGTTGGCGACATTGATCGCGACGGTGACCTGGATGCGGTGCTGTTCAACCTCAATGATGCCTCCGGTCATGCCGTCCAAATTCTGGTTAATGACGGAGCGGGCACGATGGATGATCGGCCCGATCTGGCGCCCGCCTATTACCAGAGCATCACCATGCGCGCGGGATCGACCTGGGGAGCATTGTTCGATGCCGATGGCGATAGCGATCTGGACCTGATGGTGGGGAGCTGGAACGTCTCGCCACTGCCAAGCCAGATCTTCGCCAATAACGGCGCTGGCTCATTTGCCAATGCAGCCCCTTGGGACCTGCCTGGGTCAGGCATCCCCAAGGCCGTCATCCTGCAGGCAACGCCTTTCGATCTGAATGGTGACAATCTGCAGGATCTGATTCTGGCGGTGACCAATGGCGGCACCGAAGGCGAGGATTTCTACAATGCCAGCTATCTGCAGTTTTTGGTCAATAACGGCAATAGTCGCTTTGTCGATGAGACTGCGCAAAGGCTTCCACAATCCATGACGCCCATCGCCAACTCCTCTGGCAGTTGGCCGAAATTCATCCAGGACATCGATATCGATGCCGATGGCGACAAGGACCTGATCGTATTCCGGACCTATCCGTCAACCGGTGCTGCCACAGTGGAGATCAATGACGGTTTTGGACGTTTCAGCCCCGCGCCAGCCTTAGATTACCTCAGCATCACCGCGGCAGATATGAATGGCGACGGGCTACCCGAATTCCTGGCCGTCATAGGCAATGAGCTTCGTGTGCTGGCGAATGACTTCGCGCCCTGGAGCGGGGGCGTCATGGCGATGACGAGGGGAGGGAGCGCCTCAAACATCATGGCGGAAGTCTATCGCGGGCCGGTGGTCGGCCTGCGCTATCAGTTCATCGGCTCGGATGCGGCTGAAGCCCTGGCTGGAACGGATGGCGCGGATTTTATCAATTTGGCGGGTGGCGATGATGCAGCGCAGGGCGGCGGTGGGGCCGATGTGCTGGATGGTGGCACGGGTTCCAATTTCCTGACCGGCGGGGCGGATAGGGACACGTTCTTTCTGGATGGCCGGCCCCTTAAACGCAGCTGGAGCACAATCGCCGACTGGCAGCAGGGCGAGCAGCTGAGCCTTTTCGGCTACCTGCCGGGCGTCAGTCGCCTGACTTGGGTACCCAATGCGGGAGCGGATGGCTTCAGGGGACTGACCCTGCATGCCGATCTCGATGGCAATGGTGATATTGAAACCAGCGTCACCTGGGCCGGAATGGCCAGCCAGGATGCTTTGCCTAAGCCCTTGGAGTTTACCGGTCTGCTGTGGTTCACCTGACAATGCGCTAAAGGCCCAGGCGAAAGCCTTATCCTACCGGCGGCTGGGAGCACATTGTTCCCTGCCGCCACAATCAACGATCTTAGAGCATTATCCGTTCAAACGGCATCGTTTGAGCGGATGAAGATGCTCGACATACACAGGCTTAGACCGAGTAGTACATCTCGAACTCAACCGGGTGCGGGGTGTGTTCGAACTTGTACACTTCCGTCCACTTCAGTTCGATATAGCTCTCGATCTGGTCCTTGCTGAACACGTCACCGGCCAGCAGGTAGTCATGATCGGCGGCCAGCGCGCCCAGCGCTTCGCGCAGCGAACCGCACACCGTCGGAATGCCCTTCAGCTCCTCGGGCGGCAGGTCGTAGAGATCCTTGTCCATGGCATCGCCCGGGTGGATCTTGTTCTTGATGCCGTCGAGGCCGGCCATCAGCATGGCGGCGAAGGCGAGGTAAGGGTTCGCCGTCGGGTCGGGGAAGCGAACCTCCACGCGCTTGGCTTTCGGGCTCGTCGCGTAGGGGATACGGCAGGAGGCGGAGCGGTTGCGGGCCGAATAGGCCAGCAGCACAGGCGCCTCGAAGCCCGGGATCAGCCGCTTGTAGCTGTTGGTGGACGCATTGGTGAATGCGTTCAGCGACTTCGCGTGCTTGATGATGCCACCGATATAGTACAGCGCCATTTCCGACAGATCGGCATAGGCATTGCCGGCGAACATCGGCTTGCCGGCCTTCCAGATCGACTGGTGGACATGCATGCCCGAACCATTATCGCCATAGACGGGCTTGGGCATGAAGGTGGCGGTCTTGCCGTAGCTATGGGCCACATTGTGCACGCAGTACTTGTAAATCTGCATGTGGTCGGCCTGCATGACCATCGGGCCGAACTTGGTGCCGAGTTCATGCTGGCTCTGTGCCACCTCATGGTGGTGCTTTTCGATCGCCAGGCCCATCTCGCCCATGGTGCTCAGCATCTCGGCGCGCAGATCCTGCTCGCTATCGACGGGGGCGACGGGGAAATAGCCGCCCTTGACCACGGGGCGGTGGCCCATATTGCCTTCCGGGTAGTCCTTCAGGCTGGCCTTGGGGCCCTCGATGCTGTCGAGCTCATAGATGCCATAGGTGCCGCCGGTGCCGAACTTCACGCTGTCGAAGATGAAGAACTCAGCTTCGGGGCCGAAGAAGGCGGTGTCGCCAATCCCGGTGGACTTCAGATATTCCTCGGCCTTCTTGGCCGTGCCGCGCGGGTCACGGTTGTAGCGCTGGCCGGTCGAGGGCTCGAAGATGTCGCAGAACAGGATCATCTGCGGCTTGGCCGAGAAGGGATCCATCACCGCGGTCGTCGCATCGGGCATCAGGATCATGTCGGACTCGTTGATCGCCTTCCAGCCGGCGATCGAGGAGCCGTCGAACATGATACCTTCGGCGAAGGTGTCGGGCTCGAGGGTGGAGATATGCTGGGCGGTGTGATGCCACTTGCCACGAGGATCGGTGAAACGGAAATCAACGTATTCAACGCTGTTCTCCTTCACCATCTCAAACACTTTCGCGATAGCGTCGTTAGGCTTCTTCGCCATGAATGGGTTCCTTCAATCAGCGTCCCGGTTGGAAATTCCGGCGGAGATGGCTCCACCGCCACCGCGCTGCCGCCCCGGGACGCTCTGCCCAGGCGCTGCACGGCGAAACCTTGTGCCGGCTAGACGGCGTCCTCGCCGCGTTCGCCGGTGCGGATGCGAATGACATCTTGGATGTCACTGACGAAAATCTTGCCATCGCCGATCCGCCCGGTGCGGGCGGCGGCCATGATGGCCTCAATGGCGCGGTCGAGCAGCGCATCGTCGCACACCACCTCGATCTTCACCTTGGGCAGGAAGTCGACCACGTATTCAGCGCCGCGGTAGAGTTCGGTGTGGCCTTTCTGGCGCCCGAAGCCCTTGGCCTCGAGCACGGTAAGGCCCTGCAGGCCGATCTCATGCAGGGCGTCCTTCACCTCGTCGAGCTTGAAGGGCTTGATGATCGCCTCGATCTTTTTCATCGCATCCAATCTGCTTTGTGCGCCCATTGGGCGTTCCCGGCATTGGCCCTGGGCGACACATGCCAACCCAGAGGGGCCTCATGCCACGGCTTGGCGGCTCGCCACAATCCTTCCAGAGCCATACAATGGCACAATGATGTAGGTTTTCGCCCGCCGGGCGGGCAATCCGCCCAATGGCAGGGCATTTCCATGGCCTTGCACGGGCGGGGCAGGCAACCATACAACCACTCCAACCCCTATCTCATCGACGGATCCGCCGCCATGTCCCAAGCCGTGCTGCCTGCCCAGAACACCAGCCGCCCTGGCCGCCCGCAGAATGAATTGCTGAGCGCCACCGGCACCACCATTTTCACCGTGATGTCGGCACTGGCCAATCAGCATGGCGCGATCAATCTCGGCCAGGGCTTTCCCGATTATGATGGTCCCGAAGATGTGATCGAGGCCGCAGCCGCAGCCCTTAAGGATGGCCGCAACCAATACCCGCCCTTGACCGGCGTGCCCGAGCTACGCAGCGCCGTCGCCGCCCATAATAAGCGCTTCTACGGCATTGATATCGACCCCAATGCCGAGGTGGTGGTGACCTCCGGCGCGACCGAGGCGATCACCGCCTGCCTCATGGCGGTGATCAATCCCGGCGATGAGGTCGTGCTGCTCGAACCGCTTTACGACACCTATGTGCCCACGGTGAAATTGCTGGGCGGCATTCCCAAGCTGGTGCGCCTCAGCCCGCCGGGCTGGGATTTGCCGCGCGCCGAACTGGCCGCCGCCTTCACCGCGCGCACCAAGGCCATCCTGTTCAACACGCCGATGAACCCCACGGGCAAGGTCTTCACCCCCGACGACCTCGCCTTCATCGCCGAACTCGTCCAGCGCCATGACACCTATGCGATTTGTGATGAGGTTTATGAGCATCTGACCTTTGATGGCTGGAAGCACATCCCGCTGATGACGCTGCCCGGCATGCGGGAACGCTGCATGCGAATCGGCTCGGCCGGTAAAACCTTCAACCTGACCGGCTGGAAGGTGGGCTATGTCACCTGTGATCGTTCCTTGCAGCCCAATGTGGCCAAGGCGCACCAGAACCTCACCTTCACCACAGCGCCCAATTTGCAGCGCGGCGTGGCGGTTGGGCTGCTGAAGGATGACGCCTATTTCGCCAACCTCTCGGCCAGCCTGCAAGCCAAGCGGGACCTGCTGGGGGCGGGCCTGGCCCGCTTGGGCTTTGGCGTGCTGGAGAGCCGTGGCAGCTACTTCATCACCACTGATATCCGCCCGCTGGGCTGGATGGAGGATGATGTGGCCTTTTGCCGGGTGATAACCGAAGAGGCGCGGGTGACCGCCATTCCCAATACCGCATTTTATGCCGCATCCGGCGCACCGGCGCATTATGTGCGCTTTGCCTTCTGCAAGAATGAGGCGCTGCTGGCCGAGGCATTGCTGCGGATCGAGGCCTGGCTGCAGGCGCGCGCCGGCCGGTAAACACCGCCGCCCCGCAGGGGCGCGCCTGGCGGCGATCGCCCAGGCATTTTCTGCGGGGCGGTTGACCAGCGCGCCCGCCTGCCCGTAAAGCATTCTGCGTGCGGCGGTCGTAGCTCAGCTGGTAGAGCGCCAGGTTGTGGTCTTGGATGTCGCGGGTTCGAGCCCCGTCGATCGCCCCATGTTTATCTGTATGTGGATAATGCGCTGGGCCTTGGCGCCAATTTTCGCTCTGCCGAAAAAACTTGCGCAATGGCCATGAATTGTCCTTCTATCCCGGCAGTATCCGGGACCCATTGTCATGCTCAGGCGCACAATCCTGCAGGCTGCCGCCCTCGCCGCCCCCGCCGCGGCGCAAACGCCGCCCTGGCCGTCGCGCGGCCCGGTGCGGGTGATCGTGCCCTTCACACCAGGCGGCTCGACCGATGGCATGGCCCGCGTCACCGCCGGCAAATTGTCCGAGAAACTGGGCCAGAGCTTCATCGTCGAGAACCGCGCCGGCGCCAATGGCGCGGTGGGCGGCCAGGCGGTGGCGAATGCAGCGCCGGATGGCTATACGCTGTGCTTCTCAGCCTCAATCCAGGCCATGGCGCGGCTGGTGATGCGCAACCCGGGCTATGATCCGCTGGTGGACCTCACGCCCATCATGCGGGTGGGGCGCGGGCCGTTGCTCCTGGTGATGAACCCCACGCGCGGCCCAGCCAATCTGGCCGAGCTTGTCGCCGCCGTGCGGGCCAATCCGCGCGCCTGGAACATCGCCACCTCCAGCCTGGGCTCCGCCGGCCATATCGCCACCATCGAGTTGATCCGCCTGATCGGCGCGGATATCCCCATCATCCCCTATCGCGGCACCGCACCGGCGCTGACCGATGTGATCGCCAACAACACCGCCATGATGATCGACCCGATTCTGGCCACGCTGCCCCCGCTGCGGGCGGGCACGCTGCGGGGCATGGCCATCACCGCCGCCGCCCGCAATGCCGCGGCACCCGAGCTTGCCACCGCCGCCGAACAGGGTTTCCCCAGCCTTGATATCCAATCCTGGTGGGGGCTTTGGGGCCCGCGGGGCCTGCCCGCCGAGGTCGCCGCCCGCATCGGCCAGGTGCTCAGCACCGGTATGTTCGATGCCGATATCGCGCCGCGGGTGAATAATATGGGCGTGGAGCCAGCGGCTGAGCCGGCGGCGGAATTCACCCGCTTTATTCAGGCGGATTTTGCCCGCTCGGAGGCCTTGTTGCGGCTGGCGAATTTCCAACCCGAGTAAATCGGCATGAAACCTTAACGCGATCTAAAAAATATATTGACTCAACCTTGGGTTGTAATTAATCCTTGGTTCATGCCCGCCGATACATTCACCACCCTCCTCTCCCATTTCACCAGCTGGAACGATCTGGCGGGCAAGCCCGCTGTCGTGACCTACAGCTTCGCCGCCGATGGCCCGGCCGGCTTCGCGCCCTTCTCGGCGCAGCAGCAGGCCTCCGCCCGCAGCGCGCTCGCCGCCTGGGACAGAATCTCGGGCCTGTCCTTCGTTGAACTTCCCGATACGCCCGGCGGCGCCGGCATCGACCTGCGCTTCCGGCTGGAGGCGATGAATTCAGTCGCCATCCTCGGCCAGGCGGAGCTGCCGCCCGATGGCGATGTGGCGCTGAACATCGCCCTCTTCCGCACCGACTCCCTGGCCCCCAGCGCCACCCGCATCGGCTACCAGACCCTGCTGCACGAGATCGGCCATGGGCTGGGCCTCGCCCATCCCGATGCCACCATCCCCGGTGCTGCCCAGAACACCGTCATGGTGGCGACGCTGGGCCAGACCCAGCCGGTCAATGCTCCCCTCGCCTGGGATCGCGCGGCGATCCAAAGCCTCTATGGCACCCAGGAAGCCGAGACGCTGCGCTGGTCGTGGGATGCCTCCCTGGGCGCGGTGCGCGGCGAGGGCACCCCCGGCGATGATGTGATGACCGGCACCGCCCATCGCGACGCCTTGTTCGGCGGCGCCGGCACCGACATGCTGCGCGGCGCTGCGGGCAATGACCTGCTCACCCCCGGCCTGGGCGATGATGTGGTGGAGGGTGGCGCGGGCTTTGATACCCTGGCCCTGGGCGTCACCCGCGCCGCCATGGCTTTCAACCCCGCCGGTGCGGTGGAAAGCGCCGAGGGGCGGGACAGGTTTTCCGATATCGAGGCGCTGCGCAGCCTCGATGGCACCACCTATCTCCAGGCGCCGGACGGGCTGGCCTCATTGGTCGGGCTTTATGCCGCCGCGCTGGGCCGTGCGCCTGATCCCGGCGGCCTAGCCTTCTGGTGGAACACCATGCAGGGCGGTGCAAGCCTGGGCAGCATCGCCCAGGGTTTCCTGGACAGTGCCGAATTCCAGGCCGGCCCCGGTCTTGGCGCCCGCTTCCAACTGCGCGGCGAGACGCCACCCGCCTTGCTCGACGCTGATGCCCTGGTCGGGCTGGCCAGCCGGGCCGATACCACCGCCTTGTTCGCCCAAGGCCTGTGGCTGCCCGATGTGGAAGGCCTATTGGTGGCGCAACTCTACGCCGTCTGCCTGGGCCGCAATCCGGACCCGACCGGCTATCAATCCTGGATGGCGGATTGCGATGCCGGGCTGTCCGACATCGCGCTCTCGGCCGGCTTCCTCTATAGCGCCGAGGCCGCGCTGCATGGGCCATCGCCCTGGGCAAGCCCCGAGGCGTTGCTGGCCGAGGCCCGGGCCGGCATGTGGGCGCATCACGGCGAGGGTGTCGTCTTTGCGTGATGGCCTCACCGCACCGCGTTGACTTTCCGGGATGATTCGCCAATTGCTGGGCGGATGGCGCCCCAGCATGATGATTGAACCAATGAGCCCTCTTCGCCATACTCTCATACTGCTGGCGCTGCTGGTCGGCGGCTGCGCGGCACCTATTCCGCCCATCTGCGGCGAGGAGGGAGAGCCCATCGCCCTCATCCAGCGTGGCATCCACACCGAATTGATGCTGCCCCGCACCCTGGTGGAGCAGGGCCTGCCCGCCATCGCCCAGCGCCACCCCGCGGCCACCACCATCGCTTTCGGCTTTGGCAAGCAGGGTGTGGTGGGGGTGGATGAGCCCAGCATTCTGGCCATCCTGGCCTCCCCCCTGCCGGGCCCGGCGGTGGTTGAGATCACCAGCATCACCGCCGTGCCAGATGAGGCGGTGCGGCTGCATCTGCCCGAGGCCGGCCGGGCACCGCTGCTGGCCTTCCTGCGCGAGGCCATGGCCGCCGATGAGCAGGAGGTCGCCGATGGCGCCCGTGCGGGCCGCAGCTTCCACCCAGCCGCCTATCTCTATACCCTCGCCTATAATTGCAACACTTGGCTGGCCGATGCGCTGGCCCGGGCGGGGCTGCCCTTTCTGGTCCTGCCGGGACAGACCGGGGAGGTGCTGATGTCCCAGGCCCGCAGGGTGCCCGGCGCCTGCCACAGGCCGCGCGGGCCTCTCCTCGCCCTCAGATAGCCGGCTTGCGCAGCACCGCGCGCACAACCTCAGCCAGGCCCTGATGCTTGGGGCCCTCATCGAGCCTGACCGCGCCTTCCAGCAGCACCAGCACCTCGAAACCGGCGAATTCCTGCTCCACAATCGCCCGGGTGAAGAGCAGTTCCGCCATGCGCGGCCCGCCCGAACGCCTGCCCTCCTGCGCCGGGGAGAAGCATTCCAGCACCAGCAACCCGCCCGGCTTCAGCGCATGCCGCAACCCAGCCGAGACAGCCGCACGGTCCGCCGGTGGCAAATGCACAAAAATCCACGCCACCAGGTCAAATTGCCCGAGCGGCCAGTCCCAGATGGTTGCATCCGCCACCACGGCGCGCAGCGCCACACCGCGCGCGGCGGCCAGGGCAGCGGCGCGCGCCATGCCGGTGGCCGACCAGTCCAGCGCGGTGACATCCAGCCCCTGGCCGGCAAGCCAAACGCCATTGCGCCCCTCGCCATCGCCCAGCGCCAGCGCCGCCATGCCAGGGCGCAGCCGATGCGCCTGTTCCATAAGGAACTCATTCGCCGCCTCGCCGAACATGCCGGGGGTTTCGCCATAGCGGGCATTCCAGGCGTTGCTGTCGCTCATGCCTGCCCTCCCGCCTGGGGTTCCCAACCCGGTGGCGCCATCTCGAAGCCGGCAAATTCAAAGGCGGGCGAGACGGTGCAGCCCACCAGGGAGTAATCGGCGCCCAGGCCGCCCATGGGCACTGCCGCCTGCCACCAGCCCTTGGGCACCAGGGCGAAAGGCGACTGCCCGGCGGCGAAATTCACCCCCAATATCACCTCGGAGGCCGCACCGCCCGGCGCCGCCAGCCGCAGCCGCAAGGGCAGCCCGGCATGCCAATGCCAGCACTCCACCGCATCCACCCGATGCCAGTGCGAGGCCTCCCCCGCGCGCAGCAGAAAAAGAATGGCCGTGCCCACACCGCGGCCGCCCTCTGCTGGCCGGTCGCGCCATGTCTCACGGAAAAACCCGCCCTCGGGATGCGGCTGCAGCCCGAGGCGGGTGATCAGGCTTTCAGCCGTTTCAGCCAACCGGCATGGTCCCGGCCAGGCCCGGATTGCTCAGCGCCGTGGCGTACCAGGCGGCGAGCTTGGGATGCGCCGCCTTCCAGGGCTCATGGGGGAAGCGGAAATCGAGATAGCCCAGCGCGCAGGCAATGGTGATGCGGCCCACATCCATCTCCCCGGAGAGATCAGTATTCTCCAGCACCGCCAGCGCGCGCTCAACAACGCCGGCCTGGCGGGAGGTGAAGGCCACGCGGCCCTCATCCTGCGGCAAGGCAAGCTGCATGCGGCGCGCAATGGCGGCATCCATAATGCCATCACCCAGCGCCTGGAGCTTCAGCGCGGCAATGCGCGCCGGCCCGGCCGGGGGCACCATCGGTGCCGCATCGCCCAGCGTATCGAGATATTCGACGATGACCGGGCTGTCATACAGCGTGTCGCCGCTATCGGTCACCAAAGCGGGGATGCGGCTGAGCGGGTTATCGGCCAGCAATTCGGCCGGGCTGAGATGGGGGTTGGAGCGAATCTGTTCGATGCGCCCATCGAGCCCACGGATGATGGCGCAGGCCATCACCTTGCGGACATAGGGGCTGGCTGGGCTGTGATGCAGTTTCATCGGATTTTCCTGGCGTTGAACGGCACCACCATGCCGCGCCAGGGCGCCTGCTTCAATCCAGCCCCGGCTGCATCAGCGAAAGTTGTCCTTGGCGGCGCGGATGCGCGCCAGATCCTCCACGGTTTTCGCCCGCAGGAAGGGATTGACCGCGCGCTCCAAACCCAAGGTGGTGGGCAGGGTGGGTGCGCCGGCCTCGCGCATGGCATGGGCTTTCTCCGCCCAGTCGCGCAGCGCCGCATTATCCGGCTCCACGGTGAGGGCGAAGCGGATATTGCTCTCGGTGTATTCATGGCCGCAGCACACAAGGGTGTAATCAGGCAGTGCGGCCAGGGTGGCGAGGGATGCGAACATATCCGCAGCCGTCCCCTCCAGCAGCCTGCCGCAACCGGCGGAGAACAAGGTATCACCGCAAAACACCGCCTCGGGGAAGGAAAAAGCGATATGGCCCAGCGTATGGCCCGGGCTGTCCAGCACCAGGGCGGCGGATTGGCCGAGGGTGAAGCTGTCGCCCGGGCGCAGTGCCTCATCGAGCGCGGGCAGGCGATGCGCATCCGCCGCGGCACCGGCCACCCTGGCACCAAATTCGGCCGCCAATGCCACCACGCCGGCCACATGGTCACCATGATGGTGGGTGAGCAAAATCCAGTCGAGGCCAGTGCCCTCGGCGCGGATCATGGCCGATATCGGCCGGGCCTCGCCGGGATCAACCACCGCGGTCTGGCCGGTCGCGGGGTCACGCAGCCACCAGGCGTAATTGTCACTGAGGCAAGGAATGGCCTTGATGGCGATGGTCATGCGCGTCTCCGATGGATCACTCCCGCAGCCGCGGGTCAGCCCCTATATCCTCCTCATGAGGCACGAGGTCCACGGTCTTGAAGCATTCTATGCCAGCGCTCCTGGCCTTGTCGCACAGCGCATGCTGCGGCAGGGGCTGCGCGGGATATGGCCGCATTTGCATGGTATGAATCTGCTGGGCCTGGGCTGGGCCATGCCCTATTTGCCGCTGTGGTCGGGGCAGGTGACGCGCAGCCTGGCCCTGGTGCCGGCACCCATTGCCAGCCCCGCGCCGCCGCCCCCGGCCGCGGTGATGCCCGAGGCGCTGCTGCCGCTGCCCGATCTTTCGATGGATCGCATTATCCTGGTGCATGCGCTGGAGATGGTGCAGGCGCCCGAGGCGCTGCTGCGCGAATGCTGGCGGGTGCTGCGCGATGATGGAAGGTTGATCGTGGTCGTGCCCAATCGCCTCGGCGCCTGGTCGCTCTTCGACCATACGCCCTTCGGCCAGGGCCGCCCCTGGTCGCGCGGGCAGTTGTGGCGGCTGCTGGAGGGGCGGCTATTCCGCGTGGCGCAGATGCGCCCAGCACTCTTCGCACCACCGCTGCCCTGGCCCTGGGCGCTGACTGGCGCGGCGATTTGGGAGGGCATGGGCCGCGTGGCCCTGCCGCGCCTATCGGGCGTGGTGATGGCCGAGGCGGTGAAGGATGTGCTGGGCGCTGTGCCGCTGGGCGAGGGGGCGTCGCGCATGGTGCGGATGCCTCCGCTGCATGGGGTAGTGAAACAACTCTAGGAGCCATTTTACCGCAAGCGAAGACGCCGAAACGGCTCTAGGATTTTGTTTTCCAAAATTTTTCGAGTCGCCTTGCGAAGCCGCAAGGCTTGAAAATGCTCTAACCGCGCACCCGCTCCGCCGGCGCCTCCGCCAGGGCCGGGTTCTCCGGCCAGTCATGCTTGGGGTAGCGCCCGCGCATATCTTTGCGCGCATCGCGCCAGCCGCCGGCCCAGAACCCGGCCAGATCAGCGGTGATCGCAATGGGCCGCCCGGCGGGTGAGAGCAGGGCGATATGCAGCGGCACAGCGCCCCCCGCCAGGCGCGGCGTGGTGGTAACGCCATAGAGGTGCTGCGCCCGTGCCTCGAACCGGGGCACCTCGGCGGTGTAATCCACCGCCGCGCTGCGGCCTTTGGGCAAGGGCAGCCGTGCGGGCAGGGCGGCCTCCAGCGCGCGGCGCTGCTCATGCGTCAGCAGCCCCATGATGAGCGCGTGGGTGTCGATCGCGCGCAGTTCCGAAAGCTTGCTGCGGCCATAGAGTTGGGTTGCCAAAGCAATGGTGGTGAGCGTGGCATCGGGCCAGCTCGGGTCGGAGCGGCGCATCCAGCCGATGCGCGCCTGCGCCTGTTTCGCCGCCTCCGTCCAATCCAGGTCGCGCCAATCGCGCTCGGCTGCGGCCTGGGCCAGGGCCTGGGCCAGCGCCTCAGGGTCAGGGTTTTGCGGCGCCGCCTCTTCCAGAATCAGCGGGCCAAACATTTTGCGCCGCCGGGCGGTCACGCTGCCGGTGCGGGCATCGAACACAGCACCCTCCACCCAGCGCATCCGGTCCGGGAAGCGCGCCTCCAGCAGCGCCAGATCAAGCGGCGCCGCCATGCGGATGCGCGCCTCGGTGCCGATGAGGTCAAGCTGCGCCACCGCCAGCAGCGGCGCGCGGCGCAGCGGGTCGGTGGCCGCCATGCGCGCACCAGGCCCGGCCCCTTCCAGCCCGGCCAGGCGGAAGGCACCCTCCAGCGCGCCGCGCCGGGCGGCGATACGGTCCGGAAAACCCGCCGCCAGCAATGGGCCGGCATCGCCGCCGGGCAGGGATTTCGCGCTCAGCCCCAGCCGGCGGCGATGCTGCGCGGCGCTGCGGGCGATGCGCGCCACCGTCGGCCGGTCGGCCTGCGCATGGTCGGCGCCATGCAGCAGGCCGAGGCGCAGGTTGATATCGGCCGGCGCCTCGCGGTCGCGGATAGGGTCGCGCTCTTCCAGCAGGGCGGCGAGATCGGCGGCGAGGGCCTGCTCGCCCGCATCGCGCGCGGCCAGCATCATCCTCGCAAAGCGGGGATGGGTGCCAAGCCGCGCCATGCGCCGGCCGGTCTCGGTGATGCGGTTGTCGCCATCCAGCGCGTCCAGCGCGCGCAGCAGGGCGTGGGCGGCCGCGAGCGCGCCGGCGGGTGGCGCATCGAGCAGCGCGAGCGAGGCCGGCGCCGCCCCCCAGGCCGCGCAGTCCAGCGCGAAGGAGGCCAGCTCGGCCTCCAAAATCTCCGGCCTGTCCTGCAATGGCAGGCCACGATGCAGCGCCTCGGTCCACAGCCGGATGGCGACACCGGCTTCGGTGCGCCCGGCGCGCCCCGCCCGCTGTTCGGCCGCTGCCCGGCTGATCCGCTGGGTGGTGAGCCGGCTCAGCCCCGAACTGGCATCAAGCCGCGGCGCGCGGCGAAACCCACCATCGATAACGATACGCACCCCGGGCACGGTGAGCGATGTCTCGGCAATAGAGGTTGCCAACACAACTTTGCGCCGGGCGGAGGGTGCCAGCGCCCGGTCCTGCTCCGCCGGGGGCAATTCGCCATGCAGCGGCAGCACATCCACATCCAGCCCCGAAAGACGCTCTGCTGTGCGGCGTATCTCACCCCACCCCGGCAGAAAGGCCAATACATCGCCCGGATGGGCGCGCAGCGCATCGCGGATGGTATTGGCCATCGCCTCGGGCAATTCTCGCGCATCGGCCAATTCCCGCGCGCGATGGGAGATGGCAACGGGATAGGCCCGGCCCATACTCTCGATCACCGGCGCGCCCAGCAGGGTGGCGAAGGCCGCGCCATCCAGCGTGGCGCTCATTGCCAGCAGGCGCAGCTCCGGCCGCAAATTGCGCTGCACATCAAGGCAGAGCGCGATGGCGATATCGGTGTCGAGATTGCGCTCATGCGCCTCGTCGAACAGCACCGCCGCCACGCCATCCAACCCCGGGTCGGATTGCAGGCGGCGCACCAGCAGCCCCTCGGTCACCACCTCCACCCGCATGGCCGGGCCGGCCACACGGTCCAGCCTGGTGGCCAGGCCGATGCGCTCGCCCAGCGCCTCGCCCAGCAATTCGGCCATGCGGCGGGCGGCGGCGCGGGCGGCGACGCGGCGTGGCTCCAGCACCAGAATTTTCTGCCCCGCAGCCCAGGGCTCATCCATCAGCACCAGCGGCACAAGGGTGGTTTTGCCCGCACCTGGGGGGGCAACCAGCACGGCCGAGGCGCCGGCGCGCAGCGCGTCCAGCAGCGCTGGCAGCGCCTCGCGCACCGGCAATGGCGGAAGGATTGTCACGCCGCCGCCCGAGGCGCCAGCGCAGCGGCCGCGAGGTCGATCCGGGCGCGGATCGGCAAATGGTCAGAGGCCACGCGCGCCAGCACCGTGTCATGCACCTGCGGCCCACGCACCAGCCCATGCGGTTGGCCCAGAATGCGGTCCAGCGCCAGAAAAGGCAGGCGGGAGGGAAAGCTCGGCCGATGCGGCCCGAAGGGACCAAAGCGCGGCTCCAGAACCGCCAAGGCCGAGGCCGCGCCCGCGCGCCATTCATTGAAATCGCCCAGCAGCAGGGTGGGCATGGCCGGCCCCTCTGCCACCGCCGCCAGAATGGCGCTGGTCTGCAGCAGGCGGTGGCGGCGCAGCAGCCCCAGATGCGCCGCAACCACCCGCAGCCTGCCATGGGGAAAGCTCAGATCAACCACCAGCGCGCCGCGCGGCTCCGCCCCCGGAAGCGACAGGCAGCGCACCCGGCTGGCCGTGGCGCCGCGCACCAGCAGCGCATTGCCATGCCAGCCATGCCCGCCCTTGTGCTGCGGTGCGGCAATAAGGGTGAGGCCACAGCGCGCCGCGATATCGGCCATATCCAGCAGCCCGGTGCGCCGGCCAAAGCGGCGATCCACCTCCTGCAAGGCCAGAATATCGGCATCAAGCTCGGCAATCACATCGGCGATGCGGCCGGGGTCAAAGCGGTGATCCACACCGATGCATTTATGGATATTGTAAGAGGCGGCGATGAGCCCGCCATTCGCCGCAGCACGGCGCGGCGGAGCATCGCCGACGCGGCGGCTGAGGGCGCGTTCCAGCCGGCGCAGTGCCACCTGCACCTCACCGGTCAGCCGCATGGGGCGCCTATGGGGGTGCCTATGGTGGTGGATAATGGCGCGCTCCGACATGGCCGCTCCTTGGCTGCGAAAACCGGCGGGCCGTGGCCTTATGGCAAGGACCAAGCCGAAGGTGTCATGACATGGTGCCAATACCTCTCGCAAGGCCTAGGGGCGTTGCGCCGCCTCAGCCCAGATGTTCCTGCAAGCGCGGCATCAACTCCACCAGATTGCAGGGGCGAAACCGGCTATCGAGCTGATGCACCAGGATATCATCCCAGGCATCCTTCACCGCGCCATTGCTGCCGGGCAGGGCGAAGAGATAGGTCCCCCCCGCCACGCCGCCAATTGCGCGGGACTGAATCGTGGAGGTGCCGATCTTCTGGTAGCTCAGCATCCTGAACAACTCGCCAAAGCCCTGAATTTCCTTCTCCAGCACCCGGGAGAATGCCTCTGGCGTCACGTCGCGGCCGGTGATGCCGGTGCCGCCGGTGGTGATCACGCAATCCACCTCGCGGTTGGCGATCCATTCGCGCAGAATCGCCTCGATCAGGCTCGCATCATCTTTCACGATGCGGCGCTCGATCATCCCATGCCCCGCTGCCGCAATGCGCGCGGCCAGCGTGGCGCCGGATGTATCACTGGCCAGGTCGCGCGTGTCGCTCACCGTCAGCACGGCGATCTGGATGGGCAGGAAGGTGAGGGCTTCGTTGATCGGCATAGCAACACTATGCCTCAGTTCAGCCGCGGCTGTCGTCCCACCCGCAGCATCGCCGTCACATCCCCAGGCTGGGCGAAGCGGGGGAAGCTGCCGCTCGCCAGCGCATCCAGGCTCGCCGCCGGCAGGCCGAGGCGCGAGGCATAGATCCAGGAAAATCCCAGCACCCGCTGCACATAGGCGCGGGTTTCGGTGACAGGAATGCTCTCGATGAACAGCAGCGGGTCCTGCCGATGCTGCGCCGAGGGCAACCAGCGCGAGAGGTTCCCCGGCCCCGCATTATAGGCGGCGAGCAGGCGGATCAGGTCACCGCCCACCGTGTCATGCCGCGCCAGGTAATGCAGGTAGCGCTGGCCGAGTTCCAGGCCAAAGCCGGGCTCATGCAGCCGCTTGGCATTGGCTCCGCTCAGGCTTGGGTCATTGGCGATATAGCTGGCCGTGGCCGGCATGATTTGCAGAATGCCGCGCGCGCCGGCGCGCGACAGCGCCATGGGGTCAAAGCGGCTTTCCTGCAACGCCAGCGCGTAGAGCAAGGCCGGGTCCACCCGGTAGCCGCCCGAGGGCAGCAGGGTGGGCAGCGGGAAGCGGGCGAAATCGCGCGGGCGGCCATCCTCGCTCTGGCTGGCCGCTGCCACCTGGGTGACAAGCGCATTCATCCCCGCCTGGCCGGCGAAGGTAAGAATGGCCTGAGTGAGCAGCGGATTGCCCCGGCCGCGGCGGTAGAGCAGCCGCAATTCGGCCTCGGCGCGCTGGCGCTGGCCGATTTGCAGCAGCGCCATGGCGCGCCAGCCCCCGGCGGTCTCGGCCAGGGCGGAAGCATCGGCGGCGGGGTTTTCCCAGGCGAAACCATTGGGCAGGCCGAGGGTGCGCCGGGCCAGCATGCCATAAAAGGTGCGCGGCTCCTGCGCCGCCTGCAGCATCCAGCCCACATAGGCCTGCGGCCGGCGGGCCCGCACCGCGGCGCGCGCCGTCCAGAAGGCGGCGGCCGAGCGCAGGGCGGGGGCCGCCATTGGCGAGCGCGCGGCGCGCTCGAAGAAGCCCAGCGCCAGCTCGTAGCTCTCCAGGGCCCAGGCGGCGAGGCCGGCCTGGAATGCGGCATTGGGGTTATGCGCCGAAACCCGCAACGCCTCGCCGGCGATGCGCAGCGCATCCTCATCCTGGCCCATGCGGAACAGCGCCTGGGCAATCTCGGCCTTCAACTGCCCGGCATAGGCGGGGCTGATATCGGCCCGTGCGATGGCAAGCAGCGCCTGGGCCGGCTGGCCCTCCGCCACGCGGTCGCGCACCTGGCGGTCGAGCGTGCTGTTGCGCGCCAGTGCGGGGCCTGCGGGGCGTTCCTCGGGCGGGACTTCGAGCGCATGCGCGGGCATATCGGGCTGCGCGGGCGGCGGCGGCAGGGCGGCGCCGCGCGGCAGACGGGAGGCAAGGTGGGTATGCAGCGATATCGCGTCCGGATGGTCGGAATGATCGGCGAGCCAGGCCTGCAGCGCATGGATGGGCGTATCGGCCGTGGCGCGCAGGTAGCGATCGGCCAGCAGGTGGCCCATCAGCCGGCGGTCATCAAGCTGCTCGCTCTCGCGCCCGGCGGCCAGCAGGTCCCCACGGGCCTGGGCCTCGAAGGCACGGCGCATGCGTGCGGCATCGGCCGCGCCCATCACCGCCATGGGCTGTGCCATGCGCTGGGGCGCGCGTGCCGCATGGGCAATGGTGTCGGTGGCCTGCTGGGCTGAGGCGGAGCAACCCCAACTAAGGGCTGCTGCCAAGGCCACGCCACCCAGCGTTGCGCGGGGGCGAGTGCGGGCCTGTGGGAGTGAAACTTCCATGGCTGGGAGTTCGTTAGTCGGGCTGGGCCGATAAAGCAATCCAACAGTGACAAATTCACCAATTGCTGTGATGAATAAATCAAGATTTCAGACCATAGATTTCATGAAATCAACGTTTTAGCGTTATATGTAACCACCCATTTTGCTGTGCCACAATTCAGCCTTCATCACGGCGGCGGCTCAGCATCAGCCAATCATGCCATGCGTCTTTTTTGGACAGCGGGCTGCGCAAAAGATACGCCGGATGCAAGGTGGCCAGGGCTGGGATGACTTGCCCATCCTCCAATATGACTTGGTGCCATTTGCCGCGCATGCGGGTGATGCCTTCGCGCCCGCCGAGCAATGCCTTGGCGGCCGTACCGCCCAGCAGCACCAGCAATCGCGGCCGGGCCAGCGCGATATGCCGCCGAACGAAGGGCAGGAAGAGCTGCATCTCAGCGTCTGTCGGCGTGCGATTGCCCGGCGGCCGCCAGGGCAGGATATTGGTGATGTAAATATTGTCGGCCCGCGAGAGGCCGATGCTGGCCAGCATCCGGTCCAGCAATTGGCCGGATGCGCCAACGAAGGGCTTGCCCTGGCGGTCCTCATCGGCGCCCGGCGCCTCGCCAATCGCCATGATCGGGCTGCCGGGAATGCCATCGGCGAAGACCAGCTGGGTTGCCGTCTCGCGCAGGTTGCTGCCGGTGAAGCCGGCCATGGCCTCGCGCAGCGCATCAAGGCTGGCAGCGCCGGCAGCCAGCGCCGAGGCCTCGGTGGCGGCGGGGGGCACCGGACGAGGCTGGGCGCTTGCCGCCAGGCGCGGCGTGGCGGGCAGAACCTCCGGCGGCGGTCGCACAGGCCGCGGCGCCGCGAGGCCGAGCGGCGCGGCCTCCAGCGCCTCATCGGCTCCCCAATCCAGCTGCAGCCTCAGCGCGGCCAGCAGCGCCGCATGGTCATCCATCACCCATTGCCCCTGGAGCTTGCTTCTGAACCTGGCACCGCTGCATCCGCAGACAGACTCTTACGCAGTCCCGCACCCTTCGCTACATGGCTTATGCCGGAAATGCGGGAGAAAGCGATGGCCGAGCGCGAAGCGATGGAATTCGACGTATTGATCGTTGGGGCGGGGCCGGCTGGCCTGGCAGCGGCGATCCGTATCAAACAGCTCTCGCCCGATGCGGCGGTCTGCATCGTTGAGAAGGGCGGCGAGGTTGGCGCGCATATCCTCAGCGGCGCGGTGCTGGAGCCGCGCGCCCTCGATGAGCTGATCCCCGATTGGCGCGAGGACCCGCCGGCCCTGGCCACCCCCGCCGGCGATGACCGCTTCATGATGTTGACTGAGACGCGCGCGATCAAACTGCCCACGCCGCCGCAGATGAACAATCACGGCAATTACATTGTCTCGCTCGGCAATGTCGCCCGCTGGCTGGGTGTCCGCGCCGAGGCGCTGGGGGTGGAGATCTATCCAGGCTTTGCCGCCTCCGAGACCATCATCGAGGATGGCGTGGTCAAGGGCGTCGTGGCCGGGGTGATGGGCATTTCGCGCGATGGCAGCGAGGGGCCGAACTACCAGCCGGGGATGGAGTTGCGCGCCAGCTACACCCTCTTCGCCGAGGGCTGCCGCGGATCGCTTACCAAGAAACTCTTCGAGACCTATGGCCTGCGCGATGGCGTGCAGGAGCAAACCTATGCGATCGGCCTGAAGGAGCTGTGGCAGATCCCCAAGGAAAAGCACACGCCCGGCCTCGTGTGGCATTCCACCGGCTGGCCGTTGAAGAGCGACACCTATGGCGGCTCCTGGCTCTACATGCTGGGCGAGGATCTGGTGAGCGTGGGCTTCGTGGTGGGCCTCGATTACCCCAACCCCTGGCTCAGCCCCTTCGATGAGTTCCAGCGCTTCAAGACCCATCCCGAGGTCCGCAAATTCCTCGAAGGCGGCAAGCGCATTTCCTATGGCGCGCGGGCGCTCAATGAGGGCGGCTTCCAGTCCATCCCCAAGCTGGTCTTCCCCGGCGGTGCGCTGATCGGCGATACGGCCGGCTTCCTCAACGTGCCCAAGATCAAGGGCACCCACACCGCGATGAAGAGCGGCATGGTGGCGGCCGAGGCGGTGGTGGCCGCCTTGGCCAGCGAGGAGCGCGCCCCGGTGCTGGCCGAATACCCCGCCATGCTGGAACAAAGCTGGCTCTGGGAAGAATTGAAGGCCGTGCGCAATATCCGCCCCGCCTTCGCCAAATGGGGCATGTGGGGCGGGCTGGTGAATGCCGCGCTCGAAACCTACGTCTTCAAGGGCCGCGCGCCCTGGACCATGGGCCACCATGCCGACCATGCGAGCCTCAAACCCGCCGCCGAGGCGCCCAAAATCGACTACCCCAAGCCCGATGGCGTGCTGAGCTTTGACCGCAATTCCTCGGTCTTCCTCTCCAACACCAATCACGAGGAAGACCAGCCAGCGCATCTGAAACTGCGCGACCCGGGCAAGTGGCTGGCCGAGAATTTTGTGAAATACGCCAGCCCCGAGAGCCGCTATTGCCCCGCCGGGGTTTATGAGGCGATCGAAGATGGCCAGGGCGGCCACCGGCTGCAGATCAATGCGCAAAACTGCGTGCATTGCAAAACCTGCGACATCAAGGACCCGACGCAGAATATCGACTGGTGCACGCCGGAGGGGGCGGGGGGGCCGAATTACATCGGCGGGATGTGATGATGCAGGGGTGCCGCGCCCAACCCGCTGCCATGGCCGCGTCGGAGCGCGGCCTGTCTGCCCTGGCTCTGCCCGCCCTGGCTTTGCCCGCCCGGTCAGGGGCTGGCCGCTATCCGGAGGCCTGAACCGCCTTGCCCCTCATCCAAATCATGCGCCTGGGCGTTCTCGCCTCCACCGGCTGGCTCGCCCTCGCCGCGCTGCTCTGGCAGCGCCATGGCTTCCTCTGGGCCTTCCTCGCCGTGCTGATCTGGGTAGCCCTGCTGCGGCTCTTCCAGCAGGCCGTGCTGGCCCATGCCAAATCCCTGGCCGGTAAAACCCCATGAGCGAGGCCGCCGACCTCATCGCCGCCGCCC
>CAMDJV010000047.1 GCA_945901085.1 Rhodovarius crocodyli | reverse complement strand
TTGTGAGCGTCGGTAAGGGCGGAGGGATGGATGGAGATCATCACTGGGGTCGAGCGTCGTCGTCGCTGGCGGCCGGAGCAGAAGTTGCGGATCCTGGCTGAACTTGAGTTGCCAGGCGTGACGGTGAGCGCATACCGGCTGCTGATCATCGATGAGATCGGCTATCTGCCGATGGCGCGTGAACAGGCCAACCTGTTTTTTCAGGTGGTGGCGCGGCGCTACGAAAAGGGCGCGATGATCCTGACCTCGAACCCGACCTTTGGCAGTTGGGACCAGGCCTTCGCGGGGGAGACAGTGCTGGCGGCGGCGATGCTGGACCGGGTCTGCACCATGCCAGCGTCGTGCAGATCAGCGGCGAGAGCTATCGGCTGAAGGACAAGCGACGCGCGGGCGTGATCGCCAGGCCCAAGGATGTGCGTTGAGCGCCGCCGCCCCGGGTGGGGCGAGCCCCACCCCGGGCGAGATGTGGGTGGGTCAGGTTTCAATCGGCGATTGGCGCCATGGTGGGTCAGATTTCAGCCGGCGTTGACACGGGAGGTCGCCGCCATGCCTGAACTGACCAACTCAACCCGTGAAGCCGCCCGCCGCATCGGTGTCAGCGACACCGCCATCCACAAGGCCGAACGCGCTGGACGCATCGCCCGCGAGCCGGATGGCCAGTGGGACATCGACAAGACCCGCCGCCGGCTGACCGAGACCGCCGATCCCAACCGCTCTCCCCTGGCTGTGCGGGGCGGCGCCGAGGGCACGCCCTTCGCCCGGCTGAAGGTCGCGCAGCTTGCGCTCAAGGTGGAGGCCCAGCGGCTTTCGCTGGACGAGACCAAGCGTCGGCTGCTCGACGTCAGCGAGGCCAATGCCGCGCTGGACGAGATCGGCAGCACGATGCGCGACGCGCTGCTGAACTGGCCGGCCCGCGTCTCCGGTCTGATCGCCGCCGAAATCAGCGTCGATCCGCATTTGCTGCAGACCATCTTGCAGAGCCACATCAACGACCTGCTGACGGAGGCCGCCGATCGCTTCGACCCAGCAGGCCTTGGAGCGGATCGGTCCACGGACCCGTAGCCATGTCCGCAGCCGCGTGGGCGCGATGCTGCGCCCGCCGCCGCAACTCACCGTCTCGGAATGGGCCGGGCGGCATCGCATGCTTGGCAGCCGGGCATCGGCTGAGCCCGGCCCCTGGCGCACCAACCGCACGCCGTACCTTAAGGACGTCATGGACGCGCTATCCGCCGTGCATCCCGCCAGGCGCGTAGTTTTCATGAAGGGCGCGCAGGTGAGGCCGTCAGGCGAGGGCCCACCGCGGCAGGATCATTCCATCAGGCATCGTCGCGTAGACGAGCCTAACCGCGCGCCCAATGCTGTCCTCGCCCGGCATTGCTCCTTCGAGGTTGCTGATCATGGTTGGCCCTTCCTCCAGCCGTACCGCCACGGCGTTGTAGGGCGGCGGGTATGCCGGCAGGTAATGCCGGTGGAACACAACCCAGGAGACTATGCGTCCGCGTCCCGAGAGCGGCGTCCAGACCAGTTCGCAGGACAGGCAGCTGGGACAGGAGGGTCCGGGCGGATAGAGCCAGTTTCCGCAACCGGCACAGCGTTGCAGCTTCATGCCGCGGGCGTTGACGCTCTCCCACAGGGGTTGATCATAGAGGCCCATAACAGGGCGCGGGGACTTGGCATCAATGACGTTCATCTGGCTCACCGTCCATAGATGACTGAGAAACACTTCCCGGCCACATCCGAAGTGTAGTGGACGTGCCGAGCATTCTGGACTTGGCGCTCGCCGCATTCGCCGCGAAGCTGCCGCACGCATTCAATCTGGTGCGCCCAGCCCTGCATGTAGGTCTCGCTGAGGTGGCCGCCGCTGGTATTGGTCGGTAGCTTGCCGCCCGGGCCGATGCGGCTTTCACGCAGGAACTTCCCGGCCTCGCCGATGCCGCAATAGCCGTAACCCTCCAGTGCCAGCGGCACATGGACCGAGAAGCTGTCATAGACCTGCAGGATGTCCATATCCCGCGGACCCAGGCCCGAGACAGCGTAGGATTGTGCAGCGGCTTCCTGCTGGGCAGGCAGGTAGAACTGGTCGATCCGCGGCTCCAAGCTGGTGGCACCGCGGTTGAGGTCTGATCGGCCTACCCCCTCGATGAACACCGGCCGGTCGGTCATTCTCTTGGCGCGCTCGGCCTCGGCAATGATCAGCGCTACGCCGCCATCGTTAATGAGGCAGTAGTCGAATAGGTGAAGCGGCTCGCAAACGAAGGCCGAGCCCAGATAGTCGTCCAGCGTGATCGGCTTGCGCATAATCGCGTTGGGATTCATTGAGGACCAACCACGCTGCGCGACCGAGACCTCGCCCATCTCGGCCTCGGTGAAGCCTCGCGCGTGCTTATAGCTCTGGAGTGTCAGGGCGTAGAGCGCGCCCTGCGATGTGAACCCCCAGGGCGAGTGGTAGACGTAGGAGAGGAAGGCGCCGCCGCCCATCGCGTCGGGCCCGCCATACTGCGTGCCCACGCTGCGCTGGTCGTTGCCGTATATTAGCGCCACCACTTCGGCGTAACCGGCCTCGATGGCCATCACGGCCTGCGACACGGCCAGCACGGCGTCGGCCTGCCCGCCCCAGCGGGGGTCTATGCCGGCTAGTTCGCCCAAGCGCTCATAGGCGGTGGTGGGGCCCGCAATCAGCCCGTCAACCTCGTCGCGGCTGATCTTCGCGTCTGCGAGCGCGTTGCGGAACGCGCCCAGCCCGTAGCCGTATGAGTCGTTGGGGCGCTCGCCGTTGCGGCAGCGCTTCCAATCTTCCACCCAATCGGTATGCCCCACGCCTACAACTGCGGCTGCACGTTTGTTACGGGGGCTGGGGTGGCGCGCGGCGCGAGGCGTTGTGTTTTGGCTCATGCGAGGATCTTTCTCTCTGCGAGTTCAGCGATCTCGGCGTCGCTCATGCCCAACAGGCCGGTCAGCACCTCCTGCGTGTGTTCCCCGAACAGCGGCGGGCGGCGCAGTTCCACACGCTCGCCATCGATGGTGAATGGGGGCGCGGTGAAGAGCGAGGGCCCCATCTCCGGATGCTCCAGCGTCTGCCAGTACCCGCGCGCGGCAAGTTGCGTGTCCTCTTCCACGAGGTCCCGCGCCGAGGAGACGCGCGCTGCCGGTACGCCCGCGTTCTGAAGGATGGTACCCGCCTCGACCGCGCCGTGGGCGCGAGTCCAGGCGGTGACGGCGGCTTCCAGTTCCTCCGTGGCGGCGAGGCGTCCGGCCGCTTTGCGCAATTCGGGGCGCGCGGCCAAGTCCTGACGGCCGATCGTTGCGGCCAGGGCCAGCCATTCGGTGTCCGATTCTACCGCGATTGCGCACCAAGCGTCTTCCCCCGCGCAGCGGAAGACATTGTGCGGTGCGTCCCGGCGTGAGCGATTGCCAGTGTGCTCCGGCTCGCGGTCATGCACCGAGGCTTCCAAGATCGACGCGCCGACAAAGTTGGCCGTGGATTCGACTTGGCTGAGGTCGATTTTCATGCCTCGGCCGGTATGTCTGCGGTAGCGAAGTGCGGCTAGTACGGCGAATGCAGCGTGGTAAGGGTTGGCCGCGTGGTCCGGGTAGTGCGTGCCCGGACCCAGAGGCTTCTCACCCCTTCCATACCCCGTCATCCACATCAACCCTGTCACGGCCGCAATGGTCATCCCCACGCCAAGCAGGGTCGAAAGCGGCCCGTCCTCTCCGTACATTGGCATAGAGAGGTAGATGATGTCCGGCTTGACCGCGCGGACCTCATCGTAAGTGAGGCCCAGTCGCTCCATTGCGCCTGGCCCGAAATTGTTGCTCACCACGTCCGATTGGGCGATCAGTCGAAGCGCGATTTCGCGCCCCTCAGGATTTTTGAGGTCCAACGAGATGCTGCGCTTGCCGGTGTTGCGCGATGCGAAGTAACCGCTGCGGTTGGTGCCGGCCACGCCGTCCTTGAAGGGTCCGCCGCGGCGGACGGGGTCGGGGCGGGACATGCTCTCAATCTTGAGAACCTCGGCGCCGAAGTCGGAAAATACCTTTGTGCCGAATGGGCCGGCGCCGGCCCAGGTGAGATCAGTGAAGCGGATGCCGCTCAGGAAATCGGGGCTCATGGTGAGGTTCCTTCTCTGCTGTCAGCCGCGCGCCGCGGGCGCGTCGTGCTGGCCAAGGGCGGGGGGCGGCGAGACGCCCCATACCGGTTCGGACATCTTGTAGGGAGCGCCGGGGAAGCGCGGGCCGCCCTCGCCCAGCCTCACGAAGTATTGGCGGTGGGCCAGTTGCGGATCGCCGAGCACATCATGCACGCGGCTGACGGGCGCCATGACTATGCGACGTTTCAGTGCGTTCTCGACGAGTTCCTGTCGGGTGAAGTTGCGTGTGAAGGCTTCAAACAGCGGCTTGAACGCCGCTCGGGCTTCGGGCTTCGAGCGGTACTTGCGGTCCAGCCACTGCGGCTCGCTGAAGGGCGCGAGCGAGGGATGGCCTACCTCCGCCATCCAGCCCAGCAGGCCCTTCCAGGAGACGCCGGTCGTGGGGGGGGAGGCAAGAAACACATGGCCATCGCGGCATTCATAGATGTTCTCGCTGGCGTCACGCGTCCCCTCCCCGGCGCGATGGGAAATACGCCTCTCAAGATCCCATACCTGGATCGCGTTCTGGAGCGAATGGGCGATGGCCTCCTGTGCGGAGACGTCCAGGATGTGGCCGCGTCCGCGCGTTTCGGCGTCGAAGAGGCACACAGCGGTGGCGACCGCAGCATAGACCGAGACCACCATGGCAGACTGGCCGCCGGGCAGCCGTAGCGGCGGTTCGTCGCCGCGGCCGGTCATCCAGGCGATTCCACCCGCGGATTGCAGCGTGAGGTCCGAAGCGGGCGCATCTTGCATGGGGCCGCCGAGCCCATAGGGCGATACATGGGTGATAGTGGCGGTGCGGTTCAGGTCGCGGAGCCAGGGGATGTCGTTGGCACCGAGCGGGCCGCCCCGTTCAAGGAAGACCACCTGCGCGCCACGCACTAGGTCGGCGAAGGCCGCGCGCCCCTCATTGCCCCCCAGTTCGAGCACGACACTCTGCTTGCTGGCGTTGTGGAAGGCAAAGGTTTCGGGTCCGCCTGGCACGTCAGCCGTGTCGCGCGCGCGGTCGGGTAGGCCGCCCGGGGGCTCCACACGGATGACTTCCGCGCCAAGATCGGCAAAAAGACGGGTGGCGTAACGAGCGAGATTATGCGTGAGGTCAAGCACGCGGATCCCTGTGTAAGGTCGGAATCCTGGGGTCATCGGGTGCCTCCTGGCGGTCTGATGCGGCCGCGCGTTGATTCTGGACGTGCGAAAGTATGAACATATTTTATATTGTGCATTGCACAAAAAGGGAGCAGGGTGGACGACATGCGTCGCGCACGGCGCGAGATGGCAAGAAGCTGACGAGACGTGAAAGCGAGGCAATGGCGTTCAAGACCAAGCAGGATCAGGTAGCGGACATCATTCGCGCCCGCATAATCGCCGAGGTCTATCCGCGCGGCACCAAGCTCAAGCAATCGGACATTGCCAAGGAGTTGGGTGTCTCCATCACCCCAGTGCGAGAGGCGCTGCATATGCTGGGCGCCGAAGGCTTTGTGCAGGCCATTTCGCACAAGGGCCTGATTGTGCCGTTGGTGCAGACCGATACGGCTCGTGAGACCTTCGAGCTGCGCGTGTTGCTTGAGCGAGACTTGACGGCGCGCGCGCTGGACAAGCTCGACCCCGCCACGCTTTCCGCGCTGCGCGAGAGTCAGCGCGTCATCGCGGCCCTGGCGGGTGGCGGCGGGCGTCAGGCAAGCCGCACCGAGAATTACCGCTTCCACTTCCAGCTCTATGAACTGGCGGAGCGGCCGCAGACCCTGCAGTTCGTCCGCGTGCTGTGGGCGCGCTACCCTTTCGTTACCCAGGAGCGTGGTGGCGCCCGCCTGAAGAACATCGAGGAGCACGAGTGTTTTCTTCGTTTTGTCGAAGCGGGAGACAAGCTCAGTGCGGTGGAGGCGATGGTCGCGCATATCCAGAGCGGCTGGAACGATCTTCTGGCAAGCGAGGCTGGTGCGGCCCTGGGCTGACATCACCCGCGCGCGACGTCGAGAGGCGGGGGCCGCCACCGTCCATCTGTGCAGCGGTAACCATGCGAACGACAAGGATCAGCTCCGCTCGGGGGCCAGCCAAACGTCGCGTAGATCCTGGTAGATCATGTGCGTCGGTGCCATAGACCAGCCACGGACACGCTGGTTCATCACCACGATGCGTTGCCACCACAGCAGCGGCACCGCGTAGGATTGTTCCATCGCGCGCGTTTCGAACTGGCGCACCAAGCGCTTGCGCGTGTCGCGATCCGTTTCCCGCGCTTGCGCATCGAACAACCTGTCCAGCTCACGGTCGGTAGCGCGTGCGGTGGCGACCTCGGCTTTGTCGAAGGAGACGTACTTTACCAGCACATTCGTCGGGTCGTCACTGAACTGGGTGAAGCTGTCGATCATTACGTCAAAGCCTCCGCTGCCCTGAGCGGCGTACCAAGCCGCCAGCTCCACCTGCTGGTGCTCGGCCCTCACGCCGATCTGGCGCAACTGGTCGATCACGAAAATGCCGGAGGTGACATAGGGCTGGTGGTTACGGTTCAGCAGCGTGAATGTCAGGTTCTCCTGCCCTGCCTCGCGCAGCAGACGGCGCGCCTCGGCACGGTTGGCTGCCATGTCGCGGCCGTATCCGGGCCACTGCTGCATCTCCTCCGGGCTGGCGGACCAGACGCTGCCCGGGCGCACCATGCCGCCCACAGCACCGAGCTGCGAGATGCGGCTGAGAGACGCTGAACCGCCCCACCGGTCGATAGCAAGCGAGAGCGCGCGCCGAACGCGCGGGTCATTGAACGGCGGACGCTCGGTGTTGAAGCTGACGATCATGTGCAGCATCCAGCTGCTTTCTTCGACCCGCGCCTCGGTCCCCAGTGCACGCACGATCCGGTCGCGCTCATTGGGCGTAAAGCCGCGGAACTCGGCCTGGATTTGCCGGCCCGACAGTGCGTTGACCATGGACGAGGGTGTCATGGTGATGGCGCGGAAGCCATCGAGATAGGGTTGCCTCTCGCGGAAGTAGTCGTCGAAGCGTGCACCTACCCAATGCGAGCCGGCCGCATGTTCGACGAAGCGGAAGGGTCCAGTTCCCATCACATTCCGGACGGGAAAGGTCGGATCCTGCGCCAGGCGCGCGGCACTAAAGATGGAGTTCCAAGGCGAGGCAAACGTGTCCATGATTGAGGCATCCACTTCCTTCATCGTTATCACGATGGTCAGCGGATCGGTCGCAGTGATCAGGTCAATCTGCCGGAAGGCGGGCAGCCGGTTGGAGGACACACCCGCCGGCGGCGCGCGGAGCCTCTCATAGCTGACGCGCACATCCTCCGATGTCATCAAGGTCCCATCATGGAAGCGAACATTGGGGCGCAGCTTGAAAGTGAAGGTCTTCTGGTCCGGTGAGACGGTCCAGCTTTCTGCAAGATCACCGACGATGTTGGGGTAGTTCCCCGGTTCGTAGGTGAGCAACGTGGAGTAGTGCGGCGCCACGCGGTGCATCACCGCGAAAGTGCCCGTCTGATGCAGATCATAGGTGGGGGGTTCTGCACCGACCGCGAAGGTGAGCACGCCACCCCGGCGAGGCAGTTCGTCTGGCCGCTGCTGCGCAAGCGCAGGCGATGCAAGAGCCAGAGTAGGCAGCGCTATCGCGGTTCGTCTGGAGATATTGTGCATATTGGATTCTCCCTTGCGTGTTCGGTTTTTCTTTGTGGTCACAACCGGAATTTCGGATCGAGCCAGTCGCGCAGCGAGTCGCCGAATAGATTGAAGGCGAAGACGGAAAGCGAGATGGCGAGGCCCGGAAACAGGATCATCCAGGGCGCCTCCTGGTAAAAATTGGAGCTATCGCCGGCGAGCATGAGGCCCCAGGCAGGCTTGGGCTCAGACACGCCCAGACCAAGGAAGGAGAGCGACGCCTCCAGCAGGATAGCCTGCGCAATGTAGGCGGTCAGCAGGATGAGGTACGGGGCAAGCACGTTGGGCGCCATGTGGCGTGTGATTATGTGCCAAGCCGAGTATCCGCCTGCGCGCGCTGCATCGATGTAGGGCATGGCGCGGACAGACAGAGCGGCCGAGCGCACGACGCGCGAGGAGCGCGGGATGATGGGAATGGCGATAGCCAGCACGAGGTTTAGGTCGATGCCCAGCAGCTCCGTCTTCCCCAGCACGGCAACGACAACTAGGGCGAGGATAATAATGGGAAAGGAGAGCATCACATCCACGAAGCGCTGGATGACGAGATCGGCGCGGCCGCCAAAATACGCCGAGGCGATGCCTAGCAGCCCGCCCAGAGTGCAGCCGATGAAGGAAGACAGGAAACCGATCGTCAGCGCCGTGCGCGCGCCATAGATGATCCGGGTGAGGATGTCCCGCCCAAACGCGTCGGTGCCAAACGGGTGCTCCAGAGAAGGAGCCATGAGCATGGCTCCGAAGTTAATGACCTCGGGCTCATAGGGCGCGATGGCCTCCGCAAAGATGGCGGCGAGGCCCATGGCGAGGATGACGATCAGCCCTGCGGCGCCGAGGGGCTGGGCGCGGCAGAAGGCTATGATCGCGACCGGCCGGCGCGGGTCTGCGGTGTTACTAGCAGTGGCTATCGACATAGTGATTGCCCCCTCTCTTTCATGCGTGCCGTACGCGTGGGTCGAGGACGCCGTAGAGCAGGTCCACCAGAAGGTTCATTGTCACGAAAACTGCCGCAAGCAGCATGACAAGCGCCTGGATTAGGATGAAATCATTGCGCGAAATTGCCTCAACGAACAGGCGTCCGATGCCGTTGAGGTTGAACACCTGTTCGGTAACAACAAGGCCACCGATAAGGAAGGCAAATTCCAGGCCGATGATGGTGACGGCGGGCAGTAGGGCGTTGCGCATGGCGTGGCGCCCGACCACCATGCGTTCGAATACGCCCTTAGCGCGCGCGGTGCGGATATAATCCTCGCGCATCACCTCGATGATGGAGGAGCGCACCATTCGGGCGACAACGGCGGCATAACGGTAGCCCACGGCGAGTGCCGGCCAGATAAGCTGTGACATGTTCTGCAGCGGCGATTCCAGGAAGGGCGTGTAGGTGACGGGCGGAGACCAGTTGAACACTGTCAGGAGCATCAAGATAATGATCATCCCAAGCCAGAAGGAGGGCACAGCGAGGCCCGCAATGGTGAAGACGCGCACGACGTAGTCGACCCAGGTGTCGCGAAATAGCGCCGAGATTGTGCCGAGCGGGATGGCAATCAGCACGGAGATGACAGCGGCCATGAACGCCACCTGCACCGTGAGGCCGATCCGTACGCCAATCTCCTCGACGACTGGGCGCCCGGTCCACATGGAGTTGCCGAGGTCGAGCGTAACAAGTCCGGCCATCCAGTCCACGAATTGCGTGGGCAGCGGCTTGTCGAGGCCTAGGCGGGTGCGTTCGCGCTGCAGGATCTCCTCGGTGACGTGACCGCCATCGGCACGCAGCTTCACTTCGACTACGTCGCCGGGCACGACACGCAGCATAATGAAGGTGAGGAGCGCAACGCCGAACAGGGTCGGGACCATGAGGGCCACGCGGCGGGAAAGGTAGCGGAGCACGGCGTAACCCCCTTCAAATCTTAAGGCAGGCGGCCATGTGGCCCGGCCGGATTTCGCGCAGTGGCGGGATGATGCTGCGGCATTGCGCGTCGGCCAGCGGGCAGCGTGTGTGAAAGACGCAGCCCTGCGGGGGTGAGAGCGGAGAAGGGAGTTCGCCGGTTAGTGCGCGCGGGGTGCGGCGAAGTTCTACCTCAGGGTCTGGAATGGGCGCAGCGTCGAGCAGGGCCTGGGTGTAGGGATGCAGCGGATCCGCGTAGAGCGCGTCACGGTCGGCCGCCTCCATGACACGCCCGAGATACATGACGACTATGCGGTGCGAGAGGTGCCGCACCACGGCCAGGTCATGCGCGATGAAGAGGTAGGCGATGCCGAGGCGCCCCTGCAGCTCGGCCAGCAGGTTCACGATCTGGCCCTGGATCGAAACGTCCAGCGCCGAGACCGGTTCGTCGCAGACTATGAAGTCGGGCTCCATGGCAAGCGCGCGCGCAATGCCTACGCGCTGGCGCTGCCCTCCGGAGAGCTGGTGCGGGTACCGTTCGCCCATCTCGCGAAGTAGCCCCACCTGGTCAAGCAACTCATCAACGCGAATCTGAGCAGCGGGGGCGGTGAAGCCGAGGCGCTTGCGTAGTGGCTCGGTGATGGTGCCGCCCACGGTCATGCGTGGATTGAGCGATGAGTAGGGGTCCTGGAAAATAACCTGGATTCGCGTGCGCAGCGCTTTCATGCGCTGCGACGAGACCGTGGCCAGGTCCTCACCATCGAACAGGATCTGTCCGCCGGTCGCCTTTTCGAGCTGTAGAACGACACGGCCGACTGTCGTTTTGCCGCAACCACTTTCGCCCACGAGGCCTAGGGTTTCCCCGCGGGCAATCCGAAAGGAAACATCCTGCGCAGCGCGCACCGTGGTGAAACCGCCAAAGAAGCCGCCTAGCCGCATGGGGAAGTGCTTGGTGAGACCGTTGACCTCGACCAGGGTGCCGCCCGCGTTGGGCGGTACAAGGGCATAATCGCTAAGCGGTTGAGCCGCGGGCGGCATGTTCTCGGCGAAGTGGCAGGCAGAGGATTGGTCAGGGCCGACCTGACGCAGAGCAGGGTCGGTCGCGCAGATGTCCTGCCGCCAGCGGCAGCGTGGAGCAAAGCGACATCCTGAAGGGGGCTTGAGCATATTAGGCGGCGCACCCTCGATGGTCTCCAGCGTGCCGCCTCGGGGGCGGTCGAGGCGCGGGACGGAGCGTAGAAGGCCCACGGTGTATGGGTGGCGGGGCTCGCCGAAGACACGGGCGGCCGGCCCCTCCTCGGCGATGCGTCCTGCGTACATCACGGCCACGCGGTCGGCGTAGCGGGCGACGATGCCAAGGTTGTGGGTGATTAAGACGAGGGTGATGCCGAGCCTGCGGGAGAGGTCCTTCATCAATTCCAAGATCTGGGCCTGGATGGTAACATCGAGTGCGGTGGTGGGTTCGTCGGCGATAATCAGGCGAGGGTTGCACGCAAGGCCGATGGCAATCATGACTCGCTGGCGCATGCCGCCCGAGAAATGGTGTGGGTATTGGGCGAGGCGGTGTTCAGCGTCGGCAATGCCGACGAGGCTGAGCAGCTCAATGGAACGCACGCGGACCTCGTCGTTGTTCATGCCCATGTGGATCTTTAGGGGCTCGGCGAGCTGCATCCCGATGGTAAGCACTGGGTTGAGGCTGGTCATCGGCTCCTGGAAGATCATCGCAATGTCGCGCCCACGCCGCTCGCGCATCTCGGCTTCGGAAAGTGTAAGCAGGTCCTGACCCTGGAACATGATCCGCCCGGCGGCGATGCGCCCGGCGGGCTTTGCAAGCAGGCGCATGACGGCCAGCGCCGAGACGGACTTTCCGCAGCCACTCTCGCCGACCAGGGCGAGCGTTTCCCCCGCGCGTACCGACCAACTCACGCCATCCACCGCGCGGACAACGCCGCGGGAGGTATGGAACTCAACCACCAGCCCCTCGACGGACAGAATGGACCCATTCGCGTCTTGGGTACGGGTGTCCTGACACCCCTCGCCGAGGTGGAACAGCTGGCTCATGGCTTTCCCTCGCGTTTTTCCATTATAAAATGCATTCTTTGACTTGCGGACGCAAGCCCACATCAACCCCCTTCTCAGGCAAGGACCACCAGCGTGAAAATTGACGATCTCGTCGGCAAGGCTGTGCTCATAACAGGCTCTTCCACCGGCATTGGCGCCGCAGTCGCCCGCGGCTTCGGGTCACACGGCATGCGCGTTGCCGTGCATGGGAACAGCAACATGGAATCCGCGGAGCAGGTGGCAGCCGACGTCCGGGCCGCTGGCGGCGAGGCGATCGTGCTGCGCGCTGACGTGCGCGACCCGGCGGCCTGCACGATGCTGGTGAAGGCGGCGTGCGAGACTTTCGGCCGCCTGGACATCCTCGTGAACAATGCCGGCGGTGTGGTCCAGCGCTCGCCGATTCGGGATGCGCACGATGATCTATTCGAAGAGGTGATGGCGTTGAACGCGCGCTCGGTTTTCAACTGCTCACGCGCGGCTCTCCCCTTCATGGAAAGCCAGGGCGGGGGTGTAATCATCTCCACCACCTCGCTCGCCGCGCGCAATGGCGGCGGGGGTCGCTCGGTGCTTTACGCCGCATCGAAGGGCTTCGTCTCCAGCTTCACCCGGGGACTGGCGAAGGAGGTCGCGCGCTTCAACATCCGAGTAAACGCCGTCGCGCCGGGTGTGATCGACAAACCAAACAAGTCCGCAACCACGCCCGCGCACCAGATCGATGCGGCGCTGCGGATGACGCCGATGCGCCGGCAGGGTACTTTAGATGAGTGTGTCGGCGCCTACCTTTACCTAGCCTCGGACGCGCTCTCCTCATTCGTGACGGGTCAGGTCATTGAAGTGAATGGGGGTTTGTTAATGCCCTAATTGGGCAACGCCGTCTCGTTGACCCTGATTACTCGCGACGTCCCAGGCTAAGCGATTTTGCCGGTGAGGCACTTGCCCGAGGGTTGTGGCCGCACGGATTGTCGTTCCGGCGCGGGCGTCGGTTCGATGGTGCCCATTGCGGGGTTTGAGTTTGCGGTGGAAGGGCTCGATCGGGGCGACACCGCCCCGCCGCTCAAAAGACCGGGCGCGCCAGGCAGTCCAGCACAAGCCTCAAAATGGCTTTGTCAGGAAAGGCGCTGGGCAGGTGAACCATTGCCTTGGTTTTCCACTCGACTACGCGGGCTGCGAATTTGAGCAACCGCAGGCGCGGCGTGTCGAACTGCGCCACCCACCAAGACGAGTGCTTCGGCATCAGCCGGCGCAGCCACTACATCAGCCAATATGCGCCGGTGTGCAACATCAGTCGCATCTGGTTGGTTGGGCCGCGGTGGCATGAGGTCCGATCAGCGGCGAGGTTAGTCTTCCAGGATTTGATGTGGTTTTCGGCCTGGCCGCGGCGGCAGTAGAGGTCCTCGTACAGCGTGCGTGCCGTGCCGCTGGTGAGGTTGGTGACCACGAAGCGCGTATCGGTGCCCTGGGCGCTGGCCTCGACGCGGGCGATGATGCGCTCAACCCGGCTCCAACTGGCGCGCCGTCGTGGAATTCCTGTGGCGGCGCAGCGTACGGGTGGCAGCGACGCCGAGGATAAAATCGAGACGCTCGGCGTGGCAGAAATCCAGCACTACGGGCGCGTATTAGTGGCTGTCAGCGCGGAGCAGGAAGTCCACGCGCGGCCAGTGTCCCCGAATGGCGCGGATCAGGCGGCGCAAAAACCCGGGCGCGCAGAGGCGCGAGGGCACTTTACCATCCCCCTCGCGCCACCCAGTATGATGAAAGTCCATCAAAGGCCTGCTTGATGCCCACAGACCCTTCGCCCCGCTACCGGCTTGGCTTCGACATTGGCGGGACCTTTACCGATTTCGTGCTTTTCGATGCCGCGACGGGCGCCATCCGTCTGCACAAATGCCTCACCACCCCACAGGACCCGGCGGTGGGCGCGCTGGCCGGCATCGCCGCCATCACAGCGGCCGCCGGCATCACTTTGGCCGAAATCAGCGAACTCCTGCACGGCACGACCCTCGTCACCAATGCCCTCATCGAGCGTCGCGGTGCGATGCTCGGCCTCATCACCACCCAGGGCTTCCGTGACATCCTCGAATTCGGCATCGAGCAGCGCTACGACATCTACGATCTTTTCCTGAAGTTTCCCGAGCCCCTGGTGCCGCGCCGCCGCCGGATTGAGGTGGCCGAGCGCGTCGCGCATGATGGCCGCATTATCATCCCGCTCGACGAAGCAGCGGTCCGCGCCGAGGGGGCGCGCCTAGTGGCGGAGGGCTGCACCGCCATCGCCGTCTGTTTCCTGCACGCCTATACCAATCCGGGCCATGAGCAGGCCGCGGGCCGCATCCTGCGCCAGGCCTTCCCGGGAATCGCGGTCAGCCTCTCCAGCGAGGTGGCGCCCGAGATCCGCGAATATGACCGCACCGTCACCACCTGCGCCAATGCCTTCGTGCAGCCGCTGATGGACCGCTATATCGGGCGGCTGACCCATGAACTCGTCAGCCTGGGCTTCCGCGGCGCGCTGCGCCTCATGCAGTCGGATGGTGGCCTCTGCGCGCCGGAGGTGGCGCGCGCCTATCCCATTCGTCTGCTTGAATCTGGCCCTGCCGGCGGGGCGCTCGCCACCGTGCTGTTCACCCGTGAGGCCGGGTTGGCGGATGCGATCGCCTTCGACATGGGTGGCACCACCGCCAAGGCCTGCCTGATCGAGAATGGCCGCGCCGAGATCGCGCCGATGATGGAAGCGGCCCGCGTGCATCGCTTCAAGCGTGGCTCCGGCCTGCCGATCAAGGCGCCGGTGGTGGACATGATCGAGATCGGCGCGGGCGGCGGCTCCATCGCAGGGCTGGACGAGACCGGGCTGCTCAAGGTCGGCCCGCATTCCGCCGGCGCGGAACCCGGCCCCGCCTGCTATGGCCTGGGCGGCTCCGAAGCGACGGTGACCGACGCCAATCTGCTGCTGGGCTATTACGATCCGGGCTTCTTCCTGGGCGGGACGATGGCGTTGGACAAGGCCGCGGCCGAAGCAGCCCTCGCCCGCCTCGGCGCGAAGCTCGGCCTCTCCGCCATCGAGGCTGCCGCGGGCATCCACGCCATCGTCTGCGAGACCATGGCCGGCGCCGCGCGCGTCCATCTGGTGGAGAAGGGCCGCGATCCGCGACGCCACGCCATGGTCGCCTTTGGTGGCGCCGGGCCGGCCCATGCGGCCCGCGTGGCGCGCATCCTGGGCCTGTCTGAAATGCTGGTGCCGCCCGCCTCGGGCGCCGCTTCGGCGCTGGGCTTCCTGGCCGCGCCGCTGGCTTTCGAGGTTTCGCGCTCAGTGGTAGCGCCGCTGGGTGAGGCGACGGACTGGGCGGGGCTCGACGCCACCCTGGCCGCGCTGGAAGCAGATGCCCGCGCCCGCCTGCGGGAGGCCGGCATCGGCGATGCGGCGATGACGGTCGAGCGCAGCGCGGAGATGCGCATGCTGGGCCAATTGCACCAGATTCTGGTACCGTTGCCGGCCGGCGCCCTGGACGCCACTCGCCTGCCCGAAATCACCGGAACCTTTGCCGCCACCTATCGCAGCCTCTACACCCGCGCGGTGGATGGAGAGGGCATCGAGGCACTGTCGCTGCGCGTGCGCGTCGCCGGGCCGGAGCCGCACATCAAGCTTTCCGGCGCGGTGGCTGGCGGGGCCGAGGACCGGCCGGCGCTGAAGTCGCGCCGTGAGGCCTGGTTCGATGGCGCCTGGCACGACACCCCGGTCTATGACCGTTACGCGCTCAAGCCCGGCGACAGCCTGCCCGGCCCCGCCATCATCGAGGAGCGCGAGGCCACCACCGTCATTCTGCCAGGCGATGTGCTCAGCATCGACGCCGCGCGCAACCTGCGCGTGACCATCGGGCAGACCCGCGCCGCCGCCGCGATCGTCACGCGCGACATGCCGCTGGCCGAGGCACGCGCGCGCATCGAGGCCGACCCGATCGGGCTTGAGATCATGTGGTCCCGCCTGATCTCGGTGGTGGAGGAGATGTGGCTGACGGTCTGCCGCACCGCCTATTCGCTGATCATTGCCGAAAGCCAGGATTTCGCGAATGAGATCCTCGACCCGCAGGGCAATCCCCTGGCGCATTCGCCACGCGCCATGCCGCTGTTCAACCTCACCCTGACGCGCTGCGTGAAGGCGCTGCTGGAGGAATTCCCGCCCGAGACGCTGCGGCCGGGCGATGTCCTGGTCACCAACGACCCATGGCTCTGCGCTGGCCATTTGTTTGACATCGCCCTCGTCACCCCGGTCTTCTTCGAAGGCCGCGTGGTGGCGGTGATGGGCACGGTGGGCCATGTCAGCGACATCGGGGGCGTGAAGGACCCGCTGAGCGCGCGCGAGATTTATGACGAGGGCGTGCAGATCCCGCCCATGAAGCTCTACAGCGAGGGCGTGCCGGATCGCAGCCTCATCACCATGCTGCGCAACAATATCCGCAATGCCGATCAGGTGATGGGCGATGTGCAGTCCATGATCACCGCCAATGCGCTGGGTGCGCAGCGCCTGACCGAGTTCATGCGCGAATATGGCCTCGATGACCTCGCGGCGCTGGCCGCAGTGGTGCAGTCCCGCAGCGAGGCCGCGACACGCGCCGCCATCGCTGCCGTGCCCGATGGCATTTATGAGAGCGAGATTGAGAACCGCCCCCTGGGTGAGGTGCTGCGCTACCGCCTGCGCGTCCATAAGCAGGGTGAGACCATCCATGTCGAGCATGTCGAGGCGCCGCAGCAATTGCCGCGCGGCGGCCTGAACTGCACCATGAATGTGACCATGGGGCATTCTTCCTACCCGTTGAAATGCATGCTGACGCCGAATGTGCGCGGCAATGCCGGCTGCTACGAGCCGATCACCGTCACCGCGCCGCCGGGCACCGCGCTGAATGCCAATAGGCCGGCCGCTGTGGCGCATCGCACCCGCGTCTCCTGGTATATCGGCCCTAACCTCTACCGCGCCCTGTCTGCGGCGATCCCGGACAAGGTGCAGGCCTTCACCGGCATGCCAAAATCCTTCGGATTTTATGGCCGGAACGCGCAGGGCCGCCTAGCCTCGGATCACTTCTTCATGGGCGGTGGGCAGGGCGCCTCGATGCATGGCGATGGCAAGTCGGGCCTGCTTTTCCCCACCTCGGCCGCGAATACGCCGGTGGAGATGCTGGAATCGCGCATGCCGGTGCTGGTGCTGGAAAAGACACTGGTGCCCGATACCGGGGGTGCGGGCCGGCAGCGCGGTGGCCTGGGCCAGCGCATGCGGGCACGTCGGCTGGAGGGCGGCGCCGAACCCATCTCGGTCGGGCTGTTCCCGGAGGGCTGGGGCATCAAGCCCATGGGCCTCTTTGGTGGTCAGCCGGGCGGGCCGCCCCATGCCGGCGTGCATGGCGCCGATGGCAGTTTCCACGATGTCGGCACGGGTGAAACGGTGAGCCTGTTTGACGCGCAGACCATGATCGAGGCGCAGATCGCCGGCGGTGCTGGCTTCGGCGACCCGGGGGAGCGCGCGCTGGAGGCCATCGCCGCCGATCTTGAGGATGGCTACATCACTGAGGCGGGTGCGCTGCGCGATTACGGCAGGCTGCCCACCCGCATACCAGCAACCCAAACGGGGAATGACTGACATGCCCAGCCGCCGCCATATCCTGGGCGCCTTTGCGCTCACCCCAGGCACCAGCTTCGCTTTCGAGCGTGACGGCGCCCGCAAGGTGCTCGTCTTCTCCGGCAACCAGGCGGTGCCGGTGCTGGACCCGCATGTCCGCTATGACTGGTCGACACGTATGGTGCAGCAGGCGGTTTATGACGCGTTGCTGAAATACGAAGGCTCGCCGCCGCGCATCGTGCCTTGGCTGGCCGAGCGACATGAGGTTTCGGCCGATGGGCTGAGCTACACCTTCCATCTGGTTTCCAATGCCAAGTTTCATGATGGCAGCACGGTGGATGCGGAGGCGGTGCGCTTTTCCTTTGAGCGCGCGCTGCGGCTGAATGCCGGTATCGCCTGGATGCTGAAGGATTTTCTGCGGCCCGAGAACATCGTGGCCGTGGATGCGCGCACGGTGCGCTTCACGCTGGACCGGCCCTTCGCGCCGTTCCTCTCCTATGTGCCCTGGTGGTACATTGTGAACCCGCGCCTGGTCACCGCCAATGCAGTGGATGGCGATATGGGCCGCCGCTGGATGACCGAGAACGCCGCCGGCTCCGGCCCGTTCAAGCTCCGCCGCTTCGATGGCAATGCGCTGATCCACCTCGATACCGTGCCGGAGTATTGGAAGGGCTGGCCGATGGGTGAGGCCGGGCGTCTGTCGGGCGTCATCTTCCGCATTATTCGCGAGGCAGCGCCCCGCCGGGCGGCGTTGCAGCGGCGCGAGGCTGATGCCATCACCAACCTTTCGCCCGATGATATCAGCCAGTTGCAGCGCCTGCCCGGCATCCGCATCGAGGACCATCCGGGCCTCTCCACCTTTGGCATCAAGTTCAACACGCAGCAGGGGCCGACGGCGGATATCAATCTGCGCAAGGCCATCGCCTTCGCCTTCGACTATGACAGCCTGATCACCATCCATAATGGCGCGGCCGTGCTGCAGACCTCCCCCTTCCCGCCGGCCATGGCCGGGCATATCGACGTGCCGGGAATCCCCCGTCGGGACCTGGCGAAGGCGCGGGAGTATCTGGCACGCAGCCGCTTCCCCAATGGCGGCATCACGCTGGAATACGTGCATGTGCAGGGGCTGGAGGATGCGCGGCGGATCGGCCTTTCGCTGCTCGACAGCCTGCGCGCGCTGAACATCCAGGTGAACATCGTGGGCCAGCCCTGGACCACCATGGTCAGCCGTGGCTCCAAGCCGGACACGGCGCCGAATATGACCTCGGTCTATGTCACGCCCGTGGGTACGGACCCGGATACTGTGGCCTACCAGTATCATCGCGATTCCTGGGGCCTGTTTTATGGCATGAGCCACTACGACAACCCCGAGGTCTGGCGGATGATCGAGGCCGCGCGGGCGGAGGGGGACCATGCCAAACGCATGGAACTCTATGCCGAGATCCAGCGCCGCATCGTCGATGACCAGCCGGAGATTTTCGGCATGCTCGCCAACCGGCTCTGGGCCATGCGGGATTATGTGAAGGGCTTCTCCTTCAGCCCGGTGCGCCTCTCAGGCGAGGTGGATCTCTATCCGATGTGGATCGACGCCTGACCGCCTATCTGCTCCGCCGCGTGGCGCTGGCGGGCGTCATGCTCTTTGGCCTGGTCTGCATGACCTTCGTCATCGCCAATGTGGCGCCCAATGACCCGGCGGCGCTGGCGGCGGGGCCGGATGCCGGCCGCTCGCAGATTGAGCAGGCGCGGCGCGATTATGGCCTCGACCGGCCGCTGCCGGAGCAGTTCTGGCGTTATGTCAGTGGCCTGGCGCGGGGCGAGTTAGGCCGCTCCATCGCCACAGGCCGCAGCGTGGGGCAGGACCTGGCGCGGTATTTCCCGGCGACGCTGGAACTCTGCCTGCTGGCCATGCTCATCGGCCTATCTGTCGGCGTGCCGCTTGGGGTGCTATCCGCCCTGATGAAGGACCGCTGGGTGGATCATCTGACGCGCATCTTCGCCGTCTCCGGCATCGCCCTGCCGCCTTTTTGGTTTGGCCTGCTGCTGCAACTGACCTTCGCCACCGCCTTGGGTTGGCTGCCCACAAGCGGGCGGCTTTCGGTGATGACTGAACCGCCCGACCCGATCACCGGCCTGCTGCTCACCGATGCGCTGCTGCGCGGCCAATGGGGCGTGTTCGGCGAGGGGCTTTCCTATATCCTGCTGCCCGCCATCGTGCTGTCCTTTCCCTGTCTCGCTTCCATCCTGCGGGTCAATCGGGCGGAGATGGTGGAGGCGCTGCGGGCCGACTATGTGATGTCGGCCCAGGCGCATGGCGTGAACCCCTGGCGCATCGTCTGCGTCCATGCTTTGCGCAATGCCATGCTGCCGACGCTGGCCATCATCGGCCTCCGCTGGGGCTGGATGATGAGCAGCACCGTGCTGGTCGAGACGGTGTTCGACTGGCCCGGCATCGGCCTTTATGCTGTCTCCTCCGCCATTGCGGGCGATTTCAAGCCGGTGATGGGCGTCACCCTCATCATCGGCCTGAACTTCATGGCGGCGAACCTGATCGTGGACCTGCTATATGGCGTACTCGACCCGCGCCTGCGGGAGGGCTGAATGGGCCGCAAGTTTCGCCTCGCTCTCTGGCTGCTGTCGCGCTCCTTCGCCTCGATGCTGGGCATTGCGCTGGTGGTCTCTATCGTCACCCTGGCGCTGATCGGCCCCTGGATCGTGCCTTACCCCGACCATGTCGCGGGCGGCATCGACCTTGCCAATAAATTGCAGCCGCCCTCGGCTGCGCATTGGTTCGGCACCGATGAGGTGGGGCTCGATATCCTCACCCGCGTCATCATCGGCGCCCGCGTCTCGCTGCTGGTGGGCGTGGCCATCACGCTCAGCGCGGCCGCCATCGGCGTGCCGCTGGGGATCCTGGCCGGCCTGCTGGGCGGGCCTGTGCGTGAGGCGATTATGCGCCTGACCGACCTTTTCCTCTCGGTTCCTGGGCTGGTGTTGGCCATCGCGCTGGTCGCGGCGCTGGGGGCGGGCATCGTCAATGCGATGATCGCGCTGATCCTGGTCTGGTGGCCGGGTTATGTCCGGCTGGCGGAGTCCAAGGCGCTGTCCATCCGCTCCGAGCCTTATATCGAGGCCGCGCGGGTGGCGGGGGCCAGCACCGCGCGCATCCTCTGGCGGCATGTGCTGCCCAATAGCCTCTCGCCGCTCATCGTGAAGATGAGCATGGATATCGGCCAGGCCATCCTGGCCGTGGCCTCGCTCGGCTTCCTGGGCCTGGGTGCGCGGCCCCCCACGCCGGAATGGGGCGCGATGATCTCCATCGCCCGCGGTTACCTGCCGGAATGGTGGTGGTACGCAATCTTTCCGGGCGCCTTCATCTATGCCGCCGTGCTGGGTTTCAACCTGCTGGGGGATGGCCTGCGCGATATCCTCGACCCGAAGAGCAACCGCGGATGACGCCACTTCTCGCCATTCAGGATTATCGCCTGGCCTTTGATGGTTTCGACGGCACCGCCCATGTGCTGGACGGCATCGACCTGCAACTCCGCGCCGGCGACACCCTGGGCGTGGTGGGCGAGAGCGGTTGCGGCAAATCGGTGCTGGCGCGCAGCCTTTTGCGGCTCAATCCCAGCCCGCCGGCGCGGGTGGTCTCGGGGCAGATCCGCTTCGAGGCGGAGGATGTGCTGGCGATGCCGCCGGCCCGCCTGCGCGCGCTGCGTGGCCGCCGCATCGCCATGATCTTTCAGGACCCGGCGAGCCATTTGAACCCGCTGCTTTCGATTGGCACCCAGATGGAGGATGCCATTCGCGGCCAGGATAGCGCCACGGGCCGCAGCCGCCCGCGCCATGCGGCCCGCGCCCATGCCGCGGCGCTGCTGAGCGCGGTGGGCCTCGGCGATGCGCCGCGGCTTTTGGCGAGCCACCCGCACCAACTCTCCGGCGGCATGCGCCAACGCGTGCTCATCGCCATGGCGCTCGCGGGGGACCCTGCGCTGCTGGTAGCAGATGAACCCACCACGGCGCTTGATGTGACCGTGCAGGCGCAGGTGCTGGCGCTGATAGCCGAACTTGTGCGCGCCCGTGGCCTGACGCTGATGCTGATCAGCCACGACCTGGGCGTGATCGCCGCCGCCTGCGCCCGCACGGTGGTGATGTATGCCGGCAATATTGTCGAGGATGCGCCAACGGCCGCGCTGCTGGCGCGCCCGCTGCACCCCTACACCAAGGGCTTGCTGGCCGCCGTGCCGGAGCTTGACCGGCCTGACATCAGGCCGCGCGGCATTCCTGGTGGCATTCCCAGCCTGCGCGCCCCGCCGCCGGGCTGCCGCTTCCACCCGCGCTGTGACAGGGCAACGGCGCTCTGCGCCGCCGAGAAGCCGGCCCTGCGCGAGGCCATTCCCGGCCGGACCGTCGCCTGCCACCACGCGGAGGCCTGAGCATGTTGCTGCACGCCACTGGGCTCGAGAAAACCTACGCCACCAGGGCCACCGCCTTCCGCCGGGCCAGCCGCGTGGCGGCGGTGGCCGGGGTGGATATCAGCCTGGCCGAGGGTGGCGCGCTCGGCCTCGTCGGCGAGAGTGGCTGTGGCAAGTCCACCCTGGCGCGTTTGCTGCTGCGCCTCATTCCGCTCTCGGCCGGGCGCATTCTGTTCGAGGGTCGCGATATCACGGCGCTGCCGGAGGCCGCGCTGCGCCCGCTGCGCGCCCGCATGCAATTGATCCATCAGAACCCTTCAGCCGCCCTCGACCCGCGGCTGAGCGTGGCCGAAGTTGTTGCCGAGCCGCTGCGCATCCACGGCCATGACCCGCGGGGGCGGGTCGCCAGCCTGCTCGCCGAGGTCGGCCTGCCTGGGGATTTCCTGCATCGCTACCCGCATGAACTCTCCGGTGGGCAGAAGCAGCGCGTGTGCATCGCCCGGGCCCTGGCGCTGGCGCCGCGCCTGCTCATCCTCGACGAGCCGACATCGGCGCTCGATGTCTCGGTGCAGGCGCAGGTGCTGGAATTGCTCGCGGGGCTGCGGGCTCAGCGCGGCCTAGCTTTCCTGTTCATCAGTCACAACCTGGCCGTGGTGCGCCAGGTATGCGAGCAGGTGGCGGTCATGTATCTCGGCCGGGTGGTGGAGCAGGGCCCGGTTGATGCCGTACTGGGCAACCCGCGCCATCCCTATACGCAGGCCTTGCTGGCCTCGGTGCCGCGGCTGGGCGCTGCCGGGGTGGTGGTGGTGGGCGAGGCGCCAAACCCTGCGGCACCGCCCCCAGGATGCCCATTCCACCCACGCTGCGCCACCGCGCAGGAGGCTTGCCGAAACGGGCCGCCGCCGGCTTTGCGCAACGGCGTCGCCTGCCATTTGGCGCAGTGAAGGCACCACGGCATCACGATGATCCCGCTGATGATCCGCCTATCATCCACACGTGGCACCCCATGCGACAGTGGGAAATATGGTTTGATCCGCCGCATCTGAGGCTTCGTAAGCCAAAATAGGTCACTCATCGGCTGGCTCCTTCGCCACCGTTGAATCAACCCTCCGTCTGCGCCGCAAGCTTTTAAACGGGTTGTGAGCCTGGAGCTGTAGCGCTCGGCACGTCAACGGCTGCCAAGCATGCGACCTGCATCCCACCATGAAGCCCGTAGCACTGGTCGAGCGCGCCATCCGCAATAGCAGCAAGCCGCGCGACACTGTGCTGGACTGCTTCGGCGGCTCGGGCACAACCATGATTGCAGCAGAGCGCACGGGGCGGCGTGCCGTGCTTCTGGAGATCGACCCTCCTTATGCCGATGTCATCGTGCGGCGTTGGCAGAAGGTAACCGGTGAGGCCGCCGTATTGGAGGGCGAGGATCGCAGTTTCGCTGATATCGCATCGATGCGTGGCGTCGTCGATCATGATGTGATCCAGCCTGCCGAAACATAGCAATCTCATTACGTCGCATATTGCCTGGCTCAAGCACGCCACAGCGCGAATGTTTGGTCACACGCAGGGGATGCCCTGCACGCCGAAGAACATCGCGGACCAGCATTTCCGCGGCCGCGAATACGCAGCCTGAGGCGGGCCACTCCCGCACCGCCCCGACCGGCTTATGCCCGGCGGGGCTCCCGGCAGTAGGCGCCGATGAGAGGATGCGCGGCCGTATCCATGTCGCTCAGTATCTCTGGCTTGACACGGCGAGGGCGCGGCATGAACGTTGTGGAAAATCCCCGGGAGGGAACCCATGCGAAGCCAAACACGCCACTTCCTGGCCGTTCTGGTCGCGCTTGCAACTGTGTTTACAATCTCTCTGCCCGAGGCTGCGGCCTTCCCCGAGCGCCCGCCGCGTATCGTCAGCGGCTTTGCGGCTGGCGGCGGCTCTGACACGCTCTCGCGCCTTGTCGCTGAGGCCATTTCGGCCTTGCTCGGGCAGCGGGTGGCGGTGGAAAACCGCACGGGTGTCAATGGTGCGATCGGCGCCGAGGCAGTCGCCCGCAGCGCGCCCGATGGCTACACCGCCTTCCAATGCCCGATGAGCACCATGGCCATCACGCCGCAATTGCAGAATGCCAATCTGCCGCTTGATCCGGGCGTGGAATTGCTGCCGGTCGCCAATGTCGCGCTGTCGTCCTATGCGCTGGTGGTGGCCAGCAACAGCCGCTTTCAGAGTGTTGCGCAAATCCTGGAAGAAGCCCGGCGGCGCCCGGGTGAAATCACCTTTGCCAGCCCAGGCCCGGGCTCCGCGCAGCATCTGTCGGGCGAATTGATGAAGCGGCTGGGCAATGTGAGTATGCAACATATTCCCTATCGCGGCGCGGCGATTGCTGCGGTGGACATCATTGGCGGCCGGGTGGATTTCATGATCACCAATATCGGCGATGTTGCGGGGCAGGTGCGCGATGGCAGCATGCGTTTCATCGCCCAGGGCGATCCCACGCGCGTCACCGGCTATGAGAGCCTGCCGCGCATCGCGGATACGTTGCCAGGCTTCGATGTGACAGGGTGGTTTGGTCTCTGCCTGCCGCGTGGCACGCCGGCCGACGTCATCGCCCGCTGGGATGGCGCGCTGCGCGCCGCCATGGCCGATCCCGCCTTGCCGCGGCGGTTGACCGAGGCTGGCTTCACCCCCCTCTACGAGCCGCCCGAGGCCTTTGCCAGCCGCCTCGCCGCCGACCGCGCCAAATGGCGCGACGTGATTCGCGCTGGCGATGTCCGCGCCCAGTAAGACCGGAGATAAAGCCATGCTGACCGTCACCCCGCTCAAGCCCGAATTCGGCGCGCGAATCGAAGGCGCTGATCTGCGCCGCCCACTCTCGGCGGAGGAATTCACCGTGATGGATGCTACGATCAACCGCTATGGCTTCATCGTCATCCCCGGGCAGGATATCGATGACGACCAGCAGATGGAGTTTGCCGCCCGCTTCGGGCCGGTCGACCAGACGCGCGCCACTGTGGATGTCCAGAAGCAGCGCCTGAAATATTCCGCGATGAACGACATCTCCAACCTCGATGAGAAGGGGCAGATCCTGGCGGCGGATGACAGGCGGCGGTTTTTCTCGCTTGGCAACCGGCTCTGGCATTCGGATAGCAGCTTCAAGGCGACGCCGGCCAAATACTCCTTGCTCCATGCCCGCAGCATTCCGCCCAGCGGGGGCGAGACGGAATTTGCTGATACCCGCGGCGCCTGGGAGGCGTTGTCGGCTGAGATGCAGGCGCAATTGCGTGACCTCGTCTGCGATCATTCCTTGATCTATTCGCGCGCCCAGCTGGGCTTTTCCGAATGGACCGAGGCCGAGCGCCGGCAGTTCGAGCCCGTGCCGCAGCGGCTGGTGCGGCGGCATGCTGAATCGGGCCGCATTGCGCTTTTCCTCTCCTCGCACATCGGCCGCATCCACGGCATGCCGACGCCCGAGGCGATGATGCTGATCCGCGACCTGCTGGAGCATTCGACCCAGCCATGTTTCGTCCATGCCCATCGTTGGGCGGTGGGCGATGTGGTGATGTGGGACAATCGCACCTCGCTGCATCGCGGCCGCGCCTATGATGACCGGCGCTACAAGCGGGACATGCGGCGCGTCACGCTGTTGGACGTGGCGCCGACGCTGGAGCAGGAGGCGGCGTAGAGCATCTTCAAGCCTTGCGGCTTCGCAAGGCGATTTGGAAAATGCAGGGCGGATTCAACATCCATAGCGAACACCATCGCCGTTCTGTGTCTCGCTCCCGCCGGCCAATGTTGCAAGTAGGCTGTTGAATGCCTCGTTCGGCGTGGCGTAGTCGAGTGTCTTCCTGGGGCGATCGTTGAGGCTGGCGGCGACAAT
>CAMDJV010000046.1 GCA_945901085.1 Rhodovarius crocodyli | reverse complement strand
GCCGCCCGCCGCCCCGCGCCAAAATACCCCTGCACCGTCTCCCAGGCCATGCGTTGCAGGAAAGCGGCGGTCTCAGCACCCAGCCCCGCATCATAGCCATTGCCGACCGGCGAATGCCCGCTCAGCGTGGCATAGGTCGTGGCCGCCGCCAGATAGGTGCCCGCCAGGCTCGGATGGCGCAGATCGGCAACATAAAGATCCAGCCCCGGCCGCTCGGCCATGCTGCGGGCAAAGGCCAGCCCCGCCGGGATAACCAGCGCATCATTCGCATTGCCCGCCACCGTATAGGCCTCGGCCAGTTGCGCGGTCATCTCGGGCATATCCTTATAGGCCCAGGACATGAAAAACACCGGCCGCGCCCCATGCGCGCGCACGGTTTCGCTATGCCGCCGGGCATAATCATGGAAGACCGGCCCCAGCCGCGGATGGATCGGGCATTGGCTGCAATCCATCATGATCGCCAGGTCAAACAGCCGGGCATTGCTGTTGAAGACCACATTGTTGCGCGCATCAAATCTATAGCTGCCCACCGCATTGGGCCGGAAATAGCTGGCCACATCATGCCATTCCCAACCCGCGCCGCTGATGGTGATGGATGTGGTGCGCATCGCCGCCATCCCCGCCGCGCGCTGCATCAGGCTGACATGCCCATGCATGCTGTTGTTATAGTAGAAAAAACTATTGCCGACATAAATCGCCGATCTCGCCGCCTCTGGCCCCAGATCACGAATGGCCGGCTGGGTTTGCGCCTGCGCCGTGCCAATAAGCAGGGCGGCCAAAACTGTGAGACGGGCCAACATGGTGCTATCCTCCGGGGGTTGCCCGCAGGTTAGCTCAATCCTCGCGCTTGACCACCGGGGCGAGGTCACGCGCCACTTCAGGCCGGGCAAACACCTCATTCATCTTCATGGCATATTCCAGCGCCGTATCAGCCTGGAAGTGGATATCCGGCGCCACCCGCAGCTTCACCGCCTTGGCCACTTCCGCGCGGAAATAGGCCCCTGCCCGCTTCAGCGCAGCAAATTGCTCCGGCGGCACATCCCGCCCCAAGCCACTGACAAAAGCCGTCATATGCTTGAGGTCAGGCGATGCCCGCACCTCGGTGACGGTAATACGCACCCCCACCAGCACCGGGTCACGGAACTCACCACGCAGAAAGACGGAGGAGAGGGCATGGCGCACCTCCTCCGCCACCCGCAGCTGGCGCTGGCTGGGGCCCGCAGCCTGGGTCTTCATGCTGCGGCTACAGTCTCAACCTCGTAGCACTCGATCTGGTCGTCCACGCGGATATCGTCGTAATTCAGGAAGCCCATGCCGCATTCATAGCCATTGGCCACTTCCTTCACATCATCCTTGAAGCGACGCAGCGTGCTGAGTTCGCCCTGATGGATGACCACACCCTCGCGCAGCAGACGCACACCACAGCCGCGCTTGACCACGCCCTCGGTGATGCGGCAACCCGCGACCTTGCCGAGGCGCTTGACCTCGAAGACCTGCAGGATCTGCGCGTAACCAATGAACTTCTCGCGCTGCACCGGGGCCAGCTTGCCCTTGAACAGCTTCTCAATGTCATCGGAGACTTCGTAGATGATCGAGTAGTAGCGAATATCCACACCATCGCGCTGCGCCATCTCGCGCGCCTGGCTGGTCGCACGAACATTGAACGCCACCACGATCGCATTGCTCGCCTTGGCCAATTGCACATCGCTCTCGGTGATCTGGCCCACGGCGGAATGCAGCACCCGCACCCGCACCTCTTCATTGCCGAGCTTGCCGAGCGTCACGCCAATCGCCTCGGCCGAGCCCTGCACATCGGCCTTGACCACCACAGCCACTTCCTTCTGTTCGCCCTGCGCGATGCGGGCGAGCATATCGGTCAATGTACCGCGGGTGGCGGAGAGGCTGGCGGCCTGCTTCTCGCGCAGCTTGCGCTGGCGGAATTCCGTCACTTCCCGCGCGCGGGCCTCGTTCTCAACAACGACGAAATTCTCGCCCGCCCCCGGCACGCCAGAGAGGCCCAACAGTTCCACCGGGCTGGAAGGCCCGGCTTCCTTGACCTGCTGGCCCTTGTCATTGACCACGGCGCGCACCCGGCCCCATTCGGCGCCGGCCACCACGATATCGCCCTGGCGCAGCGTACCCTTCTGCACCAGCACGGTGGCCAAAGGCCCCCGGCCGCGATCGAGCTTGGATTCGATCACCGTGCCCTCGGCCGCCCGCTTCGGGTTGGCCTTCAGGTCCAGCACCTCGGCCTGCAGGCTGATCGCCTCGGCCAGCTTGTCGAGGTGGAGGCGCTTGGTGGCGCTCACCTGCACTTCCTGGGTGTCGCCACCCAGAGATTCCACCACGATCTCATGCATCAGCAATTCCTGCCGCACACGGTCGAGGTTCACGCCATCCTTATCGATCTTATTGACCGCCACGATGATCGGCACATCGGCCGCCTTGGCGTGGCGAATGGCCTCGATCGTCTGCGGCATCACGCCATCATCGGCGGCGACCACCAGCACGACCATATCGGTCACGCCAGCGCCACGGGCACGCATGGCGGTAAACGCCTCGTGGCCGGGGGTATCGAGGAAGGTGATGCGCTCACCGCCAGGCATCTGCACCTGATAGGCGCCGATATGCTGGGTGATGCCACCGGCCTCGCGCGCCGCCACATCGGTCTTGCGCAGGGCGTCGAGCAGGCTGGTCTTGCCATGGTCAACATGGCCCATAATGGTCACCACCGGCGCGCGGGCCACCATGTCGGTGTCCACATCAGTGTCGCCCTCAAGGCCCACTTCCACGTCGGACTCGGCCACGCGCTTCACCCGATGGCCGAATTCCTCGACCACAAGCTGCGCGGTATCGGCATCAATGGTCTGGGTCAGCGTCGCCATCACGCCCATGCGGAACAGCGCCTTCACCACCTCGCCGCCACGCGCGGCCATGCGGTTGGCCAGCTCCTGCACGGTGATGGCCTCAGGGATGATCACGTCACGCGTGACTTTTTCCTGGCCGGAGCGCAGCCGCGCCAGTTCCTGCTGGCGGCGGTCACGCTCACGGGCGCGGCGCATCGAGGCGATGGAGCGGCTGCGCTCATCCTCACCCTCAATGGCGGCGGCCACGTCAACCCGGCCGGTGTTGCGCCGGTCGGGCGCGAGCGGCGTTTTGCGGGCCGGGGCGGGGGCGGCGCGGCGCACCCCACCGGGGCCGCTGGGCGCACCACCACCGGGGCGGCGGGCGGCACCACGGCGGTCATCATCGCTCTCATCACCGCGCGGGCGCAGCGAAAGCCGGGCAGCGGGCGTGGCGGGGGCGGCAGCCGGAGCGGCGGCCGGGGCCACGGCGCTGCGGCGCACAACCGGGGCCTCGGCACGGCCCGGGCGGGCGGTGGGAGCGGCGGCGGGGGCCGGCGGAGGCGGATTTCTCGCCAGTTCAGCGGCGCGACGGGCGCTCTCCTCGGCCTCGCGCACGGCTTCCTCGGCGCGGCGCTTCTCTTCCTCAGCCCGACGAACCGCTTCCTCGGCCGCGGAGCGAACCATCAGGGCCTGCTGCTCGCGGGCCTCGCGCTCACGCTGGGCCTCCATGCGGCGGTTTTCTTCCAGCACGCGCTGGCGGATCGCCTGTTCGGCCTGGGTCAGCGGGCGGCCGGAGGGTGCAGCACCCGAGCCAGGTGCCCGCGGCTGATTGCCAGCCGGCGGCGGACCGCCGCGGCTGGAGGATTGCGCCGAGCGCTGGCCCGCGGGTGCAGCCGCACGCGGCGGCGGGGCGGGCGGCGTGGGCCGGGGCGGTGCCATGGTCGCCGAGGCGGCAAGCGGGCGGATCGGCGGCGGCGGCGGGGCAATGGTAATGCCCGCACCCGAAGCCAGGGTAGCGAGCGATGGCGCGGGTGCTGCGGCCGCAGCCGTGCGGGCTGGCGCCTGTGCGGGTGCCGTTGCCGTTGCCGGGGCCGGGGCCGGGGCCGGGGCCGTTGCCGGGGCCGGTGCCGGGGCCGGGGCCGTTGCCGTTGCGGGCGCCTGGATGGCTGCCTCTGCAATGGGGGCGGCAGCAGGCGCGGCCGGGGCAGGTGCCGGGGCAGGTGCCTCAACCGCTTTCACCTCAACCGGGGCCTGGACCGGCACCGGCGCCGGTGCTGAGGCCGGAGCCGGGGCCACAGCCACGGGCTCAACTGCGGGGGCCGGAACAGGAGCGGGCGGAGTCTCCACAACCGGCGCAGCAGCAACAGGCGCGCTGGGGGCGAGAGGCGCGCGGGCGGCAGCGGCCGGCGGCGTCACCGCCGGGCGCGGCGCCGCGGCTGCGGGCGGTGCCATGCCGGGACGAGGCGCGGGCGTGATGACGCGCTTCTTGAGCACCTCCACCTGCACCACCTTGCTGCGGCCATGGCTGAAGCTCTGGCGGACGGAGCCTGCGTCCACCGTCTTGCCCAGCTCCAACCGCCCGCCTGGGCGCAGACTGAGGCGGCTCTTGGCCGCGTCCTGCTCGTTCTGGTCACTCATACCTTGGTCTTTATCCAATTCGTCTTGTTCATATGTCCGCGGCGAAAATCGCTCGCGTCATTCAGTCACAATTCTAGCCTTGCCCTAGACCCATAGCACAGGCTGAGCAATGGCGCGCAGTGCATTCCTGCAGCCGCGCGCACGCCGACACTCAGGAAGCCGGGGCAAAGGCTTTCAGCCTGGCCGCTTCCCTGGCGATGGATTCAGCCAATCGGCCCTTCGCCACCGCCACATGCACTGCACCGCCACGACCAAAGACCCGCCCCAGGCTCTCCGAGGGCAAGGCCAGCACCACTGGCATGGTGTGGCCACCGATCAGCCTCGCCCGTTCCGCCGGGCTGCCATCGCTCGCCTCCACCAGCAGGCCAACACGGCCCGCCACCAGCCATTCCTGCACCTTTTGCCAGCCCGCAACGCTTTCACCGGCGCGGCGCGCCATGCCCAGCATATCCATTAGCCGCTGTTCCAGCATCGAGGCCAGAATCGCCGCAAAATTCTCCGGCAATTTCACCTGGGCCTTGGCCGCCCGATGAAACGCCCCCTTCTTCAAGGCCTGCTCCAACACACCAGGAGCCGCCTTGAGCCACATCCCCCGCCCCGGCAGCCGCCCGGCCAGATCAGGCACCAGGCTATTCTCCGGCCCCACGACGAAGCGGAGCATATCTTCCTTGGCCAGGCTTTCGCGCGTGACAATACAACGGCGAAGCGGGCCCTTTTCGGCGTCCTGAGGCTCGTTCTCCTCAGCACCCTGCCCTTGTGGATCCTCCTCCTCAGCCATTGTCCCCTTCGGCGAACCAATGCTCGCGCGCGGCCATGATCACCGCATTGGCGGTATCCTCATCCATGGCGCCCTCGCCCAGGATCTCGACCAGCTCGTCGCCCGCCAGATCGGCCAGATCGTCGAGTGTCTTCACGCCCTTCTCGCCCAACGCCACCAGCATGGCCGGCGTCAGCACGTCGAATTCGGCGATGGCATCCTCCACGCCCAATTCGCGGCGCTTGGTGTCCAATTCGGCATCGCGGCGCTCGAGGAATTCCACCGCGCGGCGCTTCAACTCAATGGCGATATTCTCATCGAACCCCTCAATCGAGGCAAGTTCCTCATCCTCGACCGCGGCAATCTCCTCCACGGTCGTAAAGCCCTCCTGCACCAGCAGGCCGGCGATCACGTCATCCACATCCAGCCCCTCGACAAACAGGCCAGTGCGCTTGCGGAACTCTTCCTGACGGCGCTCGGATTCTTCCGCTTCGGTCAGAATATCAACGTCATAGCGGGTCAATTGCGACGCCAGGCGAACATTCTGTCCACGGCGGCCAATCGCCAAGCTCAGTTGGTCATCGGGGACGACCACTTCAACCCGCCGCCCCTCATCATCGAGCAGCACCTTGCTCACCTCGGCCGGGGCCAGCGCATTGACGATGAAGGTCGCATTGTCGGAGGACCAGGGGATGATATCGATCTTCTCGCCCTGCAACTCCGCCACCACCGCCTGCACGCGCGAGCCGCGCATACCCACGCAGGCGCCCACCGGGTCAATCGAGCTGTCGCGCGAGATCACCGCCATCTTGGCCCGCGAGCCCGGGTCGCGCGCCACCGCCTTGATCTCGATGATGCCGTCGTAGATTTCCGGCACTTCCTGGGCAAACAGTTTGGCCAAAAACCCCGGATGGGTGCGGCTGAGAAAAATCTGCGGCCCGCGGGCTTCCTCGCGCACGTCATAAATATAGGCGCGCACCCGGTCACCATTCTTGAACGCCTCGCGCATGATCGTCTCATCACGGCGCAGCAGCGCCTCGGCACGGCCGAGATCCACCATCAGGTTGCCGTATTCCGTGCGCTTGACCACGCCATTGATGATCTCGCCCACCCGGTCCTTATATTCCTCGAACTGCTTGCGCCGCTCCACCTCGCGCACGCGCTGAACGATGACCTGCTTGGCCGTCTGCGCCGCGATCCGGCCGAAATCGATGGGCGGCAGCGTGTCGATGATGAACTCGCCGGCCTGAATGCCGGGGCGGATCTTCTGGGCGATGCGCAGCGGAATCTGCGTATCCTCATTCTCCACCGGCTCCGCCTCAACCACCTCGGTCCAGCGCGACAGCCGCACCTCGCCATTGCGCTTGTCGATGGTGGCGCGGATGTCCTTCTCCAGCCCGTATTTGGCCTTGCCGGCCTTGCCCATGGCCTGCTCCATGGCATCGAGCACCTCGTCGCGCTCGATCATTTTTTCCCGGGCGACCGCATCCGCCACCAGCAGCAATTCCGGGCGAGCGACGCTGACATCGAGAGCCATTTCAGTGTTCCTTGGCTTTGCCCGCGGGCTTCGCAGCTGCGGGTTGGGTCTTTTTCCCGCGTTTCGGCGGGCGGGGTGGGGTATCCTCAGCCTCAGCCTCGGCCTCGTCATCAAGGCCGCTGGCTACGGCACCGGCGGTGGCGGCAATCAGCTCATCGGTCAAAATCAGCTTGGCACGGCGAATATTACCGCGCGCCAGGGCAATATCTGAACCATCATCCAGCTTCATGCGCAGGGCAGCATCATCAATGCCCAGCAGCACACCGCGAAACCGCCGGCGGCCCTCCTGCGGAATATTCAGCTCCGCCGTCGCCAGATGGCCGAGGTAATTCAGGTAATCCTTGGTGCGGGTCAGCGGCCGGTCAATGCCCGGGCTGCTCACCTCCAGCATCCATTCGCTCTTGATGGGATCCTCAACATCGAGAATGGCGCTGACCTGATGGCTGATCGCCTCACAGTCAGAGACAGTGAAAACCCGCCCATCCGCCCGATCAGCCATGATCTGCACCACGGGCTTTTCCTTGCCCGACACCTGCACGCGCACAAGCTCATAGCCCATGGCCTCGATCGCAGGCGCAATCGTATCGGCGATTCGGCCCTCAAGCCCGTCATGCACTGGTCGTTCGATGGTCAAACAATGGCCCCAAAACAAAAAAGAGCGGCCCCGCAAGGCCACCCCCAAAGCAATCTGCGATGGATGTGATCGGCCCTAGATAGCGCGCAGCCCATGCCAATGCAAGGCTCTTGGCATGAAGGCTATGCGGCCCTTGGGTCTCTGCATGGGGAGAACACTGGGTTCGGAAGGGGGTGCTGCGAAAGGCTGGCACGCAGGCATTGGGGAAGGCTCTACCTTCCCCAAACCCCATCCGCAAAGAGCCGAAAGGCCCTTTGATCCCGATAAATTACCCCTTATCGGGGCGTTTCCACCGTAATGCTGGCACCGCCCAAATTGACACTCGCGGTTCGGCGGTACTGCGTTGTGTAATACCAATACCCCGCCGCGCCGATGGCAAGGCACGCCAGGATGATCACAATCAGGTTGGAATTGGATTTCACGCAGCATCTCCCATCCCCGGGCATCAGGGTTCTGCTGCTGCCAACGCCCCAACCCAGCCCAGGGTTGCGGCCCGCCTCACCCCGCTATGGCATAGGCCGGGCGGCGTGGGTCAGCGCCACCGGCCACCAGGCCCTTCTCCGGCAGGCTCAGCACCGCCTCCACCGCCCCGGCCAGCCAGGTGATCTCCGGCCAATCCTTCACCTCATGGCCCCGCGCCGCCAGCCCATCACGCACCGGCTGCGCCACCCGCTGCTCCACCGCCACCCGCCCCGGAAAATAATCAAACGGCGCAAAACTCGAAGGAAACGCATAGCTGGCAAAGCGCGGCGCCTCGATCGCCTCCTGCAATTCCATGCCGAACTGAAACACATTCAGCACCACCTGCAGCATCGCCTGAATCTGCACATCACCGCCGGGGGTACCAAAGGGCATCACCCCGCCTTCGCGCGTCACCATGATGGCCGGATTGGGCGTCAGCCTCGGCCGCTTGCCCGGCGCCACCCCCGAAGGATGCGCCGGGTCCGGCCGCGACTGACTGCCGCGATTCGAGGGAATAATCCCCAAACCCGGCACCACCGGCGAATTCCATGACCCATCCGAAGGTGTTGCAGCAAAGGCATTGCCCCAACGATCCACCACCGCCGCGAAAGAGGTATCCGCCTCCACCAATGGCAAGTCCAAACCGCTCGCCGCCGGCACCGAAAGCGCCCCCAAAATAGGCGCGGGCATCGCCGGATGCGCCCGCGCCCCCAAGCCCGCCGCCCGCGCCGCAATATGCCCAGGCGAGAGCAGCGCCTCGATAGGCACATCGCAAAACCGCGGATCACCAAAAAACGCCTCACGATCCGCCATGGCCAGCTTCACGCATTCCACCAGCGTGTGCAGGTAATCCTCGGAATTATGCGCCATGCCGCCAATACCCGCCGCCTCGGCCAGCAACAGCGCCTCGGTCAAGGCCGGGCCCTGGCACCATGGCCCGCAGGTCAGCAATTCATGCCCCCGCCAGGGCCGGCGCACCACCGGCTCGATTCGGCTGCGAAACCCCGCCAGATCCTCGGCCGAAAGCCAGCCGCCCTCCGCCTTCTGATGCGCCACAATCGCCGCCGCGATATCGCCGCGGTAAAAAGCCGCATGGGCCGCTTCCAGCCCCGCCTCACGAGTCGGCGCCGCGCGCGCCTCATCGGCCATATATTGCAAGGTGGCGGCAAGGTCGGATTGCACAAAGCGCTCCCCCACCTCCGGCACCCGCCCACCGGGCAGAAAAATCGCCCGGTTGCTCTCCCAGCGCTCATATTCCGCGCGGTGGGCCAAAATGCTCTCCCGCAACAGCGGAAACACGGCAAACCCCTCGCGCGCATAGCGAATGGCAAAACTCGCCACATCCTCAAACCGCCAGGTGCCATGCCGCTGCAGCGCGGTGATCCAGGCATCGGGTGCGGCCGGCACCACGGTGCGGCGCACGCCATTGGGGATGGTGCCGCCATGCTCGCGCATAAAAACATCAGGCGGCAGCGCCGCCGGCCAATGCCCCAGCCCGGCAATGCTCTCCACCCGCCCATCGGCCAGCCGGATGAGAATCGGCGCCACCCCCGCCACATTCACCAAATCGGGCAGCAGCACGCCCAGGCACATCCCCGCCGCACAGCCGGCATCAATGGCATTGCCGCCATTCTCCAGAACCGCCATCGCGGCAGTGCTGGCCAGGTAGTGGCCGGCCGAGACGGCGTGGCGCGGGCCATAAACGGTGGGGCGCATGGCGTTTCTCCAAACTGCAACACCACCCTACAGCATCACCAGCCCCCCGAAAGCCGGAGATTGCCAGCCTCGTACTTCCAGCCGAAACTTCCCCCATGGAAGAATCACCCGTCCTCATCAGCCGCGACCCACGCGGCATCGTCACCGCAACCCTCAACCGGCCGCGCTTCGGCAATGCCTATAATGGCGCGCTGCTCGAGGCCCTGATCGAAGGCCTGCGCGCCCTCGCCCCCGACCCCACGGTCCGCGCCCTGGTCATCCGCGGCAATGGCAAGCATTTCCAGGCCGGTGCTGACCTGAATTGGCTGGCCGAAGCCGCCGAATACCCGCCCGATCGCGCCTATGAGGCATCGATGGGCACCGTCACCGCCATGCAATTGCTCAATGAATTCCCCAAGCCCACCTTCGCCCTGGTGCGCGGCGCCTGCTTTGGCGGCGGGGCAGGCATGGTGTGCTGCGTCGATGTCGCCCTCGCCACCCCTGATGCGCATTTCGGCCTTACCGAGGTGCGGGTCGGCGTCTCGCCCTCGCCCATCTCCACCCATATGGTCAATGCCATAGGCCTGCGCCACACCCGCCGCTACGCCCTGACCGGCGAGCGCTTTGATGCCGCCGAGGCGCTGCGCATCAACCTCGTCCACGAGGTGGTGGCCGAAGACGCGATTGAGGCCCGCCTCGCCCATATACTCGACGAAACCATGCTCAGCGGCCCCACCGCCATGGCCAATACCAAGGACAGCTTCCTCGGCGCCAATGGCCTCAAGCTCGATGCCAGGCAAATGTCGCAACTCGGCCATGAAAGCCGCACCCAGCGCGGCAGCGCCGAAGGCCGCGAGGGTCTGGCGGCCTTTCGCGAGAAACGCCGCCCTGCCTGGTACCAGCCGCCGACAAGCGGCTAAGTCATCCACAAGCAACGTCATCGAACCTTCACGAAATCGAAACAAAGTCGACTTGCAGCCAACTTAGAACCGGGGTGTTCATGCGGGGGGAGCAATCTCCCCAGTCACACGCTATGGAGAAACCACCGTGCAAAACGGATTCAATCGCCGCTCGCTCATGCTAGGCGCCGCCACCCTTCCCATCGCCGGCACCGCCATGGCGCAGCAGGCCACCATCACCGGCGCCGGCGCGACCTTTCCCCGCCCGCTCTATGAGCGCTGGAGCCAGGCAGCGCGCGAACCGCTGAGCGTCACGCTGAACTACCAGTCCATCGGCTCGGGCGGCGGCATCAACCAGATCACCGCCCGCACCGTCGATTTCGGCGCCACCGATGCGCCGCTCACCACGGCACAGCTCACCGAGCGCAAGCTGCTGCAATTCCCCACCGTGCTCGGCTCCGTGGTGCTCAGCGCCAACCTGCCCGGCGTGGCCGACAATGCGCTGCGGCTGACGCCTGAAGTGATCGTGGACATCTTCTTCGGCCGCATCGCCCGTTGGAATGACCCCAAGATCGCCGAGTTGAACCGCGACATCCGCCTGCCGCCCCTGCCCGTCTCGCCGGCCTATCGTGCCGATGGCTCGGGCACGACCTGGGTCTTCACCACCTATCTCAGCCGCGTCTCCACCGAATGGCGCAACGGCCCCGGTGCTGGCACTGCCATCTCCTGGCCCGCCGGCAACGGCGCGCGCGGCAATGAGGGCGTGTCCAACATCATCCGCAACACCCCCGGCGCCATCGGCTATATCGAAAACGCCTATGCGGTCGTGAACCGGATGACGACGACGCAGATCCGCAACAAGGCCGGCGTCTTCCTCAAGCCCGAAATGCCGCAATTCCTCGCCGCCGCCGCGGCGGCTGACTGGTCGGTGCCAAACTTCGCCGCCGACACAATCGACCTGGCCGACCCCGCCGCCTGGCCGATCACCAGCCCGACCTATATTCTCCTGCCCATCGACCCGCCGGCGGAGAAGGTGGCGGCCAGCCGCAACACCATGCGCTTCTTCGACTGGGCCTTCTCCAATGGCAGCGAGATTGCCGGCCGCCTCGAATACATCGCCCTGCCGCAAAGCGCCCATAGCTTGGTCCGCAGCGCCTGGGCCAACAATATCAAGGACCCGGCCGGCGCGGCCGTCTGGAACCCCACCCGCCGCTGATCTCACGGAGCGCGCTGGGCTTGCTTGCCCGGCGCGCCCCTCCCTACACCTTCTCGGAAGGGGCTTCACTTGTCTGACGTCATCACCAAGCGCACCACGCGGCGCAGTTCCGGCGCCTTTGGCGATAGCGTGTTTGAATGGCTGTGCCGCGGCGCCGGCCTGTTGGTCCTGGGCCTGCTGGGTGCCATTATCGTCACGCTCTTCATCGGCGCGCTGCCCGCCTTCCGCCATTTTGGCTTCGACTTTTTATTCAGCACCAAGTGGAACCCGGTGGAGGGGCGCGAGGAATTCGGCGCCGCCATCGCCATCATCGGCACCCTGCTCTCCTCCATCTTCGCCATCATCCTCGCCGTGCCGCTGGCCTTCGGCATCGCCTTCTTCCTGACCGAGTTGGCCCCGCAATGGTTGCGCCGCCCGGTCGGCACGGCGGTGGAATTGCTGGCGGCGGTGCCCTCCATCATCTTTGGCATGTGGGGCCTGTTCATCGTGGTGCCGTTCATCCAGAACCACATCCAACTCGCCTGGGGCGAGGAACTCTCCGCCATCCCGCTGATCGGTTGGGCCTTTACCAGCACAAACTACGCCGGCACCTCGATCTTCGCGGCATCCCTGGTCATCGCCATCATGATCCTGCCCTTCATCGCCGCCACCATGCGCGATGTCTTCGAGCAGGTGCCGGCGGTCTTCAAGGAAAGCGCCTATGGCATGGGGGCCACGCGCTGGGAGGTCGTCTCCCAGGTGGTCATTCCCTATACCCGCATCTCAGTGGCCGGCGGCGTCATGCTGGGCCTGGGCCGCGCGCTGGGCGAGACCATGGCGGTGACCTTCGTCATCGGCAATGCGAACCGCCTGCCAGGTTCGCTCTTCGATGCGACCACCACCATCGCCTCGGTCGTGGCCATGGAATTCCCCGAGAGCCTATCGGGCAGCCTGCAGCAATCGGCGCTGCTGGCGCTGGGTTTCATTCTCTTCATCATCTCGTTCATCGTGCTGGCGGCGTCGCGCTACCTGCTGCGCTCGCGTCTGAAGGGCTGACCCCATGAACGCCTCAACCGCCAAAACCCTGGGCATGCCGCAGAAAAATATCGTCGCGGCACGCGCCCTGGGCCGCCGCCGCCGCCTCGTGGACCAAACGGTGCGCATCTTGTGCATCATCGCCACCCTGATCGGGCTGTTCTTCCTCGGCTCGATCATGGTCACGCTGCTATGGCGCGGTGTCGCCACGCTGGACTGGATCACGCTGAGCCGGGAATTCCAGCCCACCACCTATGGCGACCCTGACGCGCCGCGTGGTGGTCTGCTGCACGCCATCTTGGGCACCTTGGTACAATCCGGCCTGGGCATCCTCATCGGCACGCCGATCGGCATCCTGGTCGGTACCTATCTCTCGGAATATGCCAAGGGCAGCAAGCTGGGCGAAGTGGTTCGCTTCGTCTCTGACGTGTTGCTCTCCGCACCCTCGGTGCTGGTGGGCCTGTTCGTTTACCAGATTCTGGTGCGTCCGGTGGGCGGCTTCTCGGGCATCGCGGGTGCTGCGGCCCTGTCCATCATTGTCATCCCCGTTGTGGTTCGCACCACCGAGGATATGCTCCAACTCATCCCCAATACGCTGCGCGAAGCGGTGGTGGGCCTGGGCGCGCCAAAATGGAAGATGGTCACGCTGGTCTGCTACCGGGCGGCCTTGTCGGGCATTGTCACCGGCGTGCTGCTGGCCTTCGCCCGCATCGCTGGCGAAACCGCACCGCTGCTGCTCACCAGCTTCGGCAATAACGTGGTCAGTTGGAACATGTTCGGCGCCATGGCCAGCCTGCCCATCTCGATCTACCAGCAGGCCAATTCCGGCTTCCCCGACCTGATCCAAATCGCCTGGACAGGTGCCCTTCTCGTCACCCTGGGCGTGCTCACCATCAATGTGGTGGCCCGCATCCTTGTCGCCCGCCGCAAGTAAGGAAATCGTGATGTCGACCACTGAAAACTCCATGTCGGGCAGCTTCGGCGGCGTCGAGGCGCGCTCCAGCGCCGCCCTGAACAGCCAATTGGCCATCGCCGTGCGCAACCTCGATTTCGTCTATGCCACCGGCGGCAAGAAGGCGCTCAACGCCATCAATTTCGACCTGCCCGACCGCCAAGTCACCGGCATGATCGGCCCCTCGGGTTGCGGCAAATCCACCCTGCTGCGGGTGCTCAACCGGATGTACAGCCTCTACCCCGGCCAAAAGGCCACGGGCGAGGTGATCATGGACGGCAAGAACCTGCTCGATGATGATGTGGACATCAATGAGTTGCGCTCGCGCATCGGCATGGTGTTCCAAAAACCCACCCCCTTCCCCATGACCATTTATGAGAACATCGCCTTCGGTGTGCGCCTGCATGAGAAGCTGTCGAAGTCAGCCATGGATGAGCGGGTGGAATGGGCCCTCACCCGCGCCGCCATCTGGGGCGAGGTGAAGGACAGGCTGCAATCCTCCGCCATGGGCCTCTCCGGCGGCCAGCAGCAGCGCCTATGCATCGCCCGCACCATCGCGGTGAAGCCCGAGGTGATCCTGTTCGACGAGCCCACCTCCGCCCTTGACCCGATCAGCACCCTCAAGATCGAGGAGCTGATCGATGAACTCAAGCGCGACTTCACCATCGCCATCGTCACCCACAATATGCAGCAGGCGGCACGCTGCGCCGACCAGGTGGCCTTCTTCTACCTGGGTGAGTTGATCGAAATCGCCCCCGCGGCGCAGCTTTTCACCAACCCAGCCCAGCCGAAGACCCAAGAATACATCACCGGCCGCTTCGGCTGAGGAAGGACGGCACCATGCCCAGCAGTGAAACCCCGCATATCGTCCGCAGCTATGAGGAAGATCTCAAGCGCCTGCGTGACATGATCGCCCGCATGGGCGGCCTCGCAGAGCGCCAGGTGGCCGATAGCGCAACCGCCCTCATCCGCCGCGACACCGAACTCGCCGCCGAAGTGGTGTCGCGCGACGCCCAATTGGACGCGCTGGAGCGCGAGATCGAGGCATTCTGCGTGAGGCTCCTCGCCCTGCGCCAACCCATGGCGGCCGATCTTCGCCTCATCGTCACCTCGATGAAGATCAGCTCGGATCTGGAGCGCATCGGCGATTACGCCCGCAATGGCGCCAAGCGCGCCATAGTCATTTCCAGCCAACCGCAATTCGCCAGCCTCAACGGCTTCTCCCGCCTCGCCCATCTGGTGCAGGAAAACCTCAAAGGTGCCATCGACGCGCTGGTCAATGATGATCTCGCCCGCGCCGATGAGGTCTGGAACGCCGATCAGCCGGTCGATGACATCTATAACGGCATCTTCCGCGAATTGCTGACCTTCATGATGGAAGACCCACGCAACATCACCGCCGCCACCCACCTGCTCTTCGTGGCAAAGAACCTCGAACGCATCGGCGACCACGCAACCAATATCGCCGAGCGCGTCCATTACGCCATCAGCGGCCATATCCTGCCCGATGAGCGGCCAAAATCCGACAGCTCCGCCTATGCCGTCGTCCGCCAACCGCAATGATAGGAGCAGCGCGCATGCCTGAAGGCTTTCCCGGTATGGCCAAGCCCACCATTCTCATCGTCGAGGATGAGGCGCCCCTGCTGACTCTGCTGCGCTACAACCTGGAAAAACAGGGTTTCCGGGTAGAGGAGGCGACAGATGGCCAGGAAGCCCTGCTGCGCGTCGCGGAAAACAAACCCGATCTGGTCCTGCTGGACTGGATGCTGCCCTCCCTCTCCGGCATCGAGGTTTGCCGCCAGATCCGCCGCCGCCCCGCCACGCGTGACCTGCCGGTGATCATGGTCACCGCCCGCACCGAGGATCAGGACGCCGTGCGCGCCCTCGATATCGGCGCCGATGACTACATCACCAAGCCCTTCGCGGTGGAAGCGCTGCTCGCGCGCATCCGCGCCCTGCTGCGCCGCTCGGGCACCGTGCCCACCAAGGGCACCCTCACCTTCCTCGATCTGTCGATGGATCAGGACGCCCATCGCGTTGTGCGCAATGGCCGGGCCCTGCATCTGGGCCCGACGGAATACCGCCTGCTGGAATTCTTCCTCATGCATCCCGGCCGGGTTTTCTCGCGCGAGCAAATGCTCGATGCCGTCTGGGGCCGCGACATCCATGTCGAGCCGCGCACCGTGGATGTGCATATCCGCCGCCTCCGCAAGGCGATCAACGCCGAGGGCGAGGTGGATATCATCCGCACCGTGCGCAGCGCCGGCTACGCGCTGGACCTCGAAGAGGTATAAGCCCCGCCAACCCCTTGCAGAGCCCGGCGCCAGCCCCGAAGCTGGCGCCCAAGCAATTGGGGGTTTGGAAATGGTCTATCATCCGTCATGGCGCGGCCTGAGTTTTCACGATCAGGTGCCCACCGGCACCGCCTCGCCCCGCGCCTATCTGGAGGCCTGCCTGGAGCGCATCGCCGCGCATGAGCCGGTGGTGCAAGCCTTCGTCACCCTCAATATCGAAGGCGCCCGCGCCGCCGCCGATGCCGCCACCACCCGCCGCGCCGCCGGCCGCCCGCTCTCGCCCATTGATGGCATGCCCATCGCCATCAAGGACCTGATAGAGACCGCCGATATGCCCACCCAAATGGGCTGCGCCGCCTATGAAGGCCATTGGCCCCGGCGCGACAGCGCCATGGTGGGGGCGCTGCGCGAGGCCGGTGCCATCATCCTGGGAAAGACCGTCACCACCGAACTTGGCATGAGCGAACCCGGCCCCACCACCAACCCCTGGAATGCCGCGCATACCCCCGGAGGCTCCTCCTCGGGCAGTGCAGCCGCGGTCGCCGCCGGCTTCGTACCCGTGGCCATCGGCACCCAGGTGGCCGGATCCATCATCCGCCCCGCCGCCTATTGCGGCAATTGGGCGCTCAAACCCACCCAAGGCGGCATTCACCGCGGCGAGCGCCAGGGCACCAGCCAATCCACCGCCGGCCCGCATGGCAATACCGCCGAGGATATCTGGGCCGTCGCCCGCGAAATCTCCTCCCGCCTCGGTGGAGACCCCGGCACACCCGGCGTGATGGGCCCCATGGCCACCCCCGCCCCCCGCCGCCCCATGCGCCTCGCCATCATGCGCACCGAATGCTGGCCGCGCATCGACGCCACCTCCCAAGCCGCCTTCGAGCGCTTCGTCCGCAGCCTCGATGTCGAGATTCTCTGGCCCGAGGACCACCCCCTGCTCGCCGCCCTTGAGCGCGCGCTCTCTCAGGCCATGGCCATCGGCACCCGCATCACCGCCTTCGAGAATCGCTGGGCCTATCGCAGCCTGCCGCGGGATAAAATCTCGGCGAGGATGCGCGCCAGGCTCGATGCCTCCGCCACCGCCACCGCTGATGACTACGCCTCCCTCCTCGCCGAGCGCGCCGCCATGCGCGCCGCCCATGCCGCCATCGCCCCGCTGGCCGATGCGCTGATCGCCCCCGCCTGCCCCGGCCCCGCGCCGCTCTGGAACCCCCAGGCGCCCGACGCCGCCGCCAACCCCCGCCCCACCGGCGACCCTTCCTGCAATGCCGGCACCTCGGCGCTTGGCTGCCCCGCCGTCACCCTGCCCATGCTGGCGGTGGGCGGCCTGCCCATGGGGGTGCAACTCATCGGCCAGCCGCATCAGGATGCGCAGATGCTCGCCTTGGCGCGCTGGCTCCACGCCGCCGCCGCACCCGTGGCGATGTGAGCATAGTCGCATTGCTGCGCCTGCCGGATTACCGGCGGGTGTGGCTGCTGGGTGGCATCGCCAATGCCATGCGCTGGCTGGAAATCCTGGCCGGCACGCTCTGGGTGTTCGAGCAAACCGGCTCGGCGCTGGCGGTCTCCGCCGTGGTGATGATGCGCGCTTTGCCCATGCTGCTGCTCGGCGCCATGGCCGGCGCCCTTGCCGAACGCTTCGACCGAAGGCTGGTCCTGGCCGGCCTCCAAGCCACTTCCGCCGTCTCGGCCGGCTTGGTGGTGCTGCTGGCGGTGACGGGCCTGCTGCAACCCTGGCACCTCATGGCCCAGGGGCTGATCGCCGGCCTCTCCTGGTCGGGCGAGATGGCCACGCGGCGGCGCATGGCGGCCGATCTGGCGCCACCGGGGGAGATCGTGCGCGCCATCGCCTTCGATACCCTCACCGGCAGTTGCACCCGCGCCCTCGGCCCGCTGCTGGGCGGTGCGCTGTTTCAATGGACGGGCCTGGCCTTCGCCGTCGCCATCGCCTGCTTCTTCCACCTGGTGGCGCTGGGCCTGGTGCTGCGCATCCGCCCGCCACCCCGCCCCGAAGGCCCACTGCCCCCCCTCTCCTTCGCCGGCATTGCCGAGGCCGCCGCCTTCGCCCGCCGCGAACCCCGCCTGCGCCTCGTGCTGGCGATGACCCTGGTGATGAACATCTTCGCCTTCGCCTATGGCGCCGTGCTGCCGGCCTTCGGCGCAGTGGCCTTTGGCGTCTCCGGCGCCGCAATCGGCCTGCTGGCAGCAGCCGAGCCCTTTGGCGCGCTGCTGGGTGGGCTATGGCTGACCCTGCGCCCCGGCCGCCCGCCCGGGCCGGCCAGCTTCGTGCTCGGCTCGGCCAGTTTTTTGGTCCTGCTGCTGCTGGTGGCGCAGGTGCAATCCTATTGGCTGGCGCTGGGGCTGCTGTCGCTGGGCGGCCTGGGCACCGCGCGCTTCTCGGCGTTGCAAACCTCCCTCGCCATGGCGGCGGCGCCACCTTCCATGCGCTCCCGCGTGCTGGGCCTGGTCACCACCTGCATCGGCTGCAGCCCAGCAGGCGTGCTGGCCATGGGCGCGCTGGCCGATGGGCTGGGGCCAAGGCTGGGCATGGTGGTGATGGCGGGGGCCGGCTTGGCGGTTTTGGCGGTTTTTTTGGTGTGGGAGAGGCTGCGGGAGCGCGGACAAAACCACTGACCGATCACCGCGCCGGCGATCATAACCCGCCGCCCCCCCCCGCCCGCACACCATAAACCTTGCCTTTACCGGCAAATTTTCCTATAAAACCCCAGCGCTGTTTGACATCCCCATCCGCCCCCAAACACCACATTCTGTGGCCCAACACCCCAACCACACCAAATCTGGTATTTGTCCGAATACAACACTTTTCCGACCATCACCCCACCCGGTCGCCATAGCCCTCCGGATGAGCCACATGCCAATCCCAGGCCGTGCGCACAATATCATCGAGCCTGTCATGCACCGGCCGCCATTGCGTCTCCGCCTTGATCCTGGCCGAACTCGCCACCAGCACCGGCGGGTCCCCCTCGCGACGCGGCCCGATATGATGCGGCACCTTCTGTCCAGACACCCGCTCAATCGCCGCAATCACCTCAAACACCGAATGCCCGGCACCATTGCCCAGATTATAAGCGACTGAGCCCTCCTCCAGCCGTGGCAGCACCGCCAGATGCGCCGCCGCCAAATCCGCCACATGCACGTAATCGCGCATCGCCGTGCCATCGGGCGTGTCATAATCCGTGCCGAATACACTCACCGGCGTCGTCCGCCCCAACGCCCCCATAATGGTCCGCGGGATGAGATGCGTCTCAGGGTCATGATCCTCCCCCGCCCGCCCCCCCGGGTCAGCCCCGGCTGCATTGAAATACCGCAGGCAGGCGCTGCGCAGCCCATGCGCGGCTTGCGCCCAGCCCAGCGCCTTCTCCACCATCAGCTTGCTCTCGCCATAAGGGTTCACCGGTATCGCAGGCGCATCCTCGGCAATCGGAATATCCCGCGGCACGCCAAAAATCGCCGCCGTGGAACTGAAGACAAAGCGCAATACCCCCGCCTTCACCGCAGCCTCCGCCAGCCCCACCGAATTATTCACATTGGCCCGGACATAATGCAGCGGCTGGCGCATGCTCTCCCCCACCAGCGAGAGCGCCGCCAGGTGAAACACCGCATCAAACCGCCAGCCGGCAAACACCTCCGCCACATCTTTGGCAGAGCCCAAATCCGCCTTGACGAACGCAGCCCCCGGCGCCACGGCAGCGCGATGGCCGGTGGAGAGATTGTCCAGCACCACCACCTCATCGCCGCGATCCAACAGCGCCAGAACAACATGGCTGCCAACATAGCCGGCACCGCCGGTGACGAGATAACGGGCCAAGGCGCATACTCCAAAACAATGCAGGGTCAGGCTTTTCTACCAGCGCTTTATGGCCAAGAAACGGCAGGTCAGGCCCGCCGCCGCCACGCGGCCCAGAGCAATGCCAACCGATCCGCCGTGCCGCGCTGCCGTGGCCGCCCCGCCGCCAGCCGCCGCAAATCCCGCCGGGCCAGCACGGCCGGCAGCGCCGCCGCCAGCAACCCCGGCGCCCAGCCCCGCGGCCGCGGCGGCATACCATCCGCCGCCAGCCGGGCCACCAGCGGCGCCAGGCGCTGCGGCACCGCAATCGCCTCATGCAGGCTCAAACCAGCACAGGCCAGCGCATCCAGCGGCAAAAGGCACCGCCCCCGCGCCGCCAGGGCCTCCACATGGCCCAGCAAGGCTGCCAGCCCCTGCGCCGCGCCCATCGCCTGCAGCGCCACCAACTCCGCCGGTGCCGCCCCCAGCAGCCGCCCCGCCGCCACCGCAAAACCGCCATGGCTGCCGCGCAGATAGGCGGCAAAGGCCCCCTCACTGGGGATGCCCTCCTCATCCAGCTCCGCCTCACGCGCATCGGCCATGGCCAGCAAATCCTCGCGCAGCAGCAGCCCCTCAGCCATGGCAGCGCAGAGCGGCGTCGCCACCTCATGCCGGCGCGGCGCCTCCAGCGCATCGCGCCACCATTGCAGCCGAATGGCCGCGATCATCGGATTGCTCGCCACCTCCCGCGCCCGGCCGAGTTCATGATGATAGGCAATGAGCGCAAACAGCGCCTCACGCCGCTCCGGCGGCGCGAAAAGGGCGCAGAAAAAACGGTCCGGCTCGCGGGCGCGGGCCAGGGCGCCGATATCAGACAGGGCTTGCGGCATGGCCTTGTGTAATCGCTTGGTTGACGCCCCGCCAGTCGCCGCTTACCTCGCTACCATCCCAACAGGAGCAACCAAAATGCCCTTCAGCCTTCCCTCCCTGCCCTATTCCGTCTCCGCCCTTGCCGCCAATGGCATGTGCCAGGAGACGCTGGAACTGCATCACGGCAAGCATCACAATGCCTATGTGACGGCCCTGAACGGCCTGATCGACAGCAAGGGCCTCACCGGCAAGAGCCTGGAGACCATTGTGGCCGAGGCTGGCCGCGCCGGCGCCGATGGCCTGCCCGTGCTCAACCAAGCCGGCCAGCATTGGAATCATGACCTGTTCTGGCAGGTGATGAGCCCCAATGGCGGTGGCGACAAGCTGCCCGCCAAGCTGGCTGCCAAGATCGACAGCGACCTCGGTGGCCTCGCCGCCTTCAAGGAAGCCTTCAAGGCCGCCGGCGTCACCCAGTTCGGCTCCGGCTGGGCCTGGCTGATCATCGCCCCCGATGGCAAGCTGAAGGTGACCAAGACCGCCAATGGCGCCAATCCGCTCTCCACCGGCGAAGGCCAGCCGATCCTCGGCGCCGATGTCTGGGAGCACGCTTATTACCTCGACTTCCGCAATGTCCGCCCCAACTACCTCGACAATTTCCTGAACAAGCTGGTGGCTTGGGATGTGGTCGAGAGCCTGATGGACAAGGGTGGCCTGACCACCGGCCAGACGGCCTGAAAAGGCCAAACCCATCCTCGCGGCGCCCCGCCGCGAGGATGGTATTATCTCAGCCCAGCGCCAGCAGCGCGGCGGCAAAAGCCTCCGGCGCCTCCTGCGGCGGGTTGTGACCCACGCCAGGCAATACACGGCGCTCAAAGCGGCCGGTGAAACGTGCTGACGGCTCAGACGGGGCCGGGTTCACCCCGTCGCTGCCGCCATGAATATCAATGCTGGGCACGGTGATATCGGGCTGCACCGCGAGTGCCGCCTCCATGCCGTCATGCGCCGCATCGCCGGGCACCAACCCGTAGCGGTGGCGATAGGAATGCACCACCGTCTCGACATAATCCGCATTGTGCCAATGCGTGGCGGAGGCTGCGAATTCCGCCTCGGTGAAGCGCCAATCGGGCGACCACATCGACCAGAGCAGCCGGGCGAATTGCTCGCGGTGGCGGGCGAGGCCCAGCGCACCGCGCTCACCATGCAAATACCATTGATACCAATGGCGCATCTCACGATCCGGCAGCGCGGGCTCGCCGCTGCGGGCGATGTCCTGGATATTATAGCCGGTGCAGGTCACGAGCCCCGCGCAGCGCGAGGGGTGGAGGGCTGCGATAATGCAGGCCGCCCGCCCGCCCCAATCATAGCCGGCCAGAAGCGCCTGCGGGATTGCCAGCGCATCCATCAGCGCCAGCAAATCCGCCCCCAGCGCCGCCTGCGCGCCGGAGCGCAGCACGCCGGACCTCAGCCGGGTTTCGCCATAGCCGCGCAAATGCGGCACCAGCACCCGCCGCCCCGCCAAATGCGGCAGCACCGCATCATAGCCGCGGGCGGAATAGGGGAAGCCGTGCAGCAGAATGATGGGCAGGCCAGCTTCCGGCCCATGCTCCTCCACGGCGATGATCGCCTGGGGGGTTTCCACCAGGCGCATCATCGGATCAGGCCTTGGCGTCGTTGGCGGCCTGCGGCTTGATCACGCTGCCGATGGTGCCGCGCACCAGGGTGACGCGGACATTGGGCGCAATCTCGGCCTCGATCTCATCCGAGCCTTCGGTGACCTTCTTGATCTCCGCCACGATACCGCCGGCGGTGATCACCTTATCGCCGCGCTTGAGTTCGCTGAGCATGCCGCGATGCTCCTTCATCTTCTTCTGCTGCGGGCGGATGAGCAGGAAATAGAACACCACGAAGATGAGGATCAGCGGGGCCAGCTGCATCACCATGGCGCCAGCACCGGCTGCGTCCTGCGCGTAGGCGGGCGAGATGAACATGGGTTAAGGCTCCGTAAGGTTTGTGTTGGACCGGAACCTAGCGGCGTGCCCGGGCGCGTCAAGCGCCGCATGCGGGCGGGGTGCTGGACGTGGCGCCGCATCCGGGCCAAACGCGCGGCCATGACAAGCCTGAACGACGCCCTTCTTCTCCGCATCGCCGAAGCGCTGGAGCGCCTCGCACCCCCGCCGGCCGACCGCCTCAGCCTCGATGGCGCCGATGCTTTCGTCTGGCATCCCGGCCCGCCGGCCAGGCTCGATCCCGTGCCGCATGTCGCGCGCGTCGAACTCACCCTGCTCAAGGGTGTGGAGCGGCAAAAGGCCATTCTGATGGAGAATACCCTGCGCTTTGCGGCGGGGTTCACCGCCAATAACGCCATGCTCTGGGGTGCGCGCGGCACCGGCAAATCCTCGCTGGTCAAGGCCGCCCATGCGGCGGCGAATGAGGCGCATCCCGGTGCGCTGGTGCTGCTGGAAATCCAGCGCGAGGATATCCGCACCCTGCCCGACCTGCTCAATGTGCTGCGCCTGCAAAGCCGCCGGGTGCTGGTGTTTTGCGATGACCTCTCCTTCGAGCGCGAGGATGCCGATTATAAGGCGCTCAAGAGCGTGCTCGATGGCGGCATCGAGGGAAGGCCGGCCAATGTGCTGTTCTATGCCACCTCGAACCGTCGCCATTTGATGCCGCGCGACATGATCGAGAACGAGAAATCCACCGCCATCAACCCAGCCGAGGCGGTGGAAGAGAAGGTGTCGCTGAGTGACCGCTTCGGTTTGTGGATCGGCTTCCACAACACCGATCAGGATACTTTCTTTGCCATGATCGAGGGCTATGCCGAGGCGATGGCGCTGCCGATCGAGACTGAGGCGCTGCGCCGCGCTGCGGTGGAATGGTCGGTCACCCGAGGCGGGCGCTCGGGGCGGGTGGCCTGGCAATTCATCCAGGATATGGCGGGGCGGCTGGGCGTGAAGCTCTGATCAACCGCCTTGGTAGCGGCGGTGATGCGGCATTTGTTCTCAGCGACTTGCTTTATTTGGCCCTTATTTTCTGAGCGGATGGCAGTGGGTGGCAGGGCTTGCCGCCGCCGAGCCTGGGCCTGGCTGTGCAGCTCAGCGCAGGCTCGGCCAATCTGCGCGGCGCAGCATGGGCAGCTTGCGGCGCGCTGACGGCCAGTGCTGCGGGTGATGCAACCTCGCGCGGGGTGATTCGCAGGGCTGTTGCAGTTTTGCCGCCACAGTGTGGCATTGCGCGATCATGCGGATGGATGAAGGAAAATCCTCCGATCAGGCAAAGTTATCCACAGGCCACTTCCGCAAATCACGCGAAATTACCCATTGTATCAATTTTCGCGGTTGCCGCCTCATCCCCGGCACGGGACACAACGCGGCAGGAACGGGTCAGTTGCACCCGTGGGGCTTCAGAAGGAATATTGGATGCGGTATCGCACGCTGGCGCTCGGTTTTTGTCTCGGCCTCGGCTTCACCGCATTGCCGGTGGTGGCGCAGGCGGCCAGGCCCGATGCCCGCAACGCGCAACCCAATGACAGCGCCAGAGCATCCACCGCTCGCAGCGGCGCGGCCGCTGCCACCACCCGCCCGCGCACCACACAGGCCAGAAACCGCAGCGCCCTGGGCTACTCCGCGGGCATATCCTGCGTGCCCTATGCCCGGCAGGTGACCGGCATGGAGATTTCCGGCAATGGGCGTGATTGGTGGTATAATGCCGCCGGCCGCTACGCCCGTTCCAGCCGCCCAGAGCCGGGCGCCATCCTCTCCTTCCCCGCCTCGGGCGGTATGCGCTCGGGCCATGTCGCGGTGGTAAGCCGCGTCATCAATAACCGCCTCATCGAGATCGACCATGCCAATTGGGGCGGCCCGGGCATCCGCCGCGGCTCGATCATGCAAGGCGTGGATGTGATGGATGTCTCGGCCAATAATGACTGGACCCAGGTGCGGGTGCAGGTGGGCTGGAGCAATGAGAATTTCGGCCGGCCTTATTCAACCCATGGCTTTATCCTCAACCGCCCCGATACCGGTTCGGATACTGACTTCGCCTCCTATGGCATCTCCGGCCGGCAAAGCAGTGCGGTGTGGCATGCTGGCTCACGCGCCTCAATGCGAGCCGTGGCCTATCGCCCGGGGGCGCCCAGCCGCCGCAACGAGGCGCGCACCTCGCGCTAACGGGAACTGCACAAGGCTGCTGGCGGCGGAAAAGAAAGAGCGAGGGGCTTTGCCCTCTCGCGCTCTCCCCCCAGGGTCGACATATATGTCGATAATTTTATTGGACCTTTGATATTTTTGAGATCCAATTTTATTTATAAACTCTCACTATATTTATCATAAAATAATATTTAATAGTATTTTCATTCCCTCAAACATTTTCAACTGAACGAATTATGTGAAAAACCCGCAGTTGAATGAAGGTGCAGGAAACTAAATTTCCTGCTGGGGTGCTCGAGGGGCAAAGCCCCTCGATCTTGTTCGTGGCAGCCTGCCAGAGATCGACAAAGGCCAGCCAAGACGTTGAACCAGCGTCAATTCTCAGCCATTTTCTGCAATTCCTTGCAGCATGTCAGGCTTGGTGTGGTTTGAAAAAAACTGCGGCGGCCTCAAGGCTGGCCTGTTTGGCGGCCTTGGCCGCTTCGGCACGGATAATTTCCTGCTGCAATGCGGCGATATGCTCGGCGAAATCGCTTACGGACCAGCCATCATACTGGCGTGGTGCCAATGGCCGTTCTGGCCGCCTTATGCTGTCTTCATCATGCATTGCCCCATAACCTCCCGCTTTTTAGCCACTTGGTCCTTTGACCCTGGCCGCAAGCGCGACTATATCAATCTTTGATGTTGGTGGGGATTCTCCCTGCCATCCCGAGACTCCGCCCCGCGTGCCCGGGTGGGCCGGCCCGGGCCGCAGCATATTGCGCGCGCCCCACCGGCCTCCGTGTTGCGCCAACAGCTGTGAACCAACGCCGATGACCCAGCCCCTGATGCCCAAGGCCACCGCCGTGTGGCTGATCGAGAAAACCGCTCTGACCTTTGACCAGGTTGCCGATTTCGTCGGCATGCATCCCCTTGAGGTCCAGGCCATTGCGGATGGTGAGGTGGCGCAGGGTATTATCGGTTATGACCCCATTGCCAATAGCCAATTGACGCGCGAGGAAATTGCCCGCTGCGAGGCCAATGCCGATGCGCGGCTGCAGATTTCTATCTCCTCGATCGAACTGCCCAAGGCGCGCGGCAAGGGTGCGCGCTATACCCCGGTGGCCAAGCGCAATGACCGGCCTGATGGCATTGCCTGGCTGCTGCGCAACTACCCCAAGCTGCCCGATCCGGCGGTGGGCAAGCTTTTGGGCACCACCAAGGACACCATTGCCAAGGTGCGCGACCGGAC
>CAMDJV010000045.1 GCA_945901085.1 Rhodovarius crocodyli | reverse complement strand
AGCCGCTCGGCCAGGGTGCGCATGATAATGTCACTGGCACCGCCCGGGGCGTAGGGGTTGATCACCCGCACCGGCCGGGTGGGCCAGGCGGGCTGGGCGGAGACCGCGGCGGGGGCTGCGATGGCGGCGGCGAGGGCCGCGCGGCGGGTGATGATCATTGCCTTGCTCCTGGGCAGTGGCGCGGCCGAATTGGGCAGGGCCGGGGGCGGCGCGCCATCATGGCGGCCTTTGTGTTTTTCTAAGCGAATTCCGTGCCAGAGGGACGCGGCAGGCTCAGCGCCGCGTCGTGCCCGTAAGCCGGCCTTGCGCGTCATAATTGCGGATGGTGTCGCCACTCACATCGCTGCGGCCGATCATCCGCCCTTGGGCGTCATAATGGCGGGTGGTGTCACCGCTCACATCGCTGCGGCCGGATTGGCGGCCCTGAGCGTCATAATAGCGGGTGGTATTGCCACTGGTCTCGCTGCGGCCGCCCATCCGGCCCTGGGCGTCGTATTCGCGGGTGGTGCTGCCGTTGGTTTCCGCCCGGCCGACATTGCGGCCTTGGGAGTCATAATACCGTGTCGTGCCATTGGTGGTCTCGGAGCGGCCGACCTGGCGGCCTTGCGCGTCGTAATCGCGCTTGGTGCCATTCGCGCCCGGCGCCTGCCAGGAATAATCCGGCTTGCCCTGGCCCATGGCGCCGAGGGGCAGCAGGAGGAATAGGATCAGGATCGAATGTTTCATGATGCCAGATTGTAGCCAGCTTTATGGCAGCATTTCGACGATCACGACCTCTCTGGCGTCACGATCCTCCAATTCGCGGGTGGTGGGCACCGCCATGCGCCCCACCTCGCGCACCCGCTCGGAGGAAAAATACGCCCGGCCGGGATCAGCCATCAGCACCCGCGCCCCCTGCCCCGCCATGGCCCGCAGCCAGGGGGTGATGTGGCGCGCCATGGGCGCTTCATAGCAGACATCGCCGGCCAGAATCACATCCCAGCGGCAGGGCTCGCCCACCATATCCTGCAAGAGCGGGTGTAGTTGCACGCCATTATGTGCGGCGTTGAGCTCCATGGCGGCGACTGCCAGCGGGTCGATCTCGCAGGCCTCCACCAGCGCAGCCCCGGCCTGGGAAGCGGCAATGCCGGCCAGGCCGCAGCCGGCGGCGAAATCCAGCACCCGCAACCCCGCCACCGCCACGGCGCCGTCCAAGATCAGCCGCGCCAGCGCGATGCTGCCCGGCCAGGCAAAGGCCCAGAAGGGTGGTGCAATGCCCCGCGCATCGAGCCACGCCTCGGTGGCCTGCCAGATGGGGGTGATTTCGCTGGCCAGATGCAGGGCAATTTCCGGCACCAGCGCCGGGTGGCTGATGATTGTATGCTCGGCCACGAAGGCCTGCGCCGTCACCAGCGGCCGATCACAATGGCCAGCGCCACCGCCAGGCCGACATCGCGATTGGCCTTGAAGAGTGCGAGGCACAGCGCCGGATTATGGATGTCCAGCACCATCACCTGCCGCCCCAGCATGGCCGCTGGCAGCAGCAGCGCGGGGTAGTAAAGCCAGGAGAGCCCCCCCACCCAGCCTGCCGCTGCCAGCAGCAGCAGCGTCGCGCCATAGCAGGCGATGAGGAAAGGGCGTGTCGTCGTGGCAAAGCGCCTTGCGGTGGAGCGCACGCCAATGGCCGCATCATCCTTTCGGTCCTGATGGGCGTAGATCGTATCATAGCCTAAAATCCAGCAAAACGCCGCAGCATGCAGCAGAGCCGCGACAAAATCCCAACTCTCGGCGGCGGCGGCATAGCCCAGCGTGGCGCCCCAGCCAAAGGTGATGCCCAGCACCGCTTGCGGGTAATCCGTCACCCGCTTGGCCAGCGGATAAAGCACCACCGGCAGCAGCGAGAGCGCACCGAGCGCGATGGACAGCCCATTGAGTTGCAGCAGCACCAAAAGCCCGATCACAGAAAGGCCGATGAGAAACCACAGCGCCTGGCGCGGCTTGATGGCGCCTGAAGCGATGGGCCGGCCACGGGTGCGCTCCACCATGCGGTCCAGATCACGGTCCCACAGATCATTCACCACGCAGCCCGCGCCGCGCATCACCAGGGCGCCCAGGGCAAAAAGCCCGGCCAGCCAAAGCCCACGCCCCCAGCCCGGCGCCGCCATCGCAATGGCCCAGAGCCCAGGCAAATACAGCAGCCAGGCGCCGATCGGTCGGTCCGCGCGCATCAGCAGCGCATAGGGCCGCCAGCCCGCCGGCAGCCGCGCGACCCAGCCCTGGGTTTGGATATCGGTATGGCCTTGCATGGCGGCGATGAATCGCGGATGGGTGGGCTCGTGTCCATCCCCCGCATCCACACCGATATGCATCTGGCACCGGCGATGGAGATCCCGGCGACACCGGGCCAATTGCACCACCTGGGCGTGGTGCTGCGCCGTGGCGTGGGCGATGCGGTGCGGCTGTTCAACGCCCAGGATGGCGAGTGGGAGGCCGAGATCGCGGCCATGCGGCGCGAGCGGGGGATGTTTCGCCTCGGCGCCCAGCTGCGCCCCGGCGCTGCCGAACCGGAATTGACCCTGGTGGTGGCGGCGCTGAAGCGCGATGCGATGGATTGGGTGATCGAAAAGGCGACGGAGTTGGGGGTGACCACCATCCACCCGGTGCTCACCCGGCGCAGCGTCGCCAGCCACGCCAATATCGAGCGCCTGGGCAGCATCGCCCGCGGCGCTGCCGAGCAATGCGAAAGGCTCGGCGTGCCGCGCATAGAAGCGGCCCTTGCCTTGCATAGCCTGCTGGATGGCTGGCGGGCGGGGCCGCTGCTGGTGGCGGCCGAACGCCGCGCAGCGCCGCCGCTTGCCGCCGCTATGGCCGGGCTGGCCGCCACCGCGCCACGCGCCCTTCTGGTCGGCCCCGAGGGCGGCTTCACGCCAGAGGAACTTGACGATCTGGCGGCGCGGCCCTTTGTATCTCTTTGCCGGCTCGGCCCCCGCATCTTGCGGGCGGAGACGGCGGCGGTGGCGGGACTGGCGGCGCTGCAGGCGTTGGCTGGTGACTGGGCCGAGTAGCAACCTGTTCGAACACAAAGGCCAGCCATGTCCAACCCCGGTGAAGCGGATCCGACGCCGATCGAGAGCCTGCGGCAATTGGCCGAATGGTTTGCCGTCGGCAGCAAGCCGCGCGCGGCCTGGAGCATCGGCACGGAGCACGAGAAATTCGGCTTTCACCGCGAAACCCTGCTGCCGCCGCCCTATGCGCCGAACGGCATTGAAGCGGTGTTGCAGGGCATTCAGGCGCGTGGCTGGGAGCCGATTATCGATGCCGGCCATGTGATTGGCCTCAAGGGTGCCGGCGCCTCAGTCAGCCTTGAGCCGGGCGGGCAGTTGGAGCTGTCCGGCGGCATGATGGCCAATCTGCACGATGCCGATATCGAGTTGCGCGCGCATTTGCGCGATGTGCATGCCGTGGCTGCCCCGCTCAATCTCGGCTTCTCGCCCATTGGCTTTCACCCCATCGCCACGCGCGATTCCATGCCTTGGATGCCCAAGAGCCGCTACGCGATCATGCGCCGCTATATGCCCACACGCGGCCAACTAGGGCTGGATATGATGCTGCGCACCTGCACGGTGCAGGTGAATCTCGATTTCGGCAGTGAGGAGGATATGGCGGAGAAGCTGCGGCTCTCGCTGGCCTTGCAGCCACTGGCCACAGCACTTTTCGCCAATTCGCCGTTTTATGAGGGCAAGCCCTCGGGCTATCTCTCCGGCCGGGCATGGGTTTGGACCGATACCGACCCTGACCGCACTGGCATCCCCGCCTGTGTCTTCGAGCCAGGCTTTGGTTTTGAGCGTTTTGTGCAATTCGTGCTTGATGTGCCGATGTATTTTCTGGCGCGCGAGGGGCAGTTGCTCGATGTGGCCGGGGCCTCCTTCCGCGATTTCATGGCCCATGGCCTGCATGGCCACCACGCCACCATGGGCGATTGGGCGGATCATGTGACCACCGTCTTCACCGAGGTGCGGCTGAAGCGGTTTTTGGAGATGCGCGGCTCGGATGCTGGCTCACCGGCCATGTTGCAGGCGCAACCGGCCTTCTGGGTTGGGCTGATCTATGATGACGCGGCGCAGAAGGCGGCCACCGCGCTGACCCGCGAATGGAGCTTGGAGGAGGTGCGGCAATTGCGCCTCGACGCGCCGCGCCAGGGCCTCGCGGCGCGCATCGCCGGGCGCTCGCTGCGCGAGGTGGCGGGCGATGTCATGGCCATCGCCCATGATGGGCTGCGCGCGCGCGGCCTGGGCGAGGAGGTCTATCTCGCCCCCCTCGATGAAATCGTCGAAAGCGGCCTGACCCAGGCTGAGCGGGCGCTGCATTTGTACAACACGCTCTGGGCCGGCGATGCGGGGCGGATGCTGGCCCATGCCGAGGCCTGAGGCCCCGGCTCTGCCCGCCACCACAAGCAAAGGCTAGCAACCTTCGGCCGGCCGCCGCGTTGGGGCGGCGATGTCGGTCACCACCATCCTTGCCCCCGCCCGGCCGATCGGCCTGGCCGCGCCGCTCAGCGCGGCCTGCGCCTCGCTGATGGGCGGGGCCATGGTGCTGGCCATGCTGGGCCACGCCATGCTCGATACCAGCGACCCCGGCTGGATGCTGGCCGGCCCGCTGGGCTGGGACCCGACGCAATATCAACTGGCCTGGCGGTTCTTTGCCCAGGCGCCCTGGCAATGGCCGCCCGGGCTGAACCCTGATGGCGGGCTGGAACTGGCCGGCGGCATTTTCCATGCCGATGCCATCCCGCTGCTCGCTTTGCCAATGAAACTTCTGGCGCCGGGCATGGCGCAATATTGGGGGCCATGGCTGCTGGCCTGCGGCGTATTGCAAGGGTTTTTCGGCTGGGTGCTGATGGGCCACGCCACCAGCCACCCCATCGCCCGGGTGCTGGGAGCGGGGATTTTGCTGCTGCAACCCATGCTGCTCTCGCGCATGGGCGGCCATCTCGCCCTGGGCGGGCAATTCACCCTGCTGGCGGCGCTGGCTTTGGCGCTGCGGGCCGAGGCCATACCGCGCCGCCAGGGGTTGTTCTGGGCGGTGTTATTGCCCGCCACCGCGCTGATCCATGCCTATCTGCTGGCCATGGTGGCGGCGATCTGGGCGGCGGATTGGCTGCGCCGGGCGGTGGCATGCTGGCGCCCTACCCTCCTCGTCGAGGCCCTGGCCCTGCCCGCAGCCTGCGCCTTCGCACTTTGGCTATCGGGGTTTTTCAGCATCCTCGGCGGGCTGGGGGCGCCGGGCTATGGCCATATGATGCTCGACCTCGCCGGGCCATTTGACCGTGGCGATTGGGGCCGCTTCCTGCCCGACCTGCCCAGCGAGCCGCATCCGGAATCGGGCGATGTTTATCTCGGCCTGGGGGGGCTGGGCCTGCTGTTGCTGGGCGCGGCTTGTGCCGGCGGGCCCTGGCCGCTGCGGCGCCATTGGCCGCTGCTGGCGGCAGTGCTGGCCATGCTGGGCTTTGCGGTCAGCCACAACGCCACCCTGCTCGGCCAAACCGTCACGCTCTTCGAGCCGCCCGCCTGGCTGGAGGCCGCTTCCTCCACCTTGCGCGCCTCCGAGCGTTTCGCCTGGCCGGCGCTGTATCTGGCCCTGGTGCTGGCCATGATCGCGCTGGGGCGGCGGCTCTCCGGCGCCCAGGCCGCCTTGGCACTCGGCCTGCTGCTGGCATTGCAGGTGATGGATTTGCGCCCCGGCCTCGCGCGGCTCCACGGCGTGATGGCCGAGGCCCAGGCCATGCCCGCCCAGGGCTTCGCCCCCTTCTGGGCCGAGGCCAGCAGCCACTACCGGCGCATCCGCGCGGTGCCAGCAGCCAATCTCGGCACGGATTGGAAGCCCATTGCCAGCATCGCCGCACAACACCGCATGGCGACCGACGCCGTCTATCTGGCACGCATGGACCCGTTGGCGCTGGAGCGCCTGCAGCAGGCGATGGCGAGACGGCTGGCCGAGGGCCGCCACGAACCCGGCACGCTCTATGTGCTGCGCGACGCCCCCAGCCTGGCGCTGGCACGGGCTGCCATGGACCCGGCGCGGGACATGCTCGCGGTGATCGATGGCATGCAGGTGCTGGCGCCGGGCTGGTGGGTGGGGCGGGCTACCCCAGCAGCCGCCGCGCGTGGTCCAGCGCCCCCAGCAGCAGATTATCCGCCGCCTCCGCCGTTTTGAACGCCGAATGCCCGGTCAGGGTGGTATTGGGCAACAGCGTCAAAGGGTGCCCCGCCGGCAGCGGCTCGATATCAAACACATCCAGCCCCGCATGGCCGATATGGCCAGAGCGCAGGGCCGCGATCATCGCCGCCTCATCCACCACCGCGCCGCGCGCGGTGTTGAGCAGAATGGCGCCGGGGCGCATCCGGGCAATGCGCGCGGCCGAGAGAAACCCGCGCGTCTCCTCCGTCAGCAGCAAATGCAGGCTGAGCACATGGCTCTCGGCCAAAAGCGTATCGAGATCGACGAATTCCACCCCCTGCGCCGCGCGTGGGGTGCGGTTCCAGGCCAGCACCCGCATGCCGCCACCGCCGGCGATGCGCGCCACCTCGCGGCCAATGCCGCCAAAACCCAGCAGCCCCAGGGTGCGGCCGGTGAGTTGCAGCCCCTCGAAACGCGGAAAACCACCGGCACGAATGCCGCCATCCATCCGCGCCGTCTTGCGCGCCGCATCCCACATCAGGGCAATGGTGTGCTCGGCCACCGCGGTATCGCCATAGCCGGTGATGATGTGCACGCTCACGCCGATGGCGGCCAGCGCATCGGGGTCCATGTAGCTGCGCGCCCCGGTGCCGAGAAAAATGATGTGCCGCAGCCGCGGATGGGCGGCCACCGCCTCGGTCGGCAGATTGGTGCCATCGACGATCACCGCATCGACATCGGCCAGCGCCGTGGCCAGCGCGGCCGGGGCCATGAGAATCTCCACCTCCGGGTCGCCCGGCCGGCGCAGGCGGGGAATGCCGCTCGCGATATCCGCATCCGCATCGATCACCCTGAAACGCATCGCCCGCTCCCTGTCATGGCCGGCGCATTAGAGCATGTTCCCAGGCTTTGGCATCACCGCGGCGGGAATAATCGCCCCGGCCCTGCCGGCCTGACGTCAATCACCCTTGCCCAAGCCCACCCCGGCATGGCCTGATACCGTCCAGGATGGCGAAACGCCGCCATGGAGAGGAAACAACATGAGTATCACCCGCCGCGCGGCACTCGCCGTGCCATTGCTGGCCGCACCGGCCTTTGCCCAGGCCCGCTGGGTGCCCGAGCGGGCGATGCGCATGATCATCCCCTGGGCGCCGGGTGGCAGTTCGGATGTGCAACTTCGCAACCTGGCCGACCTTGCCTCCCGCGCGCTCGGCCAAACGGTGGTGGCGGAGAATCGCGGGGGTGCCGGCGGCACGCTGCATGCGGTGCATCTGGCGCGCGAGGCCCGGCCGGATGGCTATACCATCGGCCAGATGCATCTCTCGGTGATCCGCCGCCCCTTCCTGGTGCGCACGCCGCAATGGGATGCGACGAAGGATTTCACCCATATCATCGGCCTCACCGGCTGGCTCTTCGGCGTGGCGGTGAAGGCGGATGCGCCATGGCGGAATTTCCGCGAATTCCTCGATGACGCGAAGCGCCGGCCGGGGCGGATTTCCTTTGCCACATCGGGTGTTGCCACCTCCAACCACCTCGCCATGGAGGAGATCATCGGCCGCGAGGGAATCGAGATGCTCCATATCCCCTTCCGCGGCGCGCCCGAGGGGGTGACGGCGGTGATCGGCGGCCAGGTCAGCGCCATTGCCGATAGCTCCGCCTGGGCACCGCAGGTGGAGGCTGGCGCCATGCGCCTGCTTTGCGTCTGGAGTGCCGAACGCGCCCGCCGCTTCCCCGATGTGCCCACGCTCAAGGAGTTGGGCTTCGACATGGTGGTGACCAGCAATTATGGCCTTTCCGGCCCGCCTGGGATGGATCCCGGCGTGGTGCGGGTGCTGCATGATGTCTATCGCGAGGGGTTGATGAGCGAGCCCAATACCCGCGTGCGCGACCAATACGACATGCCGCTGGTCTATCTCGGCAGCGCGCAATACACCGATTTCGTCCGCCAGCGGGCGGAGATCGAGCGCGAGATCATCACCCGCCTCAATATCCGGATGGAGTAGGCCCGATGCGCATTTCCCGCCGCTCCTTGCCATTGCTGGCCACGCCCGCCTTTGCCCAGGCGCGCTTTCCCAATCGGCCGATCCGCTTTCTCATCCCCTGGCCGCCCGGCGGCAGCCTCGATGCGCTGCATCGGCGGATGTTCGAGGTGTTCCAGCAAGATACCGGCCAGCCGGTGCTGATCGAGAATATGCCCGGCGCGCGCGGCACGCGTGGGGCCACCTTCCTGGTGCAGCAGGGGCGGCCGGATGGCTATACCCTGGCGCATCACCACCTCTCCATCATCCGCCACCCCTTCCTGACCCGGCAGCCGACCTGGGATCCGGTGGCGGATTTCACCTATATCATGCAGATCACCGGCTTCGTCTTTGGCACCGTGGTGCGCAGCGATAGCCCCTATCGGACATGGGCGGATCTGATGGCCGCCGCCCGGCAGAAACCGGGCGAGCTGACCTATTCCACCTCTGGCATTGCCACCTCCAACCACATCGCGATGGAATTGCTGCTGGAGCGCGAGCGGGCGAACATGACCCATATCCCCTTCCGCGGCAGCCAGGAGGGGGTGACGGCGCTGCTGGGGCGGCAGATCACCGCGATCAGCGATTCGTCGAGTTGGCGCGAGCAGGTGTTGGCCGGCCAGTTCCGCCTGCTCAGCGTCTGGACGCCCACCCGCCTGCCAAGCTTTCCAGACGCGCCCACGCTGCGCGAGTTGGGCTATGGCATGAGCGTGACCAGCCCCTATGGCATCACCGGGCCGCGGGGGATGGAGCCGGAGGTGGTGGATTTCCTGCACCGCGCCTTTCGCAAGGCGCTGCTCGATGAGGGCAGCCAGCGGATCATGGCGCAATGGGAGATGCCCAATGAGTATCTCGGCCCCCAGGCCTATGCCGAATTCGCCCGCGAAAGGGCGGTTTTCGAGCGCGAGACGGTGGCCCGGCTGGGATTGAGCATCGACTGAGACAGCCCAGCGCCGCTTGCAGCCCTGGGCCATGCGCTTGGCATTCCGTATTGGCGCCTGAGGCCCTATTATGGAAGCATGAACAAGCCGCGCGTCGCCCTTTTTGTCACCTGCCTGGTGGATACCTGGCGCCCCAGCGTGGGCTTCGCCGCCATCAAGCTGCTGGAAGATGCAGGCTGCACCGTGGAGGTGCCGATGGCGCAAACCTGCTGCGGCCAGCCCGCCTATAACAGCGGTGACCGTGCCAATGCCCAGGCGATCGCCCGCCAGGTGATCGGCGCCTTTCGCGGCTTCGACTATGTCGTCGCCCCCAGCGGCAGTTGTGCCGCCATGATCAGCCACCACTACCCCGCCCTCTTCGAGGAGACCGACCCCACAGCCCTGGGCGAGGCCCGGGAATTGGCCGGGCGCACCCATGAACTCACCGCCTTTTTGCATGATGTGCTGGGGGTGAAGTCCATTGCCGGCCAGCTGAGCGCCACCGTGGCCTATCACGATAGTTGCTCGGGCCTGCGCGAATTGGGCGTGCGCGCCCAGCCCCGCGCCCTGCTCTCGGGCATCACCGGCCTCAGCGTGCAGGAACTGGCCGAACCTGATCTCTGCTGCGGCTTCGGCGGCACCTTCTGCGTGAAATACCCAGAGATCAGCACCCGCATGGTGAGCGACAAGGTGGCCGACATCACCGCCACCGGCGCCACCACCCTGCTGGCCGGCGATATGGGCTGCCTGATGAACATGGCCGGGCGCCTCTCGCGCGAGGGCAGCGCGATCAATGTGCGCCATGTGGCCGAGGTGCTGGCGGGCATGACCAGCGCCACGCCGGCAATCGGCAAGAAAATGTGATGGCTCCGGCCGAGGGTTTTTCCCCGCCCGGGCTCCTCCACAGCCTGCTGCAGGACGGCTTTGCCCGGTTGCGCCCGGCTGAGATGGCGGCTTGCCTTGCCCTGCCCCTCCAAACCTTGGCCGATTTCGCCGCCAGTTGGGATGGGCTGGAGATTGACAGCTTCATGGCCGATGGCGGGCGCTACCGCCGCCGGAGGCATGCCAATTTCACCGCCCTGCGCGGCCAGGCGCCGCGCCGTGGCCTGCATCGGCCGCATTTCCAGGCCAGCGTGCATAATAGCCTCAATGGCGGGCTGGATCGGTGGTTCGCCCCCATCCTCGATGCCACCTTGGCCAACCCCACCACGGCCGCGCTGCTGGCCCTGGGCGGGCGAGCGGCCGATGCGCTGCACCCCGGCAAAAGCTGGTTCATTGAAATGCACCAATTCCGCATCGAGGCCACCGCCGGCGCGCCGGGCTACCCCACGCCCGAGGGCACGCATCATGATGGTGTTGATCTCGTGCTCATCGCCATGATCGACCGCGCCAACCTCACCGGCGGCGAAACCCTGGTGACGGATAATGATGGCGCTGAATTGGCGCGCTTTACCCTAGATGGGCTGCTTGATACCGCCATTCTCGACGATGCGAGGGTGATGCATGGCGTCACCGCCATCGCCCCCACCACTGCCGCCCAGCCCAGCCGGCGCGATGTGCTGGTGGCGACCTGGAAGGCTGTTTGAAAATCAGTACCGAATGAGGCGCCGGAACAACACCATAGGCAGCACAATCCCTGCCGCGAGCGACGCCCCGAGGATGGGAAGCGCATAAGACTGTGCCGCGGACGAGGCGAATTTCTCCATCATGATCACGCCCACCACACCACAGCCGAAAATACCCAGGCCGAGAAACCGGCCGCCCAGCGTGACTTCACGGCGTGGCTCGGGGGCAGGAAATTCCATGGTACGACCTCATTCATTGCGAAGTCGATACTATAAGGGCAGAGCGCACTTATGCAACGCCGCGCAGCGCCACCACCATGCCATTATCGGTTTGCAGATAGAGGCTGGCATTGGCCACCGCGGGCTGCAGCTGCGAGCCGGCGGGAAGGCGCTGCCGCGATGAGATCGAGCCATCGGTGGCATTAACCTCGAACAGCATGGCATGGCTGCCCGCCACCAGGAGCCGCCCGCCCGCCAGCACCGGCGGCCCCCAGCTGATCGGATCGCGCGAGCGGGGAACATCGACAAAGCGCGGCAGCGGGCAAATCCAGCGCACCCGGCCATCATCGCGGCTCAGCGCCATCAACTGATTGTCGCGCGTCAGCATGAAGAGCCAGTCACCGCTCGACCATGGCGTCTGGCTGCCGCCGACCTCACGCTCCCAGACCCGCCGGCCGGAGCGGAGATCCACAGCCGTTGCCAAGCCACCCAGCCCCACGGCGAAGACCCGGCCGCGATCAATGACCACCATCGCGGTGATCGCGCCGATATCGGCAATCGAGGCACCCACGGCACGGTTGCCAGCCAAGCTCTCATTCCAGATCGTCCGGCCATCGGCCAGGCGCAGCGCGGTCAATTCGCCCGAGGCCATGCCCGCGACCACAGTATCGCCGTCCACCGCCACTGAGGCGAGGCCGAGGGGCAGCGCCTGCACCGGCTGGCCACGGAAGGTCCAGATCACGCGGCCATCCTCGATGGCGAGCGCCACCAGGCTATTCTCGGTGGTGGGCACCAGCAGGCGCCCGCCCGCCACCGTCAGCCCGCCACGCGCCGGCGATGGCAGGGGGGCGCGCCATTTGATCGCGCCATTGGCAGGGTCGATCGCCATGGCCTCGGCGAGGCCGGTCACCGCATAGAGCACGCCATCGGCGAAGGCGATGGCCCCGCCCAGCGCGCCATCACGGTCGCTGCGGGGGCGGGTATCGGTCTGCCAACGTCGGTCGCCGCGCGCCACATCCAGCGCACTGACCCAGCCAAAGGCATCCATGGCATAGACCGAATCGGTGGTGATGATGGGGTTGGCCGTCATCCGGTAGCGATAGGAATTGCCGCTGCCGATGTTGGTGCGCCAGGCCTCGCTGAGCGGCTGCGGCAGCGCCGGATGGCCCGGTGCATGCAAAAGATTGCCCCCGGGCTGCAGCCAATCGGCGTTGAGTTGCGGTGCTGGCAGGGTCAGGCTGCGGCTGGCAGCATCAGCATCCACATCCACCGGCCTTGCGGCATTGACATTGGCCACCGCCACGCGCTCGCCCGGCAGGGGCTGCTTGGCGGTGCCGAGCACACGCTCGACCAGGTCGGTCATGGTGTCGCAGCCGGCCAGCAAGGTTGCGGCGCCGGCGAGGAGGGCAGTTCGGCGGGTTGCCATGCGATTATCCATCAATCCCGGAGAGAAGACGCTGGGCGCGGTCACGCACCCCCTGCGGGACGCCATCGTCGCGCGCGAGTTCGGTGAGGCCACGCCGGGCCTCTGCGGTATTGCCGGCGGAAAGCGCCGCCAGGGCCACGAGTTCGCGCGCCGAGGCGCGCCAGGGCCCTGCGGCGGCGAGCGGCGCGAGGCGGGCCTGCACCTCGGCGGCGCGCGTCGCGCCCTCGGCCAGCACATGCAGGCCCCACAGCAGCGTGGCCAGTTCACGATAGAGCGGGTCGGCGCTGGCATCGGCCGAGACGCGCTCCCACATCGCCAGTGCCGCCGCGCCATCCCCGGCCTCTGCCGTGAGGGCGGCGGCGCGAAGCTGGCTCAGGATGCGGTAGCCAGTGGGCGCGCCAGCGCCGAGTGCGGCCATGCGCGCGGCCACGGCGGAGCTGTCAGCCCCCTCGGCCGCGGCATCGCGCGTGGCGGCGAGAAAGGCCTCGGCCACGGCCACGGCATTGCGATTCTCATACCATTGCCAGCCCTGCCAGCCGCCCACCGCCGCCAGCACAAACATGGCCAGCGCCGCGAATAACCCGCCAAAGCGCCGCGCCAGCAGCGCCGCCCGCTCCTGGCGGATCTCCTCATCGACCTCATCAACCAAATCGGGCACTGGTGGCACATCCTGCAAAAGCTGAGGCGGTATAGCCCCGCATCGACCAAGCGTTAAGGCCTGCCGGGCAATACTGCGGGATGCGCATCATTCGCCTTCCCCTTCTGCTGCTATTGTTGGGCGGCTGTGATGGCCCGGGCCTCTTCGCGCTCGGCGCCGTCAATGTGGCATCACTCACCCTGACGGGCCGCGCGGCGGGTGACATTGTGGTGAGCGGCATCTCGGGGCGGGATTGCTCAATTGCCCGGCTCGACCTCGGCCAGCGCTATTGCGGGCCCGATACCACGGCCGAGCCGCCGCCGCCCGCCTACTGCACCCGCAGCCTTGGCATGGTGGATTGCTGGACCACCCCGCCTTTGGCCACGCCCGCCCTGCGCGGCCTGGCCGATGCGCCGGCGCCAGTGGGCGGCGATATGCGGCGATGGCCCTATTTGTGGTAGCGCCCTACCCGAGGGCGGCTTAGAGCCGCTTTGGAGCCTGTTTCATTCGCCTCGGCTCATTGCGCGGGCTATAAATATTTGTTTTTCAAGAATTTTTATCCGCTCAAACAATTCTGTTTGAACAGATGATGCGCTAGATCGCCACGCGCACCCCCAGCTCCACCACCCTATCGGAGGGGATGCGGAAAAACTCGGTGGCGGGCACCGAATTGCGGCTCAGCAGCCGGAACAGCCATTGCTGCCATGGCCACATCTTGGGCACCGCCGCCTGCACAATGGTCTCACGGCCGAGGAAGTAGCTGGCCTGCATGGTCTCGAAGCGGATGAGCCCTTCGGCGTTGAGCAGCTCCAGCTCGCGCGGAATATTGGGGCTCTCCTGGAAGCCATAATGCAGCAGCACGCGGTGGATATTGGGTGCCAGCTCCGTCACATCGCGCCTGCGCGCGTCACTGACCACCGGCACATCCTCGTTCAGCACCGTCACGAACAGCACCCGCTCATGCAGCACCTTATTGTGTTTGAGGTTGTGCAGCAGGGCGCCGGGCAGGAAATCCTTCTCGCCGGTCATGAAAATAGCAATGCCGGGCACACGGATGGTGCGCGATTGCGGCAGGCGGGCGATGAAGGAGGAGAGTGGCAGGCTATCCTGCCTAAAGCGGGCAAAGAGCAATTGCCTGCCCTGATACCAGGTGACCATCAGCCCCGCGGTCAGAACTCCCAGCAGCAGCGGCACATAGCCACCCTCGGGGATTTTCAGCGCGGTGGCGACGAAGAACATGACGTCCATCATCACCAAGGGCGCGAAGACGAAAATCACCGCCGCCATCGACCAGCCAAAATTCCGCCGCAGCACCAGCACCGCCAGGATGGAGGAGGCAATGAAGGTGCCCGTCACCGCAAAGCCATAGGCTGCCGCCAGACTGTCGGAATTCTTGAATTCCAGCACCAGCACAACCACGCCAACAAAAAGCGCGAAATTGACCTGCGGCAGATAGATCTGCCCCTCCTCAGTGGCCGAGGTATGGGTGACGACGAGGCGCGGCAAAAGCCCCAGCTGCACGCATTGCCGGGCAATGGAGTAGCAGCCCGAAATCAGCGCCTGCGAGGCGGTGACGGTGGCCGCACAGGCCAAAATCACCAGCGGCACCCGGAACCATTCCGGCGCCATCAGATAGAATGGGTTCTCAATCGCCGCCGGATCGGAGAGCAGCAAAGCGCCCTGGCCAAAATAATTCAGCGCCAGCGCCGGCAGCACAAACACCATCCACATCACCCGGATGGGACGGCGGCCGAAATGGCCCATATCAGCATACAGCGCCTCGGCCCCCGTCACCGCCAGCACCACAGCGCCCATCGCGAAGAAGGCCTCCAGATGGTAAAAGGCAAAGAATTGCAGCGCATAGGTGGGGGAGAGCGCCCAAAGCACCTCGGGGTGCTGCACCACCTGCACAGCCCCTAGCAGGCCAATCACCAGGAACCACACGGCGCAGACGGGGCCAAAGAAATAGCCAATGGAATGGGTGCCGCGAAACTGCACGGCGAAAAGCGCGATCAACAGCGCGAGCGAGATCGGCACCACGGCATGTTCGAAGACCGGGTTCACCACCTTCAACCCCTCGACCGCCGAGAGCACCGAGATGGCCGGCGTGATCACGCCATCGCCGAAGAACATCGCCGCACCGACAATGCCGATCAGCACCACCGCCCAACGGCCCCGCCGGGTGGTGCTGCTGCGCATGGCCAGCGCCATCAGCGCCAAAATACCGCCCTCGCCCCGGTTATCGGCGCGCATGATGACCATCACGTATTTCACCGTGACGGTGAGCATCAGCGACCAGAAGACGAGGCTCAGCACGCCCAGGATCTCCCACCGCTCAATGCCCCCCGCCTCGAAATGCAGCAGCGAGGCGCGCAGCGCATAGAGCGGCGAGGTGCCGATATCGCCATAGACCACCCCCAGCACGCCCAACATGCTGGCCGCCGTCAGCCGGCCTGTAGGGTCATGCCTGGCGGGCGGTGCTGCCTCAGGCGTGCTGGCGGGAGCGACGGGCGGGGGGGCTGATTGGGTCATCCTGCGGCGCAGCATAGCGTGGCGCGGGCCCGGCTTGCAGTGGGCGGGGGATAATTATCGCGGCGCAGCCCTTGGCGGGGAGCCTGCCCTGGCACAGCCGGGCGGTGGCGACACAGCTGCGCGGCCCATCCTCTGCCCCCCCGGCGAGGCGCAGCGCCGCCTCCAGCCTCGCGCGCTCGGCCGCGGGCAGGCCGACCAGAAAGGCGCCCACAACGCCCTGCCCGCTCAGCCAGGGCCCCACCAATCGGCCCATGCTGCGCGCATAGAATTGCGCATCATGGGCGACATAACCGCCCTCGCTCTGCCCCTTGGGTTCACCCCTCGCGGCGGTAGCGGAAATCGCAATGGCTCGCCCCGCCCATAATGGTCTGGGTGCGGGTGAGCCTCAGCTTGGGGTCATACCCCACGCAAAAGGCAGCATCGCGATTGCAGGAGAGCACGGCACCCAATGTGCCCAGCCCCATCTCGCGATAGGATTCGGCATAGCGGCAGCGCTTGACGTTGAAATCGAAGCGATCCGCCGTCTTCTCCAGCACCTCTATCTGCAGCGCGTCATCGCGGGTCCAGCGCGGCAGAATTTCGGCGAAATGCTCGATGCCGGGGTTGGGCGTCTCGGCGGCGGCCGCCGCCCCGGCCTGCTCGGCCAGCTTGTTGATGGCCCGCGCCAGAAGCGCCTTGGCGCGCTCTTCGCCCAGCTCGGCGGCGAGTTCGGCAAAAATCCCCTTGGCAAAGGCGGCCTCGATCCGCCTTTGCACCAGAATGCCGATGCCCTGTTCAGTGGCCACGGAGAATCTGGCTCAGGAACAATTGCAGCCGCTCGGTCTGCGGGTTTTCAAACAAGGCGGTGGGCTCGCCGGTCTCGACGATCTCGCCACGGTCCATGAACACCACCCGGTCAGCCACCTGGCGGGCAAAGCCCATTTCATGGGTGACGCAGATCATGGTCATGCCGGTTTCGGCCAGCATCACCATGGTGTCCAGCACCTCCTTGATCATCTCGGGGTCGAGGGCGGAGGTCGGCTCATCGAAGAGCATGATCTTGGGCTTCATGCACAGCGCGCGGGCGATGGCCACGCGCTGCTGCTGGCCGCCCGAGAGCTGGCCTGGGTATTTCAAAGCCTGCTCCGGAATGCGCACCCGCTCCAGATACTCCATCGCCAGCGCCTCGGCCTCCTTCTTGGGCATCTTGCGAACCCAGATCGGCGCCAGGGTGCAGTTCTCTAGGATGGTAAGGTGCGGAAACAGGTTAAAACTCTGGAACACCATGCCCACCTCGCGGCGGATGGCGTCGAGGCTTTTCAAATCATCGGAAAGTTCAATGCCATCGACCACGATCTTGCCCTGCTGGTGCTCCTCCAGCCGGTTGATGCAGCGGATCATGGTGGATTTGCCCGAGCCCGAGGGGCCGCAGACCACCACACGCTCGCCCAGTGCTATATCGAGGTTGATGTCGCGCAGCACATGCAGCGCGCCAAACCACTTATTCACGCCGGCCAACGAAATGGCGGGGGGCGCATTGGTCTGCACCGAGGAATGCAGTGTTTCGGCGGCGCTCATCGGCGATCTCCGGGATATGGGGTGGAACGGGGCCGGCTCATCGCCGGCGCCCATGGTTGAGTTCGCTCTCCAGCTTCGCGCTGTATTGGCTCATGGCGAAGCAGAAGACGAAATAGATGAGGCCGATGGTCACATAGACCTCGACCGCGAAGCCCTGCCACATCGGCTCGATGATGGCGGTTTTGCCCGCCGTCAGCAGGTCAAAAATGCCAATGATGAGGACGAGGCTGGTATCCTTGAAGAAACCGATAAAGGTATTGACCAGCGGCGGAATCACCAGGCGCAGCGCCTGGGGCAGGATGATGAGGCCGGTCTTTTGCCAATAGCTGAGCCCCAGCGCCTCCGCCGCCTCATATTGGCCCTTGCTGAGCGCCTGCAGGCCACCGCGCACCACCTCGGCCAGGTAGGCGCCGGCGAAGAGGATGATGGCGATCTGCGCCCGCAGCAGCTTGTCGATATTCATCCCCTCGGGGAGGAAGAGCGGGAACATGACGGAGGCCATGAAGAGCAGCGAGATCAGCGGCACGCCGCGGATCAGCTCGACATAAAGCACACACAGCGCCTTGATCGCCGGCAGCTTGGAACGCCGGCCGAGCGCCACCAGAATGGCGAGGGGGAAGGCGAAGGCCAGACCAAAGGTGGCGAGGATGAGGGTGATGGGCAGCCCGCCCCAGCGCTCCTGCGGCACGTAAGGCATGCCCAGCACGCCGCCCCACATCAGCACGGCAATCACCGTCAGCACCGCCGCCCAAATCAGCGCCAGCTCCATCCGCCAGAAGCGGCGCATGGCCGAGACGATGTAAAGCCCCACGAAGAGCACACAGACCACTGCCGGGCGCCAATGCTGCTCATAGGGATAGGTGCCAAAGAGCATGAAGCGATGTTTTTCGTTGATCACCGCCCAGCAGGCGCCCAGCCCCTTATTGTCGCGGCAGGAGCTGGTATCGGGCCTTCCGGCCGCGTCATTGGGCACGCTCCAGATCGCGTTCACAAAGGCCCAATCCACAAAGCCGATGGCGTATTTCACGATGAAATAGGCCAGCGCGATGGTGACCAGGCTGTTCAGCCAGGAACTGAACAAATTGGCCCGCACCCAGCCCAGCCAGCCCACCGAGAGGGCGGGAGCGAGGCGCGGGGCTACGGGCAGGCTGTCGGTGGTGATGCTCATGGCTTAGCGCTCCACCAAGGCGATTTTCGAATTATACCAATTCATGAACAGCGAAATACTCAGGCTGATCGTCAAATAGACCACCATGATGATGGCAATACCCTCAATTGCCTGGCCGGTCTGGTTCAGTGTGGTATTGGCGATGGAGACGATATCTTGATAGCCGATAGCCACCGCCAGGGAGGAATTCTTGGTGATATTGAGGAATTGGCTGGTCATCGGCGGGATGATCACGCGCAGCGCCTGTGGCAGCACGACGAGGTTCATCACCCGCCCGCGCGGCAGGCCCAGCGCCTCTGCCGCCTCCCATTGCCCCTGACTGACCGAGAGGATGCCCGCCCGCACAATCTCGGCGATAAAGCCGGCGGTGTAGAGCGTGAGCCCCAGCAGCAGCGCGAAGAATTCCGGGCTCACCGTCAGCCCGCCCTGGAAATTGAACCCGCGCAGCGCTGGGATATCCGGCGTGAAGGGTGCGCCCATGGCGTACCAGGCGCCCAGGGGCACAACCAGCATCATCACCGTGGCAGCAGGCCAGATGGCGCGCGGCTGGCCATCAGCCATTTGCTTGGCCCGGGCTGCCCGGCGGTAGAAATAGGTGCCGACCGCGCCGATCAGCATCAGCAGCAGGGCCCAGTTATGCGGCCCCTCCCATTCGAAGAAGGGCAGCTTCAGGCCGCGATTGGAGAGGAAAACCCCGGTCGCGGGGTGAATCGCCTGGCGCGGCCCGGGCAGGCCCTGCAGCAGCGCGTACCAGAACAGCAATTGCAGCAGCAGCGGCAGATCGCGCACGATTTCGATATAGGCGCCCACCACCCGGCTCACGAGCCAGTTCTTCGACAGTTTGAGCACGCCCAGGATGGTGCCCAGGATGGTCGCCAGGACAATACCGATCACCGCAACCTTGAGGGTGTTCAGCACCCCGACCTGCAGCGCACGCAGATAGGTATCGGTGGGGTCATAAGGGATCAGGAATTCAGCGATGGGCAGCCCCGCCTCACGCTCCAGAAAGCCCCAGCCGGTGGCGATGCGCCGGACTTCGAGATTGTGCATCGTGTTGGAGAACAGCCAATAGGCAATGCTGCCCACAATGCCGACCACCAGAATTTGATAGACGATACCGCGCACCCGCTCATCGCCCCAACTCAGGCGCAAGGGGCGTTTGGGCGGTTTTGTGCCATAGCGGGGGTCGATCGCGGTATCGCTCATCCCGGGGGGTCCTTCTCGATCAAAGGCCCCAGGCGCGCGGCGCGCGGCCTGGGGCCCATTCATGCGGGGCTGGGATGAAACCCGGCCCCGCCCGTAACATCACCGGAAGGGCGGTGCGTATTGCAGGCCACCGGGCGTGGTCCACAGGGCATTGGGGCCGCGCTGCAGGCCGAGCGGTGCCAGGTTGCGGGTAGAGATCTCGCCATAATTGCCCAGGGTGCGGATCACATTGAGCATCCAGGCATTGTCCACGCCCATCATCTGGCCCAACCCGCCGGTGCGACCCAGAATGCGCTGCACCTCGGGGCGGTTATCGGTGGTGGCCAGGCCGGCGGCATTTTCAGCCGTGATGCCGAATTCCTCGGCGGCGAGAAGGCCGAAATGCACCCAACGGACCAGATCGGCAAAGCGCTGATCGCCATGGCGCACCAGCACGCCCAGCGGTTCCTTGCTGATCACATCGGGCAGAATCACGTGGTCGGCCGGCACCTGCTGGGCGGAACGCGAGGCGGCGAGCCCCGAGACATCCGTCGTGTAGGCATCGCAACGCCCGGCCAGATAGGCGGCGATATTATCCTCCAGCCGCTCGATCACCACAGGGCGGATATTGACCCGCACGCTGCGGGCCCAATCGGCCAAGTTCTGCTCGGTGGTGGTGCCGGGCTGCACGCAGATCGTGGCGCCATCCAGCTGCCGCGCGGCGGTCACGCCCAGCGAGCGCTTCACCATAAAACCCTGGCCGTCATAGAAATTGGTCGCGGTGAAATCGAGGCCGAGCGAGGTATCGCGGCTCAGCGTCCAGGTGGTGTTGCGGCTGAGCATGTCCACCTCGCCCGATTGCAGCGCGGTGAAGCGCACCTGGGCGGTGGTGGGCACATAGCGCACGCGGTTCTGCTCGGTGCCGAAGATGGCAATGGCCACTGCGCGGCAATAATCCACGTCAAAGCCGGCCCAGACGCCCTGGCTATTGGGCTGGGCGAAGCCGGCGAGGCCGGTGGAGACGCCGCAGAGCAGCTGGCCACGGGCACGGATCGTATCGATCATATTGGCACCGCCGCCAGCGCTTGCTGCCGGAGCGGCTGCTGGCGCTTGGGCCATAGCAGGTGCGGTGAACGCCATCATGGCAGCACCTAGCAGGCCGCCTGCCAGCTGACGCAGCTTAAAAATTTCCACGGGTCAATCTCCCAACGAATGGTGGCCGGCGCATTGCCCCTTGTTATGTACGGGGCTTACCGATGCAGATACATTGGCCCAGCCATGCAGTGGGATCAATGCGCGATCACGAAGAGCCCGGCAAATTTCCGACAGCCTTGCCCAGAAATCGGTCAATTGACATAAAAAACGGTGGGTATTCAGCCTATTGTGAAAAATGCCTGATCGCAGGGCCTCAGCGGCGCGCCAATACCGCCAAACCGCCGCCCAGCGCGCCAATCACCGCCGCCAGCGGGCCAAAACCGGCAAAACCATAATGCGCCAGCATCCAGCCGCCCAGCGCCGCCGCGCCCAGCCAGCCAAAGGACGCCGAGGTCACATTCAGCCCCAGCACCGTGCCGCGCACCGAATCGGGCACATTGGCCAAAGCCGCCATCAGGCTTGGACGCGCCAGCGCGTTGATGAAGACATAGACAAAACCCAGGCCCACCGAGCCCGCCAGCCCGGGATGCCAGCCAAATAGCGGCAACGCGACGACGGCCGAGGCCACCATCGCCCCGGCAAAAGTCAGCATGCGATTGGGCAGCCGATCGGCCAATTGCCCGCCCAGAATAGTCCCCAAAATATTGCCCGCGGCGAAAACCGCCAGCGGCCCCGCCACCCCGGCCACCGAGAGCGCATAGGTCGATTGCAGGAAGGTGGCGAAATACACCACCGTCAGCCCGTAGCAGAGCCGCTCCGTCACCCCCAGCGCCAGCAGCCTGATCACCCGGGGCGAGAGCGCCGCCCGCAGGCTCACCGGCCGAGCACCCGGCGCCCGCCTGCCATCATTGGCCTGGCCGGTGGTCAGCAACAGCGCCAGCATCGCCAGCAGGGTGATGCCGGCGATGGCGAGATTCACCCCGCGCCAGCCGATGAAAGCGCCCATAAAGGCCGCCAGCGGCACCCCCACCAGCAGCGCGAGCGACTGCCCGGCCATCACCCAGCCCATGGCGCGGCCGCGCTGGCGGTCCGCCACCCGCGCCGAGACCTCGGCCATCATCACCCCGGTGAAGGCCCCCGCGCAGCCTCCCGCCGCTGTGGCCGCCACCGCAATGGCGGCATAGCTGCCGCCCGCCGCCACACCCAACATGCTCAAGGCCAGCAAAAGCGGTCCACCCACCAGAAATAGCCGCCGGCCAAACCGGTCCGACCCCTGCCCCGCCACGAAGGAGGTCACGCCCCAGGCCGTGGCCGTCATCGCCATGAGATTGGCCACCAGCCCCACCGAGCTTTCCAGGTCGCGCGCCATGTCGATGAGAAATGGCGCGCGGGTGGTGCCGCTGGCTGAGGCCACGAACATGCCCAGCGAGCAGGCGGCGATCAGCGCCCATGGCATGGGCGGCATGGAGGGATTTTCGGGCACGGCCCTTCTTCGGCCGATACCCCTCAGGCGTCCACCGCCTCCGCATCCAGCCGCCCGGCATTCTCCTGGATGAATTTGAAGCGCAGTTCCGGCTTGCGCCCCATCAGCGCCTCCATGAGATCGGCGGTGCGGGCGCGCTCATCGGCTGGCAGCACCACCTTGAGCAGGGTGCGGCGCTTGGGGTCCATGGTGGTTTCCTTCAGCGCCGCGGGCGGCATCTCGCCCAGCCCCTTGAAGCGGCTGACCTCGATCTTCTGCCCGGCCTTGAATTCCCGCTTCGCCACCCGCTCACGGTCTCGGTCATCCATGGCATAGAAGGATTTGCCCGCCGCCTGCAGGCGGTAGAGCGGCGGCTGGGCCAGATGCACCCGGCCATCACGCACCAATTGCGGCAATTCCTTGTAGAAGAAGGTCATCAGCAGGGCGGCGATATGCGCGCCATCCACATCGGCATCGGTCATGATGATGACCCGGCCATAGCGCAGCCGGGCGGCATCGAATTTCTCGCCCACGCCGCAGCCCAGCGCCTCGATCAGGTCCTTCAGCTCCTGATTGGCGCGCAGTTTTTCGGTGCTGGCGCTGGCGACGTTGAGGATTTTGCCCCGCAAGGGCAGCACCGCCTGGGTCTCCCGGTCGCGCGCCTGCTTGGCCGAGCCACCGGCCGAATCACCCTCGACCAGAAACAGCTCCGTGCCATCCACCCCCTCACGCGAGCAATCGGAGAGTTTGCCCGGCAGGCGCAGCTTTCGCGTGGCCGATTTGCGCGGCGTCTCCTTCTGTTCGCGTCGGCGCAGCCGGTCCTCCGCCCGCTCGATGCAAAAGGCGAGGAGGTTATCGGCAGTGGCCGGGTCGCCGGTCAGCCAATGGTCGAAATGGTCGCGCAGCGCCTGCTCGACCAGGCGGGCAGCCTCGGGGGAGGTCAGCTTATCCTTGGTCTGGCCCTGGAATTGCGGGTCACGGATGAAGACGCTGAGCATGCCGGCCAGGCCCGCCAGAACATCCTCGGCGGTGATGGCGGCGGCGCGTTTTTCTTTCTTCAACTCGCCATAGGCGCGCAGGCCCTTGGTGAGGGCGGCGCGCAAACCCGCCTCATGCGTGCCGCCCTGCGGCGTAGGGATGGTATTGGCATAGGTGCTTTGGGCCCCATCGCCATGCTCCAGCCAGGTGATGGCCCATTCCACCCGCCCCGCGCCATCGGGGAAGCTGCCCTCACCCACCCAGGGGCTGCCCACCACGGTGGCGCGGCCCTCGGTTGAGACCGCGAGGAAATCGGCAAGCCCGCCGGGGAAATGCAGCACGCCCTGCGCCGGCGTCTCCGAGCCTTCCTTCAGCAGCGCCGGCTCGCAGGACCAGCGGATTTCCACGCCCTTGTAGAGATAGGCTTTCGAGCGGCAGAAACGATACAGCCGCTCCGGCCGGAAGATCATGCCGCCGAAAATCTCGGGGTCCGGCTTGAAGCGGATCTGGGTGCCGCGGCGGTTCTGCACCGCGCCCGCATTGATGAGTTTGCCCAGCGGCACGCCCTTGGAATAGCTCTGGGTGTAGAGCGTGCGCTCGCGCGCGACCTCCACCTCCATCAACTCGGCCAGCGCATTGACCACCGAAGAGCCAACCCCGTGCAACCCGCCGGAGGTCTCATAGGATTTGCCGGAGAATTTGCCGCCCGAATGCAGCGTGGTGAGAATGACCTCCAGCGCGCTTTGCTTGGGGAATTTCGGGTGCGGATCCACCGGGATGCCGCGGCCATTGTCGCGCACAGTCAGGAAATTGCCGGCCTCAAGCGTGACCTCGATGCGGTCGGCATGGCCGGCCACGGCTTCGTCCATCGCATTGTCGATGATCTCGGCCGCCAGATGGTGCATGGCGTTCTCATCGGTGCCGCCAATATACATACCCGGGCGGCGGCGGACCGGCTCCAGCCCCTCCAGCACCTCGATATCGGCTGCCGAATAGCTCGGCCCCGGCTTTTGCGGCGGCGGCTTGCCACCGAACAGGTCACTCATCGATGTTCACGCTGTGTTCTGAGCATGGGAGGCAGGGTACACCATGGCGGGGATTCGTCCGCAAGGGGCATGGCTCAGCCGGGGTAATCGATCAGCACCGCATCGCGCCGGACATAGAGCGGGTGCTTGGGGCTGCCATCGGCATTCACCGCAAAGCATTTCAGCCCAATGCCAGCCCCGCGCAGCATGGCGGCGATTGCGGCACCGCGGCCGCGCAAGGGCTTGGGCGGCTGCCCCCAGGCCGCCACCACCACACCGGCCGCGGCGCAAAAGCGCAGGATATCGGCATCATTCTGAGCGCCAATCGGGTCGGCGATCTCCAGCAGGCGGGTTTTGTCGGTGGCGCGATAGGCGAAGGCGTTGAGCATCACAGCGGCGCCAAAGCCCCAGGCGCGGGCGCGCGCCATGCAGCCCTGCACGGTGGGGTCATCGGCATTCTCATCGGCAGTGGAGGGGTTCATGCCGATGAAGGCGGCGTGATTGCCCGCCCCCATGGCCGCGCCATCCCAGCGCCGCTCCAGCCAGGTGCGATGGCGCCGATCGGCCGAGAAACCCGCTGCCGAGCGGATGTCGCCTGCCAGTTTCAGGCGGATTCTGCCGCCGGGGTCATGCAATTCCATAGGCTTTGGTTAGACGTTGCCATGGCGGGCCGGAAGCCGATTCGGCAGGATGTTTTGGCAATTTAGTCCCAAAACACGCATCGACATGCGAAACCGCCCCTCAATTCTACTCCAGGCGGACGACGAATTTGCCCCAATCCGTCATTTTCCATCCATCCTGTGCCCTGCCCCAGCATTGTCGCGCCCCGGCGCTTCGGCTACACGCGCCGCTTCACCGCTTCTCCAGACAAGTCAGCGGGCGTGGTGAAATTGGTAGACACGCCAGATTTAGGTTCTGGTGGCGCAAGCCGTGGGGGTTCAAGTCCCTCCGCCCGCACCACCCGCACCCACACAAAATGCAGGACCTGCGCGCATGCAAGTGACCGAAGTTTCCAACGATGGCCTGAAGCGGGCCTATTCCGTCGTGGTTCCGGCCACCGACATTGCCGCGCAGAAGTCGAAGCGCCTCGCCGCCATCGCCAAGGACGTCAAGATCCCTGGCTTCCGCCCCGGCAAGGTGCCCGCCTCGGTGATCCAGCAACGCTATGGCCAGGCGGTGATGGGCGAAGTGCTCGAAGCCTCGGTGCAGGATGCCTCTGAGAAGGTGGTGAGTGAGCGCAATCTGCGCCCCGCCGCCCAGCCGAAGATCGAATTGGTGAATTTCGCCGAGGGCGCTGATCTCGAATTCCGCATGGATGTGGAAGTGCTGCCCGAGATCCCGATGCCCGATTTCGCCTCCATCGCGCTGACCCGCCTTAAGGCCACGCCGACGGATGAGGATATCGAAAAGGCGCTGGAGACCATTGCCCGCCGCCAGGCGACGCTGGAAGAGACTGAAAGCCGCCCCGCCGCCCGCGGTGAGGTGCTGGTGGCCGATTTCGTCGGCACCATCGATGGCGAGGCCTTCCAGGGTGGCTCGGGCACCGATATGCCCATCGAAGTGGGCGGCCAGGGCTTTATCCCCGGCTTCTCCGAGCCGCTCGAGGGCATGTCCCCCGGTGAGACCCGGGTGGTGGATGTAACCTTCCCGGCCGAATACGGCGCCCAGGACCTAGCCGGCAAGGCGGCGCAATTCACCATCACCGCCAAGGCGCTGAAAATCTATTCGAAGCCGGCGATGGATGATGAATTGGCCAAGAAGATTGGCATGGAGAGCTTCGAGAAGCTGCGCGAGGCCATCATGCTCTCGTTGCAGAACGAGTATGACCAGCAGAGCCGGCTGCGCATCAAGCGCGCCCTGCTCGATGCCCTGGCCGAGCGCGCTGCCTTCGCCGTGCCCGATAGCCTGCTCGATGGCGAGTTCAGCACCATCTGGCAGCGGGTTGAGGCCGATATGAAGGCCGGCAAGCTCGATGGCGATGATGTGGGCAAGGATGAGGAGACGCTGCGCGCCGATTACCGCGCCATTGCCGAGCGCCGGGTGCGCCTGGGCTTGTTGCTGACCGAAATTGGCCGCACCAACAACATCCAGGTCGCCAATGAGGAAATCAGCCGGGCGATGTATGCCGAGGCGCAGCGCTACCCGGGCCAGGAGAAGATGGTGCTGGAATTCTTCCAGAAGAATCCGGGGGCGATTGAGAATCTGCGCAGCCCGATTTTTGAGGAGAAGGTGGTCGATTTCATGCTTGAACTCGCCCGCGTGGATGAGAAGAGCGTGACGGCCGAGGAATTGGCGGCTGCGGCTTAAGAGCCTGACCCAAAAGTCCTTGCCGCGGCTCGGTGTTGAGTGGTTCACCCTGCAGATCAACGGCTGCATGGTGGCATAGGATGTGGACGAACGAACACCGGGCGACGTATCGCCAGTCTGGCGGTGGCTTTCCCAGCGACCTGAGC
>CAMDJV010000044.1 GCA_945901085.1 Rhodovarius crocodyli | reverse complement strand
ACGATCGGCGTCTCCGGCGCTGCGGCGCTGATCGCCAGCGCGTGCACATCCAGCATGCCTTCGGCAGTGTGGGTGGTGATGATCGCGCTCTTGAGGTGTTCCTGTTCAGCCAGACGGATCAGATGGTCGGAACAATCGATCCAGCTTTCGCCGCCATCGATGCTGCGAACCACCCCGCGCACTTCGAGTGCCGCGAAAATCTCCTCCGGCCGCACCGGATTGAAGGCAAAGCGCATGACGCGGTTGCGAAAGCCACGCATATCCGCGACATCGGACAGTCTGACACCACGCGCCTGGCGGAAGCTGCCGCCGCCATCACCGCCTTTGAAGCCGCTCGTCAGCACGCACTGCGCCCCCGATAAGCACCCGCGCGGTCCATCCTCGTGCGGCGGGAGCTCGCCGCCATGCCCGAGCTGACCGCCTCCACGCGCGAGGCCGCCCGTCGCCTCGGCGTCAGCGACACCGCCATCCACAAGGCCGAACCTGCGGGCCGCATCGCCCGCGAGCCTGACGGCCAGTGGCACATAGACAAGACCCGCCGCCGCCTGACCGAGACCGCCGACCCCGCCCGCTCACCCATGGCCAGCGGCGTCGGCGCCGAGGGCACGCCCTTCGCCCGGCTGAAGGTCGCGCAGCTCGCCCTGAAGGTGGAAGCGCAGCGCCTCTCGATGGATGAGACCAAGCGCCGCCTGCTCGACGTTACCGAGGCCAATGCCGCTCTCGACGAGATCGGCAGCACGATGCGCGACGCTTTGCTGAACTGGCCCGCGCGCGTGTCCGGCCTGATCGCCGCCGAGATCAGCGTCGACCCGCATCTGCTGCAGACCATCCTGCAGAGCCACATCAACGACCTGCTGACGGAGGCCGCCGATCGCTTCGATCCAGCAGGCCTCGGAGGAGACCGGTCTTCGCAGCCGTGAGCATGTGCGCCGGCGTGTCGGCGCCATGCTGCGCCCCCCTCCGCAGCTCACCGTCTCGGAATGGGCCGAGCGGCACCGCATGCTCGGCAGCCGCGCCTCGGCCGAGCCCGGCCCCTGGCGCACCAGCCGCACGCCCTACCTGAAGGACGTGATGGACGCGTTGTCGGCGGTGCATCCGGCACGGCGCGTCGTGTTCATGAAGGGCGCGCAGGTCGGCGCCACAGAAATCTGATCACCCTCGGCGGCGATATCGCGGGATAGCGTCCACCTCGTCGAGGAACAGGAAGGCCGCCGTCATCGAGCACAGCCTGACTGCGCTGTTCGCCCCGCTCAGGACGAGGATGCCACCGGAGAAATTCTTTGACAGCATGGTGTTACCGCTGTCTCGCGCGTGCGGGCCGGTACCACGCGATCCCGCAGCGCCCAGGTTTCCTCCAACAAGAGATCGATGCGCTGTCGCTAGAAGCGCTTGGCCAGTTCCTTAGTTGGCTCCACCGCCAGGGCCGGTGCCGGCACGTGGTGCATGATGCAGCCGGGCCGACTGTTCCCGCTTGCCCTGACCGAGGTGCGCCCCCGAGCAACGCAGCGCCTCCTTGCGTCATCAGATGCGCCACAGCCCGCGTGGCTCCCGGATGCGGGCGGCTTCCTGCCAGCAGTCGAGCGTCTCCGCATCGCAGCGGCTGAGCAGTGCCGAGCCCACGCGCGACTGGTCGGGGCGACGCAGTGCCAGGTTGATTTCGGCTGAACACGCGCCGACCACCTCGCCGCCAAGCGACGAGCCTGGTCCGGCGCCGTGGGCGCGCATTGGTCCTGGCCAGACATGGTTGGGCCAAGCCGATACGTGATATATCCTATAAGCGTCACGTTGTCGCCCGAGGAGCCACGCATGCCCGTCCATCCCCTGCTTGCGGAGCCTATGGCCGTGCCGGACGCCATCGCCCACGTGCTCGAAGAGGCGGGGATCGACCTCGTCTTCGGCATCTCGGGCGGCCATACCGGCACGATCTTCGATGCGCTGTCCCGCCGTCAGAACGCCATCCGCACCGTGCTGGTGCGCGAGGAATCCCTCGCCGGCGTCATGGCCGAGGTCTATGGCCGCCTGACCCGCAAGCCCGGCGTGATCCTCGGCCAGGGCCCCTGGGTCCTCGGCAACGGGCTGATCGGCACCATCGAGGCGCTGCTCTCCGCCTCGCCCATGCTGCTGCTGACCGATTTCAGCGACACGCCGGCCTTCTCCCTGCACGGGCCCTACCAATCCGGCACCGGCGACTACGGCTCCTGGGATGCGCGGCAGAGCTTCGGCGGTGTCACCAAGCAGGTCTTCTCGGCGCTCGATCCGGGCCAGGCGGTGCAGGCGACGCAGCTGGCCATCAAGCACGCCATGGCCGGCCAGCCGGGCCCTGTGGCGGTGCTGCTCTCGCTCTCGGCCCTCATGGGGCAGGTCGGGCCTCAGACGCAGCCGCGGCTCTACCCGACGGCGCACTACCTCCCGCCCCGCGCGGCGGCGGCGGACCCGGATGCGGTCCGGCAGGCCGCCGACATGCTCACCCGGGCAGAGCGGCCCATCATCGTCGCCGGCAATGGGGTGCGCATCGCGCAGGGCTATGCCGAGCTCCAGGCCCTGGCCGAGCGGCTGGGCGCGCCCGTGGTGACCACGCCATCCGGCAAGGGTGTTCTGGCCGAGACGCATCCCCTCGCACTCGGCGTCTTCGGCACCTACGGCCTGCCCGCCGCCAATGCCGCGGTGGCTGAGGCGGATGCCGTGCTGGTCGTCGGCTCGAAGCTCACAGCCTCCGACACGGCGCGCGAAAATCCCGTGCTGCTCGATCCCACGCGCCAGCTCTTCGTGCAGGTGGATGTCGAGCCGCGCAACGCCGCCTGGACCTTCCCGGCCGAGCACCAGCTCATCGGCGACGCCGCCGCCACCATGCACCAATTGGCCGCGTCCCTGCCCAAGACATCCGAGCGCCAGGGCGAGGCGCGGGTGGCCGCCCATCGCGGCACCCACGGCTGGTTCGACGAGGCCGCCTATGCCGCCCCCGACGCGCCGCTCATGCCGCAGCGGATCATTGCCGGGCTGCACGCGACCCTGCCCGAGGATGCGATGGTGACCTGCGATGCCGGCGAGAACCGCATCTTCATGATGCGCTTCCTCCAGGTGCGCCGCGCCGGCCATTTCCTCCAGGCCGCTGGCGCCGGCCCCATGGGCTTCGCCATCCCCGCGGCGCTCGCGGCCAAGCTCATTCACCCCGAGCGGCCGGTGCTGGCGGTCTGCGGCGATGGCGGCTTCGCCATGACCATGAACGGTCTGATGACCGCCCTCGAGCATGACCTGCCGATCGTCGTCGTGGTATTCAACAACAGCGCGCTCGGTTGGTCGCTGCATTCGCGCGGTCCCTTCGCCGCCGAGTTCAAGGATTTCGACCACGCCGCCATCGCCGAGGCCATGGGCTGCCGGGGCTTCCGGGTCGAAACGCCGGATGAGCTGGAGCCCGCGCTCAGCGCGGCACTCGCCGCGGGCCGGCCGGCCGTGGTGGATGTGCGGACCTCGCTCGCCACCTCCTACCTGGATGTCACATCACCTCTTGCGAAGGGCTGAGGAACAGTGCCGCTCCCGCCGTCCATGACGAATGCGAACGGCAAGACGGGCGGGCCCGCCCTCGAACAGGTGGTGCGCGCCAATCTCGGCGCCCAGGCGCATGGCAAGCTGCGCAAGGCGCTCTCCACCGGCGAGCTGCGCCCCGGCGAGCGGCTGAACGGCCGCGCCCTGGCCGCCCGCCTCGGCACCAGCCTGACGCCGGTGCGCGAGGCGCTGCTGCAGCTCGTGGCCGAGGGCGCGCTCGAGATGCAGGCCGGCAAATCCTTCACCGTCCCGGTGCTGACGCGCGCCGCCTATCTGGAATTGCGCGACCTTCGCCTGGCGCTGGAGGGCATGGGCGCGGAGCGTACCACAGCGGCCATTACGGCCCCTGCCCTCACCCGCCTGGCCGCTACGCATCGGCGGCTCTGCGCCGCCAAGGAGCGCGGCGATTTTGCCGCCGCGCTCCGCTGGAACGAGGAATTCCACCTGGGCCTGGCCGCCGCCGCCGGCATGCCGCGGCTGCTGCGCCTCATCGAGGGGCTCTGGATCCAGAGTGGCCCCTTCCTGAACTACCTCCGGGCCGATTGGCCGAACACGGTGGCCGAGCCGCATCCGCACATCCTCATCCTCGCGGCCCTGGAGGCGCGCGATGCCGCCGCCGCCGTGGCCGCCATCCGGCGGGACATCCTGGAGGGCGGCGAGGGGCTGCTGCGGCGGCTGGGGCGGCTGGAGGGCTGAGCGCGCCGCTCTCAGCTCCCGCTATCCTGCACCACCGCCGGCCGGCGGCGGAACACCACGCCGCTCAGCAGCACCAGCACAGCCACCACCAGGAAGCCCAGCGCAATCGGATGGTTCACGATCTCCGTCAAATCGCCATCCGCGATCAGCAGCGCCTGGCGGAGCGAGCGTTCCAGCGTCGGCCCCAGCACATAGGCCAGCACCAGCGGCCCCAGATCGAAGCCGCCCCGGCGCAGCACGAAGCCGAGGAAGCCGAAAATCACCGCCAGCAACACGTCGAAGGAATTCAGCCCCGTGCTCCAGGTCCCGATGACGCAGACCAGCAGGATCGCCGTCGCCATGAAGCGGCGCGGCACCTCCAGTGCACGGACGAAGAGGCCGACAAAGGGCAGGTTCAGGATCAGCAGGATGACATTGCCCATATACATGGAGGCGATGACGCCCCAGTAGAGTTCCGGCTGGCGCTCCATGATCATCGGGCCGGGCTGCACGCCATGCACCAGCAGCGCGCCCAGCAGCAGCGCGGTGACTGCATTGGCCGGGATGCCCAGCGTCAGCAGCGGGATGAAGGCGCCGGCCGTGCCGCTGTTATTGGCGCTCTCCGGCCCCGCGACACCCTCGATGGCGCCCTTGCCGAATTGCTCCGGATGCTTCGAGAGACGCTTCTCCACCCCGTAGGAGAGGAAGGAGGCGAGCACCGCGCCCCCGCCCGGCAGCAGACCGATCAGGAAGCCCAGCACCGAGCCGCGCGCGATGGGCATGGCGCTGCGCCGCCATTCCTCGCGATTGGGCATGAAGCCGAGCAGCGTGGAGGGCGGGCGCAGGATTTCGGCGCGCTGCTCCTTGCCCAGCGCCAGGAAGAGCAATTCCGAAAGGCCAAAGAGGCCCAGCGCTAGCGGCGCGATGTTGATCCCATCCACCAGCGCCGGCACGCCAAAGGTGAATCGCGGCGCCCCGTTGATCGGATCGAGGCCGACCAGGCCGAGGAAGAGCCCGAACAGCGCCATCAGCGCCGCCTTGGCCACGCCCGAAGCCGCGAAGAAGGCGATGAGCGAAAGCCCCGCCAGCATCAGCGCCGCATATTCCCAGGGGCCGAAGGCGATCACCAGCTCGGCCAGCGGCGGCGAGAGCAGCATCACGCCCAGGATGCCGAAGGTGCCGGCGATGAAGCTACCGATGGCGGCGATGCCCAGCGCCGCACCCGCCCGCCCATTGCGCGCCATGGCATGCCCATCGAGGCAGGTGACGACGGAGGAGGCCTCGCCCGGAATCCGCATCAGGACCGAGGTGATGGTCCCGCCATAGGCCACGCCGTAGTAGATGCCCGCCAGCAGGATGATCGCCCCCGTCGGGTCGAGCTTCAGGCTGATCGGCAGCAGGAGTGCGATGGTTGTGGCGGGGCCGAGGCCGGGCAGCACGCCCACCAGCGTGCCCAAGACGGCGCCCAGCACGCAAAGCCCCATATTCTGCGCCGTGAGCAGGACAGCGAAGCCCTGTATCAGCCCATCCATCATGGTGCGCGCCCCTAGCCGAGCCGCAGCAGGCCGAGCGGCGCGAGCAGTCGCTCGGGCGGCCCGGGCGGAAACGGCACGCCGAGCGCCGTGCCAAAGAGCAGCGTGACGGCACCCACCAGCAGCACCGCCCAGAGCAGTGCCGCGCCCCAGGCCACGCCCTCCGCCACGCGCATCACCAGCAGCGTGGCGAGGCCGCCCGAGAGGATGAAGCCCAGATGCGGCAGCGCCACTGCCAGACCCAGCATTGCCCCGCCATAGCCCAGCACGCCGCGCGACCGCAGCGGGGATTCGGCCCCGCCCTCCGGCTCGCCATGCCCCGGCGCCGCCAGCACGCCCAGCGCCGCCACGCCGATCAGCGCCACGAGAATTTGCGGCAGAAGCCCCGGCCCCGGCCCGTCAAAGGCCGACCAATTGGGCAGGCGCGCAGCCTCCCACCCCGCGAAGCCGCAAAACACCAGGGCCGCGATGGCGACGGCGCGCGCGCTCCAACGCATCAGCGGCGCGCCAGACCGGCCTCCCGCAATTGCTCGCCGAAGCGGGCATGCCCGGCGCGAATCGCCTGCTCGAAGGCCGCCGCCTCCATCACCTCGGGCACCATGCCAAAGCGGGTGAGGGTCGCTTCAACCGCCGGCGCGCGGGCGGCACGCAGGAAGGCATCGGCCAGGATGACGATGCGCTCGGGCGGTGTGGCGCGCGGGGCGACGAAGCCCAGCAGGCTCTCGATCGTCACGTTGAAGCCCGACTCGCGCAGCGTCTGCACCTGCGGGAACTCCTTCCAGCGGCCGGGCGAGGAGGAGGCCAGCAGACGCATCCGCCCCGACTGGATGGCGGGCAGCATCTCGGGCGGGGTTTGCGAGGTGCATTCTACATGCCCGCCGAGCACCGCCGTCACCGCCTCCGCCCCTGACTGGAAGGGGATGAACTGGAAGCGCGTGCCATAGCGGCGGTTGAGGTCGAACATGCCGAGGTTGTTGGGTGGGCCGGTCGCGCTGAAGGTCATGCGCCGCGCCTTGGCGGCGTTGATCAGGTCCTGGATCGTGCCATAGGGGCTCTCGGCCCGCACGCCGATGCCATAGAGGAAGCGGGCCGCGCCCGGCAGATAGGCGAAGCTGTCGAGCGTGTAGCTGACCTCCATCGTGTGCGGCGCGATGGCGAGGCCGGACATGGCGCCGCTGCCGAGCGTATGCCCATCCGGCCGCGCCTGGTCCACGGCGGTGAGCGAGGCGGTGCCCTGCCCGCCCACCCGGTTCACGATCTGGATGGGCACGCCCAGATGCTTCTCCGCCTCGCCCGCCACGGCGCGCACGGAGACATCGGTGGAACCGCCCGCGCCGAAGGGCACGAGGATGGTGACTTCACGATCCGGCCAGCGGGGCTGGGCACGCAGCGCGGGGGCGGGCAGGAGGGCGGCGCCGCCCAGCAGGATCAGGCGTCTTTGCATGTCGTTCCTCCTCATCGCCGGGCCAGGCCGGCTTCGCGCAAATGCGGGCCGAATTCGGCGAAGGCGCGGCGCTGCATCGCCTCGAAATCCGCGGCCGGCACGGGGGCCGGGATCATCCCGAAGCGGCTGAGCGTCTCGGCCACGGCGGGGTTGCGGGCCGCTTGCAGGAAAGCGCGCGAGAGGATCTCGGCCCGATCCGCCGGCACGCCACGCGGCATGACGAGGCCGAGCACGCTGTCCACCGCCAGATCCACGCCCTGCTCGCGCAGCGTGGGCACATTCGGGAATTCCTTCCAGCGCGCATCACTGGCCGAGGCGATGAGGCGCAGCCGCCCTGATTGCAGCGCGGGCAGCATCTCGGGCGGGTTCTGGATCACGAAATCCACATGCTTGCCGATCGCGGCCGTCACCGCCTCGGCGCCGCCCGGGAAAGGGATGAAGGCGAAGCGCGTGCGCAGCCGGGCGTTCAGTTCGAACATGCCGACATTCTGCGGCGCCCCCGCCGCGGCGAAGGTCACGCGGCGCTGGCGGCCGGCCGCGATCAATTCCTGCGCCGTTGTGATCGGGCTGTCGGCCGGCACGGCGATGCCATAGAGGTAGCGCGCATAGCCCGGCAGGAAGGCGAAGCTGTCGAGCGTATAGGGCAGGTCCAGCACATGCGGCAGGATGGCGAGTGCGGCCATGCCGGCGGTCGCCATCACGTGCCCGTCCGGCCGCATGGTGGCGACCTGGGCGGGCGCGCTGGTCCCCTGCCCGCCCGTGCGGTTCACAATCTGGATGGGTACACCGAACAGCTTCTCGGCCTCGGCCGCCACGGCGCGCGTGGAGACATCGGTGGAGCCGCCGGCGCCATAGGCGACCAGGATTGTGATCTCGCGATCCGGCCAGGCGGCGCGGGCGATGCCGGGTGCGAGAAGCACCGAGCCTGAGGCGATGAGGGCCTGCCTGCGTTTCATGTCGTCTCCCCTTTTGTGCCGCGCCGTTCAGGGCATGAAGCTGCCGCCGCCGACGTCGATCGTGGTGCCGTTCAGGTAGCCCGCAGCGTCCGAGGCGAGGAACGCCGCCACCTCCGCCACATCCTCGGGCGTGCCGAGGCGGCCGGCGGGAATATTGGCGAGGAAGCTGTCATTGGCGCCCGCCGCCGCACCGGCGGCCATAGGGGTGGCGATGCGACCGGGCGCGATGCTGTTCACCGTGATGCCATGCGGGCCGAGTTCTCCCGCGAGGCTGCGGGCGAAACCCATCAGCCCGGTCTTGGAAGCGGCGTAATGCGCGCCCGCGATGCGGCTCATCGTGCGTGAGGCCTGGCTCGTGATCATGATGACGCGGCCCCAGCCGCGCGCGCGCAGCGGCGGGATGCAGGCCTGGCTCATCAGGAAGGCGCCGGTCAGGTTCACCTCTAGCACGCGCCGCCATTCGGCGGGTGGCATCTCCGCGATGGGACGGCGGCGCCCCTCATGCTTGGGCGAGATGCCGGCATTGTTCACGAGGATGCCAAGCCGCGCCCAATCCGCACCGAGCACCTCGGGCAGTGCCGCCACCGCCGCATCATCGGAGACATCGAGCCGAATGGCACGCGCGGTGTGGCCCTCGGCGCGGAGCGCGGCGGCGGTCGCCTCCACCTCCTCCAGCACGTCCGAGAGCACGACGGTGTGGCCCGCCTCCGCCAGGCGGCGGGCGATGGATGCGCCGATGCCGCGCGCGGCGCCGGTGACGAGGGCAAGCCGATCCGAGGCGCTCATGGCTGAAGCATCACCTTGCTGGCGGCGCGCTGCCGCGCCAGTTCGAAACCCTCGATCCCCCGCGCGAGCGGCAGGCGGTGGGTGATCATAGGGCGGAAGCCCTCCGGATGACGCGCCAGCAGCGCAAGGACACGATCCCAGGTGCCGCGCGCCGCCCCATGTGAGGCGACCAGGCGATGGCGCATGCGCACGAAATCGGTAAGCGCCAAGGTGAGCGGCGCGGCATGAATGCCGACGGCGACGAGACGCCCATCCTTGCGCAGCACACCGAGCCCCTCCTGGATGGTGGCGGGAATGCCCGTGGCCTCCAGCACCGCATCCACCGGCGCGCCGCCGGTCAGTGCCAGGACTTGGTCGCGGAGCGGCCCCTCCGCCACATCCACGATCTCCTCAAAGCCCAGCGCACGCAGCACGTCGAAGCGCGGCGCGTCAGCGCGGCCGGAGATGATGACACGCGCCCCCGCCGCCCGCGCCATGATCGCGAGCGCTTGACCGATGGTGCCCGGCCCCATGACGAGGACCGTCTCGCCCAGGCCGATGCCGGCGGTCAGCACGCCCTCGCAGCCCACCGCGAGGGGTTCGGCCAAGGCGCCCAGCTCGGTATCCACCGCCTCGGGCAAGGGCAGGCAATTGGCAGCGGGCACGCCGACATGGCGGGCGAAGCCGCCATCCACCGTCAGCCCGATGGTGGCGCGGCGCGTGCAGCCGCGGGGGTCGCCGCGCAGGCAGGCCGCGCATTGGCCGCAGGGGATGGCGGGCATCACCGCCACGCGCTGTCCGGGCGAGAGCGTGCTGACGCCAGCGCCGATGGCGGCGACGACGCCCGCGAATTCATGCCCCATCACGACCGGCAGATGCGGGGCCATGAAGCCGTAGCCCTCGCTCCATTCATAGGCGTGCACGTCGCTGCCGCAGATGCCGACATTCTCGACGCGCACCAGCACTCCGCCCGGGCCTGGCGCCTCGGGCTCCGGCGCCTCGCCGAGGTCGAGGCCAAAGGCCGGCGCAGTCTTGCGCAGCGTGAGCATCAATAGGGCTCGTCGAAATGGCCGGCATAGTAGTTGATCGGCGGCCGCGCCTCGGGGTCGGAATGCACGTCGATCAGCATCGGGCGGCGGGCGGCGAAGGCCTCGTCCAGCGCGGGGCCGATGCCGGCGGCCTCGGTCACCTTGAGGCTGGCCACGCCGCAGGCCTGGGCGATCAGCGTGTGGTCCACATCGGTGAAATCCACCGCATCCGTGTGGTCGCCGAACTTCACCAGCTCCGCGTGCTTCTGGTAGCCGAGGATACCGTTGTTCAGCACGATCAGCGTCACCGGCAGATCGAGCCGGCGCATCATCTCGAGCTCCGCCCAGGAATGGCCGAAGCCGCCATCGCCGGCTAGGCAGACGACGCGCCGGTCAGGCGCCGCAACCTGCGCCCCAATGGCAAGCGGGACGCCCCAGCCGAGGCCCGCGATGCCGCGTGGCGTCAGGAAACGCTGGCCTGCGCGCCGCGCGGTCAGGTACTGGCCAATCCACATCGAGGAGTAGCTGGCATCGGCCACAACGATGGCGGAAGGGTCCAGCCGGTTGTCCAACTCCAGCATGATCCGCTCGGGCCGCACCAGCTTGCCTTCGCGCGTCATGACCTCGGCGATGCGGCGCTGCCAGTCGGCGACGGCGCCGGCGATCTCGGCCTCGATGGCGGGGCGGGCGGCGGCACGGGCGGAGAGGTCGTGACGTGCAAGGGCGGCGGCGAGCGCTTCCAGCGTCAGGCGCGCATCGCCCACCAAGCGCAGCGCCTCGTAGTTGCGGCCGATCTCCATCGGGTCGGGGTCGATGTGGATGAAGCGCGTGCCGGGTGGGAACATCGTCCAATTGTCGGTCGCATTCGCATTGGTTCGCGTGCCGACGAGCAGCACGACATCCGCGCGTTCGACCATGCCGCGCAGGCGATGCGTCCGGGCGCCGGGCGACATGACATAGCCGATGACGCCGAGGGTCAGCGGGTGCGTCTCATCCGCCGCTCCCTTCCCCATCACGGTAGTGCCGACCGGCAGATGCGCCCCCTGCTGAAGCGCGGCGAGGACGGCGGAGGCATCGGAGGAATGGATGCCGCCGCCAGCCAGGATCAGCGGCGCCTTGGCACCCGCGAGCAGCGCGGCCGCCTCCTCGATGCGGGCGGGATCGGGCAGGCTGCGGTCGAGCGGATAGATGCCGAGGCTGGCGCGGCGCGGGCTGGGCGGCGCCGCGTTCTCCGAAAGCAGGTCGGCGGGGACGAGCAGCACAGCCGGGCCAGGCCGGCCCGAGCAGGCGGCGGTGAAGGCCATGTCCACATAGTCTTCCAGCCGGTCGGCACGGTCGATCCGGCGCACCCATTTCGAGACTGGCTCGAACATCCGGATGTGGTCGAGTTCCTGGAAGGCGTTCTTGTCCGTCTGGTTGCGGTTCACTTCCTGCACCAGGGCCACGATGGGGATGGAGGCCTTCAGCGCCTCAGCCAGCGGGGGCACCAGCAGCGTCGCCGCCGGGCCGTTCTGCGCGGTGACGACGCCGACGCGGCCGCTGATCCGTGCATAGCCATCGGCCATGATGCCGCCCATGTTTTCCTGCCGGTACATCTTCTGCTTGATGCCGGCGGCGGGAGCGGCGAGGTGGAAGGCCGAAGGCAGGCTCTGGCCGAAGGCGATGGTCACGCCATGCCGGGCAAAGGCTTCGGCCAGGCGCATCGCGACTGTGGCATTGTGGATGGCGCCCGGCGGTGTCGCGGCGTCCGGCATGCTCTGCTTCCTTCCCTGGGCCCGGAGACCCATTATTCGATATATCAGAGTGGTGGATGCGGGGGGTGTCAATAGGAGCTTCCGCCCACAGGGGTGGGCTGGCGGCGCAGGCCTGATCCCTGCTTGGATGACGGCAAGCAAGAACCGAGGAAACACGCCATGACCCCCATTCACCGCCGCACCGCGCTGGCGCTCGCCGGCGCCGCCGCCGGCCTCTCCCAGGCGCGGGCGCAGAGCAGCGATTTCCCGAACAAGCCGCTGCGCATCATCGTGCCCTATACCCCCGGCGGCACGACCGACATCGCGACCCGCCTGGTCGCCGAGCCCCTGGCGCGCGCGCTGGGCCAGCCGGTGGTGATCGAGAACCGGCCAGGGGCGAACAGCATCCTCGGCGTGGGCGTGGCCGCCGCCAGCCCGCCGGATGGGCACACCATGGTGATGGTGCTGCCCGCCCATGCGGCCAATGCCACGCTCCAGGCCGGGCGCCTGCCCTTCGACCCATTGGCCTTCGCGCCGGTCTCGCTCGTCGTGCAGGCGCCGCTGGTTCTAGCGGGCAGCCGGCACGTGCCGGCGCAGAACCTGCGTGAATATCTGGATTACGCCCGCGCCCGCCCCGGCCAGGTGAATTACGGATCGAGCGGCATCGGCGCCACCGCGCATCTCGCCATGGAGGATCTGCAGCTCAGGACCGGGCTGCGCATGGTCCACGTCCCCTATCGCGGCACGCAGCCCGCCCTGGCCGATCTCATGGCCGGGCATATCGGCCTGATGTTCGACACCTATTCCACGCTCAAGCCGCAATTCGAGGCCGGCAACATCCGCCCGCTCGGCATCGCGACCGCAACCCGCCCCAGCTTCGCCGCCGAATTGCCGACCATCATCGAGGGCGGCCTGCCGGATTTCGTGGTGAGCTCGTGGTGCATGCTGCTGGCGCCGCCGCGCACGCCGCAGCCCATCGTGGACCGGCTCTCGGCCGAGGTGGGCCGCATCGTGCGCGAATCCGCCATGGCGCGCCGCCTGCAGGAGATCGGCTTCGTGGTCGAGGGTCGACCCTCGGCCGAGACCGGCGCCTTTCTGCGGGCGGAGGTCACGCGCTGGGCGGGCGTCATCCGCTCGGCCAATGTGACAGTGGAAAGCTGACACCCCGCCCTGCAGCGTCTCGGCTGGAATGGCGGGGGATGTCCGCTCGGGACGGGCGTGGCAGCGGCTGGGTTCCGCCCGTGGTGCGCGGATATGGCGCGGGCGGGTGCTGGTGCGCGCCTCGCCTCGGAGCCCGGGCGATCTCAGCGGAACGCGCCATCCCATGGCGATTCGGCTTCCAGGTCGCGGACAAGCCGAGGACGCATCTCGTTTCGCCCCGACCGCGTCGTGGGGGGCGTCCAAGCTCCTGGCCGCCGCATAGAAACGGAGTGAGCCGCCCCCCTGAGCCTAGCCAGCGCCAACCCGCCCCCTCTCCTTCTCAGTAGGGAATGTCTCGCATGCCAAGGCTTGCCGCCGCCCGCGCCTGGTAGGCCAGCAATTCCGGCGTCACCTGCCGCCCCTTGAAGCCGCCGCGCACCATGCGCACCATGCCCGGCTCGACGCCCTTATAGGCATCCTGCAGCGCCGCGCAGAGCGGGCGCCCGCCCGGCACCGCGAGCCAGAGGCGGAACAGGTTGAACCGCCCCGGTTTTGTCGGAGGCCTCAACTCTTGAGAGGCTCTACCGATGACAGACTGCAGATAGCGGCGGTTTTCGCCGGAAGTTCGCGAGCGAGCGGTTCGCCTGGTGCGCCAGCAGCATGGCGAGCATGCCACTTAATGGGCTGGGATCAGCTCTATCGCCGCTGAAATTGGCTGCACAGGCGAGACGCTGCGCGGCTGGGTGCGGCAGGCTGAGTGCGACAGCGGCGAGCGATCTGGCACCACCGGTGATAAGCGCGAGCGCATCAAGGCGCTCGAGCGCGAGAACCGTTAACTGCGCCAAGCCAATGAGATCCTGCGCAAGGCAGCCGCATATTTTGCTCAGGCGGAGTTCGACCGCCGGTTCAAGCCATGATCGCCTTCATCGATGATCATCGCGAGGCGCACGGGGTGGAGCCGATCTGCAAGGTCCTGCCGATCACCCCGTCCACCTATCACGCGCAGGTGGCCCAGCGCCGCGACCCGGCGAAGCTATCGGCCCGGGCTCGGCGCGATGCGGCGCTCAAGGGCGAGACCAAACGCGTGTTTGGCGAGAACTTCCGCGTCTACGGTGCGCGCAAGGTCTGGCGGCAGCTTAAGCGCGAGGGCCATGACCAGGCTCGTTGCACAGTGGCTCGCCTGATGCGCGGTATGGGCCTGCAGCGCGTCGTCCGCGGCAAGCGGGTCAGGACGACGATCAGCGACAAGGGGGCGCCCTGCCCGCTGGATCACGTCAACCGGCGATTCAAGGCAGCGTGTCCCAACGCACTGTGGGTCTCGGATTTTACCTATGTGGCGACCTGGTCCGGTTTCGCCTACGTCGCTTTCATCATCGACGCCTATGCGCGGCAGATCGTCGGCTGGCGCGTGTCTCGGACCCCGCATACGGGTTTCGTGCTGGACGCGCTGGAGCAGGCCCTGCATGAGCGGCGCCCTCTGCGCGGAGGTGGCTTGGTGCACCATAGCGACAGGGGAAGCCAATATGTCTCCATAAAGTACACTGAGCGCCTTGCGCTGGCGGGCGTGGAACCTTCCGTGGGCAGCATGGGCGACAGCTATGACAATGCCTTGGCCGAGACCATCAACGGTCTCTCCAAGGCCGAGGTGATCTATCGCCGCGGCCCGTGGCGGTCACTTGAGGCTGTGGAATTCGCCACCCTGGAATGGGTGGACTGGTTCAACCACCGGCGGCTGTTGGAGCCAATCGGCAACATTCCACCCGCAGAAGCCGAAAACCAGTACTACGCCAGCCAGGTTCGCCTGGACCTAGCGGCGTGACTCAAACCAAACAGCCTCCGGCAAGACCGGGGCGGTTCAGTTTCTGGGGCAGACCTATTGACTGGGGCGACGCGGAGACGTCCAAAAATCGCTCTCCGGAGGCCAATTCTCTCTGGATCTCATGGCTTGGGCGTTTTGGTGTGGAACTCTAAAACCCTGGTCAAGGGCCGATTTGGGTGTGGTTGGCGCTTGCAGTGGTTCGAACCCCACTTGCCCGAAATCCGTACGTCGGGAGCGAACTTGGTACTCCGACCAATGGCAGCCAGCGACGACCCCAGGGGAACCTACCAGCCCAGACGATATCGCTGGAACATTCTTCGCGTCGCGGCCCGAAACGCCGAATCCGCCAGAATGCCCAAAACCGCAATGCCCGCGATCCCCACGAACATCCCCTCGGTGGAAAGCTGCAGACGGCTATTGAGGATCAGTTGACCCAGCCCCTCGTTTGAAGCGAGCATCTCCGCGACGATCAGCGTCTGGAAGGAATTCCCCATCCCGATGCGCATCCCGCCCAGGATCCACGGAACAGTGGCGGGCAAGCGAACATGCCGGAAGGTCTCCCATGATCCGGCGCCGAAGACACGCGCGGCACGCATCCGGTCGCGATGCTGTTCGGCGAAACCCGCAAGTGTGTTGAGCAGGACCATGAAGGTCGTAGTGTAGGTGATAAGGACCCACTTGCCCTCCTCGCCGATGCCGAACCAGATCAGGACCGGCGTCAGCCAAGCGATCGGCGGGATAAAGCGAAGGAACTGCACCAAGGGCTCCAGGATGCGCCGCACGGGTGCGAAGGCCCCGAACAACAATCCAAGGAAGGCCCCCAGCAGACTGCCTGCGGCGAAGCCCACCGCAAGGCGGGAGGCGCTCATCAGCACATCCCATTGCAGCGCTCCCGAAAGCCACCTCGCCCAGCCCTCCGCGGCGATGGCACTGGGCGCTGGCAGCACGGCGGGAACGAAGATCATGCGTGCCGCTATCTCCCAGACGAGCAGAAACAACAGGACGGCCCCGCCGCCGCGCACCGCTCCGCGAGACATGAGCGCGCTCACGCGTCGGCCGGCCGGAAGCGGCGAAACAGCACCCGCGTCAGCAGGGCCATCAGCCGGTCAGCCAGCAGCCCGAGCAGGCCGAGCGTGATCATGCCGACAAAGATCGCATCGACCTCCATCCATTGTCGGGAATTAAAGATCAGGAAGCCGAGCCCCTCCCGGGCTGCCACCATCTCGGCTGCGATGATGGTCATGAACGAGTTCATCATGGCCAGCCGCGCGCCCGTCAGGACATGGGGCAAGGCGGCCGGCAAGGTGACATGCGCAAAGAGGCGGAAGCCACGGGCGCCGAACACACGGGCGGCGCGCAGCTTGTTGGGATGGATGGTCATCACACCGATCATGGTGCTGATCAGCACGACGAAAGTCGTCGTATAGACAATCAGGATGACCTTCGAGGTCTCCCCCAATCCGAACCACATCATCACCGCTGAAATCCAGGCGATGGGCCCGATAAAGCGCAGCGTGTGGACGAATGGACCCAGGGTATCTGCGATGGGGCGCGACAAGCCCATCATGAGTCCGAGCGTCATGCCGAGCAGCGAGCCGACCACGAAGCCGACCGTGATGCGCCACAGGCTGATCAGGATGTCCGCCTGCAATTGGCCATCGGCGATGAGCTGTATCGCCTTGTTCCAGGTGCTCAGCGGTCCTGGAAACAACACCGGCACGTCGAAAGCGCGCGAGGCGAAATCCCACAGGAAAACCATTACGACAAAGGGAAGCAGGCGCAACACAAGCCAAGTCAAATGGTGCAGAAAGCCTTGGCCGGAGAGCTTGGCGACGGCGGCGCTCACGCCGCCGCCTCGCGCATCACGACCTTCTGGACCTCCTCGCCCAACACGCGCTGGATCCGGTCATAAACGGCGGCAAACTCCACGCTGCCGCGATTGCGCGGTCGCGGGAGATCAAGCTCGAACTCGTCCTTGAGGGCGCTGCCCGGCCCGGCGCGCATCACGCCGATGCGATCGGCGAGGATGATTGCCTCGGCGATGTCGTGCGTAATGAACAGCACCGTTGCGCCAGAGCCGGCACAGATATCGACCAGCTCATCCTGCAGGATCGTCCGCGTCTGTGCGTCCAGCGCCCCGAAGGGCTCATCCATGAGCAGGACCGGCGCATCACAGACGAGCGCGCGCGCGATCTGGATGCGCTGCTTCATCCCTCCGGAAAGCTGGTGGGGAAACTTCGCCGCATGATTGGCGAGACCGACGCGCGCCAGCCATGCCTCGGCCCGGCTGCGGCGTTCAGCAGCACCCAGTCCCATCATGCGCAGCGGGAATTCCACGTTTTCAAGCGCGGTCAGCCAAGGGTAGAGGCTGTCATCGCCCTGAAAAATCACGACCCGGTCCATTCCCGGCTGCTGCACCGGCCGCCCCTCGACCAGCACGGAGCCGGATCGCGGCGCTTCAAACCCCGCGAGAAGATTCAGCGCGGTCGTCTTGCCGCAGCCCGATGGGCCGAGCAGCACGTAAAAGGTGCCGCGGGAGATCTCCAGGTCGAGGCCGCGGAGGATGCTGTTGCCGGCATCCTCCCTCTCGCCATAACGAAAGCCGACTTCCCGAAACGCAATGAACGACATTGCGATCAGAAATCGGTCAGCTGCGGAGCGTATTGCTTGGCAATGTCCGGATAATAGTATTCATCGACCAAGCGATCGGTGTTTTCAACGTTGATCAGATTGCGCTGCCTTGCCCAGGCGGCAACCTGCTTGATGCGGACTGGGTGCTCGCGCTTCGTGTCGAGCACATAATTGTTGCCCGCCATCTGCACCCGCATGTCGGCGACGGGTGTGCGGAATGTGCGTGCGGCGAGTTGCACTGCCTCCTCGCGATTGGAGTTGACCCACTCCATAGCTTCCGCAACGGCCCGATAAGCGGCCCCGGCACTGTCGGGATCCTCGCGCGCCCAATCCTCGCGGAACACCATCGTGTACCAGAGCTGATAGAGGTTATCCTCGGAGGAGTAGGCGTAGACGCGGGCGCCACGCACGATCGTGGGCAGGCGCGTGAGCCAGGGCTCCCATCCGAAGAACGCGTCGATGTCACCACGCTGCAGGGCAGGCACCCATTCGGGCGCCTGGACCGCAAGCACGCGGATGTCATTCGGGCCTGTGCCCTCGGTGAGACCATGGCGCTGACAGAACAAATGGAAAAGATAATCGGCGGCTGTGCCACGGATCATTCCCACGCGCTTGCCTCGAAAATCCTCCGGCCGTTGGATGGTTGAATTGACGCCGATGCCGATGTCCTTGTCGGAAATGAGCGGGCGCCCGACCCCCAGGATCCGCGCGCCCGATGCGCGCGGGCGCAACGCGGAAAGCTCACTTCCAAAGGCAACATGGGCGTTGCCCGTCACCACTGCTTCCATTCCGCCGATGGAGGATTCGAAGACGCGATACTCGGCGCGAATGCCATGCTTCGTGCCGATCCCGCGCTCAACCAGCGCCACATAAGGCGCGAAAGGTGCAGAGAGGCCGATGCCGAAGATCACGCGGTCCGCTCGCCCGGCTCGCTGCTGGGCGATGGCTGGAGTGGTCAGCGCAGCTGTGCTGGCACCCAAGAACACTCGGCGGCCCAGGGGCCATTTGCATCGAGCCATAATCATCCTCTCCGGTTGCATTGATGAGCCGTCGGTCATGCGAAGAGCGTACAGACCCATGAGATCCCACCACTGCGCGTTTGTGGCCTCAACGCGCCCGTTCATCGCATGGGACCAACGTTACCCAAATTTTCAGATCTGCATAGCCGAAGCACAGATGCACGACTGTGGTGCCCTCGATACCCTCCAGAGCGCGATTGATGGCATGGATGGCGTAGCGCCGCGCCTCTTCCGGAAAAGCCTGCATCCAAGGTTCGTCAAGCTGGATGATATCGGCGCCAGCGGCCTTCAGGTCGCGGATCTCCTCGTTCAGCGCGGCGGCGAGGTCCATGGCAAGCTCGGCGTCGTCGGCGTAAAAGTCGTTCTTCGCTTGGCGCGTCATGGTAAACGGCCCGGGCAAGGTGATCTTGACGGCGCGATCGGTGTTCGCCCGCAGGAAGGCGACGTCGCGCACCTCAACCGGCCTCTCGCGGCTCACCCGGCCGGTGACGCGTGGCACCACCGTGGGCTGGCCCGTGCGCCCGACGACCACGCCGGGATTTGCGCGGTCAATGCCACCCAAGGCGTTGGCGAAGTGGTTGGAATAAGCCTGCCGGCCGCAGCCCGCAACGCGGCGTTTCGCAGCCTGATCAAGAACAACCTGGTCACCGAGATCAACGCCCCGCGGGAGTATGTCGGCCTCGGCTGGCGCCAGGATGAGGATAGTACCTGGATCGTGGCGCGCGTCACCAACGAGGGGCTCCGCGCCATTGGCATCGACCCGAACGAGGGTGGCACGGTGGCCGACACGGCGCCCACGGTGGCGCCGGCCGCCGAGCCCGCAACACTGGACGCCCCCGGCGACGAGTCCGCAAAGGCCGCCCCCCTGACGGAGGAACTCGCCCTGCTCGACCAAGCCCTTGCGGCCCCCATCGCCACGCCGCGGACCAGCCTGCGCAACGCCGCCGTGGCGGTGCTCGCTGCTTGGGATGCCAGCCCTTCCGAGGATGCGACAAACAACCCGATCAGTCAGGCAGTCGAGCAGCTGCGTACCGCGCTTGCCAGCAAACCGGCCCGCACCCCGCGGGATTTCAGCGCGCCACGCAAGCCGCGCGAAGGCACCAAGCAGGAGCAGGTCCTCGCCATGCTGCGTCGGCCCGAAGGCGCCACGGTGGCGCAGATCGCCGATGCCACGGGCTGGGCACAACACACGGTGCGCGGCTTTTTCGCCGGCCTCAATAAAAAGCGCCACGTGGTCGAGGTGCTGGAGCGGATCAGGCAGGTCGGCCCCAATAAAACCGGCGCGCGGGGGTCGTTCACAGTCTACAAGGTCGAAGGGTGAGACACTTAGGGCACGTTTCCATTCGGCACACAGCTGTTGGAAGTTGCACGCCTTGAGCCAAGTTCAAACCAGCTGACTTTTGAAACTGAATACGCCAGGGTTGGCCCGATCCAGCCGTGGTGCTTCCATACGCCCATGTGCCCGCTCTCAGATTTGAGTCAGACTGCGCTACGCGCCATCCATGTCAGCGATCGCCTTTTTTATGTTTCGACGAGCCCGCTTCTCCCGCTCCAGGAAAAAACGATCGGTCCTAAAGATGCGCTTCTCCCAGAGTAGAATTTGCAGCGCAGCAGATCGCGCGGCGCGATACCGTTCTGGAGGCAGGTGAACAGACTCTCGACCAAGCGCCGCTTCGTAGGAAATAAATCTTTCTTCATCGCTACCGAGGATGGCATGATCGAAGTCTAGAAGCAGAGCCGCATCGCCGCGCAGGGATGAGTCGTTTGTATTCGGTATCTCACGACGTGCCATCGCCATTATCAACGCTTCCGCCCGATCCAACGTATCAAGGGGTACGCTTTTGCCCACAAGCTCACGCATCAGGACTGCGCTACGGATCGACGATTCTGCGGTCCGCATATCAAATACGGCTTTGTGGAAGAGGATGGCGAGGACGAGCGCCGATCGGCCAGCTATCCCATCCACGACATCTTCGGCCATCTGGAGCAACTCACCGATCCGATCCCAAGTGTGAAATGTTCGGTGCGGCTCCGCATATCTGTTCCGGAGTTCCGCGAGAAGCTCAACCTTTAACACGCCCACGCTCTCCGAATTATTGCATCGCCACCGCAATGGTCCTGATTAGATCACCTCAACGCACGCAGCCAACGGCCTGAACGTGTAGCGCATGCGGGCTCACGATGTCATCAAAGACCCGATCTTCGCCCGCTGCTCGTAACACACGGTTCGCGGCTTTTTCGCCGACCTCAACGAGACGTGGGCCAAGGGCTCCTTTACGATTTATCACCTAAACGGCCTGACCAGGGACCGGACACATCAAGGGCCAGGCCCCTGCACGCCGTACCTGAAGGACGTGATGGGCGCGCTTTCCGCGGTGCATCCCGCCAGGGGCGCGCGTTCATTTTCGGTGCCCTGCCGTTTCTGGACATGCGGACGCCGTATGTCTGCCCGGCGGTTAATCCGCTCGCGCGCTAGCCTGACCCACCCCGCGCGGCGACCATCGCCGCTGGCCACAAACCCTGCGCCAACATCCTGGAAGGAGTGTCGGCGCAGTGCGTTTCAGCCCCTCCCGGCACCACCATCATTGCGGCGGAGACCTTGGGATAGGACTGCCAAGCGGTGGAACGCTCCCCGGCTACGGAGATGTGACGGATTTGCTCAAGGGGCAGTTGCATCGATTGGGCGTTGGCGTGACGAGCTTCCACAAGCGGGCGTGTGACGGGAACGGCGCGGCGGCGCATGGCCATGCCGGGGCAGCGTCCTCACTCTTGCACCCTCATGGCTATCCCAGCCGCAGATTGCCCGCAGCGAGGGCCGCGCTAAGCAGCGAGCCAGCGACGAAAACCATGCCACGAGGGGCTTGGATGAAGCGCAGTACCGTGTCGCAATACGCTCGCACTGCAAGAGGGAGGCCCCGCATGCCCATCGCGCGTCTTGTTTTTTTTCTGGCTCTGCTGGCGCTGGCGCCCTTTGCCCATGCCCAGGCACCAAGCCGCCCGGTGCGAATCATCGTCCCCTTTGCTGCCGGCGGCTCGGCCGATGTGCTGGCGCGCATCACCGGCCAGGCGCTGGCGGCGCGCTGGGGGCAGCAGGTGGTGATTGATAATCGTCTTGGCGCGGGCGGCCATATTGGTGCCGAGCTCGTGGCCCGCGCGCCGGGCGATGGCACAACGCTGCTGCTGGGCTCCATCGGCATCCACGCCGCCAGCAGCGTCTATCGCAACCTGCCCTATGATCCGCGCACGGAACTGACGCCCATCACCATTTTGGCAGAATTTCCCAATGTGATCGTGGTTCATCCGGGGGTACCGGCGCGCAACCTGGCAGAATTCGTCGCCCTGGCGCGCAGCCGGCCGGGCGAGATCACCTTTGGCTCGGCCGGCAATGCCACCTCCACCCATATGGCGGGCGAATTATTCATGCTCGCAGCCGGGGTGAGGCTCACGCATGTGCCCTATCGCGGCTCCTCGCAGGCGCTCAATGACGTGATGGCCGGCAATATCCAGGCGATGTTCGAGAACCTGCCCACCATCCCGCCCCTGGCGCGTGATGGCAGGCTGCGGGCGCTGGCCGTGACCTCCGCCCAGCGCGTGCCACAACTCCCCGAGGTGCCGAGCGCGGCCGAGGCGGGCGTGCAGAATTATGTCGCCACCGCCTGGTTCACCATTGCCACCGCCGCCAGCACGCCCCCTGCCCTGCTGGCCAGCCTCAATGCCGATCTGCGCGCAGTGCTGGCCGAACCAGCCATCCGCGAGCGCTTCATCCAACTTGGGGCAACCCCGGTTGGAAGTAACCTTCTTGATTCCAATAGCTTCCTGACCGCTGAGACACAAAAATGGTCTGCCGTGGTGCAGGCTGCCAACATAAGGCTTGACTGATGTTCGACCCTGTTTTGCTGGAACTGCTCTGGGCCCGCCTGGTTTCCATCGTTGATGAGGCCGCGGCGACTTTGCTGCGCTCCTCCTTCTCAACCGTGGTGCGGGAGAGCCATGATTTCGGTTGCGTGCTGACCGATGCGCAAGGCCGCTCGGTGGTGCAGGCCACCGACAGCGTGCCCAGCTTTTTGTGCACCCTGCCCAATACTATCCGACATTTCCTGCAGGAATTCCCGCCGGAGACGTTGCAGCCGGGCGATGTGCTGATCACCAATGACATCTGGATGGGCACCGGGCATTTGCCGGATATTTCGGTGGCCAAGCCGATCTTCGCCAATGGCCGGTTGGTAGGCTTTGCCGGCTCGGTCGCGCATTCGCCCGATATCGGCGGCCGCATCCGCTCGGCTGAGGCGCGCGACATCTTCGAGGAGGGGCTGCAGATTCCGCCGATGAAGGCGATCTCGGCCGGCGTGCCCGATGCCACGCTGATGCGCCTGCTGCGCCGCAATACCCGGGTGCCAGACCAGGTGCTGGGCGATTTGCACGCGCAATTCACTGCACTTGATCTGATGGAGCGGCGGCTGCGTGACCTGCTCGCCGAGCATGGGCTGGATGATCTCGCGGCGCTGGCGGGCGAGATTCAGGCGCGCTCGGAGGCCGCGACGCGCGCTGCCTTCGCCGCCGTGCCCGATGGCGTGTATCGCGCGGAATTGCTGACCGATGGGCTGGAGGAGCCGCTGCTGCTGCGTCTGGCGCTGACCGTGGCGGGTGATTCCATCACCTGCGACTATGCCGGCTCGCATGCCCAGGTGCCGCGCGCGATCAATGTCTGTCTGGCCTATACCTTTGCCTATACCGCCTTTGCGGTGAAGGCGGTGCTCTGCCCGGCTGTGCCGAATAATGAGGGGGCCTTCGCGCCGCTCACCGTGACCGCGCCGCTGGGCTCGATCCTGAATTCGAGCCACCCCGCCGCCGGTGGCGCCCGTGCGCTGACCGGGCATTTCCTGCCCGCCCTAGTGCTCTCGGCCCTGGCGGATGTGCTGCCGGATCAGGTGGTGGCAGGGGTGGGTTCGCCGCTTTGGTGCATGGGCTTCTCGGGGTTTCGGCGCGATGGCAGCCCCATCGCCAATGCGCTGTTCATCAATGGCGGCTATGGCGCCAGCGCCGGGCGGGATGGCACCAATGTGCTGAGCTGGCCCTCCAATGTCTCTGCCGCCTCGGTCGAGACCATTGAGCAATCAGCGCCTTGGCATGTGCGCTATCGCCGGCTGCGCGAGGGGGCGGGCGGGGCTGGTACCCATCGTGGCGGCACCGGGCAGGAGACGCTGTATGAAAGCCGCTCCGACCAGCCCATCGCCGTCACCTTCCTGGCCGAGCGCACCCAACCAGGCTCGGCCGCCCCGGGGCTGGAAGGTGGCATGCCGGGCGCGCCCGGCGCGGTGCTGGTCAATGGCCTGCATGTTGACCCCAAGCGCCAGCACGTGGTGCCGCCCGGCGGCACGGTGGAGATGCGCACCCCCGGCGGCGGTGGCCATGGCCTGCCCGAACGCCGTGACCCTGCCCTGACCGCAGCCGACCAGATGGATGGCATCGCATGACCGCCCACTACGCACTCGCCATCGATATTGGCGGCACCTTCACCGATCTGGTGCTGCATGACCCGGCCACGGGCCGCTTTGCCGCGCATAAGGAACTGACCACGCCGCAGGCGCCGGAATTGGGCGTGCTGGCCGGCATTCGGCAATTGCTGGGGCGAGAGGGTATCTCGCCCTCCGCCATCACCCGCGTGGTTCATGCCACCACGCTGCTGACCAATGCGCTGATCGAGCGCCGGGGGGCAGCCACCGGCCTGCTCACCACCGCAGGTTTCCGGGATATCCTGGAAATCGGCCATGAGCGGAAATATGAGATTTATGATCTCTTCCTGCCACTGCCCGCGCCGCTGGTGCGCCGGGCGCATCGGCTGGAGGCGGAAGAGCGCATTGGGCCGCAGGGCCAGGTGGAGATCGCGCTTGATGAGGCGAGTGTGATTGCCGCGGCCGATAGGCTGGTGGCGATGGGCATCGCCTCGCTCGCTATTGGTTTTCTGCATGCCTATGCCAATGCGGCGCATGAGCAGCGGGCGGCGGCGCTGATCGGGATTCGCCATCCTGATCTGCATCTCTCGCTCTCCTCGGAGGTTTCGCCGCAGATCCGCGAATATGACCGGCTCTCCACCACCGTGGCCAATGCCTATGTCAAACCCCTGGCGGTGACTTATTTGGACCGTCTGGCGCGAGATATCGCGGCGCTGGGGATTGCAGCGCCCTTGTTCCTCATGCTGTCCAATGGCGGCCTTACCCATGTGGATGAGGCCAAGCGGGTGCCGGTGCGGCTGCTGGAATCCGGCCCCGCGGCGGGGGCACTGGCGGCGGCGGTGCTGGGTGGGCGCTCCGGTGCGCGGGACATGCTGGCCTTTGATATGGGGGGCACCACGGCCAAGCTGGCGGTGGTGCGCGATGGCGCGCCGCGAGTGGCGCATCGCTTTGAGGCTGCGCGGGAGCGGCGCTTCACCGCCGGCAGCGGGCTGCCCATCAACATTTCCACGGTGGAGTTGATTGAGATCGGTGCGGGTGGTGGTTCCATCGCCTCGCTCGATCCGCTGGGCCTATTGAAGGTGGGCCCGCGCTCGGCCGGCTCGGCCCCCGGCCCTGCCTGTTATGGGCGTGGTGGTTCAGAGCCCACGGTGACCGATGCCAATCTTGCCATGGGCCATTTGGAGGCCGAGGGCTTTGCCGGCGGCACCATGCGGCTGGATGTGGCGGCGACGGAGGCCGCTTTGGCCGGCCTCGCCCAGCAGGCCGGCATGGCGAGTGATGCGCTGGCTGCGGGCATTCAGGCGGTGGTGAATGAGGCAATGGCGGGGGCCGCGCGCGTGCATCTGGCCGAGCATGGCGGCGAGGCTGCGGGCCTGGCTTTGCTGGTGACCGGCGGCGGCGGGCCGTTGCATGGGCCTGATGTGGCGCGACGGCTGGGGCTGCGGCGGGTGATCTGCCCGCCGGCCGCAGGCGTTGCCTCCGCCCTGGGGCTTTTGCTGGCGCCTGCGCGCGTGGATGAGGTGGCCACCCTCGCCTGCCGGCTGGAGAGCCTGACGGGGGAGGCGCTGGAAGCCCGCTTCCGGGCTTTGGAGGCTGAGGCGCGCCGGGTGATTGGCGAAACGCTGGGGCCGGACGCTCCGGTGCGGGCAGAGCGCGCGGCGGATTTGCGGTTCCTCGGCCAGGGTCATGAGCTTGTGACTGCCATGCCGCCCGGCGCTTGCGACATCGCGGCCATTCGCGCGGCTTTTGAGGCGGCCTATCGCGCAGTCTTCGCCGGCGTGCCGCCGGTGGCTGCGGTGGAGGTGATGAATATCCGCGTGGCCGTCAGCGCCGCCACCGGCGATGGCAGGCTGGACCCGATGATACCCTCCGGCGCCCCGACCATGCCGCATGGCACGCGGCGGCTGAGCATCGGCGAGGTGCCGCTCTATCGCCGCGCCGCACTGGTGGAGGGGCAGATCATCACCGGCCCGGCGGTGGTGGAGGATGGCATGTCCACCTTGCTGGTGCCGCCCGGCGCGTTGGCCACGCAGGAGGCGAATGGCAATCTGGTGGTGGAACTGCCGGCATGACTGGCCTAGTTTGCCTGACCCTTGAGGCGGGCGTGGCGCGGCTCTGCTTCGAGCATGAGCGCCGGCTGAATGCCATCTCCGCCGCGATGTGGCGCAGCTTGCCCGGGCTGCTGGATGAGGTGGAGGCCAACCCGGCCATTCGCGTGCTGCTGCTGGAAGGCGCTGGCGATCGCGCCTTTTGCACTGGCAACGACATATCGGAATTCGAGACGATCCGCGCCGATGCGGCGCAATCGGCGATATACAACGATCTGCAACGCGAGGTGGCTAAGCGCATGGCTGGCCTCTCCAAGCCAGCAGTGGCCGCCATTCAGGGCCATTGCCTGGGTGCGGGGCTAGAATTGGCGCTGCAATGCGACTTGCGCTTCGCCAGCGGCGATGCCCGGATGGGCGTGCCGGCGGTAAAGCTGGGGTTGCCCTATCGGCTGGAGGATATCGTCAAGCTGGTTGATGTCATCGGGCTGGCGCAAGCGCGGCGCATGGTGCTGACCGGTGCCAGCATGGCGGGGGCGGAGTTGGAACGGCTGGGCCTCGTCACCGCGCTGCTGCCCGACCAGGCGACGATGCGCGCGGCGGCCTTGGCGGCGGCGGTGGCGATGGCAGAGGCCGCGCCACTCTCGCTGCGCGCCGCCAAGGCTGCCTTCTTTGAACTGGCGCGGCGCGACGCCCCGCCCGATCTCGCACGGGCCGCGGCCCTAGCCGATGCCTGTTATGACAGCGCCGATTATGCCGAGGGCCGCGCCGCGCGGCAGGAGAGGCGGCCGCCGCGCTTCCAGGGGCGGTAACCAGCCCGGCCCCAACCCGTTTAGTACCCAATCCCTGAAGCCGTGACTCAGAAAGGGGATTCCCCGACGCGGGGCTGATCTGATTCAAGCTGGTGAGCATTGGAGCTTCACCATGGCCAGAGCCATCGCCCTTCGATCCGACTTCACTGGCACAGAGCTGCGCGCCCTGGCACGCCAATCGAAAAACGCCTCGCAGGCCAGGCGTTTGTTGGCGCTGGCCGTGATTTATGACGGCGGTGCGCGCAGCGAGGCCGCGAAGCTCGGCGACGTCACCTTACAGATAGTGCGTGACTGGGTGCTGCGTTTCAACGCCGAAGGCCCGCGCGGTCTGATCGACCGAAAGCCGCCAGGGCAGCCACGATTGCTCACGGCAGA
>CAMDJV010000043.1 GCA_945901085.1 Rhodovarius crocodyli | reverse complement strand
GGGGCTTTGCCCCTCGACCACCCCAGCAAGAAACTCAGTTTCCTGCACCTTCGTTCGATTATTGGTTTGAATACTGATCAAGAATCCGGGAAACTCGTCGATATATATGTCGAAGCTGGTGGAAGGGCGCCAGCCTTCAATCGACGGTGATATTGGCCCGCCTGACCACCTCGGCCCAGCGCAATCTTTCCTCACGGATCAGCCGGCCAAAGCCGGGGCCATCCATGGCGGAGGGCTCTGCCCCCTCTTCGCGCAGGCGGTTGATCAGCATGGGGTCGGCCATGGCGGCGCGCTTGGCCTCGGCCAGCCTGGCCATGATCGGCGCGGGTGTGCCGCTGCGCACCAGGATGCCGTACCAGGCCGTGGCCTTATAGCCGGGCACGGTGGCCGCCACTGGCGGCACGGAGGGCAGCACGGCGATGGAGGCCTCGCCCGTCACCGCCAGCGCCCGCACCTGGCCACCCGCGATCAATCCGGTGACCGAGGGCAAGGTGGTGATCATGAAATGCAGCGTGCCGCTCACAACATCGGTCAGCGCCGGGGCGGCGCCGCGATAGGGGATATGCTCGGCCTCCAGCCCCGTCATTTGCATCAGCAGCGCCGCGGCCAGGTGGCTGGCTGAGCCATTGCTGGCCGATCCGTATGTGATGGTGCCATTCGCGGCGCGGATTTCCGCCATCAGCGCCGGGAAATGTGTCGCCTGCGAGCGTGAACCCACCACCACCACCAGCGGCGCATCGGCCACGAGGCCAATCGGCTCCAGCGCCGTTTCGGGATTGGTGCGCAAATTGCGGAACAGGGTGGGGTTCACGCTCATCGGGCCATGATTGCCCATCAGGATGGTATAGCCATCGGCCGGGGCCTGGGCGGCGGTGTCGGTGGCCAGATTGCCGCCGGCGCCGGGCTTGTTCTCCACGATGACACTCTGCCCGAGCGGCGCTGTCATGGCCTGGGCCAGGGTGCGGGCGATGAGATCGGTGCCGCCGCCGGCGGCGAAGGCGGTGAGGATGCGCAAGGGCCTTGTGGGGAAAGCCGGCTGGGCCAGCGCCGGCAGCGGTGCCAGCGCGGCGAGAAGATGGCGGCGGCGCATCATTCGGCTGCCAGTGCCATGGGCTTGTCGCCGGCCCAGACGCGCCCGGGTACCAGAAGCGTGCCCTCCATGATGCGGCGCGCGGTGCGCAGCATGCCGGCCCAGGCCACATCCTCGGCGCCATTCATGGCGATCGGCACCTCGATCACGCCACCGGGGTGGCGGATAGTGGCAATGTCGCCCACCGGCTTGCTCACGGAATGCACCGTGGTGCCGGGGCATTTGGCGGCGGCGGCGAGGCAGATCGCCCCTGTCACCGCCAGGGCCTTATGCACGGCATGTGGCGTGAGATAGCGCACGGCGAAATCTGCCCCATCGGTGGGGCCGACCAGGCCGACCTTGGGCACCACGCTATCGGTCACATCGCCAAAGCCCATGCGGCGGCCCGCTTCCATGCGAATGGCCTCGATGCGGGCCAGCAGCGCCTTGTCGCCATCGATCTCGGCGGGGGCGGCCTCGGCCGATATGCCCAGATCGGCTGCGCGGAGGATCATCATCGGCATGGCGCAATCGACCAGGGAGACCTCCACGCCATCGATTACATCGCTGCGCAGGCCGGTGGGGAAAAGTCGGCCGGTCTTGGCGCCCGCCACCTGGCGAAAACGCAGCATGATGGGGGCGGCGGTGCCGTTCACGCCGGGGATTTCCGCCGTGCCGTCATAGGTCACTTCGCCGCCGGGGGTTTGGATCAGCGCCTCGACCAGGGCGCCGGTGTTCTTGTTGCGGATGCGCACGAGGGTCTCATCACCGGTGGCGGGCAGCAGGCCCGCTTCCAGCGCGAAGGGGCCGACGCCGGCGAGCATATTGCCGCAATTGGGCCGGGTATCGACGAGGGCCTTGCCGATATCGACCTGGGCGAAGAGGTAATCCACATCCACATCCGCCTCGGCACTGGGCGAGATGATGGCGACCTTGCTGGTCAGGGTATTGGCGCCGCCAATGCCATCGACCTGCAACTGGTGCGGGCTGCCCATGGCGGCGAGGAGTACGGCGTCTCGCGTCGCCACATCCGCCGGCAGGTCAGAGGCCAGAAAATAAGGGCCGCGGCTGGAACCGCCGCGCATGATGACACAGGGAATGCGGGTTTGCCGCATGGCGCCCTCCTCAGGAATGCAATGGGGCCAGGGTGCCGCTTGACCCCGCCGCGCGCAAGCGGGATTGCTGGGGGATGCCCGAAGCCCCGCACCCCACCTCGCTTTTGGAAACCCTGGAGGCCATCACCGGCCCCGCTGGCCTGCTGAGAGGCGCCGATGCCGCGCCCATGCTGGCGGATTGGCGCAGCCTTTATCAGGGCGCGGCGCTGGCCGTGCTGCGGCCGGGCAGCACCGAGGAGCTTTCGGCCTGCGTCAAAGCCTGTGTGGCGGCGGGGGTGCCCATGGTGCCTCAGGGCGGCAATACCTCCATGGTGGGTGGTGCCACGCCCGATGAGAGCGGGCGGCAGATTGTTATTGCCCTCACCCGCATGAACCGCGTGCGCAGCATTGATACCACCGACATGACCATGGTGGTGGAAGCTGGCCTGGTGCTGAAAACCGCGCAGGATGTGGCGCGCGAGGCCGGGGCGCTGTTCCCGCTCTCGCTGGGTGCTGAGGGTTCGGCCACCATTGGTGGCGTGCTCTCCACCAATGCGGGCGGCAATACCACGGTGCGCTACGGCAATGCCCGCGAATTGATGCTGGGCCTGGAATGCGTGATGCCCGATGGCACGATCTGGAACGGGCTGCGCCGGCTGCGCAAGGACAATACCGGATATGCGCTGCGCCACCTCATGGTGGGGGCCGAGGGCACGCTGGGCTTTATCACCGCCGCTGCCCTGCGCCTGTTTCCGCTGCCGCGGGAGGAGGCGGTGGCGCTGTGTGCGGTGGCCGATGAAGCCGCGGCATTGGCGCTGTTCCGCCGCTTTCGTGACCAGGATGAGGGTGCGGTGCGCGCCTTTGAATATATGTCCGGCGGCTCTATGCATTTGGTGCTGGACCATGTGCCGGGCGTGAGCCTGCCATTGGCCGAGCGGGCGCAGCATTACGTGCTGGTCGACCTCGCCTCCTCCCGCCCCCAGGCTGGCCTGCGCGGCTTGCTGGAAAGCGTGCTGGAAGCGGCGATGGAGGCGGGCGAGGTGCTGGATGCCGCGCTGGCGGAATCGGTGGCCCAGCGCGCTGCCATCTGGAAGCTGCGGGAGGAACACCCGGAGGGCCAGAAACGCGCTGGCGCCTCGGTCAAGAATGATGTTTCGGTGCCTGTCTCAGCGGTGCCGGAGATGATCCGCCGCTGCTCCGAGGCGCTGCAAAAGCTCATTCCTGGCAGCCGGCCGGTGCCTTTCGGCCATTTGGGTGATGGCAATATCCATATGAATCTGGCCCAGCCGCCGGGTATGGCGGCGGCGGAGTTCCTCGCCCGCAGCCATGACATCATGGATTGCGTGAATGAGATCGTGCGGGATTATGGCGGCAGTTTTTCCGCCGAGCACGGCATTGGGCGCCTCAAGACCGACATGATGGAGGATTGGCGTGGCGGGGCCGAACTCGCTGCCATGCAGGCGATCAAGGCGGCGCTGGACCCGCTTGGGCTGATGAATCCGGGCAAAGTCCTGCCGTGATGGCGGGGTGGGGCGATGTTGAGGATGCATTGCTGCCTTCCTGGCCGGCGGCTGCGAGCCCGTCTATAAGCCAGCCGTGATCACGCGCCTCGACACCTATATCTTTCGGCAACTGGGTGGCGCGCTGCTGGCGGTGACCATCGGCCTGGCCGCGCTTATCTGGCTGACGCAGTCGCTGCGCTTCATCGAGCTGGTGCTGGATCGTGGGTTGTCGCTGTGGGTGTTTCTGGAACTGACATCGCTGCTGCTGCCCAGCTTCTTCGCCGTGATTCTGCCCATCACCACGTTTGTGGTGGTGCTCTTCACCTATGTCCGGTTGGGCTCGGACCGTGAATTGGTGGTGATGCGTGCGGCGGGCCTGTCGCAATGGCAATTGTCGCGCCCGGCGCTGGCGGTCTCTGGTTTGGCGGTGCTGGTGGGGTATTTCCTCACGCTTTACCTGGTGCCGATCAGCCATGCCTCTTTCCGCGAATGGCAATTTGAAATTCGCAACCAGATGGCCGGCCTGCTGTTGCAGGAAGGGGTCTTCTCCACCGTGGGCGAGGATCTCACCGTTTATGCCCGCACCCGCGAATTGGATGGCACGCTGCGCGGCATCTTGGTGCATGATGCGCGCGAGCGTGGCGCGCCGGTGACTATCCTGGCCGAGGCCGGGCGCATCACCAATGGCCCCGAAGGCCCACGCGTGACGCTGGTAAACGGCCAGCGCCAACAGCTTGAACGCAACCCAGCAGGTGGCATGCGGCTGAATATTCTCAGTTTCAGCGAAAATAGCCTGGACCTGGCGCGCGCCAATCGCGCTGAGCAGAGTCGTTTCCGCAATGCCCAGGAGCGCGGCCTGACCGACCTTCTCCACCCCGAGCCCGAGGTCTCGATCCGTGACCGCAGGCGCTTCCGTGCTGAGGCGCATCAGCGCATGTCCAACCCGCTGACGGGGTTTTCTCTGGCGCTGCTGGGCCTTGCGGTTGCGCTCACCGGGCAGTTCCAGCGCTTTGGCGGCGGGCTGAAGCTGTTTATGGGCTCGGCGCTGATGGTGGCGCTGCTTGCGGTGGGGCTGATCGCCAATAGCGCCGCGGCGCGCAGCAATGCGCTCATTCCCCTGGTCTGGATTCACGCCATTCTGCCCGGATTGGCCTCGGCCTGGGTGTTGTCCGGCATGCCGGGCTGGCGGCGGAGCAGCCGCATTCCTCCGCGGGCGGCGGCACGGGCATGACCTTCGCGCAGACCCTTACGCTGTATGTTGGGCGCCGATTCCTGCTCTCCAGCATCACGATGCTGACAACCCTGACGCTGCTGGTCTCGCTGTTTGATTTCATCGAATTGCTGCGCCGGGCGGCGACCCGCCCCGATGCCAGCTTCGCGCTTGTGGCCTCCATCGCCGGGCTGCGGATGCCCTTCCTCTCCATTCAGATCATGCCCTTCGCCATTCTACTGGGCGGCATTTTGGCCTTTTGGCGGCTGACGCGTTCTTCCGAGCTGATTGTGGCGCGCGCCACCGGTGTTTCGGCCTGGGGGTTTTTGCTGGGGCCGATCGTGGTGGCGCTGACCTTTGGCGGCCTCGCCATGACCGCCATCTCGCCGGTCTCATCGGCCATGCTCTCGCGCGCTGAACGGCTGGAGGCGACTTTTTTGCGCGCCGGTGGCGGGGTGACCGCATTGGCCGGTGGCAGGCTGTGGTTGCGCCAGGCTGATCGGGAATTGGAGCCTGGTGGTGTGGCGATTATTTCCGGCCGGCCCACGGTGTTGCTCTCCTCCCGCCGGAACCTTGATTTCAGCATTGAGGATGTGACGATCTGGCGGCTTTCGGCCAATGATCGGGCGCTGCAGCGCATTGCGGTGCCGCGCGCGCAGCTCTTGCCCGGGCGATGGGTGCTGGAAAATGCCGTGCTGTTCGGGGCGGACCGCCTGCCCATGCCCCCCACCACCCTGATCCTCGCCACCGACCTCACGCCTGACCGAATCGAGGACAGCTTCGCCTCGCCGGATACGCTCAGCTTTTGGGCCCTGCCGGGCTTTATTGCGATTCTGGAACAGGCGGGTTTTTCGGCCATCCGGCACCGGTTGCAATTCCAGTCCCTGCTGGCGCTCCCGGCGCTGTCCGTGGCCATGGCGCTGCTGGCGGCGGGATTTTCGATGCGGCCCTCGCGCCAGGGCGGGGTGGCGCGGATGCTGGGGGCGGGTGTTGCGGCCGGTTTTGCCCTCTTCGTGCTTGATAAGGTGACGGCGGAATTTGGTGAATCCGGCGCCTTGCCGGTCTGGCTGGCGGCCTGGGCGCCCTGTATTGCGGGATTGCTTCTGGCCCTGGGGCTATTGCTGCACCAGGAGGATGGGTAGAGCTTTACCTATGGCAGCCCCCACCCCCCCCAAAAAGGCCGCTCATCTCCGCTCCGGTGCCAGGCTGAGGCGCGGCTTTGCTGCGTCGCTCGCCGGCAAGGCCCGGCGCCTGCTGCTGCCTGGTGCCGGGCTGCTCAGCCTATGCCTGATCGGCCCGCTTGAGGCGCAGACGGGCCGCAGCTTTGCCGACCCCAATCCGATGGGCTCGCCGCTGGATCGCGGCGGGACCGTTGCGACGCCGTTGCAAACACGAGCCGCGGCCTCGCCTCCAACCCCTGCTGCGGGTGCTGCGGCCCGCTCTGCCGCGCCGGGTGCAAGCAACAATCCCCCCGTCACCTTCACCGCCGATGAGGTGGAGTATGACCGCGAGCGCGGTATCGTCACCGCCCGCGGCAGGGTGGAGGCTTGGCAGAATGAGCGTATTCTGCGTGCCGATACCTTCATCTATGACCGTCAGAGCGGCATTGCCACGGTGCGTGGCAATGTCCAGCTCATGGAGGCGGATGGCCAGGTTCTCTTCGCCGAAGAGGCCGAACTGGGCGAAGGCTTTCGTGAGGGCGTGCTCACTGGCGTGCGGGCGCTGCTCGCGGCCAATGCAAGGCTCGTTGCCAATGGCGCCCGCCGCACCCCGGTGCCGGTGCCCGAGGGCGCGCCGCCCGGCACCCAGCCTGCCACGTTCACCGACCTCACCCGCGTGGTCTATTCCTCCTGCAACCTTTGCGAGAGCGACCCCAGCCGGCCGCCGCTGTGGCAGGTGCGCGCCCGCACCGCGACCCAGGACACCGAGGTGCAGCGTGTGGCCTATCGCGATGCGCGGGTGGAGTTCTATGGCGTGCCGCTGCTCTATGCGCCGTTCTTCTCGCACCCTGATCCGCAATCGCCGCGCTCCTCGGGGCTGATTTTTCCCACCTCGGGAAGCACCCGCTTCCTTGGTGCTTTCACCCAGATTCCGTATTTTTGGGCGATTGATGAGCAGTCGGATCTGACGCTGACGACGACCCTGGCGACCCGCCAGTCGCCTAATCTTTCAGCCGATTATCGCCGCCGTTTCAACAATGGTGATATTCAGATTCAGAGCAGTGTTGGTTACTTCAACGGCAACGACAATAACGGGCAGAAAGGCCTGGCCGGCCATATTTTCTCCCGTGCGCGGTTTCATCTTGATGAGAATTGGCGAACCGGGCTGGAGGTGAATCGCGCCACAAGCGACACCTATCTGCGGACCTATAAATTCGAATATCGCCGCGTGCTGACCAGCATGGCCTATTTGGAAGGTTTTTGGGGCACCGAGGGTTATGCCCGCTTCGATGCCCGCGTCTATCAGGGCCTGCGGACCAGCGACACTAACCGCACGCTGCCCATCGTCGGCCCCAATGCCTATGGCGAATACGCCCCGCGGGACAAGGTCTTTGGCGGGTTTTTGCAGGTTGATACCGGCTTGCTGGCCATCACCCGCGAGGTGGGCGCCTATGACCAGCGCCTGGCCACCCGCGTGGGTTGGCGGCGCGAGGAGGTGGACCCGGTGGGCGGCTTGTGGAATTTCCGCATGCAGGGCGATGCGCGGGCCTATAATGCCGGCCGCCAGCAGCTCAACCCGAATTACTTCAGCGATGCCAATGGCCAGACCGCAGTCGGCAATTTCCGCGCCGCCGCCGATTGGCGGATGCCGCTGGTGCGCGACTGGGGTGAATGGGGCCAGCAGACCATCGAGCCCCGGGTGCAGGTCGTGGGTGGGCCCAATACCGGCTATCAGGGCCGTTACCCGAATGAAGACAGCATCGATTATGAATTCACCGATGCCACGCTGTTCAACCTCAACCGCTTCAATGGCCGTGACAGGCAGGAAGGCGGCATGCGGGTGGATTATGCGCTGCGCCAAGCCTGGAATTTTCCCAATGGCGGCATGATCGAGGCGGTGGCCGGCCAGTCGCTGCGGCTGCACAGGGACAGCACCTTCGCCGCCGGCTCCGGCCTGGAAAACCGCAATAGCGATTATGTTGGCCGGCTGACCGTGGCGCCCACCAATTGGCTCAATGTCTCCACCCGGGCGCGGCTGGACAGCCGAACCGGCCAGAATAATTTCAATGATTTCATTGCCAGTACCAGCTTCCGCAATGTTCTGGGGCTGGATAGCCTGGGCCTGCAGGCTGGGTATTTATATTCACCGCCGCTGCCCTACATCACGCCGGTGCGCACGCGCAACGAAGTGCTGGCCGGCTTTACCGCCTCCACCCGCACCGATTCGGGTTCTAATTGGCGGGTTGGTGTTTCGGCGCGCTATGATCTTGATCTGGATCGGCCGGTGCTGATTCAAGGCGTCGCCGGTTATGAGGATGAGTGTTTTATTCTCGAGACAAGCTTTGTCCGTCGCTTCGCGCGTGATGCGACGACCAACCAGCAATATGCCGGCAATAGCCTTGTTCTCATCCGTCTCGCCTTCAAGACGCTGGGACAATACGGCTTCAGGGCGCTTTGATCATGGATGCACCGCGTTTCACCATTCTGGCCGTGGAGCGGCGCGAATGGCCGTTTCTGCTCCGCATGCCCTTCCGTTTTGGCGTCATCACCGTGCGCGATGGGCGGCAGGCGGTGGTGCGGGTGCGCATTCGCACCGAGGATGGGCGCGAGGGTTGGGGTGTTTCGGCTGAGACATTGGCGGCGAAGTGGTTTGATAAGAACCAGGCGCTGAGTGATGCCGATAATATGGACCAGCTGCGCCGGGCGCTGGAAATCGCTTGCGAGGCCGGGCTGGCGCATGGCCCAGACACCGCCTGGGGGCATTTTGCCAATCGCTACACCGCCCATGTGGCCGCCTGCGCGGCTGAGGCGCTCAATCCGCTGATTGCGGCTTATGGCCAATCGTTGCTCGACCGTGCCTGTTTCGATGCCTTGCTCAAGCTGGTGGAATTGCCCTTCCACACCGCCATGCGCGGCAATCTGGGCGGCATGGCGGCGCATGACATCATTGCCGATCTGGGCGATTTCGATGCGGCCGGCATGCTGGGCCCCATCGCCGCCCCCAGCCATATTCATGCCCGCCACACGGTGGGGCTGGTGGACCCCATCACCGCCGCCGATGTGACCGAGCGGGTGGATGACGGGCTGCCCGAAACCCTCGAAGAGGTGGCCCGGCATTACGGCCATCGCTGGTGGAAGCTGAAAGTGGGCGGCAATCTGGCGGCAGATATCGACCGCCTTTGCCAGATTGCGGCGGTGCTCGATGCGGGGGAGGCCTATCAGGCAAGCCTGGATGGCAATGAGCAATATGGCGATGGCGAAAGCGCTTTGGCGCTATGGCATGCCATGATGGCGGAGCCGCGCCTGGCCCGGCTCTGCGCCAGCATCGCCTATATTGAGCAGCCAGTGGCCCGCGCCCGGGCGCTGGATACCTCCATGGGGGCGCTGGCGAAGGCGCGGCCGGTGATTATCGATGAGAGTGATGGCGACCTCTCGGCCTTCGTCACCGCGAAGGGGCTGGGCTATGCCGGGGTTTCCACCAAGGCCTGCAAGGGGTTTTGGCGGAGTTTCGTGAACCATGCGCGCTGCCGCGCCTGGAATGACGCAGGCGGCCAGTACTTCATGTCAGCCGAGGATCTGACCACGCTGGCCGGGCTCTGCGTGCAGCAGGACCTCGCCCTGGTCAGCGCCCTGGGGCTGCGCCATGTCGAGCGCAATGGCCACCACTTCATCGCCGGTTTCCAGGGGCGGCCAAAGGCCGAGGCGGTGCGCTTCATGGAGGCGCATCCGGGGCTTTATGCCGATACCGCCCATGGGCCGCGGTTTGCGATCCGTGAGGGGGCGCTGGATATCGCCTCCATCGCTGTTGCGGGTTTTGGCGCGGCGGAGGAGCCGGATTTTGCCGCCATGGAGCCTATGAAGCCGGCGGCCTGGCCGAAGAGATAGTGCCCGTCATCGGGCTGGAGGGATCCGCCCGGTAATCCTTTGGCATCCGCCCCGCCAGGTAAGCCGCGCGCCCGGCCATCACCGCATGTTTCATGGCGACAGCCATCATCACCGGGTCCTGCGAATGGGCGATCGCGCTGTTGAGCAGCACCGCATCGCAGCCCAATTCCATGGCCAGGGCTGCGTCGCTTGCCGTGCCTATGCCGGCATCGACCAGCACGGGCACTTTGGCATTCTGCTTGATGCTGCGGATCATATAGGGGTTCACCACCCCCATGCCTGAGCCAATGGGCGCGCCGAGTGGCATGATGGCGACGCAGCCCATCTCCTCCAGCCGCTTGGCGGCCAGCGGGTCATCGGCACAATAGACCATCACCTCGAAATTATCGGCGATGAGCGCGGCTGCGGCCTCAAAAGTGCCGACCATATCGGGGTAGAGGTAGGGCGGGGGGCCCAGCACCTCCAGTTTTACGAGGTTCCACCCCCCCGCCTCACGCGCCAGGCGCAGCGTGCGCACGGCATCCTTTGCCGTGTGGCAGCCAGCGGTATTGGGCAGATAGGTGTATTGAGAGGGGGAGACAAAATCCTGCAGCATGGGCGCTGAGGCATCGCCGATATTCACCCGCCGCACGGCGACGGTGACGATCTCGGCCCCGCTGGCGGCGGTGGCGGCGGCGGTCTCTTCCAGTGATTTATAGCGGCCGGTGCCCACGATCAGCCGTGAGGTGAATTTGCGACCGGCGATTTCCCAGACATCATCCATGAGCTTCAGCCCCCCCCAATGAAATGCACGATTTCCAACTGGTCCCCCGCTACGAGGCGGGTATCGGCATAGGTGCTGCGCGGGACGATTTCCTCGTTGCGCTCCACGGCCACTTTGCGGGTGTCCAGGCCGATTTCGCGCAGCAGCTCGGCCACGGTGCTGGCGGCAACGGCACGGGGTTCACCGTTGAGAGTGATGGCAATATCCATGATGGCTATGTGGCGCTGCTTGGGCGCGGGGGCAAGCAGGCCCGGCGCTGGCACCATGGGGCGTCTCCATGCTAACCAAAGCCTACAGAGATAACAGGCGCTGCATGACCCCTCCGCTGGACAATGCCCCCTTCACGCCACTGGCAACTGGCAAGTTTGAGGATGCGGTGGTGACGCTGAAGGGTGAGCGCCGCGCCGCCGTGGCGTTTGGCGGCCTCACCACCCTGTGGGTGAATACTGGCACCTTGTGCAATATCACCTGCACCAATTGCTACATCGAGAGCAGCCCGCGCAATGATGCGCTGGTCTATATCGCCTTGGACGAGGTGCTGGCCTTTCTGGACGAGGCCGCGGCACGCGGCGAACCGCTGGAGGAGGTGGGGTTTACCGGCGGTGAGCCCTTCATGAACCGCGACCTGGTGCCCATGCTGGAGGCGGTATTGGCCCGCGGCCTGCACGCGCTGGTGCTGACCAATGCGATGAAGCCCATGCGCCAGCACGAGGCAGCGCTGCTGCGCCTGCGCGACGATTATGGCGATAGGCTGACCATGCGCGTCAGCCTCGACCATTTCGACGCGGCCTTGCATGACCAGGAGCGCGGCGGAGGCAGCTTTGCCATCGCGCTTGACGGGCTGGTCTGGTTGGCCCGGCATGGTTTCAATCTTCACGTCGCCGGCCGCGCGGCTTTTGGTGATGCCGCCACGCGAGAAGGGTTTGGCGCGCTTTTCGCCGCCCATGGCATTGGGATCGACCCGATGGACCCGGTGGCGCTGATGCTTTTTCCCGAAATGGATGCCCGGGTGGATGTGCCCGAAATCACCGAGGCTTGCTGGGATATCCTGGGCAAATCGCCTGATAGCCTGATGTGCGCCTCCTCGCGCATGGTGGTGAAGCGGCGAGGGGCTGCGCGGCCGGCGGTGCTGGCCTGCACCCTCTTGGCCTATGATCAACGCTTTGAACTTGGTGCGACGCTGGCCGAGGCCGCGATCCCTGTGGCGCTGAACCATCAGCATTGCGCGAAATTCTGTGTTCTGGGTGGCGCCGCCTGTTCACGGTGAGGGCCGACGTTGACGCGGGGGAAGCGCTTCGGCATTGCGAGGGTAACAAACCCGGAGATTCGCATGATCCGCCGCCTCATCCTGCTGGCCCCCCTCGCCCTTGCCATGGCCGGTTGCGCCACGCCTGATCTTGATGCCCGAAACGAGCCGCCGGTGATCATTTTCTTCACGGGCGACAGCGCGGCCTTGGAGGAATCGGGGGTTGCGCTGGTGCGCGCTGCCGCCGCCACCGCCGCCCGCCACCCCACAGCCTCGGTGCGGGTGCTGGGCTTTGCCGACCCCGAGGGCGGCCGGCGCTTCAATCAGGCGCTCAGCCGCGCCCGGGCCGAGCATGTTGCCAATCATTTGATCGAGGCCGGCGTGGCACCCGGCCGCGTGCGCAGCGTGGCCCGCGGCCCGGTGCCCTTCGAGTTCATGGAGATGGAATCCCGCCGGGTGGAAATCCGCTTCGGCGAGTGATCGCCGAACCGGGACAAATCCTCCGTCAGGTTTTTGGTTACGCGGCGTTCCGGCCGCAGCAGGCGGAGATTGTGGCGCATGTGATGGCCGGTGGCTCGGGGCTTGTGCTCATGCCCACCGGCGGCGGCAAGTCGCTCTGCTTTCAGGTGCCGGCCTTGTGCATGCCGGGCCTGGCGGTGGTTGTATCGCCGCTCATCGCGCTGATGGAGGATCAGGTGGCGGCGCTGCGCCAGCAGGGCGTGGCGGCGGCGGCTTTGCATTCCGATATTGATGATGAGGCCCGGCGCGATATTCGCCGGCAGATGGGCGATGGCAGCCTGAAGCTGCTCTATGTCTCGCCCGAGCGGCTGACCATGGATGGCACGCTGGACAGCCTGGCCCGGCGCGATATCGCGCTCTTTGCCATCGATGAGGCGCATTGCGTCAGCCAATGGGGGCATCATTTCCGCCCCGAGTACCGCGCGCTTACGGTATTGGCGGAGCGTTTTGCCCATGTCCCAAGGCTGGCGCTGACCGCCACCGCCGATGCCCGCACCGTCGAGGATATCCGCAGCCAGCTTTCGTTGGAGGCGGCGCCGGTGTTTCGCGGCGGCTTCGACCGGCCGAATATTTTTGTCCGCGCGGCGCCGCGTGAGCAGGAGCGCGCCCAATTGCGCGGCTTCATCAACCGCGTCTCCGATGGGCGCGGGGCTGGCATTGTCTATTGCGGCAGCCGGGCGAAAACCGAATCGACTGCCGAATGGCTGCGCAAGGATGGGCTGGATGCGCTGCATTTCCATGCCGGCATGGATGGCGCCGATAAGCGCGCCCATCACCGCCGCTTCGCCCGCGGCGATGCCGTGGTGATGTGCGCCACCATCGCCTTTGGCATGGGCATTGACCGGCCGGATGTGCGTTGGGTGGCGCATACCGACCTGCCGCGCTCGCCCGAGAGCTGGTACCAGGAAATTGGCCGCGCGGGGCGTGATGGGCTGCCGGCCGAGGCGCTGCTGCTCTATGGCGCGGGCGATATCGCCATCGCCCGCCACCGCATTCAGGAAAGCCCGGCCAGCGACGAGCAGAAGCGCATCGAGCGTTCGCGGCTTGAGGCCATGGTGGCCATTGCCGAGGCGGCAACCTGCCGGCGGCGGATTTTGCTGCGCTGTTTTGGTGATGATCTGGAACAGGATTGCGGCCGCTGCGATGTTTGCGCCAATCCGCCCAAGCTGTGGGATGGCACGGTGGCGGCGCAAAAGCTGCTCTCTGCGGTGCTGCGCACCGGCCAGCGCTTTGGCGTGGGGCATGTGATCGACGTGCTGCGCGGCCGGCTGACCGACAAGGTGGCGCAGCATGGCCATGACCAATTGCCCACTTTTGGCGTGGGCAAGGATGTGTCGGATGTGACCTGGCGCGGCGTGGCCCGGCAATTGGTGGCGCAGGGTGCGCTGGATGTGGCGGTGGAAAACCATGGTGAATTGCTGCCCACCGAGGCGGCGCGGCCCATCCTGAAGGGCCAGGCGGCGGTGATGATGCGGGCCGATATGATCGAGACCGGCAGCCCCGCCGCGCGTGACCGCGAACGCGCAAGCCCGGTGACCAGCGACAACCCCGCCTTTGATGCGCTGCGGGAATGGCGCAAATCCGAGGCCAAGGCCCAGGGCGTGCCGGCCTATGTCATTTTCCACGACCGGACGCTGGCCGAGATCGCCGACCGTATGCCGAGCAGTCTCGACCAACTCGCCGAGGTGCCGGGCGTGGGTGCGACCAAGCTGGAGCGCTATGGTGATGCCGTGCTGGAGGTGATGCGCGGGGTGTGAACGGGCTCAGCCGATGCCCAGCACATCCTTCATGTCATAGAGCCCGGCGGCAGGCTGGGCGGCGGCCCAATGTGCCGCCCGCACCGCGCCCACGGCATAGGATGCGCGATCAAAGCTGCGATGGCCGAGGGTGATATGCTCGGAGCCTGCGGCGAAGATCAGCGTGTGCTCGCCCACCACCTGGCCGCCCCGCAGGGCGGCAAAGCCGATGGTGCCGGTGCCGCGCGCGCCGTTATGGCCATCGCGGCCGGATTCACGGCCCGCCGCCTCCAGCGTGGTGCCGCGCCCGCGCGCCACGGCCCGGCCCAGGCCAATGGCGGTGCCCGAGGGCGCATCCACCTTCTGGCGGTGATGCATTTCCACGATTTCCGCGTCGTATTGCTCGGGGGGCAGGGCGGCGGCCATGCGCTCGGCAATGGCGAACATGATGTTCACGCCCGGGGCGAAATTCGCGGCATAGACGATGGGGGCGTGTTGCGCGGCCTCGGCCACGGCGGCTTCCTCGGCCGTGGAGAGCCCGCTGCTGCCCAGGATGAAGGCTTTTTGCGCCCGCGCCGCGGCGGCGGCATGGGTGCTGGCGGCATGGGCGTGGGAAAAATCGATCACCGCATCGCTGGCGGCGAAGAGGGCATCGGCATCGGCGAGGATGGTGATGCCGGACTGCGCGGCGCTGCCCGGGCGGATGGTGCCGCCCACCAATATGGCGCCCACAGCCTCCACCTCGCGGGCCAGGAGCTGCCCCATACGGCCGGTGATGCCGATAATGCCAATGCGCAATGCCATGGAGAAACCCTCAATCCAGCAAACGCGCCGACATAAGCTGCATCCCCACGCGATGTGCAACCCGGCCCAGTCCGCGGCGCTGCGGGTCCACCGGGCGTGGCACATCGAAGGTGATGCGCACGGGCCCCTGGGGCAGCAGGATGCGTTGGGTGGCCTCGGCCATATCCACCAGCCGCCATTCGCTGGCTGGGCCGTCATTCACCCGCACGGAAACCACCCTTGTGCCGCCGGGATTGAGCGCCACGCCGCGCAAGCGCAATTCCAGGGTGCCGCCGCCGGCGGGCAGCAACAGGGTGCTGCGCGGCCCGGCATTCCAGGCCCCGGCCCAGCCATGCGCCTGGAAGGGCCGCGGGTCGAATGGCTCGCCACGGATGGGCATGGCAGGGGGCTGGCTGGCCGGCAGGGGCGTGCCGAGCCCCTCGCCGCAGAGCCTGGGCAGCGCGCCGAGGCAGCCCACACCGCCACCCAGCAGGCGGGCATCCAGCCGGGATATGAACGCGTGCTCCAGCACCAGGCGCAATTCACCGGGGCGCAGCGGGGTTTCCACCGCATCGCTCGCCGCAGCCTCGCAGCCAAAGCCCGCCGGCATGCGCGCGGCTGGCACGCTGGAGACGGCGATGCCCAGCCGCACCGCCACAAGTGCGAGGCTCTGCGCCAGGTCGCGCTCGGCCCCCATGATGCAGGGCGCGGCTGGCAGGAAGGTGAGGCGGGTGGCGGCGGTGAGTGCTTCGGCAAAGCTGGGCGGCGGTGGGGCGGCAGCGGGGCTGGCCATCATCGCATGGGCGCGGGCACGCAGGGGCGCGGTATCCAGCCATTGCAGGCCGATGGCGAGCATGCACAAGGTGCCAAAAGCCATCGGCCGCAGCCGCGCCGCCAGCGCGGCTATCGCCAGAATCAGCGCCGCATAGCCCACCGGCCAGAAGAGCCGACCAGAGGCACGGAAGGCGCCAAAAATATCCTCCCAGGGCTTCAGGCCTAGATCGAGCAGCAGCACCGGCCCCGCATAAATGCGCGAACTCAGTGCCAGCAGCACAAGGCCCAGCAGCACCACCAGCAGCGCGGCCATCCAGCGCGGCGGCCGGTGCCAGGCCAGCGCCACCACCACCAGCACGCCAGCGCCGAGATAATTGAAACCCTCATATTGCCCGCCGGTGGCATCAAGCATGGCGCCGCCGAATAGCCCCGAGAGTTGCGGCAATAGCGGGGAGAGCAGGTTCATCGAGAAGCGCCCGAAGCCCCTATCTCCGGCCGCCGCGCCAAAAAATCCCGCCAAGGCCATCAGCCCGGCCGTGCCGCCCAGCGCCAGGGCCAGGGCCAGCCCGGCGCGGCGCAGCCCGGGCCAATCCCGCGCGATGGCAGCTTGCATTGGCACGGCGCAGAGCAGGGCGGCGGCCATGGCCAGCAGATAGGGATGGGTGAATGCGCCCAGCAGCAAGGCCGCCACCGCCATGCCCCAGCCAGGCTGGCCACGCAGCAGCCGCAGCGTGGCGCCCAGCGCCAATAGCACCACGAAATGTCCGCAGAGATTGGGATGCATCGGGCGGAACCACAGGCTGGGCATTGCCGCCGCCAGCGCCGCCACCGCCAGGGCCGGGAAAATCCGCCGTTCTCCCATCCCGCGCAGGGCATAGGCCGCTGCCACCGGCTGCGCCGCGAAGCAGGCGAAAAGCCACCAGCCGAGAAGATTATGCGGCCCACCCGGCAAGAGCTTGGCCAGCAAAGAGACCAGCGGATTGGCATCGAGCAGCAGGGCATTGACGCCCTGCGGCGGCATGAGGGAGGCGATGCGGAACAGCGGAAACCGCCAGCCATCGGCCTGGAAGGCGAGATGGCCGAGCATCGACTGCGCGACATCGCCGCCCGGCGCCAGCCACCAGCCGCCGCCCTGCACCATCACCCAGGGCAGTTGCAGCGCGCATGAAAGGCCGATGAGGAGGGCTAGCAGGTAGGCCATGGGGGATGAGTGCCGAAGGCCAGGTCAGGGCGCAACCCTGAGGGCTTCCCTGCGTTTTACCCGAAGCGGCCGCCTTCGGCCCGAATAGGAAAGAGGCATGATCCACATGACCACGCCGGTACAACAGCCGATCCATCCCGTCGAACAGCCCACCAGTAAGGACCTGACGCAGCCCACCCATGGCTCGATCATTTCGGCCAGCCGCGTCGCCGGCACCGCGGTCTATGACCTGTCGGAGCAGAGGATCGGCACGATCGAGGATGTGATGATCGATAAGCTGCAGGGGCGCGTGGACTATGCCGTGCTCGGCTTTGGCGGGTTCCTGGGCATGGATAAAAAGCATTACCCGCTGCGCTGGTCGATGCTGCGTTACAACAGCGCGCTGGAGGGCTACCAGGTCAAGCTTGACAAGACAGCGCTGGACAATGCGCCGACCGTCGAGGAGGACCGGGAGTGGAGCGACGACCATGCAACCCGCGTGCGGGCGCATTACGATCGCTCCCTGGATTGGCCGCTGACCTGAGCGGCCATGCTTTCCTAGCGGCCTGATGAAAAACGAACATCGAGCGAAGATAAGATCGAGGGGCTTTGCCCCTCGAGCATCCCAGGAGGAAACTGAGTTTCCTGGTGGGAGAGCGCAAAGCCCTTTCGCTCTTATCCGCCGCCATCAGGGTTTTTCAGCAGCCTGCTAAGGCGGCGTGCCGCCTACGGGGCGAGGTGGCGGAACATATTGCGCCGCGCCTCATCATCCATCTCGGCCTTGAAGGCGTGGCGGTCCTTCAGGGCATTGGCCCGTTCGGCCGCGGGGCGGGCATTGATGGCGGCGAAGTGGCGTTTGACATTGGGCAGGGCATCAAGGGCCTCGGCGCCGAGGACGAAGCCTGCGGCCCGCTCCCAGCCCCAGGCTGCCATGTCGACGATGGAATAGCTGTCGCCCACCAGCCAGTCGCGGCCTTCGAGCCTGTCATTGAGGATCGACCAATGCCGCTTCGCCTCGAAGGCATAGCGGTTGATGGCGTAGTCGATCTTCTCGGATGCGTGATGGGTGAAATGCACCGCCTGGCCGGAATAGGGGCCGATGCCGCTGGAGATGAAGAACATCCAAGACAGGGTCTCGCCGCGCAATTCCGGCGCTGGCAGGAACTGGCCGGTCTTTTCCGCCAGATAGAGCAGGATGGCGTTGGAATCGAAGACCGGCTTGCCGTCATCGGTGATGGCCGGCGCTTTGGCATTTGGATTGATGGCGAGGAAGTCCGGCTTGTGCTGCTCGCCCTTGCGGGTATCGACCGGCACGGCCTCATAGGCGAGGCCAGCCTCTTCGAGATACAGCGCGACCTTCATCGGGTTCGGCGCCAGGCTATAATAAAAACGCAGCATCAGGGGATTCCTTGTTTTATCGGCGGCATGTGGGGTTGCGCGCTGGGGTTTTGCAGGCGCTGCCATTCATCAATTGTCCAGTTGTTGAAGGATTTTCATGGTGGGGGGGAAAGAGCGAAAGAGCTTTCCCCTCTCGCGCTCTGCCACCAGGGTCGACATATATGTCGATGACTTTCATGGAAATGTGTATAATTTTTATCAATAATTAATCGAAAGTGTAGGAAGCTGAGTTTCCTACTGGGGTGCTCGAGGGGGAAAGCCCCTCGATCTTGTCTTCCCACGCTATTCGTTGTTGAGCCGCCTGTAAGACCCTGTTGCCTTCCCTGCCGCTCACTGCGCAGGCCCTAAGCTTTTGCGTATCGAGCAGCTTTATCCCCGCAAACGACGCTGTTTGTCGGGAAACGTAACTTGTGGCCGGTTGTGCTTCCAAAATTCGGCCGGGGTGGTAGTTTGAACCTTCGCCCGACACCCCAAATACCTGTCGTCATTTCTGAAAACTGGAATCTCTCGCATGCCGATCAAGGCCAAAATTGGAACGACAGGGCTGATCGCCGGCGCTTTCGCGGCGGGTCTCGTCGCCGGGCCGCTGGTCGCGGCCTGGGCACAGGATGGTGGGCGGGCCGAGACGTATCGCCTGCTGAACCTGTTTGGCGATGTGTTCGAAAGGGTGCGGGCCGAATATGTCGAGCCGGTGGGCGACCGTGACCTGGTCGAGAACGCGATCAATGGCATGCTCACCGGGCTGGACCCGCATTCCTCCTATCTGAACCCGCGCAATTTCCGCGACATGCAGGTGCAAACCCGCGGCGAATTCGGCGGCCTGGGTATCGAGGTTACGCAAGAATCAGGCTATATCAAGGTGATATCGCCCATTGATGAAACCCCCGCAGCGCGCGCCGGCGTGCGCCCGGGCGACATCATCACCCATCTCAATGGCACGACCACCCAGGGCCTGACATTGCAGGAAGCGGTGGAGCAGATGCGCGGCGAGCGGGGCAGCACCATCCGCCTGACCATCCGGCGTGAGGGCAGCGAGCGGCCGGTGGAGGTCTCCATCACCCGTGATGTGATCCGCCCGCAGGTCGTGCGCTTCCGGATGGAGGGCAATGATGTGGGCTATCTGCGCATGTCCTCCTTCAATGAGCAGACCTATGCGGCGCTGCGGCGAGGGGTGCAGGCGCTGCGCAGCCAGGGGGGCACCAATCTGCGCGGCTTTATCCTTGATATGCGCAACAATCCCGGCGGCCTGCTCGACCAGGCGGTGCAGGTGAGCGATGACTTCCTCGAACAGGGTGAGATCGTCTCCACCCGCGCCCGGCGGTCTGAGGATGCGCAGCGGTGGAATGCCCGCGCTGGGGATATTGCGGGCGGCTTGCCTGTCGTGGTGCTGATCAATTCCGGCAGCGCCTCGGCCAGCGAGATCGTGGCCGGCGCGTTGCAGGACCATAGGCGGGCCATCGTCATGGGCACCCGCAGCTTCGGCAAGGGCTCGGTGCAGACGGTGATGCCGCTCGGCCCGAATGGCGCCATTCGCCTGACCACGGCGCGTTACTACACGCCCTCAGGCCGCTCCATCCAGAATACCGGTATCGAGCCCGATATCGAAGTGCGGGCAATCCGGCAGGCAGCCACCCCGCCGGCCGCGCGGGAGCGGGAGGCGGATCTGCGCCGCTCGCTGCGCAATGAGGGGGGGGTCAATACCGCCACCATCACGCCGCCGCCGCCCATCAACCTGCCGGCCAATATCCTGGAGCAGGTGCTGCGCGAGCCGGCCGAGGGCGCGCCCGCCTTCGACCCCACCAAGCCTGAGACCGATTTCCAGCTGCAGCAGGCGGCGGCATTGCTGCGCCTGATGCCGCCGGGCACCAATCTGCAGCGGCGTGCCCAACGCTAGTGCCGGCAAAGCCGGGCCTGTGGCGGTGAAGCGCATGCGGGGCTGGCGGGGGCTGGGCTGGTTTTGGCTGGTAGTGGCTGCGGTGGTGGCCTTGGCTGCTGTCACCGCCAAGCTCCTGCCCGAACCCGATACGGCGCCGGGCATGGCCCCCTCGCCTGCGAGCGCTGTGGATCTCGGGCCGGTTCCGCCCGCCGCCCCGCCCTTGGGGCATGTGACGGCCGCCCCGGATGCCGAGCTATTGGAGGCGGGGCCGCACGGCGCCGTGCCGCGCATTGCCGTCAATGGCCGGACTTCGATGCGGGCTTATGCGCATAGGCCTGAGGACCCCCCGAGCCAGCGGCCGCGCATCGCGATGATCCTGGGCGGTGTGGGCCTGAACCCCGGCATTGCCGAGCAGGCGGTGCAGCAATTGCCACCCGCCGTTGTGCTGGCGATCAACCCCTATTCGCAGCGCCTCCCCGCCCTGTTGGCGCAGGCGCGCAGCCGTGGCTTTGAGATGCTGGTGGCGCTGCCGATGGAATCGCGCGGCCACCCGCAGAATGATGTGGGTGATCGCGCCTTGCTGACCACGCTCGACCCTGCGGCCAATCGCGATCGCCTGCTCTGGGTCCTTGGTCGCTTCCAAGGCTATGTCGGTGCGCTGGGGGCGCTGGGCCCCTTGCGTGGGGAACGCTTCGCAGCACTGAGCGAGCCCTTTTGGGCCATGCAGGACAGCCTCAGGGCGCGCGGCCTGCTTTATGTCGATGCCCGCCCCGGGGTGCCCCATCCGGAACGGGCCTGGGGCCGCACCATTGATATCGTGATCGACGAACCGGCGGATCGCGGCACGATCGACCTCAACCTGGCGGCCCTGGAGCGCATGGCGCGCGAGCGCGGCGTGGCTCTGGGCCTGGGCAGCGATATCACGCCGATTCTGATCGAGCGCATCACCCGCTGGGCCGCCGGGCTGGAGGGGCGGGGGGTAATGCTGGCACCGATCTCATCGATGCTTCAGCGGCCGGTGGCTCAGCCGTAGCGGGGCGGGCCGGGTGTCAGGCGGCCTCGGCCTTCAGCACCTCGCCGGCCAGATAGAGGCTGCCGCAGATCAGCACACGGCCCGGTGGCGCATGCGGCAGCATGGCCAGGGCCTCGGCCACCGTGCCGCCTGCCCGCGCCACACCGCCACTGGCCGCGACGATCTCGGCCAGATCCATCGCCAGATGTTGGCCCGGTTCCCGCACCGCCAGCAGGCTTGTCGCGAAGGGGAGCAGGGGTGCGATGAACCCCGCCGCGCCCTTGCCCGATTTCATCCCCACCAGAATATGCAGCGGCTTGTCCGCCCAACTGGGCAGATGCGCCGCCAGCGCCGCGCCGGCGCCAGGATTATGGCCACCATCCAGCCAAAGCTCATGCGGCGCCACGCGGGCGGCCAGCGCGCCATCCAGGCGCTGAATGCGCGCCGGCCATTCCGCCCGGGCCACGCCGCGCTGGATCGCCGCGTCATTCAGCCATGCCGGCCCCCAGGCCCGCAGCGCGGTGATGGCAATGCCGGCATTGTCACGCTGATGCACGCCCGGCAGGCCAGGCGGCGGCAGGGCCAGGCCGTTATAGCCTGCCCCATCCACCTCCCAGGCCTCGCCCCTGGCCAGAAGTGGCGCGCCTTGCGCTGCGGCAACATCGCGCAGCACCGCCAGTGCTTCCGGTGCCTGAAAACCGGTGGCGCAGGGCACACCAGGCTTGATGATGCCCGCCTTCTCGAAGGCGATTTTTGCCAGGGTCTCGCCCAGAAAATCCATATGGTCCATGGAAATGCTGGTGATTGCGGTCGCCACCGGCCGGGCCACCACATTGGTGGCGTCAAACCGCCCGCCAAGCCCCACCTCCAGCACCAGCAGATCCGCCTCCACGCGGGAGAATAGCAGCAGCGCCACCGCCGTGGTCACCTCGAAGACGGTGATGGGCTCGGCGCCATTCACCCGCTCCACCTCCTCCAGCGCATCGGCCAGCAGGGTCTCCTCCACCAGCGCCCCGGCGAGGCGGATGCGTTCATGGAAGCGCACGAGATGCGGCGAGGTATAGACATGCACCCGCTGCCCCGCCGCCTCGGCGATGGCGCGCAGGAAGGCGCAGGTGCTGCCCTTGCCATTGGTGCCGGCGACATGGATGACCGGCGGCAGCGCCCGCTCGGGGTGGCCGAGCTTTGCCAGCAAGATCTCCAGCCGGCCCAGGCTGAGATCGATCAGCTTGGGGTGCAGCGCGTGCAGGCGATCGATAATGGCCTCGCTGCGGCCGGAGCCCTTCACGCTGGGGCCGGCAGGGCGGCCTGAGGGGTGGCGGGTGGTGGGATATCGGCCACCCGCAGCAGGCTGATCACCTGCGCCAGCGTGGCGCGCATTTCGCTGCGCTTGACCACCATGTCGAGAATGCCATGGGCGAGCAGATACTCGGCACGCTGAAAACCCTCGGGCAGTTTTTCGCGCACCGTGCTCTCGATCACCCGCGCGCCGGCAAAACCGATCATCGCGCCGGGTTCGGCGATCTGGATATCGCCCAGCATGGCGAAGCTGGCGGTCACGCCGCCCGTGGTCGGGTCACAGAGCACCACGATGAAGGGCAGCCCCGCCTCTTTCACCATGCGCGTGGCGATGACGGTGCGCGGCATTTGCATCAGGCTGACCGCGCCCTCCTGCATTCGCGCCCCGCCCGAGGCGGTGAAGACGATCAGCGGCGCATCCTGCAGCACGGCCAGGCGGGCGGCGGCGACCAGCGCCTCACCCACGCCTGCGCCCATGGAGCCGCCCATGAAGCTGAACTCGAAAGCGGCGGCAACGGCTGGCTGGCCATCAATGGTGCCATGGCCCACCACCACCGCATCATCCATGCCGGATTTCGCCTGGGCATCGCGCAGGCGGTCATTGTAGCGCCGCTGGTCGCGGAAGCGCAGGGGGTCGGCCGGCGCCTTTGGCAATTCGATGCCCTGCCAACCCTCATCCAAGGTCAGGTCGATGCGGGTGCGCGCCCCCACCCTCTCGTGATGGCCGCAATGGGTGCAGACATGCAGATTGCGCTCGAGATCGCGGTGAAACACCATCTGCTGGCATGCCGAGCATTGGTGCCACAGATTCTCCGGCACCTCGCGCGCGGCACCGAAAAGCGTCTTGATCTTGGGCAGGGCCCATTCGCTGATCCAGTTCATGGGGGGGATATAGCGGTGCCAGCGGCGCGGGGGAATGGACAGCGATGGACATGCTGCCGCAGGGGGGGATAATCCGGCTTCAGCCTGGGGATGGGACAGATGCAACTGGCAGTGATCGGCCTGGGCCGGATGGGCGGCAATATCGCGCGGCGGCTGCTGCGCGCTGGCCATCAATGCCCGGTCTTTGACATGGATGCGGCCGCGGTGGCGGCGCTGGCAGCCGAGGGTGCGACCCCCGCGGCCGATTTGGCCAGTGTGGTCTCCGCCCTCGCCCGGCCGCGTGCCATCTGGGTTATGCTGCCCGCCGGCGCCGCCACCCAGGGCGCGCTGGATAGCCTGCTTCCCATGCTCGATGCGGAGGATGTGGTGATCGAAGGTGGCAATTCCTTCTGGAAAGACTCTGCCGCCCGCGCCAAAATATTCGCCGCCAAGGGGGTGCATTACCTCGATGTCGGCACCTCTGGCGGCGTTTGGGGCCTGGCGCGCGGCTATTGCCTGATGATCGGCGGCGATGCGGGCGCGGTGGCGCGGCTGGCGCCGATTTTCGCGGCGCTGGCGCCTGGCGAGGCAGCGGCCCCTGCCAATCCGCAGCGCAATAGTGACACCACCGCGCATCAGGGCTGGTTGCATTGCGGCGCTTCGGGGGCGGGGCACTACACCAAAATGGTCCATAACGGCATCGAATACGGCATGATGCAGGCCATGGCTGAGGGGCTGGACCTGTTGAAAAACGGCCCGCTTGCCATCGATGTGGCCGAGGTGACGGAAAATTGGCGGCGCGGCAGCGTGGTCAGTTCCTGGTTGCTCGACCTCACCGCCGCTGCCCTCGCCCAGCAGCCGGATCTGGCCAATTACTCGGGCCGCGTGAGTGACAGTGGCGAGGGGCGCTGGACGGTGGATACGGCGGTGGAGAACGCCATCCCCACCCCGGTGCTGGCCGCAGCCCTTTTTGCCCGTTTCCGCAGCCGGCAGGAGGCGAGCTTTGCCGATAAGGCGCTTTCCGCAATGCGCCATGGCTTTGGCGGCCATCTCGAACCGAAATGAGCCGACGCATTCTCCTGATGGGCGTCTCGGGCAGCGGCAAATCCACCCTGGGGGCGCAGTTGGCCGGGGCGCTGGCCATCCCCTTCGCCGATGCAGATGCCTTCCACCCGCCCGCCAATGTGACAAAAATGGCCCGGGGCGAGGCGCTGACCGATGACGACCGCCTGCCATGGCTGGATGCGCTGGGCCAATGGCTGGCCGCGCAGCCAGGCGGTGGGGTGATCGGCTGCTCGGCCCTCAAGCGTGCCTATCGTGACCGGCTGCGCGGCCATGCGGCCGATTTGCGCATTCTCTACCTCGCCGGTGACCCTGGCCTGATTGCCCAGCGGCAGGCCGCGCGGCAAAACCACTTCATGCCGCCCAGCCTGATGGCCAGCCAATTCGCCACGCTGGAACCGCCCAGCGCCGAAGAGGCCGCCATCATCCTCGACATCACCCTCCCGCCAGGGCTTCTGGCGGCCGAGGCCATTGCCCAACTGAAAGAAACACCATGACCCCCGAGACAAAAGCCAAGCTGGAAAAAATCACCACCGCCACGCTGACGACGGTGCTGCTCAAGAAAGGGCTGCGCAATGTGTGGATGCGCGGCGCTGCCCCCTTCACCCCGGCAGCGCAGGGCGTGCGCCTGGTCGGCCCCGCCTTCACCCTGCGCTTCGTGCCCGCGCGTGAGGATCTGGCCACCCCGGCCTCCTGGGCCTCCCCCATCTCCACCCGTGCGGCCATTGAGGCCATGCCGGAGGGCTGTATTGCGGTGGCCGATGCCATGGGCGTGAGCGATGCCGGCATTTTTGGTGACATCCTCTGCGCCCGCCTGGCCAAGAAGGGGGTCACCGCCCTGATCACCGATGGCGCGGTGCGCGATGTGGCCGGCGTGAACGGCACCGGCCTGCCGGTCTGGTGCGCCGGTGGCGCAGCGCCCCCCTCGGTGGCATCGCTGACCTTCGTGGCCTGGGAGCAGCCCATTGGCTGCGGCGGCGTGGCCGTCTTCCCCGGTGACATCATCGTGGCCGATGCTGATGGCGCGGTGCTGATCCCCGCCGATATGGCCGATGCCATCGCCGATGAATGCGTGGAGCAGGAGCGGCTGGAAGCCTGGATCATGGTGCAGGTGGATGCCGGCCAGGCGCTGCCGGGCCTTTACCCCTCCAATGCCGAGAACAAGGCGCGCTATGAGGCGGACAAGGCCGCCGGGCGGGCCTGACGGCCCAGCCCTTAGGGCGAAAAAGAGACGGGGGCGGCAAGTTTTTGGGGGGTCATGGATAGCAAGTCTGCCACCCCCGATAAGTTCCGCCCGGCCCAGAATTGCGGGGCCGGCGCATCCGGGAGAGACAGGAAGGCGCGGGAGGTTGACGCCTTCCGAGGTTAGCCATGGAACCCGGACAATGAAGCAACGCCCCAGCCCAGTGCCGGGTTGCGTAAAATTTTCAACGCAGGCCCTGCATGATGGAATTTGCCGGCGGCCCGACATCATTCCCGGCTGGAAGGCGGGGCGATCAGCCCCTACACACAGGGCATGCTTCCGCTCCAAGGCCTGAAAATCGTAGAACTGGGCCACTACATCGCTGCCCCCTTCGCCACCCGGCTCTTAGCCGATCTCGGCGCCGAGGTGATCAAGGTGGAGCCGCCAGAGGGCGACCCGGTGCGCGGCTGGGGCTCGCTGCATCAGGGCCATCCGGTGTGGTTTTCCGTGCATGGCCGGAATAAGCTTTCGGTCACGCTTGATCTGAAATCGGCCGAAGGGCGCGACAAGGTGCTGAAGCTGGCCGGCCGCGCCGATGCGCTGATCGAGAATTATCGCCCGGGCTATATGGAGCGGGTGGGGCTCGGCCCGGCCACGCTGCATGCGGCCAACCCGAACCTGATCATTGCCCGCGTCTCGGGCTATGGGCAGGATGGCCCTTACCGCGACAAACCCGCCTTTGGCGCGATTGGCGAGGCTATGGGCGGCCTGCGCCACCTCACCGCCAATCCGGGGCAGACGGCGCTGCCGCCGCCGCGCTGCGGTGTGTCCATCAGCGATGATCTGGCCGGGATGTATGCCGCCATGGCGGTGGTCAGCGCATGCTGGGGGGTGAAGAATGGCAATCACCAGGGCCGCATCATCGACCTCGATCTGGTCTCCAGCGTCTTCTCGCTGATGGAGGGGATGCTGCCGGAATACGGCCTGTTTGGCTGGGTGCGGCAGCCGCAGGGGGCTGCGATCAAGACCGCGGCACCGACCAACACCTATCTCTGCGCCGATGGGAAATGGCTCTGCATCGCCGGCAATTCGGACCTGATCTTCAAGCGTCTGATGGCGGTGATCGGCCAGCCGCAAATGGCGACCGACCCGCGCTTTGTCACCAACGCCACGCGCTGCGACAATGTGGAGGCGCTGGACGCCGCGATCGCCGCCTGGACCGCCACCAAAACCGCCAAGGAGGCGGAGGAGGCGCTGGATGGTGCCGAAGTGCCCTGCTCGCGCCTCTATGACATGAAGGATTGCGTGGAGGACCCGCATTTCCAGGCGCGCGACCTGGTGATGGAGGTTGAGGATCCGCTGCTGGGCAAGGTTCTGCACCCGGCCGCGCCCTTCAAATTCGACGGGGTATCAAGCCGCGACATGGTGCGCTGGACCGGGGCGGCGGCGGGGGCGCATAATGACCATGTATTCGGCGAATTGCTGGGGATGAAGCCATGATCCAATTGAGCGAAGTGAGCCCGCGTGACGGGTTGCAGCCGGTCAAGAATTTTGTGCCCACCGCGGTGAAGATCGCCCTGGTGCAGAAGCTGCACGCCGCTGGCCTGAAGCGGATGGAGGTGGGCAGCTTCGTCTCGCCCAAGGCCATTCCGCAAATGGTGGATACCGGCGAGGTACTGCGCGCGGCGCTGGAGCTGGAGGGTCTGGAATCGACCGTGCTGGTGCCCAATCGCCGCGGCTTTGATGCCGCGCTGCAGGGTGGCGCGCATCGCCTGGGCTTTTTCATGTCAGCGACCGAGGCGCATAATCAGTCCAACCTCAACCGCTCGCTGGAAGATGGTTTGCGCGAACTCTCGGCCCTGGTCCGCGACACGCCCAGCGACAAGAAAATCCGCTTCAATATCTCCTGCGTCTATCACTGCCCCTTTGAGGGCGTGGTGCCAGAAGATGCGGTGGCAAGGCTGGTGGACCGCATCGCGCCGCTGCATGCGGGCATGGAAATCAGCCTCTGCGACACCACCGGCAATGCCGCGCCCGACCAGGTGCGCCGGGTGATGGGGCGGGCGATCCGCGAACACGGCCCGCGCTTTGCCTTCCATGGCCATGACACTTACGGCATGGGCGTGGCCAATACCGTGGCCGCCTATGAGGCGGGTTGCCGGGTATTCGATGCCGCCGCCGGCGGCATTGGCGGTTGCCCCTATGCCCCTGGCGCCACGGGCAATGTGGCGATGGAGGATGTGGTCTGGGCTTTTTCGCGCATGGGCATCGAGACCGGCGTGCATTGGGCCGGGCTGCTGGAAGCGGCGGATTATGCCGCCAGCATAGAGGGTGCCACGCCCGGTGGGCGGATGCGCGGGGTGCCGGCTGCCCGCGCCGCCTGAGGGCGCTCACTCATCCTCTTCTGCCTTGGCCTCCGGCCGGCCATGGCGCATCCGCCCGCGTGATAATTCCGAGACCACGCCATGCATGGTGTTGAGTTCCTGCTCGGTGATTTCGCCGCGCTCGAACCAGTGGCGGAGATTGCGCACCATGCCCGGCCGCTTGGGCGCATTGCGCAGGAAACCGCAGGCGTCCAGCTCCTCGATCAGATGGCCCATGAAATTGTCGAGCTGGCCCTTGGTGGCGGGTGCGGTGCGGTGGGTCTGGAATTGCCGGGCCGGCGTGGCCTCGGCCGCCATCCACCACTCATAGCTCAGAATCATCACCGCCTGGGCTAGATTCAGGGAATTGTGCTTGGGGTTGAGCGGGTAGCGCACCAGGGTATCGGCATGCGCCAGGTCATCGGCGGTGAGGCCGGCGCGTTCGGGGCCGAACAGCACCGCCGCGCGCAGGCCGTTATTATTGACCACATGGAACTCTTCCGCCGCCGCGCGGGCATTGAAGACGCGGGTGATGACATAGCGCGGCCGGGGGCAGGTGGCGAAGACGCGATGGCAATCCGCCACCGCATCGGCCACCGTGTCATGCAGGGTGCACTGCTCGAGGATGCGCTGCGAGCCCGAGGCGGTGCGGAAGGCGCGGGCCTGCGGCCAGCCATCGCGCGGGGCGACGAGGCGGAGATGGAACAATCCGCCATTGGCCATGGCACGGGCGACCATGCCGATATTGTCGGCCAGTTGCGGGTTCACCAGCACCACGATGGGCGTCTCGCCGGGGAGCGGGGCGAGATCGGCGCCGTCTTCGCGGCCGGTCATGAGGGGGGGCGCTGGTGGCCTTGGAGAGGGCTCTGCCCTCCCCAGACCCCACCCGCCAAGGGCCGAAAGGCCCTTGGAACCCAGGCTTTATTCATCACGGTCCAGGGGCGGGTCGCCCCTGGTGGGGTGAGGTACGGGGAGGGGCAAAGCCCTTCCCCGGGCAACCCGCGCCCCCCCATCAAACCCGTCGCCAGGTCGTGCCGCCCGCGCCGTCTTCCAGCACGA